>JARLJG010000054.1 GCA_031291325.1 Burkholderiaceae bacterium
ATTAATTCTTGAAATCTGGTTATCCTAAACATGTTGCAGGTCTGATTTTTAAGTTGGCAAACAGGGTTTTAACCCTTTAAATCAGTGCCTGCAACCCCTTTCGGCCTTGTCAACATATTTATCCCGGACAGCAATGCGCCTGCGCGGGAACGACGGAGGGTTGCATTGTGGTCAAATGGTTTAACAAAAAATACTCGGATAAACCTCTTTTTCACTTCGCCTGAAACCGTTCCAGGCTCTCTTTCGCGGGCGCAAAACCTTGCGCCGCCGCGCGCCGATACAACTCGACCGCCTTCACGTAATCGAGCTTCGCGCCCAGGCCTTTTTCGTACATGGTCCCGAGATCGAACTGCGCTTGCGGCAAATCCTGGTCGGCTGCCTTGCGCCGCCACGCCAGCGCCTGCGTGTAGTCTTGCGGCACGCCCAGCCCTTCCGCATACATGTAGCCCAGCATGTTTTCCGCCACTGCCTGCTCTTGTTCGGCAGCCTTGCGATACAAGGCGACCGCCTTGGCATAGTCGCGCTCGACGCCATTGCCCATTGCATACATGAATCCCAGGCCAACTTCGGCGTCCGCCAGGCCTTGCGCCTCCGCCTTGCGATACCAGACCAGCGCCTGGGCGTAGTCCTGCGCCGCGCCGACCCCGTGCGCATACATCGTGGCGACCCGGTTTTGCGCCTTCGCATACCCCTGCTCGGCAGCTTTGCGGTACCAGCTCAATGCCTCGGCATCGTCTTGCTTGACGCCCTGCCCCGACTCGACCAGCAAGCCAAGATTATATTGCCCCGCCGCCAGACCTTGCTTTGCCGCTTTGCGGTACCACTGCCCGGCCAGCGCCTGGTCGGCGGCCACGCCCTGCCCCAGCGCATACAAATCGCCCAGGCTGTTTTGCGCGCGCGCATTGCCCTTTTCTGCCAAGGACTTCCACTCCTTCAAGGCGGCCGCATAGTCCTTCTTGTCATACGCGGCCTGCCCCTCGTCGTAACCGGCGCGGGCTGTCACAGACAGGAAAGCAAGCAAAATAAAGATACGGAAATGACGATGCATGGAAACTTTTCAAAAAGGGGTGAATACCGCCATTGTATCAACACGGCTCGCGTATGATCCTGCAAACGGCAGAAGGTTCGGAACGACGAATATCCATCGCATCGAACACCACGCACACTTCTTGTTGTAAAATCGACATTTCGCCTGATTGGATTATCCGCTCTCTATGAGGGGAACCGGTGCGGTGCAACGCCAATTGCGTGCCGGGCAACGTCGATCCATGCGCGGCATATTTTGCAACGTTGAAATGAAAGAGGACCGGCATGAATAAGGAAATGTCGCGCGCAATCATGGTGCTAGGCGTGCTGCTGGCGCTGGGGATGTCGGTTGCCGCATTTATCTTGGGCGTGCATGCCGACCATCTGGGTTCGGGACGACAAACCATCACCGTCAAAGGATTGGCCGAAAAGCCCGTCCAGGCGGATTATGCAGAATGGACTATCGGCGTGCGCGTCGTCGCTCCGACGTTGGCCGACACGCTGGCAAAACTGCGCGCGGCGCGTCCCGATCTCGACGCATTTCTGGTCAAGCAAGGATTCGATCCCGGCACACAGAAAGCGTCCGACGAAAGCCTGGCGCCGAACATGGTGGAGGACGACAGCAAGCCGGAAACCCCTCCTCGCCAGGTGCAAAAAGGCTTCATCGGAACGCAGACGATCGTCGTAACAACCAAGGACCTGGTCAAGATCGCTGCGGCCAGCAAGGCAGCGTTGGAGTTCGAGGCCTCCGGCCATCCTATATTTTATGCAGCGCCATCCTATCTGGTATCCAAGCTGGAAGACATCAAGATGTCGCTGATCGGTGCGGCTACCCAAAATGCGCAAAAGCGCGCCGAAGAATTCGCCAAAAATGGCAACGCCAAGGTCGGTAGCATGCACGCCGCGTCGCAAGGCGCATTTTATATTCTCGCCGCCGGCTCTTCAGTCGACAGCGCGGATTACGGCGGTGCCTACGACAAAAGCACGCCCGACAAGACGGCGCGGGTGGTGGTGACGATCGACTACAATATCGAACGCTAGCTTCTCAGTGCGCGTCTTCCAGGTATTTCTCCACCGCCGCCTGGATCAACTGCTTGCTGATCGGGTCGGGCTCGGCATAATGCACGCCGACGCGGAAACCTCCCGCCTCCTTGGCCACGCAGGAAGCGACCGTCCCGCGAATCAAGGTTCTTTGCATGCTCTGCTGACCCGGAACGTCGAACGAAATCGCGCATGCCTGACCGATTTTCAGTTCCTCCGGCACGGTGAGACTGAGGCCGCCGGTCGAAATATCGATGGTGATGGCGGACTTCAAGCGCAAATTTTCCGACACGAAAATCGCGTGGCTGAATAATAACTTCCGGGTCGACTTGCGCTGATCTTTATGAGCAGCCGCAACTGGATCGTCTGACATACCATATCCTTCATCAAGAGCTTGTCCCAAGGACTTATTAATACCATTTTACGCAGCCTTTTTGCCGATGAGGCGAATATTTTGACCTGCGCGATGGGTTATGATGGCAAACGAGTAATAACCAACCAATAATCGGACGAATAATCGGACGAATAATTCGACCATCGCCCCGTCAACCTCCAATCATCCCGTTTACTCCATGAGCTCCATTCCATCCGCACCGGCGCTACGCACCTTCAAGCAGCAAATCGCCTTGCTCGCCTTCCTCGTCGCGGCGATGTGGGCCATCGAATGCGTGAATTTCCTGGACGGCGGCGACCTCGACCGCTACGGCATCGTGCCGCGCACGATTCCCGGCTTGCGCGGCATCCTGTGCGCGCCCTTTCTGCACGTCAGCTTCGCCCACCTGATCGCCAACACCGTGCCGTTCGTCACGCTAGGCTGGTTTGTGATGTTGCGGCGCATTAGCGATTTCTACTGGGTGTCGGCCATCGCGGCGCTGATCGGCGGCCTCGGCACTTGGTTGATCGCGCCCGCCTACACGGTGCATGTCGGCGCATCCGGCGTGATATTCGGCTACCTCGGCTTCCTGATGTCGCGCGGCTATTTCGAGCGCAGCATCGTCTCGGTGTTGCTGTCGATTGCGGTCGCCTTCGCCTACGGTGGTCTGATCTGGGGCGTCTTGCCGGGACAGATCGGCATTTCCTGGCAAGGCCATTTGTTCGGCTTGGCAGGCGGGGTCGTTGCGGCACGCTTGCTGGCGCGGCGAAGGTAAGTTAGCGTACACTGAACCACAGTCCGGCGCCGCCAAAGCTGATTCCTCGATCATGAAAAAGCGACTCATGCCTTACCTGTCACTCGTTATAGTCCTCTACGTCGGCGCTTGTGCTTATCTTTACTTTAACCAGCGCAAGATGCTGTATGCACCGACGCCGCAAGTCTACACCGCCGGCGCCGAAAAAATCGCGCTGCCCAGCGATGGCGAAACCTTGCGCATCTGGCAAGTGGGGCCGCCCGACGGCAATGCCATCATCTACTTCGGCGGCAATGCGGAAGACGTGGCCGAGGTCATCCCGGAATTTTCCAGGCACTTCCCGCATAGCACGATCTACCTGGTCAATTATCGCGGCTACGGCGGCAGCACCGGCCTGCCGAGCGAAGCGGGATTGTTCAAGGATGCGCTCGCCGTCTACGATTTCGTGCGCGCCCGGCACAACGATATTTCCCTCATCGGCAGGAGTTTGGGCAGCGGCGTCGCGGTCTACCTCGAAACCAGCCGCGAAGTGAAAAAGCTGGTATTGACCACGCCGTACGACAGCATCGAAGCCGTCGCAAAGAAGCAATTCCCGTATTTTCCGGTGTCGCTGCTGCTGCGCGACAAGTTTGCCTCGGATGCGCGCGCGGCGTCGATTGCAATTCCGACCATGATTATCGTCGCCGCCAGCGACGACGTGATCCCGCACGAACGCACCGAGGCGCTGATTGCCGCATTCAAGAAGTCGACGCCGTTGCGCCGCACGGTGCCGATGAGCACGCACAATACCATCCTGGGATCGGACGCGTATTGGCAAGACATCGGCGAGTTCCTCCACTGAATTCTCATCCGCTTATCGACAACTACCCATGAAAATCGCCATCGCCACCAAGGATAACTGGACCAAAGTCTCCGGCCACGCCGGTCAAACCCGCGACTGGCTGGTGTTCGACTGCCAACCCGGTCAATCGATACCGGAACCGGCGCGCATCGAACTCTCCAAGGAGCAATTGCCGCATCACTTCCAGGACGACGGCCCGCACCCTCTGCACGGGGTCGAGATCATTGTCGCCGCCAGCGCCGGCGACGGTTATCTGCGCCACATGGCGAAATGGGGAGCGCAAGTGTTGTTGACCGGCGAGACCGATCCCGTCGCGGCGCTGCGGAAAATCCTGAGCGGCGAAGCGCTGCCGGAGACGCGCTTCGATATCACCACTACGCTGTGCAAACTGCGCGATCTGTTTTCTCAGCATTGAATGCCGAATGCGGCGTGATCGGGGTCAACTCTCTCTTGCAAATGGCACGGTTCGTGCCGACAGAATGAAAGCACTCCCGCCGGCCCGATGAAAACACTGGCGAGAGGCGCAACTGAAAGTCGGAAGAGACGACTATCCTGGATCGGCGACGGCCCTACTTTGCAGCCGCCAGTTGCTGCACCTTTTCCAGCGCCTTTTCGACATTTTGTTCCGGCGTCAATCCGCCTATGGTGGCAGTAATCTTGCCGTTGGGCGTGACGATGAAGGTGGTGCGTTCGGCGAAGCCGTGGCCGATTTCCACGCCGCGCGTATCCTTGGCGCCCGCCGATGCGTCGCGCACTTTCAAGTCGTACGACTTGGTGATCTTGCCGTCGGCGTCAGACGCGACCGGCAGCTTGCCGGCGCAATAATTGGGGTCGGCGGAAAAGTCGTTGAGGCGCGCGATGTTGTCGAGCGACACGCCGACGACGGTGGCGCCGGCGGCGACGAATTTATCGTGGTTGACGGCGAAAGTATGCGCCTGCAAGTTGCAGCCGCCGGTAAACGCCGATGGATAAAAATAGACAACCACTGGCCCCGTCTTCAATGCGTCTTTCAAGGAAAAATTAAACGCCTTGCCGGCCAGCGATGCCTGGGTGGTGAAATCCGGCGCAGCGTCGCCCTCGTTCAACGCGGCGGCGGCCGGCACGGCGATCGCCCCTGCCAGGATGGAGGCGATGAGAATTCGTTTCATGGTGATACTCCTGGGAAAAAGCGGGAAAGATTGCGGGGCCGCCGCGACCTTTCCCGTGTGGCTTTATAAAAAAATCAGGGTTTGATCTGTCCGCGAATCTCCCCCGCCTTGTTGGCGTCGGAATGGACGTTGATGTACAGATTGCCGGCCTGGTAGGCGGCATATTGCTCATCGGTAAATTTTGCCCCTGCCGGCACCACCCAGGTATTCTCGCCGCTCTTGTCCAGGGTAATGATCGGCCCGCCTTTTTGCCCTGCGGCGCCAAGGTGGATGTGGGCAACGGTGCCGCCGACCAAGCCTTTCGTGGTGACGCTGCCGCTGACCGACTTGTCGGCGTTGACGGTGATGGTGGCGACGGCGCTTGCCGTGGTCTTGACCGGCGGCGTTTCCTCCGCGCCGGTCAACGTTACTTTCGATTCCGCCGCGCCGGCCAGACCTGCCGAGAACGCCAAAACGGACAATGCTGCAGCAAACGCAAATTTGGCCGCCCTTATGAGTGAAAAATGCGATTTCATGTAAATCCTTTCTCTTGAATAAGGTGAATCGGATTTGCAGCATAGCGCAAAATGGAAAACCTGGTTGGCGACCGCGCAGGGCGCACGGGCAATCGCATGAAAATTATTTCTCCCGCTCGTTTCGATTTACTCCCCCGACCGGAATGGCACTTACCTAAGCTCTAAGTGTTTGAATTCGCAAAGAAAAGTGGGGGTAGGCTGGGATGAAATCCCAGCAAATTTGGTGGCACAACAGTCGGATTGCTGGGATTTCATCCCAGCCTACGACGCGGCCTTATGCCTACTTACTTGGTCTTGTAAGTGGTCACCCCGTTCCAGTCGGGGCCGGGTGGATTGGAGCGGTAGGTTTCGATGTCTTCGAGGTAGCGCTCATACAGGTAGCGCTCTGGATACTTGATGTGCAGCTCGCGGATGATCGACCCGGCAGCATCCCATCGCTGCGCGCGGAATAATTCCAGCGCGTTATGCCAGCGCGCCAGTTCTGCGCGGGTGGCGGAATCGAGCTCGCGCTCGAGTCCGACCGGCTGGAAAATCGCCACGGCCTCGTTCTTGCCCTTGACCACGACGCGATCCAACTCGCGGTACGCGAATTCGGGCGCCGCGCGCCTGGTCGCTTCGCCGACCACGATGCCGACGCCGTATTGCTTGGTGATGCCTTCCAGGCGCGAAGCCAGGTTGACCGGATCGCCCATCACGGTATACGCCTTGCGGATTTTCGAGCCCATGTCGCCGACCCGCACTTCGCCGGTATTCAAACCGATGCCGATCTTGAGCGAGGGCCAGCCGCGCGCGCTGAATTCGGCATCCAGCTTGGCCGCCGACTCTTGCATCTTCAGCGCCGTGGCAACGCCGCGCGCCGCGTGATCCGGCAACGCCACCGGCGCGCCCCAGAACGACATCACGCAGTCGCCGATATACTTGTCGAGCGTGCCGCGATTGCCGCGCACGTCTTCCGACATGGCGGTCAGATAGAGGTTGATGAATTCGCGCAAATCGTTCGCTTCCAGGCTTTCGGAAATGGTGGTGAAGCCGCGCACATCGGCAAACATGATGGTGAGTTCGCGCTTGTCGCCCTCCATGTTGTAATTTTCCGGGTCTTCGGCCATCACTTCCACCAATTCCGGCGCGACGTATTCGCCGAACAAATTGGTCATCGCCCGGCCTTTGCGGAATTCGAACCAATAGCCCCAGGCAACGTTAATCATGAACAAGGTCACGATCAAAAGCAGCGCGGTCGCCAGCGGCAACACCAGGTCGTAGGCCCGGTAAATCCAGAAATTGAACCAGATTGCCGCTGCCGACAATGCCAATGCAAACAGGATCGATGGCAGCGGCTTCAACAACGACAGGGCAGCGATCAACACGACGCCGATCAACAGCACTTGGACCAGGTTAAAGCCGATGCTGTAATCGGGTTTTTGCTTGAATTGCCCATCCAGTATCGAGGCGATGATGTCGGCATGCGCCTCCACACCGGGAAATTCGGCGTTCATCGGCGCGGCCCGCAAATCGTTCAAGCCTGCTGCTGTGGTTCCGACCACCACGATACGCTGCGCCAATTCGTCGAACGGGATGCGATCGTGCAAGACGTCGGTCGCCGAAACATATCGGAAGCCGCCGCCAGTCGGGCCGCCGGTGCCGTGAAAGTCGATTTGCACCCGCATCTGATCTTCGACCGGAATGACCTTTTCATTCGGCTGGCTGTTCAGTATCAACGCATCGAGCACCCCGTAGTTGTACTTCGTCTTCTTCAAAAAGTGCGGCCGCATTGCTGTCGCGCCCAAGGCGACGCGCGCGGTCGCCAAGCCGAGCGACTCGTAATAATTGTCGCCGAATTGCTGAATCAGCGGCGACGAACGCAAGGTGCCGTCGGGGTCGAGGTCGGCATTGAAAAAACCGCCGGCCCGCGCGGCATTCTGAAGGACCGGGATGTTCGCTTCGTAGCCGGTGGCGGTAATCGCACGCAAGTATCGTCCGCCCAGATCGGCAGAAGTGAATGCGGGTGCGGGCAACGCTCCCTTCTTTTGTTTTTCCGAGATGAAATACCCCAACACCACCGGCTTGCCTTTCAATGCGTTGGCAAAGCGCTGGTCGTAATCGAGCTGCGGCTTGAGTTCTTGCAACTTGGTCTCGAAGGAGGGCACATCCTTCAAGTCGGTCTTGGCCAAGGCCTCCAGCGTGGTATAGCCGGAGCTGATATCCGGCTCGGAAAATTGCACGTCGAACCCCGCCGCCTTGACTTGGTAATGGTCGGTCAAATGCGTGACCAGGTCGGCCATGACGTTGCGGCTCCACGGCCAACGCCCGACCTCGACCAGACTCTTTTCGTCGATATCGACAATAACAATGCGCGGGTCCAGTTTCGGCTGCTGCACCCGGACGCGCAAATCGTAAAAGAATATGTCGAGTCGGTCGATGATATTGCTGGAAACGATGTCGCCGGCTTGCGCGCAAGCGAGCAGCAAGACGATCAACCCGATGACCCAGCGCCCGTGGATGGAAAGCAGTTTTTGCAAATTTTCTCCAGTGATTTATCTTGATATTTTAGATTACGCGCCCTTCCCCCAACTACGGCACATACCCCGGAATCTTGCTTTCGTCGACCACGTCGATCTGCGCCGGGTCCATGAAACGCTCGGCGTAGACCCGATAGACCTTGTTGCGCACAAAGACGTCGAACAAATCCGGGTCGATATGATTGCGCAGGCGGAAACCGCCCAGGATGCGCAGCGACTCGCTCAGCGTTTTCCCGACCTTGTAGGGCCGATCCTTGGCGGTCAACGCCTCGAAGATGTCGGCGATGGCCATCATGCGCGCCTGGATCGACATCTGGTCGGCGCGCAAGCCACGCGGATAGCCGGTGCCGTCCATCTTTTCGTGATGCCCGCCGGCATATTCGGGCACCCGTTGCAAGTGCTTCGGCCAGGGCAGCGATTCGAGCATGCGGATCGTTACCGAGATGTGATTATTGATGATCTGCCGCTCTTCCTGGGTCAGGGTGCCGGCCCGGATGGTCAGATTATTGAGTTCGTCCGCATCGAGAAAATCCTGCTCGCGGCCATCCACGCCGACCCAGCGGTAGCGGCCAATCTCTTGCACCCGCTGCTGGTCTTCCGGCTTCATGCCTTCGCTGCCGATGTTGGCCTTGCGCAGGAATTCGCGCTCGTCGTCCAGCCGCGCCAACGCGCTTGCCAGGCGGGCGTCGATTTCCGCCAACCGTGCCGGGTCGCCGCCGGCGGCCAGCTTGTCTTTCAATGCGCCAATCTCGGCATCGCGCTTCAAGACCTCGAAGCGCGTGTCGATTTGGTGGATGCGGTCGTAAATCGTCTGCAGCTTGGTCGACTTTTCAACCACATGGACCGGCGTCGTGATCTTTCCGCAATCGTGCAGCAATCCCGCCACCCACAGTTCGCGGCGGTCGCGTTCGCTCATCTTGAAATCGGCCAAGGGTCCGGTCTTGGTTTCATGCACGGCCTCGGCCAGCATCATCGTCAGTTCCGGCACGTGCTGGCAATGCCGCCCGGTGTTCGGCGATTTCTCGTCGATGCCGATATTGATCAAGTTGACGAAGGATTCAAACAGGTTTTCCAGGCGGGAGATCAATTCCTGGGTGGTCACGGCAATTGCCGCCTGCGACGCCAGGGCTTCGATAAAGCGCTGATCGGTCACGGAAAACGCGCGGGTCTGGCCGCTTTCGGGATCGATGGCGTTGATCAATTGCAGCACGCCGATCAATTCCCCTTCGTGGTCTTGCATCGGCACGGTGAGCAACGATTGCGAAAGGTAATGAAACTTCTCGTCGAATTTCCGCATGCCGGAAAAGTTGAACACGTCGACCTTGTAGACGTCTTGAAAATTCAGCGATTGGCCGGTATTGGCGGCAAATGCGGCGACGGCAGAGAGATTTTTCGCGCCGTTTTCGTCGACCAGCGGGATATTCGGGATATTGACTGGACGTCCGCTGGTGCCGCCTTGGTACAGGCCGAGCGAATCGTTGAATGAAATGTTGAAGCAAAGGCTTTTTTTGTCCGCGCTGACGCTATATAGCGTGCCGCCATCGGCATGCGTCATGCTCTTGGCCGCCTTCAGGATGCGCTCCAGCAACAAGGGAATGTCGTGATTGCTGGATAGCTCGACGCTCAACTCGGTGAGTTGATCGAGTCTTTGCACGATCTCCGCATAGTTGGCTTCCATCATATCCGTCCGCACTCAATCGTAATCGATCGGCCTCAATAGCTTTTCCCATTTGAGTTCATTATGCTGCAATGCAGCGACACAGGGCAAGTCCGGCTTCAAGACTTCAGAAATCGCCGTGCCAGCCGGCATAATCTCGAAACCACAGCCCGAAAAACATCAAAAGACAAACCGATCGCCGCACCGAAGCGCTTCGAACGAGCGCCCTTTCGCATTGCTTTTCAATTCCTGCATGATGATTTCTTCCTGCCCCGGTTTCAGATGATAAATCAAAAACTCGGTCGACTTCGGCATGAATTGAATGTCGTCTTGCAACGTGCGCGGGCAATAGTGCCCCGACACCGCCGCCAGTTCGGAATCGGCGTCGGTAAACGAGCAGTCGACGATCACCTTGGCGAGCGTCGTTTCGCTCTTCATTTTTTCCCACAACGCCGGCGTGGTCGACATATCGCCGGTAAACAGGAAGGCGGCGCCGCGTTCGCGCACCAAATAACTGGTAGCGTCGACGGAATGATTGACCGGATTGGCGACAATCGAGCGCCCGCCCAAGTCGATGGCGACGCCATGTTGCACGGTTTCCCAGCGCAAAACCGAATTCCCGGCGCTTGGGATGGTGGCGAAATCGGGCCAGATCAGCCAATTGAAAAAATGGCTCTTCAGCGTTGCCATGACCTTGTCGGTCGCATGGATCGTCACCGGCCCCACCTTCTTGCCCAGGATCGCGTCGGCCAGCAAGGCCAATCCGGCAATATGATCGAGATGGCTATGCGACAAAAAAACGTGCTCGATCTTGACCAATTGCTCCATGTCCAAAGACGCAAGCCCAGTGCCGGCATCCAAAAGAATGTCGTCGTCCAGCAGAAGGCAGGTGGTCAGCCGCTCGCGCCCGCCGATTCCCCCCGCGCATCCTAGAACCTGAAGGTTCATCGCATGGAACCCGTGAACGTCGCGCAATTGGTCGATGATGATGCCATGCTCCGCCTCCTGAAAGGTCGACGACCATGTCGCCGCTATATTATCGATTGTATGGTAGTCCAGATTTGGTGCATTAGGCAACTTTAAGCTTTTTGCGATACTCAGTCTCTTACAGATTTGCAACGCCGAGAACCAGGGAGCCGTGTGAAGAGCCATGCCGTTGCCGCGCGGCTCCAGCATGCCGCTCGTCTTCCATTCTTCCACTATTATTCGATAAACAAATCTGAATTTTTGCCGCTTCCGTGTTACATTTTTAAAACTAAAGCACATCGAACCAAGATGGTCAGACCGCGCAGGCTGCGCAATAGATTTTTAGTAATGCCCGTTAGAATAAGGCGGTATCTTATGGATGCAAACAAATGAGTTCCGTTGTCCCCACTCAACACGGCACGCCAACGGCGGCGGATGTCGACAGTCGGCTCAGTTTTTCAAAAAAGCTGCAAACCGTCACGAATAAAATCCATGCGACCGACAATATCGACGAAATCATGCTCGGGCTGTCGCAGGATATTTGCAACTTATTCCATTCCGATCGTTTGACAATTTACGCGTTAAGCGAAGACAAGAGTGCCATCGTTTCCAAGGTCAAGACCGGGTTGAATTCGTTTTCCGACCTGAAACTGCCGATCTCGAATCAAAGCGTGGCCGGCTACGTCGCGATGACCAAGCGCACGATCGGCATTCGCGATGTCTATGACGCCGCCGAGTTGAAGTCGCACTCGCCGGAAATGCACTTCCAGCGCGGCGTCGATCAGCGCACCGGCTACCGCACCAAGGAAATGCTGGTCGCCCCCATCGTCGACGCCGGCAACGGCGAATTGCTGGGTGTGGTCCAGCTGATCAACAACCTGCGCGGCGGGCCTTTTGCTGCCACCGACGAAGAAGGCGTGAAAGAGCTGTGCGTGACGCTCGCCATTGCCTTTACGCAACGCAGCAAGCCAACCGTCGCCGCGCGCACCAAGTACGACGCGCTGGTCACCGAAGCCACCCTCTCGCCGCATGAACTGGAAACGGCTACGCGCCTGGCAAGGGAAGGCGAGGTCAACGTCGAAGAGATCCTGGTCAGCCAATTCAAGGTCAAGTTGCCGATCATCGGCCAGGCTCTGTCGAAATTCTTCGGCGTGCCCTACGAGCCATATCGCCAAGATCGCATCAAGCCGGTCGATTTGCTGAAAAACCTGAAGCGGCAATATGTCGAACAGAATCAGTGGATGCCGATCGAGGAAGGCAAGGAAGGCTTGGTGATCCTGGCCATCGATCCCGAACAAGTCAAAAGCGCGCGCGTCATCAATAATATTTTCCCCAAGGCCAAGCTGGTTTTTCGGGTCACCACGCATAGCGAATTCATTCAAACCGCCGGCGACTTCTTTGGCGCCGGCGGTGACTCGGCCTCGGTCGGCGAGCTGTTGTCGGGCATGGATGGCGACGACGACGAAGGCAACGAATTGTCGGCCACCGACCTTTCCGCCGCTACCGACAACGAACTGGTCAAGCTGGTCAACAAGATCATCGTCGATGCGTACAAGCAAGGCGCGTCCGATATCCATATCGAACCGCGTCCCGGCAAGGAAAAAACCCTGATCCGCTTCCGCAAGGACGGCGCGCTGGAAAACTACATCGAAATCCCGGCCAGCTATCGCGCCGCGCTGGCGGCACGCATCAAGATCATGTGCGACCTGGACATTTCAGAGCGCCGCAAACCGCAGGATGGCAAGATCAAGTTCAAGAAGTACGGCCCGTTGGACATCGAATTGCGGGTCGCCACGATTCCGTCGGCCGGCGGCGTCGAAGATATCGTCATGCGTATCCTGGCCGCCGGCGAACCGATACCCCTTGATAAACTAGGGGTATTGCCGCATAACCTGGAACGCTTGAAGAGCGTCATCAGCAAACCCTATGGCTTGTTTTTCGTCTGCGGCCCGACTGGCTCGGGCAAGACCACGACCCTGCATTCGGTGCTGAGCTATCTCAACAAGCCCGACACCAAGATCTGGACCGCCGAAGACCCGGTCGAAATCACGCAGAAGGGGCTGCGGCAGGTGCAGGTCAACCGCAAGAGCGGACTCGATTTCGCCACCGCCATGCGCGCTTTCCTGCGCGCCGACCCCGACATCATCATGGTCGGCGAAATGCGCGACAAGGAAACGGTCGGCATGGGCATCGAGGCGTCGCTGACAGGCCACCTGGTGTTCGCCACGCTGCATACCAACAGCGCGCCGGAATCCATCGTGCGCCTGCTCGACATGGGCATGGATCCGTTCAACTTCGCCGACGCGTTGCTCGGGATTCTGGCGCAACGTCTGGCCAAGCGCCTGTGCTCCAACTGCAAAGTCGCCTATGAACCGTCGGCGCAAGAGGTCAAGCAATTGCTGGAAGAATATTGCCTGGAATTGATGAACACCAAGGAGTTCATCAAGGACGCCAAGGAAGGCTACCAGCGGGTATTGACTACCTGGACCGAGCACTATGCCGACGACAACGGCAAGTTCAAGCTGTACCGCGCGGTCGGCTGCGATCAATGCAACAGCGGCTACAAAGGGCGGGTCGGCTTGCACGAACTGATGGTCGGCACCGACAACGCCAAGAAGCTGCTGCAGGAGCACGCGCGCGTGGCACAACTGCTCGCCTGCGCGCTGGAAGACGGCATGCTGACCCTGAAAATGGACGGCATCGAAAAAGTCTTGTCCGGCATCACCGATATCAAGCAAATTCGGGCTGTTTGCATCAAATAGTCCCGCTTGCCGGCGTGCAGGAAGGCAAGCTGCCCCCTGATTTCTGCGCCCCGCCGATAGAATTTGATACAGAACAATGTTTTGCGCGAACGCGGCAACCACAATGAAGAGGGTAATCGCATGAAGGTGGGTTCTCCCCTCTCCCGCAGGCGGGAGAGGGGATACCTCTCTTCAAATTCGGGTCGGGGGAGTAAATCGAAACGAACCGAAGGGACGGCCTTCATGCGATTGCCCTACCACAATGGAAGCCGCGCGGGAAGTAATTTATATCTGCGGGTATAATTCTCGAACCTGGAAGCCGCAGCCGGCCTCTTCTATATAACAAACAATAAAGCGGGGACCATCATGCATAAGGTTTTTTCATTGAGCCTCACCAAGAAGCTTTGGCTGCAGGCGGGCTGGACCGTGGCGAGCATCATCGGCGTCACCATTGCGTGCCTGGTCTTGGAGCGTCAATTGATCCTGGACGAGAAACAGGAAAACGTGCGCGCCGAGATCCAAACCGCCTACGGGATCGTCGCGCATTTTCACGATCTCGCGGTCAACGGCAGCGTGCCGGAAGACCAGGCCAAGCAAAGTGCGTTGGCGACGCTCAAGGCGCTGCGATATGACAACAACGAATATTTTTGGGTCAACGACATGGCCGCGCGCATGGTCATGCATCCGACCAATCCCGAACTCGACAATACCGACCTGACGAGCACCAAGGATCCAAACGGCAATCGCATATTCGTCGAAATGGTCGACATCGTCAAAGCCAAGGGCGAAGGCTCCCTTGCATACGCGTGGCCCAAACCGGGCGAAAGTTCGCCGATGCCCAAGATATCCTACGTGAAAGGCTTTGCCCCCTGGGGCTGGGTGATCGGCTCCGGCATTTACACCGACTCGGTGGATAAGACGTTCTGGGATCAGTTCATCAAGTTTTCCATTGGCGGATTTTTTCTCAATGCCGTACTGATCGCTTTTAGCATTTATATGGCGCGCAGCATCACCCGCCCGTTGAACGAAGCGGTGAAGGTTGCCAAGACTGTCGCCGCAGGCGATCTGACCAGCAAAATTGATGCGCACCAAGCGAACGACGAACCAGGACTTCTGCTGCACGCCTTGCGTGAAATGAACGATTACCTGATGCGCATCGTCGGTGAAGTGCGCAGCGACGCCGAGGTTATCAACACCGCTTCCGGCGAAATCGCGTCCGGCAACATGGATTTGTCGGCGCGCACCGAATCGCAAGCGAGCGCGCTGGAAGAAACCGCGTCCTCAATGGAAGAATTGACCGCCACCGTCAAACAGAATGCCGACCATGCGGTCGAGGCCAACAAGTTGGCGGTGTCGGCATCCGAGGTTGCCGTCAAAGGCAAAACAGTGGTTTCGCAAGTGGTGGAAACGATGTCCTCCATCAATGTATCGTCGAAGAAAATCGTCGATATCATCGGCGTCATCGACGGCATCGCTTTCCAGACCAATATCCTGGCGTTGAACGCCGCCGTTGAAGCGGCACGCGCGGGCGAGCAGGGCCGGGGATTTGCCGTGGTGGCGACCGAAGTGCGCAGCCTGGCGCAGCGCTCGGCCAACGCCGCCAAGGAAATCAAGGTGCTCATCGACGATTCGGTCGGCCGCGTCGAAAGCGGCACCCGGCTGGTGGATCAAGCCGGCGCGACCATGGACGAGATTGTCGACAGCATTCAACACGTCACTCACATCATCGCCGAGATTACCTCCGCCAGTCACGAGCAAAGCGCCGGCATCGAACAAATCAATCAAGCCATCATGCAGATGGACGACACCACGCAGCAAAATGCCGCGTTGGTCGAAGAAGCGGCGGCGGCGACCGCATCGTTGCAGGATCAGGCCAACAACCTGGCGCAAGTGGTCAGCGTCTTCAAGCTCAATACCTCCTACGTCAGGCCCACTGCCGCCAAAGCGGCAGCGAGTCGCGGCTCCCCCGCTGCACAGAAACCGACTCCGCCCAGGGTCGCCCCCAAGGTTCCTGCGCCCGCGCCAGCCAGACGCATTGCCAA
This sequence comes from Burkholderiaceae bacterium, assembly GCA_031291325.1. Classification (GTDB taxonomy): domain Bacteria; phylum Pseudomonadota; class Gammaproteobacteria; order Burkholderiales; family Burkholderiaceae_D; genus PKWO01. Next base: position 15,621 of record JARLJG010000054.1, read on the forward strand.
CGGCGCACCGGCCAAGGCCGACGACTGGGAAGAGTTTTAGATTTTCCGGCGTCTTGCGCGCCATCGCACGCGCAGCAAATGACAAGAGGATCAAGACTTGACATTGGGCCGCCATTCATCTAGTATGCATATACATCGATGTATATGCATACAAAGGAATGATCCGAATGGAAATGACGAGCCAATGTACTTGTTCCAAGCTGCGGCAACTCACGCGCAAGATCACCGGGATTTATGACCGTCACTTGCTGGCCGACCAAATCACGGTCAGCCAATATTCGCTGTTGGCGCGCATCGGCAAATACGGCCCGCTGGGCGTAATTCCTCTGGCGACCTACATGGGCATGGATCGCAGCACCATGAGCCGCAGCCTGAAGCCGCTGATTGCCGCCGGCTGGATCGAAACCGTCGACCTGCCGCTGGAAATGCTGCTCGACAAGCGTTCGTTCGGCCTGCAATTGACCGAGCAAGGACGGCGCAAATGGCAAAGCGCGCTGCCTCATTGGCGCGCCGCGCAAGACGAAATCGATGCCACCCTGGGTGAGCAGGCTCACACAAACCTGGTCGCGGCAGTCGACCAGGCCAACCGTCAATTGGAAGAGTCCCCAACATGAACCGGCTCGTTCGCGGCATCATGTCGCGCACCCGCATCAACTACGCATGGATCGTCGTTGCCGTCATTTTTCTGGTGCTGCTGGCGGCGGCCGGCATCCGCGCGACGCCATCGGTGCTGATTCTGCCGCTCGAACACGAATTCGGCTGGAGCCGCACCACCATCTCGATGGTGATTTCCCTCAATATCGCGCTGTATGGCTTGATCGGGCCGTTTTCGGCGGCAGCCATGCAACGCTACGGCATCCGTCCGATGGTGCTGGGCGCACTGGCGCTGCTGGCCATAGGCACCTTCGCCAGCACCTTGATGAGCATGCCGTGGCACATGATGCTGGCCTGGGGCGTCCTGGTCGGAGCCGGCAGCGGCGTGGCCGCCAACACCTTGGCGGCGACCATCGTCGGCCGCTGGTTCGAGGCCCGGCGCGGCCTGGCGATGGGCTTGTTGACGGCCAGCGCCGCCACCGGGCAGATGGTGTTCTTGCCCTTGATGGCCTACATGGTCGACCACGTTGGTTGGCGCGCCGTGGCCTTCATGGTGTCGGCCATTGCCGCTCTGGCAGTCCCGCTGGTGGCGCTGCTGCTGCCGGAACGCCCGCAAGACATCGGCTTGCGCACCTACGGCAGCAGCGCGCCGATACAGGCGGAAGCGCGTGTCGAAACCAAGAATCCGTTGACCATCGCCTTTGCCGCGCTGGGCAAAGCGATGCGCATCCGCGATTTCTGGCTGCTGTTTTTCAGCTTCTTTATTTGCGGCATGAGCACCAACGGCTATATCGGCTCGCATTTCATCGCCATGTGCGGCGACTTCGGCATTCTGGCCGTCGGCGGCGCCAGCATCCTGGCCACGATGGGCATGCTCGACCTGATCGGCACCACCCTCTCCGGCTGGCTGTCGGATCGCTTCAACGCGCGCGTGCTGCTGTTCTGGTACTACGGCTTGCGCGGCATTGCGCTGATTTTTCTGCCGCACGCGTTCGGCCTGGCGTATTACGGCTTGCCGATATTCGCCGTCATTTACGGGCTGGATTGGATCGCCACCGTGCCACCCACGGTGCGCCTGGCCAACGACGTGTTCGGCAAGCTGGCCGCGCCGATCGTGTTCGGCTGGATCGTCGCCGGCCACCAGTTGGGCGCCGCCAGCGCCACCATGCTGGCCGGCTACCTGCGCAACAGCCTCGGCAGCTATAACCTGTCGTCGATGCTGATGGGCGCCGCCTGCCTCGTCGCCGCTGTCATGGTATTGCGCATCAAGGGCCATCGCGCCCATGATTTGATTGGCGCGATGCCAGCCTAGCCTGCACGCATTGACTCATTTAGCCAGGTAGGGATTGGGACCGTCGTACGGCACCTTGAACGGCGTGGTGCGCCCGACGATGGTTTCGATCAACAGCAGTTCTTCGTCGGTATGGTCGCGGTAACCGGCGTGCCGGATATGTTTTCCCGCTTTGCCCTTGCCGGCGATAAACAACGGACGATTGTGGTGGGTCGATACCACGGTATCCTGACTCAACGGGTCGTTGCGCGCAAAGATATTGGATTTGCCGTAGCAGGTGCAGAAATACGTCAGGTCGGGCTCCGCTTCCGCATAGATTCCCGTGCCGCGAATGCCGATGGTCGCCGTCGGCGTGCGCAGCGAATAGCGCTGGTCGCGCGACACCGCCATCAATTTCCCCGTGATCAAACGCAGCGCCGACACGATGAACGCGCCGACCTCGGTCTCCGCCCCCTTGAGCGCAAGCTTGCTATTTTGCCGCAACATCATCGAATGGCCGCCCACCACGAAGATGGCTTCGCTATTCTTGCCGGTGTGTATTTCGTCATTCGGGCCGATGCGCGTGTCGAGGTCGGCAGGCTGGCCGTTGACGAATAATTCTCCGCGAATGCGGTAGATCGACTGCCCCGGCGGCAATTGCACCGGCGGATCGGCATAGACCGCATCGGCCCACGCGGAACCGGGATTGAGCAAGAGCGAACCCGCGCCCACCGAAAGTGCGTTGATCAACAGGCGACGCCGAGGGTCTTCAAGTTCCATGCGAACTCCGTTTCGAGGGTATTGAGGGAGCTTCAGTAACGGCGCATCGACGCTGATAGCCGCCGAGGCACTCAGGAGATAAATGCAAGCGGAACCGGGTCTTCGCCCAATGCATTCAACAAGATTGCCCAATGCATGGTTTCGTCGCCGAGGATGCTGCCGGCGCCCTTGATCAACTGTTTGTTGTGGAAGCTGCTCAAGGATTTCAAATAGGTGCTCGCCGCGCCCTTCTCCAGCCCCGCCGCGAAACGCAAGACATCCGCCTGCGACTTCAACTGCTCCACCGGAAATGCATACTCGGCAAGCGTCTTGGTCGTGGCCGCTATGCCGCCGATTTTCTCGATAGTGATCGACAGCGCGTCCGCATGGGCCGTATGATGCCCTTGAAATTGCAGCGCCAGATCCAGCACCGGCTTTTGCAGCAATTTCGATTCCGCGCCAACCTGGTAGGCGGCGATCGCCTGGAATTCCAGCGCAAGCGCCGTATTGAGGATGGCGACATCGTCGGCGCTCGAACGCGACACCGTCTTCGCCAGCGCCGCCGAAGGAGCCAGCGCAGCCGCCGTCAACGCCCCCATCGTGAACAGGCCGCCGCGAAAAAAGAACTTGCGGCGCGGCACAGCCAAATCCGAAAAATGCTCCGGCAAACAGTTTGCAGACTTCGATTTTTCCACGATGCAGTCTCCATTCAAGCGTGATGCCGACACGACGTATTAGCGATCCATCCTAGAAGCCTGACATATGCTGCCACAAAACGAAAATCGTCGCTGCACTCATTTCGACGCTCACTTGTCGATCGCCAGCACCGGCAAACGGCCATCGGTAAAATACGGGTCGCCGCCGCCGTTCTTGCCCTTCTTCGCGTCCTGGAACGGATCGGTCCAATCGACATGCACGCCGTCGTATTTCTGCAAGTCGCCCACCAGCTTATCGCGCTCCCGATCCACATCGGCATCGATATGATGGGTAACCTGCCCGGTCAGATGACTCAGTCCGGCCTTGGTATCGAAGGTAGCCGCCCCCAGCCAGAGCGGCCTGCCCCGCTCGTCCACCTGTTCCGAGCGCCAGAAGCGCACATGATGCCGCTGGCGCGGATCGCCGCCGACCGGCTGCTCGAAAGCGACATCCTGCTTGCGTCCCCAGACGAACAAGTCGCTGACCGGCGCGTCGTCATACGCGCGGTGCATTACGCTATCGGCGACGATGCGCGCCGAACTGCGCAGCGTGATCGGATCGGCCGGAAACCAGTGCGAGGAAATCAAGGCCTTATGCAAATCCTCTTCGCTGCCGATGAAAGCGATATTGATCGGATCGCCGGGAATGCCGAGCTTGGTAAACGCATGCTTGACCTCTTGCTCGAAAGCCGGATGACGATGCTCGAACACGCGCCAGAATACCGGCATCGCGCCGTACGATACCAGCAGGTATCCCGACAGCAGGGTCAATAACAAACCGAGAACGATGCGTTTGATGTGGATGCTTTTCATGTTTGAAGTAAGGTTCGCAGTCGCGCTGCGCGCTTGCGCGGTCGTGGAATTCAGTAGTAGAGTGTTAACATACACTATTTTTATGATAGGCTGAGCTTGGCGTGAGAATACGTTTTCGATGCCATTGACAGGCAGTGTTAAAACTGACCCAATTTTTTGCGGAATTTAGTTCGCTCTGCCCTCACACTTAGATCCATGAAAAGATTTGTTTGCACCGCCATGTTGGCAATTGTCAATGTCGCTGTGCAATCAAGCTGTGCTTTTCCAACAATCACGAGCCACGCATCGTGAAGTTGCAGAATTCTCCATAGAGGCATTTCCCTCGGATCTTGATCGATTTGCGAACTTGCTAGAACAGTTCAGCAAACTCAATCATCGCGTCCTCGAGTGGAACGTCAACGATGGTGAATTGCGTCAGCAGCGAAGCCTCGTCGCCGTCTATAGACAGCAGCGTATCGGCGCGACATTTGCAGCAGTCGGCGATGCGCTATACTCGCCTTTTTCATTGACAAGAAAGCGCCGCGATGAACAAGTTAATAGCGTGTCGGAAATATCTGCATAAACATTGTGCTGTCGCGTTAGGGGTATTGCTGGCGTCGGGCTTGACTGCGTGCGCCAACCTCGGCGATACGCATGCGACGGATGCGAATGTTTTGAGCAAGGAACGCATCGCCGAGATTATCGCCAGCCCGGATCGCAGCGACGCCGACCGCGCCATCGACGCCCGTCGCAAACCCGATCAAATGCTGGCCTTCATCGGCGTGCGGCCGGGGATGGTTGCATTGGACTTGAGTGCCAGCCGGGGCTACACGACCGAATTGCTGGCCCGCGCAGTTGGGCCAAACGGCCGTGTCTACGGTCAAAACGCGCCGCGCGACCCCAACAACGCTCCCAAACCGCCCGCAGCGCCGGAAGGAAACGCCTCTCCCACTGCCGGCGCAGCGCCCGTGCCACCGCCTGCTGCGCGCATAAGCCCGGCGCAAGCATTGGCTGAACGCGCAAAGAATCCGGCGGTCGCCAATATCGTTCCCGTCACACGGAAATTCGAAGATCCCGTGCCTCCCGAAGTCGCAACCGGCAAGCTGGAACTGGTGACGCTGATGTTCAACTACCACGACCTGGGCCATCTTGGCGTGGATCGCGACCAGATGAACCGCGCCGTCTATGCCGCGCTGAAATCCGGCGGCATCTATGTCATCGCCGATCACGCTGGCCGGCCCGGTACCGGGATTTCCGAATCCGGCACCTTGCATCGCATCGAAGAAGCCTTCCTGCGCAAAGAGGTCGAAGCGGCTGGCTTCAAATTGGCCGGCGAAGCGGATTTCTTGCGCAACCCGGCAGATCCGCGCGACAAAAACACGCCGGAACCGGCACAACCCAAGGACGAGTTTGTTCTCAAATTCGTCAAGCCTTGATTGACTAGTTAACGCACTTTGGCCAGCGAAGTGACATGACGATGGCGCCCTGTCGGGGCGCCACGGCGTCAAAAGCCGGCAAACAGGTTGCTCGCGTCCGGTTCGCCTATATCCGCAACGCCTATAGATTTACTGCCCGGCAATACAAATTCCTTCAAGCTTGCTTCCGCTATCTGAACAGCGCCCCCCAAGCGCAACGCCGGCGGCGATTTCGACGCCCCACCTGCACCTTGCGGACTTGGCCGTCGCGAGAGTCGATCCGCTCGCTTAAGACGCCTTCCGCTCCAATACGTCGGCACTCACCATCTATTTCTTTGCACCAAAATATAGTGACAGACCGCGCTATTCAAGTGCATCCGCGCACAGCCTTTATCGATATCTTCAATTTTATACATAAAATCAATTACTTAATGATTTGCACCAAAATGGAATGATTTTTGCTTAGGTGGTGCATTCTGTTTTTTTGTTGCACTAAATTAGGGAGATTGTAAAAATGGATGGACTAAGGAACGGCATCGATACGCTCTTCGTTTTGCTCGGGGCGATCATGATTTTAGCGATGCACGCCGGTTTCGCCTTTCTTGAGCTGGGCACGGTCAGGCGCAAGAATCAAGTCAACGCGTTGGTAAAAATTCTCGTCGATTTCGCGATTTCGACCATTGCTTATTTTTTTGTCGGCTATAGCGTTGCGTATGGCGTCAGCTTCTTCGGCTCAGCCGATGTGCTGGCCAACAAAAACGGCTACGAACTGGTCAAATTCTTTTTCCTGCTGACCTTTGCGGCGGCAGTGCCGGCAATCATCTCGGGCGGCATCGCCGAGCGCGCCAAGTTTTACCCGCAGCTGATTGCAACCGCAGTGCTGGTCGGTTTGGTCTACCCGCTGTTTGAAGGCATTGCATGGAATCATCGATTCGGCATACAAGACTGGCTCAACGCGACTTTCTCCGCAGAGTTCCACGATTTTGCCGGATCGGTCGTGGTTCACGCGGTGGGCGGTTGGGTCGCGTTGCCTGCGGTGCTGCTGCTCGGCGCGCGCACTGGCCGCTATAAAAAGGACGGCGCGGTTGCTGCGCATCCGCCTTCATCGATCCCCTTTCTCGCGCTGGGCGCATGGATCTTGACGGTCGGCTGGTTCGGGTTCAACGTCATGAGCGCGCAATCGCTCGAAAAAATGAATGGCCTGGTTGCGATCAACTCGCTCATGGCGATGGTCGGCGGCACGCTGGTCGCGCTGGTGCTGGGCAAGAACGATCCGGGGTATGTGTATAACGGGCCGTTGGCAGGGTTGGTCGCAGTCTGCGCCGGATCGGACGTCATGCATCCGATCGGAGCGCTGGTCACCGGGGGCATCGCCGGCGCGATCTTCGTCTTGATGTTTGCGCAGACCCAAAACAGATGGAAGATCGACGATGTGCTTGGCGTGTGGCCTCTGCACGGCCTCTGTGGAGCATGGGGAGGATTGGCAGCCGGCATTTTCGGGATGAAGGCGCTGGGCGGCGCGGGTGGAATTTCGTTTGCCTCGCAACTGATCGGCACCGCGCTCGGCGTCGGCATTGCGTTTGCCGGAGGCTTTTTGATTTACGGCGTATTGAAATCGGTCATCGGAATACGTCTTGGCCAGGAGGAGGAATTCCGGGGCGCAGATCTCTCCATTCACCAGATTTCGTCGACCCCGGAACAGGAATCGAGCTGGTAGTCGACCAGCGCGGGAGATTCGACCGGGCGTTCTCCCGCTATCCGAGCAGCGCCCTCACCCCAAACGCAACGGCGGCGCCGGTCAGAATGCCGGCGGCGATTTCGATAATCGTGTGGCCGATGCGTTCGCGCAGGCGCGGCGTTTCCGAGGAAGCGGCAAGGCGGTTGAGCGCGACCGCATGCTTGCCGACCTGGCCGCGCAAGCTGTTGGCGTCCAGCACGACGATGAAGGCCAGCGCGAGCGCGACGCCGAATGCCGGATGGCCGATCCCCTCCTTGAGTGCAATCAAGGTCGCCACACTGCTGACGATGGCGCTATGGTTGCTCGGCAAGCCGCCATAGCCGATCAATCCGAACGCCCATTGCCTGGCGCGCACGCTGTTGACGAGGAACTTCAACCCGCCGGCCACCAGCCAGGCCAGGAATGGCGTCGCCGCATAGGAGAGATCCATGTCTATCCTTTCACCGGCCATAAAGCCCACACGCATACGCCCACCCAGGAAACGACCGTCAGCAGCAATTGCCAGTCGGCCAGCAGCGCATCGGTGGGCGACTCGCCGCCGTCCAATTCCTCGACCACGTACCAATAGCGGAACAAGCCGAATAACACCAGCGGCACCGTGTAGACCAGTTGCGGTTTGGCCGACATCACGAACATGCTGTAGAAGACCAGCGCGCCGGTAGCGGACATTTCCGCGTAGCGGTCCACCAGCGACACCGAATATTTTTCCAGCAATTTGCGCCCCTGGGTTCCGTTCAGTTGCAGTTCCTGGCGCCGTTTGACGGCTGCCAGGTAGAGCGCCAGGCAGAGGGTGGTGATGAACATCCAATCCGACATCGGCAAGGCCAGCGCCATGGCGCCGGCATACACGCGCAAGACGAAACCGATCGCGACCGTAAAGATATCGACGACCGGCTGATGCTTGAGCACAAACGTGTAGGCCAGGTTCAATAGCATGTAGGCGAATATCACCGGCATCACCTTGGGCGCAACGAACCAGGCGTAAATCAAGATGCCGTACAACGCCATCAACATGGCCAGCGCAAGCGGAACCGACACGACGCCGCTGGCCAGGGGCCGGCTCTTGGATTTTCTCGGGTGGCGCCGGTCGTCTTCAATATCGCGCAGGTCGTTGACGATGTAGGTCGCCGACGAAGCAAGGCAGAAAAACAGTGTCGCGAAAAATGCATGCGCCACCACGGACGCATCGAGGAATTTTCCCGCAAATAACATCGGCGCCAATACGAACCCGTTCTTGACCCATTGCTTGGGACGCATCAGGGCAATCATTCCACCCGCACGAGCTAGAAGGGGTTGCGCTTTTAAGGTATCATTCATAATGCTGTTGCGACACTCCTGTGAGGTCGTTGAAACCAGGGGTCCATCCGCTATCAGTCGCATGTAGTCGACCATCTCGCGCTGCCTTGGGAACTGCGTCCGGCCACACTCGTTTTGCGACAGCTTCATGCCACGCTGAGGGGTTCCATGATGAAGTCCGCAATTGCGCACGCAATTTTCGCCGTGATCGCAACATTGGCAAACATTGTAGCGCAAGACATCCTCGTTCGCGGCTATTGCGGCGCGTTCGGCCAAAATCGACTATGAGACCGATTTCCTCCTGGGGGCGCTTGAGCGCCGCGCCGCATGACGTTGCCGGCTTGACCGATCGCACCCGGATCGCCCAGGTGCTGGCCCGGCAACTGCCCGGCATCGCCCTGGGAATGGGCCGCAGCTATGGCGATGTCTGCCTGAACCCAGGCGGCGTGCTGTGGAGCACTGCGGGGCTGGATCGATTCATCGAATTCGACCAGCACAGCGGCAGGCTGGTGTGCGAAGCCGGGGTCTTGCTGCGCGACATCCAGCGCTTGGCGATTCCGCGCGGCTGGACTCTTCCAGTCACGCCCGGCACGCAGCTGGTGACCGTCGGCGGCGCCATCGCCAACGACGTGCATGGCAAGAACCACCATGTGCAGGGTTCCTTCGGCGACCATGTGCAACGCTTGCAACTGCTGCGCACCGACGGCGAGGTCATCGAATGCGGCCCGCAACTGCGTCCCGACTGGTTCGCGGCGACGGTCGGCGGGCTGGGCTTGACCGGCGTCATCGAGCAGGCGGAAATCCAGTTGCGCAAAACCGCCGGCCCGTGGATAGCCACCGAGACCATCCCCTACCGCAATCTGGACGAGTTTTATCGCCTGGCCGACGAGTCCGAAGCAACGTGGGAACATACCGTGTCGTGGATCGACTGCGTCACCGGCGTCGGCGGGCGCGGATTATTCATGCGCGGCAACCCGGCCGACGCTGCGCGGGTGCAAGGTCGCCCGGAGCCGGTCTATCGCCAATCGACCATGCCGGTCGCGCCGATTTCGCTGGTGAATCGGCTCTCGCTGCGCTCGTTCAACATGGCTTACTACCATCTCAAAAAATGGCGCGCCGGGCGCGCGCTCGAGCATTACGAGAAATTTCTCTACCCGCTGGACGCGCTGCTGGAATGGAACCGCATGTACGGCCCGCGCGGCTTCTACCAATACCAAAGCGTGGTGCCGCGACAGGCGGGCGCGGACGCCGTAGCGGCCATGCTGGCGCAGATCGCGCGCTCGGGCGAAGGCTCTTTCTTGGCCGTTTTGAAAACCTTCGGCAATCGCCAGCCGCTCGGGATGTTAAGCTTTCCGCAACCGGGCGTGACCCTGGCGCTGGATTTTCCCAATAAAGGGTCGCGCACGCTGCAATTGTTCGCGCGGCTCGACGCCATCGTGCGCGAGGCCGGCGGGCGGATCTACCCGGCCAAGGATGCCCGCATGCCGCGCGACCTGTTCGAGAGCGGATACCCGCGCCTGGCCGAATTTTTGACATATCGCGATCCGGGCATCAGTTCGGAAATGTCGCGCCGATTGATGGGAAGCTGAGGAATCCAGAATACATGGAAAAGAGAATCGTCATCGTTGGAGCCACGTCGGCCATCGCCGAACACTGCGCCAGACGCTGGGTGGAAAAGCAGGCAATCGATCTGACCCTGGTCGGGCGCGATGCCGCGCGCATGCAGCGGGCAGCGGACGATTTGCGCGTCAGAAGCCCGCAATCGACCGTGCGCGTGGCGCCGGCGGAATTCATCGATCCGGCGGCGATCCAGGCGACGGTCGATGCCATCGTCGCGCAGGGCGCGGTCGACATCGTCTTGATCGCGCATGGCTCGCTGCCGGCGCAGCAGGACTGCGAAACCGATCTGCTCGCCTGCAGCGCGGCACTGGAAGTCAACGGCATCTCGCCGGTGCTGTGGGCAGAAGCCTTTGCCAAGCACATGGCCAAAGCGGACAAGGGGACTGTGGCAGTGATCGGCTCGGTCGCCGGCGACCGCGGGCGCAAATCCAACTATGTCTATGGCGCGGCCAAGGGCATGGTCGCGCGCTACCTGCAAGGCATGCAACATCGTTTCGCCGGCAGCGGCGTCAAGATCGTGCTGATTAAACCAGGGCCGACCGACACGCCGATGACCGCGCATCTAAAGGCGCAAGGCGCGAAACTGGCGCCAGTCGAAGAGGTCGCCGGCAAAATAGTGGATGCGGTCGAACGCGGGCGCGCGGTCGTCTACGCGCCGGGGAAGTGGCAATTGATTATGTGGGTGGTCAGGCATATTCCTGCGGCGGTATTTAATAAGCTCAATATTTAGCGCGTCATTTTGGCAGTAAGGAATAAAATGCTGCACCTCCCGCTTCACCTTGATCATTGCCCACAAGTGCATGCAAGGGCTTGGCTCACCTCCAGCCGCGATGCCAGCCGTATTGCGGGTGATGCCATCCCCATCCGTAGTGTTCGTGGTAAGCCCACCTATAGCCGGGGCCAGGGATTGCATAGGTTGGCGCCACATAGACCACGCCGGGCGGCGCGACATAGACCGGCTGCGTGGCATAGACCGGGCGCGCCGGAACCACAACGCAACCTGTCAATGCGAGCGCAACGAGCGCTGCGGGAATCAGCAATGAAGTTTTCATGATATTGGCAAGCCTCTCAGATCGAAAAACACGTTAATCCCAGGAAAATCGTCGAAAGTGCAAATTCACCGAAGTCAGGTCGCCGACCTTGAAGCGTCCCGGCAGGCGTCGAAATTTGCACCAGATGGTTCCATAACGGCGCAGCGAACGAACACGATTACCGGGAATTTGTTTCAGGTGTAAGCAATTGTGAGCTGCAGACAACATCCGCGCCTGCGCGTGGAAGCGGCGGATGGCATTTATTTGAGCCGCGCAGCGGTCGTGCGCGGGCGGGTCTTAGTTCTGGAACTGAATCGCGGAGAGAGAAGCGTTTGCAGGCCGGGAATCGATTCCCGGCCGCATGTTCAAGTCGAAATCTCGACGGGTCGCTCTTTACTTGCCCTGCTTGGTCCGCGCAATCGACCCGCTATTGGCGTCTTCCTTGTACGCGTACACCACTTTTCCATTGCGGATTTCGCCCATGACGACCATGTTGAGCGTAATTGCTTCGTGGTTGGTCGGCGAGAACGGTTTGTAATAGCGCGTGACGACGGTGGTGGTGGTGTGCTGCTGCAGGTTTTCCAGCGCTTCCTGGACTTTCGGCCCTTCGGTCGAATTCGCTTGTATCATGGCTAGCGCCAACAGGCGCAGCGCGTCGTAGGTCTGGGCGGCGGCAACTGCCGACGGTATATGATTTGTCTTGTTGACTTTGCGGTAGGTCAGCGAAAACTCATTGCTGACCGAACTCAGGTCGTTTTCGATGAATGTCACTGCCATGCGCGCACCTTCGGCGGCTTTGCCGGCATTGTCGACGAACGATTGCTGAGACATGCCCCAGGGGCCGACAATCGGCAATTTCAATTGCTGCTTGTAGGCCTCTTTCGCGATCGTGGCAGCGTCGGGGCCGAGGCAATAAATCACGATTGCCTGGGCGCCGCTGTCGCGCACGCGCCTGAGCAGCGCGCTCAAGTCCAGGTCGCCGACCTTGAAGACTTCGTCCATAAGCGGCTTGATTTTGCGCCGCTCCAGTTCGGCGATCATGTTTTGATTGCCGAACTGCCCATACGGACTGTCGTCATGCAAGACTGCAATCTTATCGATCTTGCGCCGGTCGATCACATCGTTGAGGATGACGATAGGCTGCAATTCGTCGTTCGCCGAAGTGCGGAAAATATAGCTGGCCGGATAGGCGGGCGGCAAAAAGCTCTTGGTGACCGCGACGCCGGTGGCGCCGGAGACGATCAAGGGAATTTTCGCTTCCTGGAAAACTTTGGCCGACGGCAACGCCACGCCGGTATTGCCGAAACCGACCGCTGCCACGACTTTTTCCTGCGCGATCAGTTCTTTGGCGAATGCGACGCCGACTTCGGACTTGGCCTGGTCGTCGCGCACGACCAGTTCAACCTGGCGTCCCAAAATCCCGCCCATCTGGTTGATGTCGGCAGCAAATGTCCTGGCGCCGCCGACGATACTCTGCCCCATGTCCTCCGACACTTTCCCGGTCACGGGGCCGATAATGCCGATCTTGATCGGCGGCAATTGCGCGCTGGCGTTCCCGCTAAAGCACAACGCAACCAGACAGCATAACAGACCGAACGTATTTCGCTTTTGCACTGTTGCCTCCAAGGCAAATGGTTCTCAATGTGGTTCAGCGAAACCCGGCCCGAATACACTATCCGGCAGCTCTAAAAATTGCCAAAACGAGCAAGCCCGAGTCTGCGGTGCTCAACGTACGTGCGTACGTGTCCGCGCTTCGACTCGCTATTGTGCATTTTTGGCAATTTTTAGAGTTGTTCTTTTGCTTAAAAATTGATCCACCAATCGAATTTTTCGACACAACTGGATTTCGCGATTGACCGGATTATGTTTTTTCCGCGCGATTCCGTCAAGCAATTCGTCGTTTTTCACCCCTGTTTTGCACACAAAAGAGGGAGGGGGCATCTAGAGTGGCCCCTCTAAAAATTCGCGGCGTGATCCAATTTCCGGCCATTTTCTGCGATTTTTAGAGGGCACTTCAGGGTGCCCTGCGTGCCGCCGCCGTTTTCCACGACCGCCGAGGCCATGCCTTCGATCAGGGTATCATCCAGGGCAATGCATAGGCTTGCACCAGTGTAATCAGGCCAACCAGCGCGACCAGCATCAGACTATGCTTGACGGTAAAGCGGAACAAGTCCGATTCGCGCCCGACCAGGCCGACCGCCGCGCAGGCGACGGCGATCGATTGCGGCGAAATCATCTTGCCGGTGACGCCGCCAGTGGTATTGGCAGCCACCAGCAACGTGTCCGACACACCGATCTGATGCGCGGTGGTGGCTTGCAGGTTGCAGAACAAGGCGTTCGACGAAGTGTCCGATCCGGTCAGGAACACGCCCAGCCAGCCCAGCAGCGGTGAAAAGAACGGGAAGGCAGCGCCGGTTCCGGCCAACAGCAATGCCAGCGTCGACGACAGTCCCGAGTAGTTGGCGACGAAGGCGAAGGCCAGCACCATGCCGATCGAATAGATCGGGCGCGCCAGTTCCTTGAAGGTCTCGCCGAAAGCCTTGACCGCGTCCGCCGGCTTCATGCGCAACAAGAGTATCGTGACGAAGGCCGCCAGCAGGATCGAAGTGCCGGTGGCTGAAAGCCAGTTGAAGGAATACACCGCTTCGTAGGCCTTGGCGGCCTTGACGATGGGCGGCATCTTGATGACCAGTTTGTCGAGCATCGGCACCGGCACGTTGATGACGGTCCAGGCCAGCGATGCGCCTTTGGCAAACAATGCCTTGAACGGCTTGAGCGACCAGATCGTTACGAATACCGTCAGGATGAGGAAGGGTGACCACGCCTTGATAATCGTCCCCATCGAATGCTGTTCGCCCTTGATCGTGATTTCCTGACCGGGGAAGCGGAAGATGCGCTTGGGTTTCCAGAATTTCAGGAACACTGCCAGCGAAACCAGGCTGACCAGTGCCGAGGTGATGTCCGGCAGTTCCGGGCCGATGAAATTGGACGTGAAAAACTGGGTGACCGCAAAGGTGACCCCGGTCACTATGATCGCGGGCCAGGTCTCGCGCACGCCGCGCCAGCCGTCCATGACGATGATGACCCACAATGGAATGATGATCGAAAGCAGCGGCAACTGGCGTCCGGCCATCGCGCCGATCTTGAAGGCGTCCATACTTGTCACTTGTCCGGCCACCGTGATCGGAATGCCCATCGCGCCGAATGCCACCGGCGCGGTATTGGTAATCAGGCACAGGCCCGCAGCGTACAGCGGATTGAAGCCGAGTCCAACCAGCAAGGCTGCCGTGATCGCCACCGGCGCGCCGAAACCGGCCGCGCCTTCGAGGAAAGCGCCGAACGCGAAGCCGACCAGCAGCATTTGCAGGCGCTGGTCTTCGGTCAGCGACACCACCGACGAACGGATGATTTCGAATTGCCCGGTCTTGACCGTGATTTTATACAGGAACACCGCCGTGACGATGATCCAGGCAATCGGCCACAATCCGTACAGAAACCCATAGGCCGCCGAGGCAAAGGCCATTTGCGCCGGCATGTGATAGAAGAAGACCGACACCAGCAACGCCAGGATCACCGTGACGGTGCCTGCGATATGCCCCTTCAGCCGAAATACGGCGAGCGCCAAAAAGAAGAAGAGAATGGGTATCGCAGCGACCAGCGACGACAACCATAGATTACCCAAGGGGTCATAATTTTGCTGCCAGCTCTGCATGGTGGGTGTCCTCCTAGTGGAATGGGAACGATACGGTTCCGGGATTTTAGAATTTCTCGTAGCCTAGCAGATTCCCGTGAAATCCGCGCGACTGAATTATCTGGCCAGCCAGGCAAACGATCTTTACCAACGCATTGCCTGCGCCGCAATCGCGGCGCTCGGCTGCGTTGCATGCGGGTTCATGGTTCCGTTTGGCGCAGCAGGTCGCGCAGGCGCTGCGGCGCCGGTTTCAACGGTGTGCGGCTGCGCGTCCACGGCCCTTGCTCGATGGGCGACAGCGCCCGCCCGCGACTGAGGAACCATGAGGTCAAACGATAGAGGCGCAAGCGGCTGTAGACCAGCGACCACGCGCTCCAGATTGCGCTGCCCAAGGCGCTGCGGCCGGCGCTGCTGCCGCGCAGCGACGCATCCTTGCTGCCGGGCCTTGCTTGCGCCTCGTTGCGCAGGCGGATCAGGATATCGGTGATCGGGATCTTGACCGGGCACACTTCGACGCAAGCGCCGCACAAGGTCGACGCAAACGCCAGCGGATAAGTCGCTTCCAGGCCCAGCATATGCGGCGAAACGATTGCGCCGATCGGCCCCGGATAGGTGGTGCCGTAGGCGTGGCCGCCGACGCGCGCATACACCGGGCAATGATTCATGCAAGCGCCGCAGCGGATGCATTGCAGCGTGGCGCGCAATTGCGCGTCGGCATACGCCTGGCTGCGGCCATTGTCGACCAGGATCAGGTGCACTTCTTCGGGGCCATCCTTCTCCCCTGCCTTGCGCGGGCTGCTGATGAGGTTCAGGTAGGTGGTGACCGCCTGTCCGGTGGCCGAGCGCGTCAACAGGCTGAACAGCGGCGGCACATGTTCCAGCTTTTCCACCACTTTTTCGATGCCGGTGACGGCGATATGGATGCGCGGCACGGTTGTGCACATGCGGCCATTGCCTTCGTTTTCGACCAGGCACAGCGTGCCGGTTTCGGCGACCGCGAAGTTGACGCCGGACAGGCCGATGTCGGCTTCGGCAAACTTGCGGCGCAACACCTGACGCCCGATGGCTATGAGCGAATCGACATCTTCGGTGTAACCGACGCCGGGAATATTTTCGTCGAACAGCTTGGCGATATGCTGCTTGGTCTTGTGGATCGCCGGCATGATGATGTGCGAAGGCCCTTCGCCAGCCAGTTGCACGATGTATTCGCCCATGTCGGATTCCAGCGCCTCGATGCCGGCATCCTGCATCGCATGGTTGAAGCCGATCTCTTCGCTGACCATCGATTTGCCCTTGACGATGCGGCGCGCGTTCGCTTGGCGGGCGATCTGCAGCGCAATGGCATTGGCCTCGCCGGCGTTGTCGGCCCAATGCACGCGGATGCCGTTGGCGATGAGATTGCGCTCCAACCGCTCCAGCAATTGCGGCAGGCGCGCCAGGCTGTATTTGCGGATCGCTTCGCCCAGCGCGCGCAAGCCGGCCAATTCTTCGCCATCGGGAAATTGCGCGCTGCGCTTGGCTTGCAGGAAGTCCATTGCACCGCGAAAATTCTTGCGCTGCGCAGAATCGCCGACCGCGGCAGTGCTGCGTTCCTTGAAGCTGCCGCTCGGGTGGAAATGCGCAGGCTGACTCATGCGGACTCCCGTTCAGTATGCTTGAGCAATACGACCAATTCGCGCGGCCCGTGCGCGCCATACGCCAGCGTTTGCTGAATGTCGGCAGTTTTCGACGGCCCGGAAATCAGCAGTGCGTTGGTCGGCAGTCCGCTCTTCCAATCCTCCGCCACCATCGCCGAGTGCAAATCGGCGTGAATATCGGCGCTGTCGAGCAAGACGAAATGCACTGGCGGCACCAGCGACAGCAGGCGCGGCTCGCCGGCATCCGGCCACAGGATCAGGCTGCCGGTTTCGGCGATGGCGCTGCGCGCTGCCGTGAAGCCGGCGTCGATCTGGTCGAACAGGCGGTCGCGCCAGGAATCGATGGTTTCGGTATAGCGCACCAGGGTCACGTCTATCGTCGCTTGCGCCGCCAGCTTATCGGCATGCGCGCCGCCGCTGCCGATCAACAATGTATTCACGCCTTTGGCGCGCGCAATGTCCAATAGCAATGCCGGCCAATCGGCGTCGTTGGTGTCGTGCACTTCCGCATGCGCTCCTTCCAGTGCGGCGCGCAAGCGGGCGATGCGCTGCGCGCGGTCTTCGTTGCGTTGGCGCGCGCCGAACCAGCCGGCGACATCCGGCAAGGTTGGCTCGCCGGTCGATGGCGCGGCGCGCAAACGCCCCAGGATGCGGTCGCGGGCGTTCACGATTTTTCTCCACCGGCGGCGGTGCGGCGCCATAGGAAGCTGGCGATGTGCTCGCCCGGCAGCGTCGGTTCGCTGCGACCGGCAATTTCATCGAGCTTGGCGGCGCGGCCAGTTATATTGAACAGGCAGCCGCAATCGGCGCTGATCACGCGCTCGGCGCCGGTGGCGCACAGGCTTTCGACCTTGTCGCTGACGATGGCGGCGGAAATATCGGGATAGCGGATCGAAAACGTGCCGCCGAAGCCGCAACACTCTTCGCTGCGCGCTTGCTGCTTCAAATTGACATGCTCCAGCCCATGCAGCAGCGCGCTGCTGGTTTCGTGCGCCCCCATCTCGCGTCGCGCATGGCAGGAAGTGTGCAAGGCGATGTTGCAGGGAGCGCCCTGGTCGTCATGCTTGAAGCCGACCACATGCACCAGGAATTCAGTCAGCTCGAAGATGCGTTCGGAGAGTGCGCTCGCCTTGGCCAGCAATACCGGATCGTCGGCAAACAATTTCGGGTAGTGATGACGCATCATCGCCGCGCACGAGCCGGACGGCACCACTACCGGCCAATTTTGCGGGAATAAATCGAGTTGCTGCCGCGCTACTGCGCGCGCCTGCTCGGGATAGCCGCTGGTATAGGCCGGCTGGCCGCAGCAGGTCTGCTCTTGCGGAAAGTGGACGGCGATCCCCTCGCGCTCCAGCAAGCGCACCGTATCGAGCCCGGCTTCCGGCGCGAACTGGTCGATCAGGCAAGTGGCGAACAGATAGACATCGCTCGGCTTAGGCGGATAGATGCGGACATCTTGCATGCCATGAGTGCTGTGACTCATTGCGGTCTCCTCTGTTATTTTAACTGCGCTTACTTGCGGTAAAGTGGTAATACCAATTAGCCAGAAATATAACCAGTAAAAATCGCCATGTCAATCATTTTCGAGGGAACTTTGTATTGACAGATCAGTGTCGGGAAAATAATATGAAACTGGTCATACCACTGGAAATAACGATGATGCAACGCCTAAGCGTGCCCCGACTATCCGACTCGGCGGTCGCCGAACTTGAGAAACGCATCCTGGAAGGCTCGCTGAAACCCGGAGATCGCCTCCCCTCCGAGCGCAGTCTGGCGCTCGAATTGGGCATTTCGCGCCCGTCGTTGCGGGAAGCGATCCAGAAACTGGCAGCCAAGGGCTTGCTGACCACGCGGCACGGCGGCGGCACCCACGTGACCGATCAATTGGAAGCGCATTTCGCCGATCCCTGGCAGCAGATGCTGAATGGACATCCGGCGCTGCAGAGCGACCTGTTGGAATTTCGCCAGATGCTGGAAGGGCAAGCTGCCTATCTGGCGGCAGAGCGCGCCACCAGCGCCGATATCGAACGCCTCGACGCAGCCTTCGCCGCGCTAGACAAAGTCTACGAGGGCAAGGACTTGTCCGGCAGCATCGACACCGATGTGGCTTTTCACCAGGCGATTGCGGAAGCCGCGCACAATGTGTTGATCGGCCATCTGACAGCCAGCCTGATGCGCGTCATCCACGGCCATGTGTCGCGCAACCTCGACCATCTGCATGCGCATCCGCAGCGTTGGGATCAATTGCAATCGCAACACCGCGCAATCTGGCAGGCTATCCGCGAACATAAACCGGACGCCGCCGCCAACGCGGCGCGCGCACACATCGTGTTCGTGCGCCAGAGCATGACCGAGACTGCGCAGGAGGAAGAGCGCCACCATGTGGCCATGCGGCGGCTGGGTGAGGCTTAGAACTTAATCCCTATCCGGCGATAAACTGGGTCGCGTTCCGGCCCTTGAACTGAGAATAAAAAGCCTTGATTGCGGCGATGTCGGCAGCGATATCGCCGGTCGGATCGAACACCGGCCCCAGTCCGCCGATTTTCTTTTCGTAGTCGAGATAGGCCAGCACGATGGGCACTTGCGCGCCCAGCGCGATGTAATAGAAACCGGTCTTCCAGTCGCGCGATTTGCTGCGCGTGCCTTCCGGAGAAATCACCAGTTGCAGCGGGCCGCTGGCGGCTTTGATGGCCGCAGCCGCCGACGCCACCAGGTTGGTCGATTTATCCCGGCACACGGGAATGCCGCCCAGCCAGCGCATCAGGCCGCGCAGGGGCGGTCGAAATATCTGTTCCTTGCCCATCCAGTAGACGTTGAGCTTGAGCGCAAACGCCACCATCAGCGTGTACGGCAAATCCCAATTGCTGGTATGCGGCGCGGCGATCAACACACTCTTGAAACCGCTGGACGGCAGACTGCCCTCTATTTTCCAACCTTTTAATTTCAGAATGCGTTTCGCTAATGCGGTGAGGATTTTATTGAGGATGGGCGTGTCGAAAATGGTACGGTGCATGGTCGCCCGATCGGCGGGTTAAAAAAGATGCCGTATTCCATCACAAAAGTTGTCCAATAGCGATACCAATTTCATAAGGTCCGCATGCAAAGCGCAAATTTTGCGAGCAAGCTTTATCGATCCGACATTTTCCGTCGCGTCAGTCAGAGCGTATTCTTGCTCGCTGCAAAACTTAAAACTGCAAGGCCCCGGTCAAGTCGCCCATCGCCGGACGCAGACCCGGCAGCGGCTCCAGACCGAAACGGCGCGTGATGAATTTCAGGATCGACGTGGTGTCGTACGCGGTATGATCGACGTAGCCTTTTTTCGCATACGGCGACACGATCAGGGTCGGAATCCGATTGCTCGGCCCCCAGCGGTCGCCCTTGGGCGGGGCCACATGATCCCAGAAACCGCCGTTCTCGTCATAGGTGACGACGATCAGCGTATTTTTCCACAACGGGCTGCGTTGAATCTGCGCGATCAGGTTGGCGATATGTTCGTCGCCGGCAGCCACGTCGGCGTAGCCGGGATGCTGATTCAACTTGCCTTCCGGCTTGTAAAACGCCACGGCGGGCAGCTTGCCTTGCTTGATGGCGGCCATCAAGTCCGCGCCGTCTTTCAGATGCGCAGCGCGGTCGGGCGTGCCGGGAGCGTAGCGCAAAAAGTAATTGAACGGCTGATGATGCGGCTGGAAGTTGATGCCGTCGGCGCCCTCTTCGTTATAGATCACCGCGCGTTTTGCGTCGGGCGCCTGCATGCCGTCCTGCAGCGCCTTGTTCCAGCCGCCCGCGTACCAGGCCCAACTGACCTTCTTGTCGCTCAACGCGTCGCCGATGGTTTTCTCGGTCTGCGGCGGCAGCGGGTACTTGGCGACGTCGGCCAAGCGATTGTCGCCACCTGCAGCAGGCGGAATGCCCGACGGCTCGTACGACGACTGCAGCGTATTGACACCGTAACCGTCCGGCGTCACCGCGCCGTCCAGCACAAATTGCGGCGGGCCGTCCAGCGCGCTAGCCGGTGAAGTCGGCTTGCGCGCCAGCTTGTTGTCGCCACCCAGCGCCGCCACCTTCGAGGCCGGCGCATTCGGGAACACCGGCGTGCAGGCGCAAGCCAGCCACATGTGGTTCAGGAAAGAGCCGCCGAACGCGCCCATGAAAAAATTGTCCGCCAACGTGTATTGGCGCGCGATGTTCCACAACTTCATGGCCGAGCCGTCGTAGTAGCCCATCGTCAACGCGCCCGCGTCGGACACGGCCACATACTTGTCCATCTTGCCGCCGTCGATCTGTTCCTGGTTTTGATAGAAGCGATGCACCAGGTCGCTGGTTTCGACGGTAAACGGCTTATGCACCTGCGCATCGTCCAGGCGGAAAGGCTGATTCGGCAGCCGTGGATAACTCGGGTCCGCCACCGGCGGCTTGCCGGTCCAAACGTCGGGCAAGCGCGCCAGCGGCGTGCCGTCGTTATCGACTTGCACGACGCCCAGCTTGGCATCGGCGATGCCATTGGCGCCGGGAAACAGGCCATACAGGTTATCGAAGCTGCGGTTCTCGCCATAAATGACAAGCACGTGCTGAATCTTCTGCAATTGCTTGTCGGTCACTGCATGCGAACCGGCGGCACTGGCCCCGACAGTAAGCGCGAGACCGGCAAGTCCGCAGAGCAATGCGCCGGCTTGTTTGAGGTGGAATGTTGTCATGGAGAGATAGGAGCTGAAAGGTGATGAACGAGGACGATAGAAGGCGAGAAAGGCGAACGCCAAGTGTATACCGAAAAAATGTCAAATAGATGACATAGAGTCTGGATCCCGGCCACCTCAGAGCATCAAGCGCTCGGCCATATTCCCGATTCGTCGCACTATTAAATGGGTCGCCAGCATCCTCCACGCGAAAATCGCGCCACACGCGACAAAGACCAGGTAGGAGAGCGGATTCCTGAACAGCAGCGGCAGGAAGATTATCAGCAGCGATGCGAAGCCCAGGACCGCGCTGCCCAGCCAGCCGGCATTGACGGCGCGGCGTTCGGCCAGCCGGTCGACCAATTGCCGCATCTGCATGGCTCCGGCCTCGGCGCGCAATGCGGTCTTTTTCAGCGCCAGCCAGTCCGGGTCGCTCCGCCCGGATGCCTTGATCGTTGCCAGCAATTCGAAGTAGCGCTCCAACTCCGCGCGCAACTCGTCGGCGGCGCTCTGCCGCAGCATGTTGCGCCGGGCCAGCTTGCGTATCGACGAGATCGTTGCCGCCACTTCTTGCTTGGCTTCCTTAAGTTCGTCGAGGTCGGACTCGCGCCGCCTTTCGCCGCGCTCGATGTGGCGCTCGACGGCCTTTCTGGCTTCCGGCAACAGCGCTTCCAGCACCAGCAATTGCGCCGCGTCCATCGTTTGCGGATCGCCCAGTTCGGCCAGCCACGGGCAATGCGCCGTCAGTCCCAGGATTTCCGCGCCCAGCCGTTGGCGCAAGCGCTGACCCCATTGCGCATCGTAGGCCATCGCCAGCAATTGCGCATGCATGCTGGTTGGCGGCGGCGGCGCCGAGTCGTCGCTGCCATATAGCAGTCGGTCGTAATTGACCACTTCGTCGGCGCGCAATGCCGGCGCCTTGGCCTTGATTAGCGCCTGCCCGGCTTGCCAGGCGTCGGCGAACTGGTCGCAGGCGCGGTTCCACTTTTGCACGATGTCGGCGGCTTCCTGATTGCCGGCCGCCGCATAGACTTCCAGCACCCGGTATTGGTAGAGCTTGTCCAGCCAGCGCGCAGCCGCCTCGTCGCCCTTCAAGGCTTGGCCGGCGCGCGCCAGAATGGTCGGCAATTCGATCGATTCGCCGCGCCACACCGGCGGCAGGCCGGGCGCCAGATGCACGATAAATTTGAGCAATTGCACGTCGACCGAAATCTGCTTTTCATAGCGCAGCTCCAGCAGCACGCGCACCGCGTTCTGGTTCTTTTGCACATCGCGAAACCACGCCAACAACTGGCCGTTGCTGATATCGGTGACGCCGTCGCGCCAATTCCTGGCCAGGGCCACCGCCAGTTGCTCTGCGCTGTTGCAGACTTCCTGGCCGACGTGATACGGCTCCTTGAATTCGACCGCGACGCCCTGCTCGACCGGCTCCGGCAAACTCAAGTCGTCGGCCAGCCAGCGCGCCAATTCGCCGCTGCCCCAGCGCTCTTTGGGATCGCGCAGCAGCAGGCCGCGCAGCAACTTGCGGAACTTGCGGTCGGCGACGCCGGCAAGGTCGATGTTACGGGTCGTCAAATGATGCAAAATCACCGCTTCTGACAAGCCGGTAAATGGATGCTTGCCCTGTATCGCTTCGAGAATAATCATCCCCAGCGACCAATAGTCGGCCTTGCCGTCGATCACGCCGGACAGGCTTTCCGGCGATGCATACGGCAGCGTGCGCGCCATGCCGGTAAAGCGTTGCGTGGCGTCCAGCACGGACGACGCGCCGAAGTCGGTCAGGATCAGGTCGAGCGGGTCGATGGTGCGCACCAGGATGTTTTCCGGCTTCAAGTCGCGGTGCAGCAAACCGGCCTCGTGCAGGCAGGCAATCGCAATCGCCAATTCGCGCACCAGCGGCAGCAGCAATTCTTCGCTGATCGGCCCGAAGCGCAGGTGTTCGCGCAGCGAGCCGTGCACGCAATACTCCATCAGCTCGAACGCATAGCCGTCCGAGATGCCGGACTCCAGCACCTCGACCCGATGCGCCGGGTCGATGCGCGCGATGCGTTGTTGCACGTCGGGCCGGGGCGCGATGCCGTGCCGATAGATTTTCGCCACGCGCGTGGGGCCGCCGCCGTGCTCCTCGACCAGCAGCAGTTCCGCTTCCGATCCCTGCGTCGGCAACGGTTTGAGGATGCGATAGCGATCCCTGAGCCGGCTGGGCAAACTGAGCAAGCCTTGCAACAGTTCCGGCGCGCTCGCCGTCCCCTGCTCCGTCAGCGGGCGATTGCAATACAAACAGGTGCTGCTGCCGGCGGGATTTTCTTGCGCACAATCCTCGTGCGGGCAGACGATGCTGCCCTGCGCGTCGGCCTTCGGCACAGCGCTTGCGGCGGCGGGCGCGGTGGGCGTTGCGGGCGTCGTTTGCGCAACGTGCCGGTCGACCAGGTCGACGCCTGCCAGCAATGCGCCGCATGCGCAGCGCATCACCTCGGGCGCATTTTCGGCATCGCAGCTGGGGCAAACGCGCACGTAATCCGGCGTCACCTATGGCCTCCAACTGACGGTATCGAATGCCACGCCGCGTTGCGCGCACGACTGTTCCAGCGCCGCCATGTCGCCGCGTGCGGGAATGCCAACGTACCAGATGCGCTCGCCGTCCACCGCCGCCTGCATGCGCTTGGCCGCAGGGTCGGCGACGGCAGCGACGAACGCCGCATAACGGTCGCGCCCGCGCACCGACAGCGGCAGCAGCGGCTGGTTGGCCGAACCGCGCCATAGATGGGTGAGCGGCTGGTTGTCGATATACGGTTCCGGTATCAACGCATCGAGCTTGCGCAGCAATTTTTCATGCGCTTTTTGCAGCCGCGCAAGCGGATAGCCGCTATAGCAGAGGATATCGAAATCGGCGGCGCTGTCGGCACGCCAGCGTATCAGGCCGTCCAGCAACGCGGCCAGCGCCTGCGGCTGGTCGAACGGCTCGCCGCCCGAGATCGTGACGCCATCCAACGCGCCGCCGCCGACTTCGCGGCACCAGATCAGCAATTGCGCCACCGTCATTTCGCGCCCCGCATCGCGCGCCCAGGTGTCTTGCGACACGCAGCCCTTGCAGCCGATGCCGCACCCTTGCAGCCAAATGCCGATGCGCCGTCCCGGCCCCAGCACGGTGACCGGAAAATGCGCCTTGTTGACGGCGATCTTCATGCCAGCGCCAGGGTCAGCGTGACGACCTTGTCGACTTCGGCCAAGCCGGTGACCGCCACTTTTTGCTTGCCTTCCAGGTCGACTTCAAACAATGCGCGCGACAGCGGATTGATGAAGACCGACTCCAGCCGATTGCCGATCCCGCGCCCGCCGTTGCTCAAATCGGCAGTGCAACGATCCAGCAGCAGCGTGCGGATTTCCGGCGCCATCGCCAGTTGGATCTTGAACTCTTCGTGCAGCCGGCGCGCGATATTGCGCAGCATGCCGTCGAAAATGCGCTGCGCGACATCGGCAGTGATGAAATTGAACACCACGATGTTGTCGCCGATGCGGTTCAACAACTCGGGCCGCGACAGCTTGAATTTGAAGTAGTTGCCGATCGCTTCGCGCACCTTCGATTCCACCTTCTCGTACGGGTCGCCGGGCTGCACGTTTTGCACGCGCTCGCCCTGCGCGTCTTCGACGTAGATGCCGAGGTTGGAGGTGAACACCAAAATGGTTTCGGAAAAATAGGCGGTGTCGCCGCGCCCATCGGTCAGCCGCCCGTCTTCCAGGATTTGCAAAAATTTGTCGAGGATGCGCGGATGCGCCTTTTCGATTTCGTCGAACAGCACCACCGAAAACGGCTTCTCGCGCACCGCGTTGGTCAACTCGCCGCCGGCGTCGAAGCCGATATAGCCGGGCGGCGCGCCGAGCAACCTGGCGCTGGTATGTTCTTCGGCAAATTCGCTCATGTCGAAGCGCAGGTAGGCGCGCTCGTCGCCGAAAATCAATTGCGTCAGTGTCTTCGCCAACTCGGTCTTGCCGACCCCGGTTGGCCCGGCGAAGAACAACACGCCGCGCGGGCGGCTGCCGCCCGAACGCGCCTGCGCGCCGGTCAAGCCCATCACCGAGCGCTTCAAAATGTCGAGCGTCTTCACGACAGCCGGATGCTGGCCCTTGACGCGCTCGTCGATGAAGGAATGCGCATCGCGGATTTTTTCGCGCAGATAATCCTTGCGCCACGGATTGTCCAGCGCGCCGACCTTGTAGCAGCGCACTGCATCGTCGATATCCGGGATGCCGAGACCCTGGCGGTCGGCCAGTTCGGTGATGTCCGACAGCGCGGTAAGCGGCATGCCTTCGCAGCCTTCGGCGAAACTCTTGACGAAGCGGCTGCGCACGGCTTCGGCAGCGCCCGCATAGCCGGCGAACAAAGGGGCCAGCAAGCTCGCGGCGGCTTGCCGCATCTCGAAATCCGGCTTGCCGATAATCAGGCTGGCCACACGCTCGCTATCGAGCGTGAACCACGACGGCAAATCCTGCGCGCGGTTGACCAGCCATAGAATCGGATTGTATTGCGGCGCGCCGCCGCCTTCGCGCGGCACCACCGGCGCGGCATTGAGCGACAATTTTTCGGCGGCCACGAAGAAGCGATGTTCGGCCTCGCTCAAGTGCTCGGCCTGGCGCGTCAGGCGCGAAGCGAAATCCAATACCAGCGCGCAACGCGCCTCGCGCTCGGCAACCAGCTTTTTCATCACGCCGGCCAAGGTCTCCAGGCTCATGACCTGGCTGCCGTTGACCAGCTTCAGATCGAACAGGCGCGTCGCCAATTCGCGCTGCGCCGGCTCGTCCGGGTAGACGCGCAAGCCATCGGCCGGGTCGTACACCAGGCATAGCCGATAATCGCGCTGCTTCAGGGTTTCCCACAGCGCGCGCAGCAACGGCACCAAGGCGGGGCCGGAGGCCGGCGCGGCAATGAAATTGTCGCGGATGCTGCCGGAGACGGCAAACTGCGAGCGGATCGGCAGCAGTCGCTCCAGATCGAGCAGCCAGCGGGTTTTGATTTCTGTCACGATCATCCTAGGATAACTTCATCGCTTGCGTTTGGGCGGTTTGACGCCCGTCCTCTTCGTCGGCAAAGCGCGGCAGCTTGCCGGCATCGACCAGTTGCACCGGCAATTCCCCGGCCTGCAAATGGCGCGTTACCTCGATGTGGACGCCGCGCGCGGCCAACGCCTGCAAGAGCGCCGGGAACTCGGTGCACCAGCGGTCCTCGGCCAGATGATCGAGCACGCTGCGCTCGTTTTCGCCTTGCGCCACCGCCCGCAGCACGTTGAAATTGACAGCGCCGGCCTTGGCGTCGACCCGCATGCGCACCATGTAGTTGCCCCAGCCCTGGCGGCGGAAATGCACGACGCCGCCTTCGACGAACAAGGTGTCGGCGATGTCTTCCACCTGGTAACCAAGGTCTTTGAGCGATTGGGCGACGATCAGTGCGGTCGCTTGCTGCACTTGACTGCGCTGCTGCGCCTCGATATGCGCCTGGATCCGGGCGCGCAATTCGGTCGCCAGCAAATCGGCACGCTCGCCCGGCGGCGTCTGTTCCAGCTCCAGCGCGATTTTCTGGATCTGGTCCGGCGCGGGCCCGAGATGCGCGATGCGCGCCAGCAGGCGTTGCGCAATTTTCTGCGGCAGGGTCAGGTTTGCTGCAAGCTGGGGCGCAAACTCGGGCAGATCGGCAAACTCTTCGGCGCGGCGCGCCGCTTCGGTGAGCAGGATGCTGCGCAATTGCTCGGTCAATTCCTGCAGCGCGCGCACGTAGGCGGCGACTGCGGCGCTATCTTGCGCGTCCGGCGCTGGCGGGCGCGCATCCTGCACCGCTGCGGCGATCTGCATGTTGGCAGCCAGTCGGGCGACCGCATCGAATGCCGCTTCCGCCGCTGCCGCTTGTTTGCCCCGCGCTGCCTGGCCGCGCGCGTCCGCCGCGCGCTGACTGTTTTGCAAGGCGTCGGCTGCCTCCCGATGTTGCTCGCGCAGCGTCGCCGCCTGTGCATAGCCGTCGGCCACCGCATTGGCTGCCTGCATGCCGGCAGCCAGCAGCAAGGCCATCAAGGGGTCGGTCGTGACGAAGCCGCTTTTCGGTCCGCTCATGCTGCGCCAGGGGTGAACATTTTCAAGCTGCGCCCAGCCTATTCGACGATCAGCCCGTAGGTCACCTTCTTGCCGATCAAGGCCGACATCAGGATGAAGGCGTTATCGGCTTCTTTCTCGAAGCGCTCGGTGGCGCCGGGGCCTTCTTCGACCAGATTCCAGATCCAGGCGGAAGTGATGAAGGACTTGCCGAAATCGATTTCGCAGATGATCGCTTCCTGATCCTCGGCGCCGGATTTGTAGCGCACCAGGCGCGCGGAATGGCCGGTTCTGGCGTTGACCGCCTGCAGATCGCGGGTGACGAATTTGGTCGGCAGATTCGCTATCTTGGACTCGTGGCCGTGGGTGGTGTGCAAGGGCGACAGCAGCCCGATGATTTCGCGGGCCGTCAAGCCAGCCGATACTTCTACATCCAATTCAATATTGCGCGTGCTCGCCTTTTTCGCTTTGGCCATGATCGTCACCTCGTAGGATAGAGCTAAATAGATTGTCCCGATCGAGTATGGAACGGGCGTCGGTACAAGTTTGCCATCGAATCGCAAATATAGCCAGTGCCCTGCCGTTTGAGAGTACTGAGGAACTTTCATAATCCCTCCGTCTTTCCCGCGTAGGCGGGAAAGACGGAGGTCTTGCGCATTGCGTTGATATTTCCCACACGGTTTGAATCGCACCCGCTCGTTCAAGCGACGCTCAATCGCGCGTCGTGGCGCTCACGGCATCGGCGGCAGGCGCAGGCGCTTTGCGTTCCCGTCTCGGCCTTTCGCGCCAGCAGGATGCACCCAATAGCACGACCTGCAATTGCTTGACGAAATTTTCCGTCATCTCGCTCTCCAATAGCGGTTGATCGGGCGGCAGGTCGAGGATGTCGGCGGCGGCGGCGAGCATGCTGTTGACGATCAAGCCGCAGACCATTTGCAGGCTGGCGGTGGGCAAATCCTGGGACAGGCCCAAGGTGCGGAAATCCTGCGCCATCTCGTTGGTGAAATGGGCGACATCGGTGCGGATCGCCATGCGCAACAAGCGGCTGCCGCCGGCGCGTTCGCTGGAGATGAACATGAATTGCTGGCGGTTTTGCCGCACGTACGCTTGATACACCAGCACCGAGCGGCGCACCATGTCGGCCTGGCTCAGGTCCGCCTGGCGCGCCTCGCGCAATAGCCGGCGCAAGGTAATGCCGACCTCTTCCACCAAGACCAGGCCCAGTTCGTCGGTATTGCGGAAGTGCCGGTAAAACGCGTTCGGCACGACGCCGGCTTCGCGCGCGATTTCGCGCAAGCCGAGGCTGGTGAAACTGCGGCCCTCGCCTATCAGGCTCAACGCCGCCTGCAACAGGTTGTTGCGGGTAAGGTCTTTGCGCTCGCTGCGGGTCAGGAGGTCGGCTCGCTTGAGCGCGCTAGGAGGCGCAGACATGGCTTGTTCTTCGGTTAACTGTGGACACTCGTATCGTATCAGTATTCGTGCGCGTCCGAGCAAAATTCCCTCAAGGAACTTTGTCGAGCATTGCTTCTAATTTGACGATAATGGTTTACTTTAAGTGTACGAGTGTACACAATACAAGAATCAATTCGATTGCGCGGGCACATGGTTACACTCCAACGGCGACCGTTCCCCAAACATGCAAGGAGTGCCCATGCCCAAGCAGCCATCACATGCGTCCGACCTGCGCGGCTTGTCCAAGATGACGATCGACGCCATCGTCGGCGTTGCCGACCTGGCCGAGGCGGTGCACATGAACATCCTCGATCAAGTCGCCAAATTCGGCGTCCCGGCGCGCGAGCCTTTATCCGGCGCGGCGGCGTTGATCTACCGCAGTGTGCGCGGCATCGCGCGGTGGGTCGGCGGCGGCATCGATTTTGCGCTGGAACGCCTGACGCCAGTGCTCGGCAAAGGCAGCACCTGGCCGGGACGCGAATCCCTGTTGGCGGCGTTGAATGGCGTGTTGGGCGACTATCTGGCCGCGCGCAGCAATCCGCTGGCCATCACGATGGCCTTCCGCCGTGCCGGCAAGCCGTTGAAGCTGGAAAAGCCGGCGCTGACCGCCGCCTTCCCGGCTGCGAACGGTCGCATCCTGGTGCTGGCGCACGGTTTGTGCATGAACGATCTGGAATGGAGCCGCAACGGCCACGACCACGGCGCGGCGCTGGCGCGCGATCGCGGCTACACGCCGCTGTATCTGCACTATAACAGCGGCTTGCATATTTCGACCAATGGCCGGCTGTTCGCGCAACAACTCGAAACACTGCTGCAGGAATGGCCGGTCGCAGTCGAGGAGTTGGCGATACTCGGTCACAGCATGGGTGGCCTGGTGGCGCGCAGCGCCTATCATTACGGCACAGCGGGCAAAATGCGCTGGACGAAATACCTGCGCAAGCTGGTTTTCGTGGGCACGCCGCATCACGGCGCGCCGCTGGAGCGCGGCGGCAATTGGTTTCACCTGCTCACCGATGTCAGCCCTTACACCGCGCCGTTTTCCAATCTCGGCAAAATCCGCAGCGCCGGCATTACCGACCTGCGCTACGGCAACCTGCTCGACACGGATTGGGAAAGCGTGGACCGCTTCGCCCATGTCGGCGACTTGCGCACGCCGGTTCCGCTGCCGGCCAAGGTGCCATGCTTTGCGCTCGCCGCCACCACCGGCAAGCAGGCGGGCGACATCAGCGACAGGTTATTGGGCGACGGCTTGGTGCCGCTGCAAAGCGCATTGGGCCGGCACGCCAATCCGAGCCTGAATCTGGAACTTGCGCCGGAGCATCAATGGATAGGCTACGGCATCAATCACTTGGATTTGTTGAGTCGACCCGAAGTCTATCAACAGCTCCTAAAGTGGCTATAAGGATAGGCAAGACATGTACTACGGCGAAAAATTCAACAGCATCACGCATGCCGCAGGGGCCGCCCTGGCGGCCATCGGCGCCACTGTCTTGATCGTGTCGTCGGCGCGCCTGGGCGATCCGTGGAAAATCGTCGCCTTCAGCATTTATGGCGCGATGCTGTTGCTGCTGTACACGGTCTCGGCGCTCTATCACAGCCTGCGCGGACGGATCAAGGACGTGTTCCGCAAGTTCGATCACTGCGCAATCTATCTATTGATTGCCGGCAGTTACACGCCTTTTACGCTGGTGACCCTGCGCGGCCCGTGGGGCTGGAGCCTGTTTGGCGTGGCCTGGGGGTTGGCGCTGGTGGGTATCGTGCAAGAGATTTGGCTGGCCAAGGGAGCGCGCACATTGTCTCTGGTCATCTACGTGATGATGGGTTGGCTGGCGCTGGCTGCGATCATGCCTTTGATCGCGGCATTGACCTGGGGCGGCTTCATCTGGCTGGCGGCCGGCGGCCTGTTGTATACCGGCGGCATCGTCTTTTACGCCACCGATCATCGGGTGCGTCACGGCCACGGCGTTTGGCACCTATTCGTGCTGGCGGGCAGCGCCTGCCACTACTTCGCGGTGCTGCATTATGTCGCGTAATTATGTCGCGTAATTGCGTCGCACATACGCACCTGCGTTCAGACCGTCGGAAATACTTGCCACCGCTTGTCGATATCGCGCAAAATTGCGCAATACAATAACAGCGCATTCGATCCGCAGCCGGACTCTTCCGCTTGCGGTTGGATCTGTATTTCGGTCACAACAAGAATGCGTCGAATTAAACGCCTGGCAGCAATTCCACGCTAATATGGCAGTAAAACAGGAGACAAGCGTCAAGTCCATGAAATGGCTGCCCATTCAGAGACTATTGGATAGAATCCCCTCGCACTGCTTAGGGCCGATTCTGGGTTCGGTCGCGGCTGCCGCGATCCTGGCGGCGGCCTATCTGCATTCTTGGCTGGCAGTCTTGCCGGCTTTGGGCGCGGGCGCGCTGGTATGGATCGCAGCGCGCGCGGCGCGCCGCAAATTCGATCGGGTGATGCAGGAATCAGAGAAAAAATTCCGCATCTGGATCGAACAATCGCTGGTGGGCTTGTATGTCGTGCAAGATACCGTCATCGTCTATTCCAATAGGCAGGCGGCGCGCGTGCTTGGCTACGATGAGCCGAGCGAGATGCTCGGCCTGGCGATCGCCGATGTAGTCGCGCCCGAAGACGTGTTGCGCTTCCGCGAAAACCACCAGCGTCGCCTGGCGGGCGAAACAATCGACGTGTTTTATACTTACCGCCTGATGCAGCGCAACGGCAAGCGAATTTGGGCCGAAGTGCACGGCAACGCGTGCGAATACCGAGGCCGGCCGGCGGTCATCGGGGTCGTTCAAGACGTCACCCGGCAAGTCGAATTCCAGCTCCGTTCGCGCATGGCCAATCGCGTATTCGAAGCAGCCAGCGAAGGAATATTGACGGTGGATGCGGCATTGCGCATCGAAGCGGTCAATCCTGCGTTCACGCGTATCACCGGCTATACGGCGGCGGAGGCCACCGGCAAGCAGTCGCGCATCATGACCGGCGGCGCCAACCGCGCCGAAGAGATTGGCAGCATGCGCGCCTACTTGGCGCAACACGACCGCTGGGAAGGCGAAATGCTGGATCGGCGCAAGAATGGTGAATTGTATCCGGCCTGGTTATCGATCTCTGCCATCCGCGACGGCGACAAGAATATCGCCAACTATGTGGTTATCTTCACCGATAACACCCGGCGCAAGGAGGCCGAAGCGCGCCTGCAGTTCATGGCCAGCCACGACAACCTGACCGGAACCCTGAACCGCAGCGGCATGCTGAGCGCGTTCGCGGCAGAAATCGAGCGCGCCCGCGCCGACAACCGCCAGTTGGCGCTGCTGTTCATCGACCTCGATCGCTTCAAAACCGTCAACGACACGCTCGGCCATATCGCCGGCGACCGCCTGCTGGCAACCGCGGCAGAACGCATGCAGGGCGAATTGGAGGACGGCGGCATGCTGGCGCGCCTGGGCGGCGACGAATTTACCGTGTTGTTGAGCGACTTGCCATCCTTGTCGGTGGCGGCCACTGTCGCGCAACAACTGCTCGCCTGCATGTCCATGCCTTTCATGATCGACGGCCAGGAGATGTTTGTCACCGTCAGCATCGGCGTCGCCTGCTACCCTGCCGACGGACTCGATTCGGCGGCGCTGCTCAAGAATGCCGACGCCGCGATGTATCGCGCCAAGCAGCGCGGCAGAAATACATTCCAGTTCTTCAGCAAGGATATGAACAGCCGGGGCCTGGAGATACTTTTGCTGGAAAACAGCCTGCGCCATGCGCAGGAACGCAGCGAGTTCGAGTTGTACTATCAACCGCAAATCGCCACCGCAACCGGGCGCTTTGCCGGCGTCGAGGCATTGATCCGCTGGCACCATCCCGAGTTGGGCCTATTGTTGCCAAGCACCTTCATTGCGCTGGCCGAGCAATCCGGCTTGATCGTGCCGATCGGCGCATGGGTGCTGCGCCAGGCTTGCCGCCAGTGCAAAGCCTGGCTGGACCGGGGATGGGAGATCGACCACGTGGCGGTCAACCTGTCGGCCCGCCAGTTTTCTGCCGACGACTTGCTGGACACGATACGAGCGGCATTGGAAGATAGCGGCTTGCCGCCTGCGAAGCTGGATCTGGAAATCACCGAAAGCACGATCATGCACAATCCCGAGGAAGCGGTGGCGCTGCTGAACCGCTTGCGCGAAATGGGGGTGGCGCTATCGATCGACGATTTCGGCACCGGCTATTCGTCGCTGTCGAGCCTGAAGCAATATCCGCTCGACAGCCTGAAGGTCGATCGCAGCTTCGTCCACGGCATTCCGCACGATGCCGACGATGTCGCCATCGCCGAGGCCATCGTCGCCATCGGCCACAAGATGAATCTCACGGTGGTGGGCGAAGGCGTGGAAACGATGGAACAGTACGAGTTCTTGCGCGCAGCCGGCTGCGACCTGGTGCAAGGCTATCTAATGGGTCATCCGATGCCGGCGGAGGATCTGGAACGCGCCTTCGCCGATTTCGGCGACGCCAGCTAACGCGAGCCAGCAGCGCCGTTATCGAATCGCGCCAAGAGTCATTCCAGGCTGGAAAGATAGGCGGTCAACGCGTCGATATCGGAATTTTTCAACTGCGCTGTCATCGTGCTCATCGGCTCGTAAATGCGTTCGCCGGTGCGGTCGCGGTAGCGGGTAACCGACATTTTCAGGTATTGCTGCTGTTGACCGGCCAGACGCGGCGTATTTTCGTTGCCGCGCGCGTGTTCGCCGTGGCACATCGAGCAGCGCATGGCGAACAACTCCTTGCCCGCCGCCGAGGTGGCGGTGGTTGCGGGTTTGACTGTCTTCGTTGCGTAGAAAACGGTGGCATTGATGCGGTCGTCTTCGCTCAACAACTTCATCAAGCCTTCCATGAATTGATAGTGCCGCAGTCCGCGCGAAAATTTATCCATCTGGGTCAGCAAATAGCTGGGGTTCTGACCGCCCAGATTGGGCACGTCCGGCTTGCTGCTGTTGCCGTCGACCCCGTGGCAAACCTCGCACAGGAAAGTGACCTTCTTGGCGGCGACTACCGCCGCTGCGCTCGCCTTGGGATCGGCCAGGACTTGTTTCATACGCGCGTCGAGAGGGGAAAGCGCCGGCGCCGGCGTTTGCGCCCATGCAGACGAGGCCAGCAATGCCAGTGCACCGCACAACCCTGCCGACGACAATTTCAACTGCCACGTGCTCAAATTCATTTAATGCTCTCCGCGTGAATGATTAAGTGGTGTATTTCACCTAATCGTATGCTTTCCCCACCAACTCTCGTCGCAATTCGATCGTCGTTCTCACTTCCAGGCCGTCGCGTAATGCGCCGTGGCTTGGCAATAATCGACCCGTTTGAAATAGCGACATCAAGTCCTGACAAAGAAAAATTACTCCGCCGCACCGTAAAGTTTCCTCGCAAGATTGAATTTTAGATGAAAGGGATTTTCTTACAATTGATGTAGATCAAATTGGTATTGATATAAATCAATTACGATTTAACCAATTTTCAAACGGATGTTCGGACGAATCTCCAGAACCGTGCGCGCACGAATGCACAAACGGGCGCACGAACCGACCTCTATTCGAGGCTGACCTGGGCGGCCAGCGTCTCCTGCTATTTGCCCGCGCCGCACTTGGGCACGTCGGGTAAAGTGACGTCGAACAGACGGTCGTCGATCCAATGCACTTTGATGCGCAGCTTGTTGCCCGCGCCGAACGCATCGATACCCAGGCACAAGCCCTTGTCGCAACGCACCAGCGCCGCATTGTGCGCGCTCACGCGCGTCGCGGTGGAATTGCGCGTCGTGTCGCCGCTGGCCCAGTCGATCAATTCAAGCTGACTGCCATGGATCAGCCAGCCTTTGCCATCGGGCGCGCAAGATACGGCGCCGAGTTGCGGGAAATAGACCGCCGAGCGATTCAGCGCTTGCCAGTCGCCGACCAATCCTGTGGGCTGATGCTGGACCCGGAACCAGATCGGATTGACCACGCTGGGCAGTTGCACGTTGGCGAACGTGATCGGGGTTCGGGTGCGCAACTCGTTGTGCGCCAGGTCCGACATCAGCGGCACCGAAATCGGCGTCTGCTCGGTTTGCGGATCGTCGGCGAATTTAAGCTGCAGCACGTAAGGGCCGCGACTGAGGCGGTAGCCGCCGGTGGCGTGCATCAAGACACCGATCCCGGAATCCTCGGTGACGAAGGGATCGTCGGGATTCAAGTTCCACTGCAAGGCCTTGGGCGAGAGTATCGTGACGATGGCCGGACTGCCGCCATCGATGGCCATATGCGGACGCGCGCCGATTTTCGTGACCGGGAAATCGAACGCCGCCGGTTCCCGATCCAGATGCGTCACCGTTACCTGGGCTGGAAAATTCGCATTCGCGGCAATCTCGGCGGGACAGGAAAACACGCGTGTGGTGGACACTGCCGGCACATTGACGTCCTCGACGGCGCGGCACAGGAAATGTCCGGCCTGGATCGATTCGATGCGCTCGAGATTATCGCCGTCGGCGCTGATCTCGGTCTCCAAATCGAAGTGCACCAGCCGTTGCAGATGCGCTTTGCGCTTCTTGACAAGCACCGGCAACACTTGCTTGGCGACACCGTACTGAACGATCTCCAGCGTCGCCGGCCCCGGCTCGACCTTGCCGAGATCGGCGTTCAATTCGCCGTGCGCATCGGGACCGCCGGTCGCCAGTGTCTTGCCGTCCGCCACCAGCGCCATTTGCTCGATGCAGGCGTTGCCGTCGGCGCTGCCGAAGCGCAGCCGCGCATGCTCGCCCGCCACCAGGCTATCGAGACCGCCGACGCGCTCAAGCGCATGCTCGGTCGACGATACGGTCGCCTTGAACGGCGCGACATGGACATCGGCAAAACCGAATTTTCCGTCCAGCGTGGCGTCGAATACTTCTCCATTCAACGGCAAGTCGTGCCCGCCTTGCTTGAAATCGAACAACATCAAGCCGTTGTCCGGCTTGAACGCCAAGCCGTCGAAGCGCGCCGCGACTGTAGCCGATCCCGGCTCGCGCAGCACCAATTCCCAATCGTGCCAATAATTTTGCAGCGGCAGCACGCCCTTCACGCTGGCGATCAATTCGCCCTTGCTCACGCAAGCGGCAAGTTTGCCGGCCACGGCCACTTCCGGCTGCTTGCCGGCAAACCAGCTCGGCACGTAGACGTAGGCGGTCTTCACATCGCCGCTCTTGAAGCGTGCGCTGGTCATCAACTGCAGTTGCTCGCCACCGTCGCGGCGACGCGCGGAAGATGGCGCAAAATCGTAGTTGTCGCCGTACTTGTTGGCCAGATAGGTGCTGGCTTCGGTGACGATCTTCAAACTGGCGAAAAGATCGGTGGGAATTTTGGCGGCGGAAGAATTCGGCCCGGAGGACGACCATAAGTCCTCGGAAGCAGGCACGCTCAAGTCCTTGCTCGACACGATGCCGAGGGCCACGCAAGTCGTGTTTACGGCATTGTCCTTGAAGCAGGCCGGATCGACGTACCTGACGCCGAATTTCGCCGCCAGCGCCTTGGCTGCTTCGACCGCCTGTTCCGGCTTTTGCGATTGGATCAACGCATCGAGCGCCGCCGACAGCAGCGCGACCGCATGTTCGATCCGATCGATTTTTTGCAAGTCGACGAAGCGCTGCGGATCGCTCTTGATGGCCTCGACGATCAAGCTGGCCGATTCCGAAAAACTGGTGTGCAGCCCGAACAAGGTCCGCACCTGCGGCGCCAGCACGATGACCGGCACTTGATCGTCGGCGGCAATCTCGATGGTTGCCGGGCCGCCGTCGTGCTCGGTCAGATCGAATTGGTGCGCGCCGACCTTGTTGGTGACCGGCGCAACCGTGGCCAGCACCAGCAACCAGGCGCCGTCGCTCTTCTCCGTTTTGTTGGTCGTCACCGTCAGCTTGTCGCCACGGCGCAAATGATCGACCAGGAAAATCGGCAAGCGCGCGTCGCCACGCTGCACGTAGGCGCTGATGGTCGGCCCGGGATGGCTCAACTCGCCCGCCGGCGCAGTGGCAGCCGCAGCGGCGGCGAAGGAAAAACCCAGCAAAGCAAATCCGATAAATTTATGCAACAACATGGTTACCTCGAAAAGAAAGCAGCGCGCGTCTCGAAAACGAAAAATGAAACGCGCGAGTATCCGCGCATCGGGCCAAGACATACCGCGCTCACAATAATCGGAACGCCAGCGCCGCAACGACGGTCGGCGGCAATGCCGCCAGCAGCAGGCCCATTGGGCGAATCGCCTCGTCGTCGAAATGAGCGCGCAAGATGGCAATGCCGGCCGGATTCGGCGCATTGGCAATGATGGTCAAGCCGCCACCTGTGACGGCCCCGGCGACCAGGGCGTACTTGAATCCATCGGACAATCCTTCGACCAGCGAACCGAGGTAAGTCAACGCCGCGTTGTCGGTGAACGCCGTCAGGATGGCTGCGCCGAAGAATACTTGATCGCCGCTCATGTTCGTCAGCACGGGTCGCAGCCACCATTGCTGTTGCCCGCCCAACACCACCAGTCCGGCCAGAAAAAAGGCGACCAGCAGCCCTTCGCGCAGAATCAGTCGGTCTTGATAGCGTTGGTAGGCATCAGTCACCCCAAGGAAAAAGAGGAACAGGCCCATGAACATCGCCGGATGATGCGCGAAGATCACGACGCCGGCGAGAAATGCCAGGTGAACCGATGCCAACACGCCAGGCACAGGATCGCCGCCGCCTTCGCCTGCCGGAGACAGTTGACCCAGTTCCCTGCGAAACAGCAGCGTTGCGCCGATTGCGTTCACGACCACTGCGACGGCCGCCTTCCAGCCGAACGCCGACAACATGACTGCAATGTCCCAATTCCACGTCCCCGCAACCATCAGCACTGGCGGCGCGGCAAACGACGTCAACGTGCCGCCGATAGAGACATTCACGAACAGCACGCCAAGCGTCGCATACTTCAAGCGCGACGAAATGCCTTGCCCAAAAAAGCCGTCGGCCAGGATCAGGGCGGCCAGCGTCATGGCCGCTGGCTCGGTGATGAACGATCCCAGCAAGGGCACCAGCGACAGCACGACGAAATAGACCCCCATGCTTCCCGGCAGAGGAATGGCGCGAGCGCACAGGCGCACGCCGGCCATTGTAGTTTGCAGAATCGGGCGCGTGCCCGCCATCACCATGATGACGAAGACGAACATCGGCTCGATGAAATCGCACGAGTCGATGTAATGCGCCGCCGCCTTTTCGCCATCGATGGCAAACATCGCCACGACCAGCACCAAGGCCCAGAAGCCAAACACCACTTCCACTTCGCCCAGCAAGCGCCACACCCCGGCATGCGTCGGCTGGGTGCGCGCCAGACGCTCGAAGAACCTGGTGGCGAAGGTGTGCAGGATGGCAATGGCAAACAGCGCCGCACCGATCAGCTCGGTTGCGGTCGGCGTCACACATTCTCCCAGGGGTATCCAAGCGGCTTGAAAGTGAGATGAAAATGTCGAATCATGATGAACGGCAACGCGAGCAAAGCGCCATTATCCTGTAAATCGCGTCGCTTTGTGGAGAGTTTGGCATCTCACGCGCGCAAAGGCCGTTGCCGCCTATTTTACGTCCAACTTCGCCTCTTTGATCGCCTGCGCCAGTTGGGTGTCGATCTTGATGATGTGATCGAACAGCCAATCGAACAGGAACTGCAACAGGTCGACAGTCAGCTTGACTTCCCCGGCGAGAAACCTCTTTTGCATTTCCAGGACTTTTGCGGTCAGCTTGTCGTGCTCTTCCTTGTGCGCGGCGTAACCTTCATATTGCATGCGCTGCATCGCGTCTTCTTCCCGCTTGAAATGCGCCTGCGTGTACTGGACCAGGTCTTCCAGCACGGAATCCAGCACATCCGGCCCCTTGCCCTGGTTCATCGCGTCGTAGACCACGTTCAGCAATTCGACCAAATGCCGGTGATCGCTATCGATGAAGCGGTTCTTGACTTTTAAATTGTCGTTCCAGAAGAAAATTGGCATGATTCGATAAAAGTGTGCGCAATCCAGACAATAATCAGGTTACCAGTCCATTTTCGGTCGCACAACGCAGCAATTGCGCGTTGTTCCTGGCGCCGGTCTTTTCCAGCACACGGCTGCGGTAGGTGGTCACGGTGCTGGGATTCAAATGCAGCGTCTCGGCAATCTGCGTCAGGCTTTCTCCCTTGGCAAGCAAGCGCAATATCTCCAGTTCGCGATTCGACAGCGATTCGTATGGACTGGCGCCGCCGCCGAGCAAGCCGGCCAGGTTTTCCGCCATGGCCGCACTGATATATTTTCCGCCGGCTGCCACCTTGCGCACCGCCGTCACGAGAATTGCCGCCTCGCTGCTTTTCGACAGAAAGCCGGACGCGCCCAATTTAAGCGCGCGCACCGCGTAAACATCTTCTGCATACATGCTCAGAATCAACACCGCCATGTCGGATTTTTCGCTGCGCAATTGCTTGAGCAACTCCAGTCCGTTCTTGCCGGGCAAGTCGATATCGATCAGCGCCACGTCAAATTCCTGCTCGCGTGCCAGCCGCACGGTGTCATGCGCATTTCCCGCTTCACCGGTCACCGCGATGTCGTCGGCAGTGCTCAACACCCGCCGGATGCCGTCGCGCACTATTGCGTGATCGTCCACCAGCAGCACCTTGATCTTGCCGTCCGCCATCCGTTATCCTTCCCAACCCGCAAAGCACATCGATTTTCTCGATATTCCCCGGCATTGCGCAAAAACGCAGACCTAGCTTACCCCTTGGCCGACATCCGCCAATTGATTTACATCAATTGAATGACGATCAGCCATCAACCATGCGCACTGTCGCATGGGACGATGCGTAGGGGAAACCCTACAGGCGATCCCAGGAGTTCCGTTACACGAATCTGCAACTTTCATCGATTGCGCGATCACCGCGCTTGAACGATACTGTTTGCATAAAGAGCCCTCTGAAAATCGCAGAGCCTGACTAGGAGCGCGGCATATTTTCAGTGCGCGGCAGACTGATAAAGATGCCGAAAAATCAAACACGAGATCGGTCGAAATTCCCCGTAGGAATTTTTTATAATCAATCCAATGACGAGAAAATCATGCCGCAATTCGTTCATCTCGACTCCACGCCTTCACCGCTACACAAATCGCCGCACCCGGTAGATACTCGCAGCCGTTGCACCAATTGCGCGATGCAACAGCGTTGCCTTCCGTCCGGCTTGAGCGAAACCGATACCAGGCGTCTCGACAGTATCATGGTTCGCCACCGCGTCTGGCGCAACGACTTGCTGTACCGGATGGGAGATCGTTTCGCCAGCATCTATGTGATCCGATTGGGTCATTTCAAGACCTATCAGGTCAATGCAGAAGGGGTCGAACAAATCACAGGCTTCCCGATGAGCGGCGACTTTCTCGGCATGGACGCCATCGGCGCCGGATGCCACCCGTCGTTTGCGGTGGCGCTGGAAGATAGCGAACTGTGCGAAATCCCGTTCGCGCGCCTGGAAACGCTTTTTTCCGAAATGCCGGCGCTGCTGCGCCGCTTTCATCGTTCGCTAGGGCAGGAAATTTCGCGCGAGCAAAATTCGATGCTGTTGATGGGGAATTTGCGGGCGGAACAGCGGTTTGCCTCGTTTCTGGTCAACGTCTCGCGCAATTACCGGGCGCGCGGCTTTTCGCCGACCAGCTTCGTGCTGCGCATGACGCGCCAGGATATCGGCAATTACCTTGGCTTGACCATAGAAAGCATCAGCCGTCTGCTGACCAAATTCGCCCGCATCGGTTGGATCAGGGTCAACCAGCGAGAAATCGAATTGCTCGACCTGCCACGGCTTACGTCTTTGGTAACGCAAAAGAGCTGTTACTAATAGTCATAACGCGCGAGTTATCGTAACAATGCACACAAAATAGTGCAGCGCACCAAAAATGCACGCCGGGGCCTCGTCGATCCCGGCTGCACACTACGCCTCCTCGACATAGGACACGCCAAATGCGTGCCAAGTCTTCCCTTGTGGCACAAATAATGCTTATCGCCAATATCATGCGATGCATTCCATCGTGCGGTGCGCCAATAACTACAAGGAGAATCCTGTGAGAACACAACAAATAGTCGCTCGGTTTTTACTCGTTAGTGTATTTCTCGGCGCCATCGGCCCGGTCTGCGCGCAAGAGTCCGGCGCGCCCGCCACAGCGGCCGTCGATTCCAGTGCCACCGTCGCCACGCCCGCCAAGCAGGACAGCGCGGCGGCAAGCCCCCAGGCCAGCCCTGCGGCGGCGGCGACGCCGGCAGCTAGTCCCGTGCCGGTCGCCGCGCCGATTACCACCCCAACCCTGGTCGATGCCTCTAAAATCAATGCCGGCGACACCGCCTGGATGTTAAGCGCGACCGCCCTGGTGCTGTTGATGACCATTCCCGGCCTGGCCTTGTTCTATGCCGGCATGGTGCGCAAGAAAAACGTGCTGGGCACGATGGCCCACAGTTTTGCCACCACCTGCGTGGTGACGATCTTGTGGGTAGTGGTCGGCTACAGCCTGGCATTCATGCCGGGAAGCGGATTCCTCGGCAGCCTCGAACGCGTGATGCTGCACGGCATGGAATTCCTCAAGGACGCAGGCAAGATAAGCGTGCATCACGTGGCCCCGACGATTCCGGAAAGCGTATTCATGATGTTTCAGATGACCTTCGCCATCATCACCCCGGCTTTGATTACCGGCGCGATCGCCGAACGCATGAAATTTTCCGCCTTGCTTTGTTTCATTGCGCTTTGGTCGCTGTTGGTGTACGTGCCGGTCGCGCACTGGGTCTGGGAACCGACCGGCTGGCTGGCCGCCAAAGGCGTGCTCGATTTTGCCGGCGGCACCGTGGTGCATATCAACGCCGGCATCTCGGGTCTGGTCGCCGCGCTGATTCTCAGGCCGCGCGCCGGCTTCGGCAAGGAATCGATGGCGCCGCATAATCTGGTGCTGACCGTCATCGGCGCATCGCTGCTGTGGGTCGGCTGGTTCGGCTTCAATGCCGGTTCTGCCGGCGCGGCGGACGGACGCGCCGGCATGGCCATGCTGGTTACCCAGTTCGCGACGGCAGTGGCGGCGCTCGCCTGGATGGCGGTCGAATGGATCCGGCGCGGCAAACCCTCGGTATTGGGCCTGGTGTCGGGCGCGGTGTCCGGCCTGGTTGCCATCACCCCCGCGTCCGGCTTTGTCGATGTCACCGGCGCGCTGGTGATTGGACTCGCCGCCGGGGTGATCTGCTATTGGGGAGCGACCTCGCTGAAGTCGAAATTCGGCTACGACGATTCGCTCGACGTATTCGGCGTGCATGCCATCGGCGGCATCATCGGCGCGCTGCTGACCGGCGTTTTTGCGGTCAAAGCGATCGGCGGCGTGGATGGCAGCATCCTCACGCAGGCAATCGGCGTGGGGTCGACCATCGTGTATGCGGGTGTCATGACGGCCATCATTTTGGTGGTGGTCGAACTGACGGTCGGCTTGCGCCTGAAGCCGGAAGACGAGCGCGAAGGCCTCGATCTGGCCCAACATGGGGAGCAGGCATAATGCAGGCGCATCACCTAGTCGCCGCCTCTGCGAAAGAGAACCAGGCGTTCGCGTTGATGTCCCGGCTGCATGTGGCGCTGCGGCGGCAGACGCAGCGCATCATCGACATCGAATACATGCGGATGAGCCCGGATTATTGCCGCCATGTGCTGGACCTGGCCGCGCAATCGACGCTCCCCGATATCCACGAACTCGGGATCAAGATCGAGGATCTTTACTTCGGCGCGAACGGCCTGTTTGTCGCGCCTGCCGGCAAACTGGCGGCGGATGTCGCCGACCACGATGCGTCGGCGCAGCACGGCAGCGCAAATCCGCCGCACGACGCCCCGGTCGAATCCCAGCCCAAGGCTGGCTACGTGGGGCGCTTGCGCTAGCGACAAGGCAGGCCCAAGGGGGGTTGTCAGGACCGGCGACGGTCTTTCCCCTTGCTCCCCACACTCCGCCTACGCGGCCCGCCCCTCCCCTCTCCCACATGTGGACGAGGGGAGCAAAACCGCCCTCCAGCCTCGGTTGCATTGCCCAATATGCTATATTCCGGCATGGTAAAAATTTCCTGCCAATGCAATTCTGCAATCCAGACGTCAATCGGCACAACCTTCAAACGATATTGCTTGCAAACATGACCACCCAATTGCCACATTCATTGCGACACCTGCCCACTGCTAAACTCTTCAAGAAAGGCGACGTATTCGTCCTGTTTGGAGAGCTATTCGGTCGCGGTTACGCCAACGGCTTGATCGACGAAGCGCG
The DNA here is from genome assembly GCA_031291325.1 of Burkholderiaceae bacterium. Classification (GTDB taxonomy): domain Bacteria; phylum Pseudomonadota; class Gammaproteobacteria; order Burkholderiales; family Burkholderiaceae_D; genus PKWO01. Next base: position 58,660 of record JARLJG010000054.1, read on the forward strand.
CAAGGCCGGCATGACCATCGTCGGCGTGACCGTTGGCCGGCGCGACGACAACGACGTCTTGCGCGCCCTCAACGCCGAAGAACTGGCCCAGGCCGAAACCGACCTCGGCGGCAAAATCGTCAACGTGCCGCTGATGGCCGGCTTCAACCTCGACGCACCCGCCGGACAGCCGACACCGACCGATCTGGTCAACCAGATGACGCTGGCAAGTTGGCAGACCGACAAGCTCGACTGGCCTTACGTCGAACAATGCCGCGCCCTCGGCACCAAGCGCTTCACCGATTCGGTGGCGCAGGCGATGGCCGAACTGGACACGCTGATCCCGGACGGCGCCAACGTCTACTTCGCGCACACGATGGCTGGCGGCATCCCCAAGGCCAAGGTATTCCTGGCGATCGCCAACCGCATCTACAAGGGCCGGGGCGCGCGCTTCATGTCGTCGCAGGCGCTGATCGATTCCGACCTCGGCAAGCTGATCCTGGCCAACTTCGACGAGGTAACGGCCAACACTTTCCGGCACTTGATCGACGGCAGCGCCGCCATCCGCGCGCGTGTCGAAAAAACCGGCGGCCAGGTGCGCTATTCGGCCTACGGCTATCACGGCACCGAAGTCTTGATCGACGGCAGCTATCAGTGGCAAACCTACACCAACTACACGCAGGGCTACGCCAAGATGGGCCTGGAGCGCATCGCGCAAGAAGCGTGGGCCAAGGGCATCAAGGCGACGGTATTCAACTGCCCGGAAATCCGCACCAATTCGTCCGACATCTTCGTCGGCGTCGAATTGTCGCTGTTCCCGCTGCTGGCGGCGCTGAAAAAAGAAGGCGACGGCGCCTGGGTCGAGACCCAATGGCAAGCCTGCCAAGCCCTGCTGCAGGATGGCACATCGGTCGAGGATTTGCTGCAAAAAGTCGACAGCTACCTGGTCAGCGACACCATGACCGCGCTGCGCGACTTCGCCGCCTGGCCGATGCCCAACAACGAAGCGCTGGCCGAAATCATGATCGGCCTATCCGACGAACTCACCCACCTGCACCGCGACCGCAAGGAACTCGTCATCGGCCATCTGAGCGCCTTGGTGCTGGAAGCCACCGGCCCGCTGATTTTCTTCGGCATGACCGAGCCGGAAGCGGCGGTGCAGTGGTTGAATCACGATGTGGTGGCGAAGCAGCTTATTGCGTTGCATTCGTAAGACCTCTCTCGCCCGCCGCTGGCGTTCGCTGGTTAAGTCCCATCTCCCACAAGCGGGCGAGGAGAGAAAACCAACTTGGTGCCTGGGTATAAAGGCGCGGCGACCCTACCCGAGTTGCGATGACACTTCAATCGACGCACAATAGAGTCATATTTGATGCTAGAGGCTCGCATGAGAACGACCGTCACGATCGATGATGACCTGTACAAAAAGGCGCTGGAAGTAGCCGACCCCTCTATGGACAAGGCCGACATCTTCCGGGAAGCAATGAAGGCTTTCATTCGGGTACAGGTGGGCAAGCGTCTTGCTGCGTTGGGTGGCTCTATGACTAAGATGCAGGGCGTGCCTCGACGCCGGGAACGGTGAGGGAATATTTTGTTGGCGTGACGTGCAGTAACCGCGTGGGCAGAAAATCTGCCCGCGCTTGGCTGAAGGACACTAGGAGAATTCATGACCAAAGATAGGCTGCCGAAATCACATCCGAGGCTTCGTTTGCCACACCAGCCTAATCTTGTAATTGCCGTCGTGGTGTTTGTCAGTGGCTTTTTGGCTATCAAATATAATTTTCCTACTGTTGCTGGTTGCACCACGCTTGCCGGATCGCTATTTGGCGCCGGTGCTGCCTTCATCGGCGCTTGGGTTGCGGATCGAAATCGCATGACTACAGAAGAAAGCGAGAGGTCAAAGCATCAAGAAGCTGCGATCAAATTTTTGGCTCCTGAGCTTGCTCGAATAGCTGGTCGGTTAGTTCACATATTGGACCGCGCTACGGTCAATTTCAGCGTAGAGTCAGTCAAGCTGGGTAACCCACAACTGGCAGTAATAGGAACCAACGATTCCGCTGTTACTTTTAAGGTGCCTCAACCCATTCTTTTCCCATCCGCGCCGGCATTTCGTGATTTGGCAACGGAGGATGCAACGATGCTTGTAAATTTTTATGATTCGTTACGTGAAATATCGGGGGCGGTCGAAGATTGGAGCGAAGGAAAAATTCCTTGGGACGTCAATGCCTTCAACGTGTTAATGCATATGGCAAGACAAAGTGCTCAGCTTGGAACCATCGCTGTTAATCGATTTTGCCCAGAAATTCAGTACAGTCCGTTGATGCCAGCGAGCGGAAAATTGATCGAGCGGCTTCAGAAATCCATAACACATGTCGACGACGTTTTGAAGATTCACATCGACCGTCTTAACAAAAAATGACATATTGCAGCAAGTGTCGCTTGGGCTATCGGATGCATTTGTAGGGTGGAAAAGCGCAGCGCCTTCCACCATTTGCCTCTGTGTAAAGCCAGCATCCTGCCAAGTCGCGGTGAAAATCGATGCTATGGGACATAGATTTTGACAAATCAAGACGATGCTTGAATGTGCAAATGGTGGAAGGCGCTG
>JARLJG010000055.1 GCA_031291325.1 Burkholderiaceae bacterium
GCCGTCTCCGCGTGGGCACAAAAGCGTGCCCACCCTACATGGCTATTGACGGGGCGGCCATCCGCGCCCTACGAAAACCTCCGCACCGATATTTGGAAAAATAGTATAACGCTCCGTCATTCCCGCGCAGGCGGGAATCCATAAGCCGCTGATGCGGCGTAGTCCCTATGGATTCCCGCCTGCGCGGGAATGACGGAGGTGATTTTTGGTAAACCTGCGTCAAAGTGTGTTTATACTCGCAAAAGAGTCGAAACAAAACCAATTTTAGAGAGCGGAACACCCGCATGACTTCTTTAGAACAACTCGTCATTCAAGCGCAAGCCGATTTCGCCGCAGTCGCCGATGCCGCCGCGCTTGAGAACGCCAAAGCAAAATACCTGGGCAAGACCGGGCAGATTACCGAGCAGATGAAGGGCCTGGGCAAGCTGGCGCCGGAAGAGCGCAAGAGCCAGGGCGCAGTCATCAACGCTGCCAAGGAACAGATCGAAGCCGCATTGAACGCCCGCCGCGAGCAGTTGGCCGACGAGCAATTGCAGGCGCGCCTGAACGCCGAAGCGATAGACGTGACCCTGCCGGGGCGCGGGCGCGGCAAGGGCGGCATCCACCCGGTGATGCGCACCTGGAAGCGCGTCGAGGAAATCTTCGGCTCGATCGGCTTCGATGTCGCCGACGGCCCGGAAATCGAGACCGACTGGACCAATTTTACTGCGTTGAACAGCCCGGAAAACCATCCGGCGCGCTCGATGCAGGATACCTTTTATATCGACGGCAAGGATAGCGAAGGCAAACAATTGCTGCTGCGCACGCACACCAGCCCGATGCAGGTGCGCTACGCGCGCATGAACAAGCCGCCGATCAAGGTGATCGCGCCGGGCCGCACCTACCGCGTCGACAGCGACGCCACCCATTCGCCGATGTTCCATCAGGTCGAGGGCTTGTGGATCGCCGAAGACATCAGCTTCGCCGACTTGAAAGGCGTGTACCTGAATTTCGTCAAGGCATTCTTCGAGACCGACGATTTGCAAGTGCGTTTCCGCCCGTCCTATTTTCCGTTTACCGAACCGTCGGCCGAGATCGACATCGCCTTCGGCAGCGGGCCGTTGAAGGGGCGCTGGCTGGAAGTGTCCGGCTCCGGCCAAGTGCATCCGAACGTGGTGCGCAACATGGGACTGGACCCGGACCGCTACATCGGCTTTGCGTTTGGCTCCGGCTTGGAGCGCTTGACGATGCTGCGTTATGGCATCAACGATCTGCGTTTGTTCTATGAAGGCGATTTGCGCTTCTTGAAGCAGTTCAATTGATTAAATTGATTAAATTGATTAAATAAAAGGTAGGTTGGGCTAACGCTTCATCAGCCCAACATTGACCGTGATACGGGTATCGTCGCGAATAAGGAAGTTGATTGCATCCGTGGGACGTTGGGCTGGTGAAGCGTTAGCCCAACCTACGCGCTGCAAAGAAGTAGGGTGGGCACGCTTTTGTGTCCACGCTGGTGACACTTTCGCGTGGGCACAAAAGCGTGCCCACCCTACAGAAACCGAAGCATGCAATCAAGCCGATTCGATTAATTAAATAGAGCGCCGGCAACGCCGGCGATCCGGGTAAATTCCGAAAGTTCTTACTATGCAATTCTCAGAAAACTGGCTGCGCACGATGGTCGATCCGAACATGACTTCGGACGAATTGGCGCACTTGCTCACCATGTCCGGCCTGGAAGTCGAAGAGATCGCGCCGGTCGCGCCGCCGTTTACCAATGTCGTCGTAGCCAAGGTGTTGACGCTGGCCAAGCATCCGAATGCCGACCGCCTCAATGTCTGCGAAGTCGATGCCGGCACCGGCACGCTGTTGAATATCGTCTGCGGCGCGCCCAATGTGCGCGCCGGGATGAAAGTGGTGTGCGCAATGGCGGGCGCAGTGTTGCCGCCGGGCGACGACGGCAAACCGTTCGAGATCAAGGTCGGCCAATTGCGCGGCGTCGAATCGCAAGGCATGCTGTGCTCCGCGCGCGAATTGAAATTGTCGGACGACCACGGCGGCTTGATCGACTTGCCCGACGACGCTCCGGTCGGCCAGAATTTCCGCGATTATTTTGAATTGAACGACCTCAAGTTCACCATCAAGCTCACGCCGAACAAGGCCGATTGCCTGTCGGTGCTGGGCGTGGCGCGCGAAGTGTCGGCCCTGACCGGCACGCCGCTGAAGGCGCCGACCTTCGAGGCAGCCAAAGTGACGATTGCCGACACCCTGCCGGTGCGGGTATCCGCCCCCGATTTGTGCGGCCGTTTTTCCGGGCGCATCATACGCAACCTGAACGCCAAGGCCAGCACGCCGGAATGGATGAAGCAGCGCCTGGAGCGCAGCGGTCAACGCCCGATTTCGGCGCTGGTCGATATTTCCAACTACGTGATGCTGGAACTCGGGCGTCCGTCCCACGTGTTCGACTTGCACAAGATCCACGGCGGTCTCGATGTGCGCTGGGGCAAAAAGGGTGAATCGATCAAGCTGTTGAACGGCAATACGGTCGAGGTCGACGAATGGGTTGGCGTCATCGCCGACGAGCGCGAAATCGAATCGCTGGCCGGCATCATGGGCGGCGACTCCACGGCTGTTTCACTCGACACCACCGATATCTATCTGGAAGCGGCGTTCTGGTGGCCGCAGGCGATTCAGGGCCGTTCGCGCCGTTTCAATTTCTCCACCGACGCCGGTCACCGCTTCGAGCGCGGCGTCGATTTCGCCACCACGGTCGAGCATATCGAACGCATCACCGCGCTGATTCTCGAAATCTGCGGACATAAGGGCAAGACGGAGGTCGGGCCGATCGACGACCATATCGTCAACCTGCCGCAGCGCCCGCCGGTGACGGTGCGCACTGCGCGCGCGGTCAAGGTGATCGGCGTGCCACTCACCGATGCGCAGATTGCCGACATCTTCACCCGCCTGGGTTTGCCGTTCGTGCAGCAAGCCGGCCAGTTCTCGGTGACGCCGCCCTCGTACCGCTTCGATATCGAAATCGAAGAAGACTTGATCGAGGAAATCGCCCGCGTCTACGGCTTCGAGAATATCCCGGCGGTGGCGCCGATGGCTCCTAACGAAATGCGCATCGCCAAGGAAGACACGCGCTCGCTGTTTTCGATCCGCCAGCAGTTGGCCGACCTCGAATACCAGGAAGTGTTGAACTTCAGCTTCGTCGAAGAAGCCTGGGAAGCCGATTTCAGCGGCAACAGCGCGCCGATCAAGTTGTTGAATCCGATCGCCAGCCAGATGAGCGTGATGCGCTCGTCGCTGATCGGCAGCCTGGTCGCCAATGTGCGCTATAACCTCAACCGCAAGCTTGGTCGCGTGCGCGTGTTCGAGATCGGCGCCGTCTATCAGCGCGACGCGGCGGCTGTCGATGGCCCGTTGACCGTGGCCGGCTACCATCAACCCAAACGCGTCGCGGTGCTGGCCTATGGCCCGGCAGTCGACGAGCAATGGGGGCAGGCGACCCGCAACGTCGATTATTTCGATATAAAGGCCGACCTCGAAGCCTTGTTCGCGCCGGCATCCTTGCGCTTCGTCAAGACGGAACACCCGGCCCTGCATCCGGGACGTTCGGCGCAAATTATGCTGGACGGCAAAGCAGTCGGCTTCATCGGTGAACTGCACCCGCGCTGGCAACAGAAATATGACTTGCCGTTAGCGCCGGTCCTGTTTGAACTCGATGCAGTGGCGCTGCAGGCGCGCAAGGTGCCGGCGTATAACGAAATTTCCAAATTCCCCGCAGTCACCCGCGATTTGGCGCTGGTGGTCAAGCAAGCGGTCGCGGCGCAGGATTTGATCGACACTTTCATTGTCGAGCAGAAAACCAATGCGGCGTGTAAAATCATGCAAGCTATTGTTTTATTTGATGAATATCGTGGCAAGGGATTGGAAAACGACGAAAAAAGTCTTGCTTTCCGCTTCACCTTGCAAGATACTCAAAGTACCCTGCACGACGATGTGGTGAATGCCGCGATGGCTGCTTTTATAGCCGCTGCCAAGAACAAACACGGCGGAAATATACGTTAGCGTGCCCACGATTCTGGATGTCGATATGAATGCGCATCGGTCGGTACAAGAAATTGAAAAAGAACAAAGCAGGCGGGGAATGACTACAATGAACGACGTGAACTCAGCCGAATTTCAATCCGTTTTGGCCGCCGACCTGAATCGCGCAATGCTGGAGGCAAAAGCGCGCTCGCAGGCGGAAAAAGACCTGCCGACCCTGACCAAGGCGGAGTTGGCCGAATTGCTGTTCGAGCAGGTCGGCTTGAACAAGCGCGAAGCCAAGGATATGGTGGAAACGTTTTTCGATGAAATCCGCAATGCGCTGGAACGCGGCGAAGCCGTCAAATTGTCCGGCTTCGGCAATTTCCAGTTGCGCGACAAGCCGCAACGGCCGGGCCGCAACCCGAAAACCGGCGAAGAAATCCCGATCACCGCGCGCCGCGTGGTGACTTTTCATGCGAGCCAGAAATTGAAGGGCATGGTCGAGGTTGCCATCCGCAAGCCCCTGGTGCGCGCCAACTAGTTGACCCAGAAACGTCGATTCCATCATGAGCGAACGCCCCGCAAAACCATCGCCGATCGTCTTGCCGCCGATCCCGGCGAAGCGCTATTTCACCATCGGCGAGGTCAGCGAATTGTGCGGCGTCAAACCGCACGTGTTGCGTTATTGGGAGCAGGAATTCACGCAATTGAAGCCGGTGAAACGGCGCGGCAACCGGCGCTACTACCAGCACCATGAAGTGCTGCTGATCCGCCGCATCCGCGAACTGCTGTACGAACAAGGCTTCACCATCAGCGGCGCGCGCAACAAGCTCGACGCGCGCATGGCCAACAGCGACAACGATCCGTTCGCCGACCTCGCGCTCGGCCTGCCGCCGCTGGAAGTCGACACCGTCGCCATCCGCAACGAGTTGTCCGAAATACTGACCTTGCTCAAGCCTGGGGCGTCGGCATAATCAATCAACAGATAGAGCCAAGGATGCTTTTCCCTGTAATCATATCGAACCCGAAGGTGCAGCTATAGCTTCCGTCGTGGCTACGGACACATTGGATGTTTCCTTTTTTTCGATAGCGATCTTTGGGGTCGGCAACGCAGACTTGTGAGCCATGCAGGTCCGGGCCAATCGAATCGAAAATTTCTTTGGAAATCTTACTGTCTAGTTCGATTGCTATTTTCTTGTCGCCGGCTTTGGGTTCTGTTGTGTCACCCAACTCACCCCCGTAGATGTTGTAGCGACCGGAAAAATTCTTATAACCAGTCGCGTCCTGAGCGAGAATGCAACTTGATGACAAGAGAAAAAGAGGCAAAACAAAAATTTTGAGATTCATAAAATGTCTAAATATCTAAATGTCTATATGAAGATGGTTATCGTGCCCTGGCGTAAATACAACCCGAGGGATAGACAAGTCATTGAAACGCACACGTTTAATCTGTCCGGTACTCCATAATAATTGAACCAATTTTTTGGTTCCTTCACGATCATACTGTGAATCAAAGCGCGTAACCGCCTCCTTCTTTCCATCTTTCCTCATCAGTCTGATATCGACTTCGAGTCCGCTTAAATGACCATGATGAGGGCTAAACTTGACACCATTTGCAAGACTGATATTTCCAACGCCGATTAACCGATTATCTATTGCGCTCCATTGATTGGCGACGTTAAAAAGGAAAGACATCAATTTAGGATGAGTGTATTGACCTTGGCCGCCTCCCGGCGTTCCATATGTGTAATAGCCTGCATCTTCAGGCTGCTGCGGCAAAACAAAAAAACCTCTTGAGTCTTGAATCTGGAGTACCGCCGCCATTCTCATTCCTTTGAAATTTATTTATTGTTAAAAAATTGATAAATAAGGATTTTGATTGATCTTCTCGTAAAACACGCGTGTCGGAGATAATAGGGTGACAAGATCAGAAATTGTGCAAGTAATTAAGAAGCATTTTGCGCTTATCAAAACAGCCATAAATGCAAAAAGAATAATATCATAATAACCATGCCAAGTGCCATCCACCCGAATTCCGAGGGAGATGTTCGCTGGATGATGCATCCCGCCAATGCTCCTGGCGAAAGCATCCACACTGCACTGTACGATATCGTTGTTAAACGGAAACACCCATCGACTTGATGTTTATTTCACGCAAGCAGATCGTCAGGGAATTGCTCAACGGCACTAGCGAGGTGTACACTCGTTGCAAATTGTGCCATTTAGAGACAAACATGTATTCAATCGTGCGTTGACTTCTTGTTGCTCCATTTTCTATACCTTGAGTAAGCATTCTCGCGTGGAATGTGGCCGTTCCTTTGCGGCGCCCGCGACAGCTTGGTTGCTCGATTACTTTTCATTGCGCAGACGTGTATACACAAACACAAATTGATCCGATGGTTGGGTTCCGCAACGCGCAGGGGGAATCCGTGCGCGGCACGATAGTCAATCTCCAGCGCAAATCATTGGTGATGGAAGTGTATAACCCGTACTCGATCGTGCAGGTGAGCGAGGTGTTGAGCGAGCTTACGGTGCGTCTTGGCGCCACCAACGTCTATGTCGGCAAGGCGGTCGTCATCAGTATCGTGAATACTGGGTTAACTGCAATTGTTTCGGTCACACTGATCGACGAATGGCGAGAACTCGGCGATGTGATTACATCGCCCGGGGCAGTCGGCACAGAGGTCAATGCATTTATTCACGACTGGCGTGAACGCTTTCGCATTCGCTCGGATTATCAAATTGTCGTCAATGAAATGCGGTCGTTCTTGTCCGAAGTTTCTCGTTGGGTCGAGCAAGTCGATCTTTCCAACTCTTTGCCGAAAGAGAATGGAATTTTGCGTGAAGACTATTTCTCCGAACTTGCAGAGCCGTTGATCCGGCAGATCAAGTTCTATGGAGATGTGCTGGAAGGCGAGGCACGCTTGGTAGAAGAGGAACTTGCACCGGCTCATCGCTCGTTTGCGCAGGCGGCATTGCATCCACTGATACTGCGCGCTCCTTTTGTGTTTCGGACCTATACCAAGCCCTTGGGTTACGCCGGCGACTACCAGATGGTGAGACAGATTCTCGACGATCCCAGGAAGGGACCGAGCACCTACTTTCAGATTATCAATACCGCCTTCCTGCGCGCTTCCATGGCGGTCGCGCATCGCAACAGAATTGACGTGCTAGTGTCTTTTCTAACGCGCATGGCGGACAAGGCGCGGCAGGCTGGCCGGCCTTTTCGCATTTTGAATGTCGCCTGCGGCCCCGCAGCCGAAATTCAGCGATTCTTGCAGGAATATCCGAACCCTGAATTTTTGACTTTTGAACTGGTCGATTTTAGCGAGGAGACTTTGGGCTGGACCAAAGAATCGCTCGACGCGGTGATTGCCAGGATCGGCAGGCCGATAAGCATCGAGTATACGCACGAATCTGTCCACGAATTGCTCAAGCGGCGTTTGAAAACGGAGTCTGAAGGAGTCTTGTTCGATGCCGTCTATTGCGCGGGCTTGTTCGATTATTTGTCCGATAAAGTGTGCGCACGGTTGATGGAGCACTTCGCGTTGCGCACGCGTTCGGGCGGTACTATTCTCGCGACCAATGTGCATTCGCGCACCCCGGAGCGGGTATTCGTGATGGAGCATTTGCTGGAGTGGTATTTGATTTACCGCGACGAAGCACGAATGGAAACACTTTTTCCCGAGCGGTCGGTTGAGCGAAAGATTTATACGGAGCAAATCGGCGTCAATATTTTTGCAGAGGCAGTCATTGCATGACCACCTCGATATCTTCCGTGGAAAACGATCTGTATGCCGAATACCAGACCGAGATACTTGATTATCGCCGGGCCTTTAGCAGGGATCCTGCATACCGCAATGCGGCCTACGTGGCGATCGTGCTGGTTTTGTTGGGTTGCGGGCTGGATTATGAGTTGTATCCGCAGTTTCAACTACTGTTTGGGGAAGCGCGGGTTGCCGTCGCCATTTTGATTTTTTGTTTCATCATGGTCATGCGGTCGCGATGGGGCGTGGGGCGAACTCAGTGGCTGACATTCCTTTGGCTGTTATTTCCCCAAATAATGATCGCCTGGATGATTTCGAAAACCGAGGGTGCGAATTCGCTTTATTGCGAAGGCTTGCACCTCGCTATTTTCGCTGCGTGTATTGCACTGCCATTCAATCTCGGCGAAAGCATTACCTTTTGCGCATTGACTTTTCTGATGTATGTGATTGCGTGTTCGGGGCATGCTGACAGCTTTCATTTGTATGGCCCCTTTGCCGTCAATGCCATCTTTCTGTTCATGTCTTCTGTAGTGGGCGCAGTATGCACATTTATCAATGACCGTGGACGCGTAACGTCCTTTCGATTGAAATCGGAAGTTGCGCAAAAGAATCGTCAACTCGAAGAGATCAACCGCAGCCTCGCGCAAATCAAAGGACAAATGTTGCAGCAGGAGAAAATGGCCGCAATTGGCACCTTGGCGGGCGGGCTTCTGCACGAGGTCAATAATCCGGTCAACTTTTGCCTGATGGCGATCGATTTGGCTATCGAGGAGCCGGTTTCGCAGAGCAGCGCGACGCTGTCGGAATGCCTCTCCGATGCCAAGGAAGGCATGCAGCGGGTGCAGAATATCGTCTCCGACTTGAAGATATTCGCTTACCGCAAACCGGATGCCGAGGCGCAGGGTCAACCATTCCTGTTCGAGAAGGCGCTCAATTCCGCCGAGCGCCTGACCGGGCACGAATTGCGTGGAATTCGCGTGACACGCGACTTGCCTGCGGATACTCTGGTGCATGGCGACGAGGCGGCGATCATCGGCGTCTTGATCAACCTGCTCAGCAATGCGACCATTGCCATGCGCAAGGGCAGCACGCGCGAGCCGGCGATCCATGTCGCAGCGGTTTGGCACGGGCCGCGCCTGTTCGTGTCGGTGCGCGACAATGGCCCCGGGATTCCCAAGGAAAACCTGACGCGCGTGTTCGAGCCGTTTTTCACGACGCGCGAGATCGGCCAGGGCCTGGGGTTGGGGCTGAGCATTTGCTACAGCGTGATCGAGCGGCACGGCGGTATCCTGGCGGCAGCAAGCGTGGTGGGCGAGTGGACCGAAATGACCTTCGACCTGCCGCACGAGGAATGAGGCAATCATGAGCGAAATCGAACCGATGGCCGCGAATGTCCTGTATGTCGACGACGAGGAGTTGGCGTGCAAATATTTTGCGCGCGCGGTCGCCGCCGACTATCGCGTGGTGACTGCCTCCGGCGCGGACGGCGCGATCGAGATTTTGCGGCAGCCCGATAGCGCAATCGATGTGGTGGTGACCGATTTCCAGATGCCGGGGAGGAACGGCGGCGATCTGCTGCGGCAGATCGAACTGGAATTCCCGCATGTGGTGCGTATCCTGGTGACTGCCTACGCCGACAAAAAGCTGTTGCTGCAAACGGTCAACTCGGGCGAGATCTTCCGTATCCTGGAAAAGCCGCTCGACCTGGTCGACCTCAGGAGCGCGCTGCGCAAGGCGACCGACATGGCGAGAATCCGCAACGATCGCATGAGTCGCTTCATGGCGATCGAGGAGACGCTGGGATTTCTGGCGCACGAACTCAATACGCCGCTGGCCGCGATTTCCAACTTTGCGCGCGGGATTCAACGACGCACCGCCCATGGCGACGCTTCCAGCTCGCAGCAGCTCGAAATCGAAAAGGTCGCGCTGGCCATGCAAAACAATGCGCGCTATTGCCTCACGGTGCTGTCGACCTTTGCCGACTCGGTGCGGCACGCGGGCGCGGCCACCCTCGATCATCGGGAAACCAGCGCGCGGCGCTTGATCGACGGGCTGCTCGATACCTATCCGCTGAGCGCCGCGCAGCGGGCTTTCATCGAGGTCGAGGTGCGCCAGGACTTTCGCATTGCCGCGCTGCCCAATTGCGTGTCGCTGGTGCTGTCGTCCATATTGAGCAACGCATTGCGCGCCTTGGCCGACCGCGCCGATCCCAAGCTGCGTTTCGTGGTCGCGGTGGATGAAAATCCATGCATCCAAGTGATCGATAACGGCCCCGGCATTCCGACCGAGATCATGGAGCATTTGCTGGAAGACCCGGTGACCACGCATTCGGATGTCGGCGCCAGCGGCTGGGGCATGATTTTTTGCAAACGCGTGATGCTATCCTTCGGCGGCGGTATACGGATCGAATCGGCCATGGGGATATCGACTTGCATCAACCTGGACTTTCCAATCGTGAGAAATCAAGTGAAAAGGAGCGATCGATGAGCGACCCGGATAGCACTGTGCCGGTGATTTTGTTTGTCGACGACGAAGCCACCGCCGTCAAGTATTTTCAGCGCGCCATCGGTTCGCTGGCGCCGGTGGCGACCGCCGGCTCGGTCGAGGAGGGCAAGCGCGTGCTCGATCTGCATGCCGATTCGCTGCGGGTGCTGGTGTCGGACCAACGCATGCCGGGGGCCTACGGCAACGAACTGCTGGAATACGCCAAACAGCGCTATCCCGACATCGTGCGGATCTTGACCACCGCCTATTCGGAGATCGAGCAGACGGTCGAGGCCGTCAATCAGGGCCATATCTACCGTTATTTGCAAAAGCCGTGGGAAATCACGGCGTTGCGCATGGAGCTGAAACAGGCGCTCGAGGTCGCCAATCTGCGGCGCGACCACGCGCAGTTGTTGCGCGAAAAGATGATGGTGCGGCAAAATCAAGTGACGGCGACCCGCATCGGCGCGCTCCACGCTTGCTGCGCGACGCTGCTCGGATCGGACGGCGTGGCGCTGCTGGAGACCTATTTGGCGGCGGCGCGCTGCGTCGGCGTCTGCGCGCCGCAACCGGACTGGCTGGCGATGGATTTCGCCGACCTCGCCAGCGCCGAGGCGCATCGCAGCGGCGCGCTGGGCCGCGCGGCTGCCGCCGAGTTGGAGGCGATGGCTGGGCGCTGCGGCGCGGCCGACGCGCACAATGCAATGGCGGTGCTGGTCGAGACGCTGGGCGAGAGCGTGCAAGCCGATGGCGACGGCGGCGCGCTGCTCGTCGACCCGAAGAGTTTGACCGAATACCTGGAGTCGCCGTCGCAGGCGCCGGTCTCCGTCGCCCATGCGCGCTGGCTGGCCTGCCTGTTATGGCTGGAACGCGGCGGCTTGGGGCTGGCGGTCGCGCCGGCAGAAGCGGGCTTGCGCTGCACCTTGAGCGCGCCGCCGACGCCAATGTCGGTGGAGCGGCTGGCGACCTGGATCGAGCACTTTTCGTAGGCGCGGTGCGCTGGGCGCGGCGACAGGCGTGCCTATTTGCCGTGCCGCATTGCCTCTTCGGCCCACGCCAGGGCTGCCGTCGAGGCGGGTCCGATTTCGCTCTCGGCGATGGCCAGTTCGCCGCACAGGCGCGCGATATTGTCCATGCCTCCTTTTTCGACGGCGATGGCCAGCGACAGGTAGCGCGCCAACGGGCCTTCGCTGCGCAGCAAGACGTCGCGCAGTTCTTTTGAAATGTGCAGCCGTTCCAGCACCTTGGTCATCGGCACGCCGAGCATGCAGTCGAGCAGCGACAGCAACCCAAGCAGGAACAATTCGTCGCGCACACCTTTGTCGCGCAGGTCACGGCCCACCAATTCGAGGAAGCGGCCTCGGCGCAGCGCAAGTTCGAGCAAAATCTCGTCGCGCGGCGAGCCGGGTGTGGCGCGGAACATGCAGATCGACAGCCAGCGATACAGTTGCTCGCGCCCCAGCACCATGCACGCCTGATCGATGCTGGCGACCGGCTTGGACAAACCTTGCAGCGGCGAATTGGCCATCGACACGATTTTGATGGCCACGCCCGGATCGCGTCGGGCAACGGCAGCAATTGCGGCTGCATCGGCATCGCTGCGCACCAGGTTGAGCATTTCGATGAGCACCAGCCTATCCTGGCCGATTTCGCCGGACTGCTGCGTTTCGTCGGCGGCGGTGGTAAAGGGGCCCATGCAATAGGCGAGGCCGCGTGCAACGCAATACCGGCGCTCGGCCCAACTGCCGATATTGGCGGCGGCGATTTCCAGCGCCGGCTGCTCGCGCGCGAGTTGCGCTACAAGCCGCTCGAAGTTGGGCAGCGAATAGGACGGGAAGTCGAGCAACAAGAAATCCGCATAGTCGCCGATGAGCTGGCGTTCGCCGTCGATGTCGGCGCCGGCAATGCCCACGCGCGCGCCGGCGCTGCGGATCGATTTCACGACTTCACGCCAGCGGTCGAAGTTTTCCGCATTGGCGGGCGCGCGATCGAGCAGAAACACGGTGTGCGGACCGATCAGCGACGGGAAGTCGAATTTGAACCAGTTCTGCGCGTTGAGCGCAATCATCGCCAGGCGACGCTGTGCGAAGGCGGCAACATTGGCGGCCACCAGCGCGTCGAATGCCGCGCCGGGATCGATCTCCCGCGCAGGGTCGGCGCCTTGCACATCGAAACGATAGCCGGCGATGCGCGTCTTGGCGTCGATGATTTCCGCGCGCTGCAGCAACACCGGCGGCAAACCCGGAGGAGGAGAGGCGGGGCGCGTGCTGGCCTGCGCCACCTGCCTTGCTTCGCGGCCGAACGGATCGCAATTGATCGGTGGCGGCGGTGGACGCCCCAGCCAGCGTTTGATGGAGTCGAACATGGTCAATCGGTGCTTGTCTTATTTTTGCGTTGGGCGATGCGAAATTTCGCTGCTGGTGCGCGTGCGCCGCAAAACCGGCCAAACCGCGATGTCGCATATTTCCATTCTGCCAATTGCTTGATACCGATCCGGCTTGCGCCCGTTTGTGTCGACACGCATGCAGCGGTCGAATAACCAGTCATACTGGAATGTTAGCATTTGCCGGCTCGGCAGGGTCTCTCCGGCATCGATTTTTTTTGGAAACCGCGCATTGCCGGGAGCGCTTGCCAAACCGGCCGCTAGTGTCCATCCTGCAGCGGCTCATAAAAATGATAACGCGCCTTGCCGCCGTGTTTGGCGACGTACATGGCGCGGTCGGCTTGCCGCAACAGCGTCTCGCCGGTTTCGTCATTGGCGGAATAGAAAGTTGCGCCAATGCTGGCCGAGATGGTGACAGCATGGCCGTCGATGTCGATCGGCATGGAGATCATGTCGAGGATGCGGTCGAGAATCTGGATGCATTCGGCGCTGCCCGCCAGATCGTTGAAGAGCACCACGAATTCGTCGCCGCCCAGGCGCGCCAGCGTATCTTCGGCACGCAGCACGCACTGCAGGCGGCGTGCCACTTCGATCAGCATACGGTCGCCGGCTTCGTGGCCATAGATGTCGTTGATCTGCTTGAAGCCGTCCAGGTCGATCAGGCAGACCGAGAGCGTCTTGCCATAGCGTTTGGCGCGCGCAATGGCTTGCGACAGGCGGTCGACCAAGAGGCGCCGGTTGGGTATGCCGGTGAGGACATCGAAATTGGCGAATTGGCTCAACTCGGCCTCGTGCGTCTTGAGGTAGCTGATGTCGGAAAATACGCCGACGTAGCGTTGCACGGCGCCATGATCGTCGCAGATGGCCGCAATCGAGAGCAGTTCCGTGTAGAGTTCGCCCGACTTGCGGCGGTTCCATATCTCGCCGCGCCATGCGCCTTGCTGTTTCAGCGCATGCCACATCTCAAGATAAAAGGCCTTGTCGTGCCGCCCCGAACTCAGCAGGTGCGGATTTTTGCCGAGCACTTCTTCGCGCGTATAGCCCGTGATCCGGGTAAAGGCCGGATTGACGTCCAGAAATTTGCCGGCAGCATCGGTGATGGCGATGCCTTCCTGGCTGCTGTCGAACACGCTGGCGGTAATGCGCAGGTTTTCCTCGGCCCGCTTCATGCTGCTGATGTCGCGCCCGACTGCCAGCACATCGAGCGGGACGCCGTCCAGGCTTTTTTCGGCGACGATGTAAATCGAATGGATGTGGGGGCGCTCGTTGCCGGCAGGGATGGTTTGTTCGATGCTGATGCTTTCGCCGGTTGCGCCGACTTGCACGATCGCTTGTTGCAAGGCGGAGAACAGTCCGCCCGGAACGATTTCCTGCGGAGTCCTGCCGATCAACGATTGCGCGGGACGGTTCAAGGTTCGTTCCATCGTCGGATTGACGTAAAGAATGCGCGCGGCGCGGTCGTAGCGCGCGACATTGTCAGGCAAATTTTCGGCCAGGGTGCGGAATTCCCGCTCGCGCATCGCCAGCGCCTTTTCGTTTTCCCGTAGCGTGTCTTCGGTCTGCTTGCGCTCGGTAATGTCTTGCACGAATCCGTGGACGCGCCCGAGCGCCGCATCCGCCTTGCCGATCATATGCACCGTGCGCAGCTTGCCTTTGGCGGTCACGACTTGCAATTCCAGGTCGAAGGGAATGCCTTGCTCGATGGCGCGCTTCATCGCAAATTCGATCTGCGGCTTGGACGCAGGAGCGTAAAGTTCCAAGGCCTTTTCCTTGGTCGGCTCGAAACCGGGGCCGACTTCAAGAATATTGTGGAGTTCCGGCGACCAGGTCTGCTTTCCTGTGGACGGATAAAATTCCCAGCCTCCCACTTTTCCTATCTGTTCGGTTTCGTTGAGCAGGCGCTGGATTTTATGCAGTTCTTCCTCCACCTTTTTGCTCTCGGTGATGTCGCGGCTGATGCCCAGCAGGCCGACCACGGTTTTTTTGTCGTCGCCGAATAGCGGCCACTTGTTGGTGCTCATCCAGCGCAAATCGCCTTGTTCGTCATAGTAAGGATCGGTCTTGTTGGTCAGCGTCTTGCCTTCCGTGAGGACCGGGCGCTCTTCTTCGCAATAGATGTCGGCAATTTCGGTGGGAAAGATTTCCAGGTCGTGTTTGCCGATCATGTCGCGCCAACTGCGGTGGCCGGTGATGTCGGCGAGCGTCTGGCTGCAAAAGCGAATGCGGCTGTTTCGGTCCTTGAAGAAGACGAAATCGCGGGTGTTTTCGAGAAAGTCGACGAAATCCTTATGCAGGCCGTGCAACGCCTGTTCGACGCGCTTCGATTCGCTGACATCTTCGGTAATGCCCATCAGCTTGACCACCTCGCCGCGTTCGTTCTTGATGGGAACAAAGCACGATTTGAATATCTTTGCGCCGGGGCCGCTTGCGTGGAATTCGAAATGGCTGCTTTTACCGGCGTAGGCGTCGGCCAGCAATGCGCCGATGCGTTCTCGATCCGCCGCGTCGACTGCATCCAGACAGGGACGACCGCGCACCTGGCTTTCGTCCGTCAACCCCAACATGACCAGGCCGGCGCGGTTCATCGACGTAACTTTCCCGTGCAGATCGGCTTCGTGTATGCAAAACGGCGAGTTTTCGATCAGCAAGCGGTTGCGGTCTTCGCTCCCGCGCAATGCCAGCATGCCATTTTCCTTGTCCTGCAGCGCCTTTTGCAATTCCTCGGTGCGGCGCCTTACCAGGTCTTCAAGCGTGATGTTGGCGTGGAACAGGTTGTAGTCGGAACCGTCGACTTGCGCACAGCTCTCGGCGCGATCCATCAATGCCTGATTGATCTTGTTCAGGCGCGCGATTTCGGCATGCAATTGCGCTTCGCGCGCGCGGGCCGACGGTTTCTTTGGATCAGGCATGGCCCGGCTCCCCTGGCGGCTGCGCCGCGTAGCCGATGGCGATTCCGGTCAATGTCTGGTTGACGTGCGCGCCGTGAAATTGTTCGCCATAGGTATTGAAGCCGACGGCGTTATTGTTGCGAAAGACGGCGTCGACACGGTCGTTCGCGCGATTTCGCGAAACCTCCTGCGCGCGCAGCGCGCAATCGAACGTCAGGGCGAGTTGCGGCGTTCCCATGTCCGCATCGATCCGATCGAACACCTGCTCCAGATTATTCGACAAATCGAGGCCTTGCCCCACCCGCAGCACCAGGCCGCGATCGATCGCGCAAAAGAAGTTCAGCGAGCGGTCGGGATTGGCGCTTTGGATGGAACGCACATGGTCGGTTCCGGCGACCTTGACCAGCACCGGCGCGGCGGCAAAGTGCGCGCTGCCGAGACTGTCGGCGTCGACCCCCAGCAGGCGCGCATATTCTTCGGCTGCCGGCCGGCCGTTGATCTCGCTGACCACGCGCCGGGTCGTGTCGGCCTCGGTCACGACCAGGCGTTCATCGGTGGCCACGAAATGGTGGCTCATGAATGCACGGAAGGGGAGCCTGGTGCGCACCAGGAACGCGACCGCGCTATCGCTGCGGAATTGGCCATCGCTATACACGAAAGTCTTGACGAATTTGCGTTCGTCGGCAGCCGAACCGCCGCACAGAACGGTTTTACCCAGCGTCTGCTGCAGCGCGTGGGCGACCGACTCTTCGCAACCGCACAGGCCGTCTATCAGCAAAATCGCAAAACAATTTTCAGGCGCTGTTTGCGGCACTCTTTGTTCCAATTTTCGCATCAAGGATTGCGCGAACGCCCGCCCGCGCGCGTGGTCGAAGCCGCCCAGATTATCCAGCAGCGCGCTGACTGCGGTAAAACCCCGCGCCGGAAAACTTGCGCCCGACAGGCTATGCGAGCGGCAACCCTCTGGTCCGATTTCGCCGGCGGTGGTGCAGCCGACTACCTGGGCGCCGACAAACAGGCGCCGCATTTCCGCCGCCAGCGCATCGAGGTCGTATTCGCTGGAACAGAAAAAGACCACCAACTCCATGTCGGGCTGCGTCACGCCGGCATGAAACTCCTGCGCGGCGCGGCGCGCGTCCGCCGCACACGATTGCGCCCTGCGAATTCGCGGATCACCCATGTCTTCCACCCGGTTTTAGAAATTGAAATGCTGCCGTCGCGCGAGCCTGAAAGGAATCTTTGAAGGCCAAACGCAACCGCAATGGCTGGCGACGCATGCCAAATTCGCATTATTGCCGGGGCTATGCGCATACCCCGCTATAGCCAATCCCCGCTTTGCCGTCCGTCACGCTTGATGGATTCTTTCGATCAACGGCGTCGGATCGGTTCATATCGCAAGTTCATTATTGCCGTACGGCAGGGTGAAGTATTTGACCTGTATCAAGACAATCGCAAGCTGTTACGCAAGTTGCTTGGCGATCGTGGAGCGAAGCAAGCATTTGCTTGGCTGAGTCGTCGAAATCGAACTACTAGCCCTCGCTTCGCCACGCTACGTCAGGTCGGATTTGCTCGCCGTTGGACATTGCTTCGTTTCCTGCCGTCATAAAAGTATGTTGCTGCGCAACAATTTTGACGCGTTCTATGCGGGCTTGACCATATCGAGTGCAGACCGATGACGACTTGCTGCATTCGCCGGCCCGTAGTTTCGATTTCCAATCGACACGCGTTCGTCGTTTCCTCGACAAAGTTGCCGTTTCAATGTTGCCACTGCTCGCATTGGTCAGTATCATTGGGGCCTGCCGAACCGGCGGGTGCCGGAACAACCATGCGCGCCGCAAGCCTTTGCGCCGACAGAATTGCCGGCTCGAATAGCGTACCATATCGGCTGTGATGTAGAACTGAAGGATTTTAATGAAACGTGTTGACGATTTTCGCCTGCAATTTGGTAAGGATAAGCAGGAATATGTACCAATCATGGTTGGCGGAATGGGCGTGGATATATCGACCGCCGAACTAGCGCTCGAGACGGCGCGCCTGGGCGGCATTGGCCATATCTCGGACGCGATGGTGCAAGACGTGTCGGATCGCCGCTTCGACACCAGCTTCGTCAAGGATAAGACCAAATTTTATAAATATAATATAGCCAATTCCGACAAGTCTGCAGTCAAGTTCGACCTCGGACATTTGGCCGAAGCCACCAATCGGCACGTCGCCGGCACGATGGAAGCCAAGCGCGGCGACGGGCTGATCTTCATCAACTGCATGGAAAAGCTGACCATGAACGCGCCGCGCGAGACCCTGCAGGTGCGGCTGGCATCGGCCTTGGACGCCGGCATCGACGGCATCACCTTGAGCGCCGGCCTGCACTTCGGCTCGTTCGGCTTGATCGAAGATCATCCACGTTTCCGCGATGCCAAACTTGGCATTATTGTATCGTCGGTGCGTGCCTTGCAGATTTTCCTGCGCAAGAACGCCAAGTTGAACCGGCTGCCCGACTACATCATCGTCGAAGGTCCGTTAGCCGGCGGCCATCTCGGTTTCGGCATGGACTGGGCCAAATTCGACCTGCAAACCATCGTGACCGAAATCGTCGCCTATCTGAAGGCGGAACAACTGGAAATCCCGCTGATCGCGGCGGGCGGCATCTTCACCGGCAGCGACGCGGTCGGCTTCATGGAAAACGGCGCCGCCGGCGTGCAGGTGGCGACCCGCTTCACCGTCGCCAACGAATGCGGCTTGCCGGCCAACGTCAAGCAGGAATATTTCAAGGCGCACGAAGACGACATCGTCGTCAACACCATCTCGCCCACCGGCTACCCGATGCGCATGCTCAAGAACACGCCAGCCATCGGTTCCGGCATCCGCCCCGGTTGCGAGTCGTACGGCTATCTGCTCGACGGCAAAGGCAATTGCGCCTACATCACCGCCTACAACGAACAGATCGCGCTGCACCCGGATGCCAAGAATATCTCGGTGATGGACAAGACCTGCCTATGCACGCATATGCGCAACTACAATTGCTGGACATGCGGGCATTACACCTATCGCCTGAAAGACACCACGCGCAAGCTGGCCGACGGCACGTACCAGACCTTGAGCGCCGAGCATATCTTCCACGATTATCAGTACAGTGTGGATCACAAGATTGCGTTGCCGGTCGGGTGATCTATTGACGGCGTTAATAGACTTTGTAGGGTGGAAAATCGGGGGGGGCGGGCCCCTATTGCTCATTAAAACACCAGCTTGTTTTTTATAAAATATAATAAAATTAATATTTATTTTAAACC
>JARLJG010000056.1 GCA_031291325.1 Burkholderiaceae bacterium
CCGCAGGCGAGTTTGTTTCATTTCCCGATTTACTGGCATTTAAAACGGGAACCCGAAGGGCAGCCGCCTAGCGGTCGCCTTTCTTTGCTTCCTTTCTTTGGCGAAGCAAAGAAAGGGAGTGGCTGCCGGGCCACCCCCGGCGAGTATCCACGGAGTAGCGACCTCACCCTTCACGTACAACCGCAAAGAGAGCATTCACTGGCGGGCGCAAAAGCACGTGCCCTTGCTTGGCCTCTGTTAATGCGAACCTGGCCCTCGGTATCTGGGTTGGTAGGCGGTACGGCTGGAAGCTTACCGAAGAAGCAACATCGAAATCGACAGCAACGGCAAAACCGCGGCTGCGCCGTCCAGCCGCACTCGCAAAAAGTAAGTTAATCTAAACCGATATTTGTCGGGACGGATGGGCCCACTTTATTGAGACGATCATGTAGATATCGATAAAAATCCCGACCCCAAGGCATCATAGGGTCTGGGGGAATTACCCAATCACGCCAATTTGGCCGATACCACCTAGCGTAAACAAGCCCTGTTTCCGTAAATACCCGAAACCGTCTCACAAAAAGTAAATCAACGAAGTCAGTTTTCACGATATCAGTCTCGTAATAAATCTTTGCGTCTAACCCGATCAATCTTCCTTTTCCTAAATCAGGAGCAGAAAATCCCTCAATTCTCTTCATTTCCAGCGCTACAATAAAGTCTGGTTTAGTACTGGCATTGGCGATAAATCCTTGTATTACGGTGCCTTCCCCCGTTTGAAGTGGTGTTACTGTATAAGATGACGCGTTCATTTCTACGTCGAGTCTGAATGCACGAGACTCGTCATTGAAATTCATAACGCGATATGATTTCATTATGCTATTTTCTACAACGTCGCAATACACCCTACAAAACCGATCCTCGTCGCCAACTAAGCCGCCAGACGCGCGCCGCCCCGGTAGCCATCGAGCAAGAAACTCAGCCAAGTAGTGTCACGACACATTAAAACGCGCCGAACAAACGATCAAGCGCCGTCATGACGGCTGCCTGTTCGGCAACCAGCGAGATTACCCGGATTTTGAGTTCGCTCTTGGGAATAGCGGCGAGTTTGGGCGCATCCAGCAAACACTCGATGCCTTCGACGAGAAACACCGGGCACAAGTCCTTGGGCAATGGCACTTTAGGGAAACGATCAAGACGGCGCAAAGGAATGACGATGCGCGTGTTCAATGCATCAAGATGGTTGCTTTGCACGTCTAGCACATACGGCGTGGAGGACTGGTGCGCATTGCCGTTGCGATAAACGTCGAAACGGGCCATCTTAAAAGGATCGCCATTGTTCCAGCGGCAAGCCTTCCTGCTCGACGGTCTGGTTATAGGCGCGGATGAAATCCGCATGCTCGCTGGCCCAGCGCCGCTCCTGTTCGGCACGGATGGTTTCGCGCAAAAGCCGCTCGCAGGTCTGCGACAGATTGATCCCCAGCGCTTTCGCGTCGTTATACACATCAAGCGCGAGCGTGATGTTGGTGGCTTTCTTTGGTGCGGTTTTGACGGGTTGCCGTAGCATGATGATTCCGCATGTTGGGACCAATGCGCATAGTATACCAACATTTTCATATTGGGTAGTCAAGGGCGGCCAGATTTCTGGCCACCTTACGCCCGTCAAGCCAGCATTACCGGCCCAGGATACTGCGCCACGGTCGCATCATCGGTCAACAACGTAATCCCCTCGACCATTGCCTGCGCAATCAGCAGCCGGTCGAACGGGTCTTTGTGAATGGAAGGCAAGGTATCGATCGCAACCGCATGCTCGCTGAGTATCGGCAGCTCGCAATATCCGTTGTCGAGCAGGCCACGGCGCAGCAGGCGCGCATCGACCTGAAAATCGGGCCGGTTCAGCCCGCGCTTGATGGCAACTTCCCATATGCTCGCTACGCTGAAAAGCAATTCGTTTGCCGGATCGGCCATCAGCGCACGCGCACCTTTGGGCACGCGCTCAATGCCGTCTGCAGCCCAAATCAGCAGATGGGTATCGAGCAACAGCTTCACGCATCGCCCTCGAACAGTGCCTGAATCTCGCCTGCGCCCATCGTGTTAAAGTCGTCAGGCACTTTGATCTGACCGGCCATGAAACCAAATCGCTTCATTTGCGACGAAGCCGGGGCGTCCAATGCGATCACCTTCACCATTGGCTTGCCCGCCTTGGCGATCACGAAGGATTCACCCCTGGCCGCCATCTCGACCAGTTTGGATAGCTGCGTTTTTGCCTCGTGGATATTGTAAGTTTGCATGGCTACCTCATATAAACCAAGTTTAGTGGACTAAGTTTATATCATAGCGTATTGCAAAACAAGCGCCGTTTTTCGGATTACAGTCCAAGGCTGTACGACGTATTTGGTAGGGCGCGGATGGCCGCGCCGTTAATAGCGAAGCGTATTGCGCCGCATGGTGCTTTTGCACACTGCAATGGCATGCCACATTTACATACGGCGCAATACGCTTCGCTATTGACGCCGTACAAAACAGATCGTTGCCGCCTAAGCCGCCAGACGCGCGCCACCCCGGTAGCCATCGAGCAAGAAACTCAGCCCGATCACCAACACCAGTTCGCCTTCCGCCGAGCGCGCAGTGCCGGCGATGCCGGGCACGTTCAACGCTGTCATCGGTTTGATCACCAGATCGGCTGTGCCGTCGACTGCCGACACCGCCAGGATGTACGGATTGGGCGATGCCATCACGATGCCGACGCGCTCCACCGAGGCTTCGTAACCCAGCATTTTCGCCAGCGATAATACCGCCAGCGGTCGGCCCTGGTCGCGCATGACCGGCGCGCCGCCCACCGCCTGGAAGGTTTCCGGCAATTCGACCACCCGTTGCACCACCGCCATCGGCATGGCCAGCGCCGCGCCGGCGGTTCTGACCAGCATGGTCGGCACGATCGACAGTTCGATCGGCAGGCGGATCAGGAAGCGCGTTCCCTTGCCCAGCGTCGACTCGATGCGGACTGCGCCGCGATGCTTTTCCACCGCCGTCTTGACCACGTCCATGCCGACACCGCGCCCCGAGACGCTGGAGGCGACTTCCTTGGTCGAAAAGCCCGGCAGGAACACCAGTTGGAACGCTTCGTCCGTCGTCAGTGCGGTGGTTTCGGTAATCAAACCCTTGTTGATTGCAATCTTGCGCAAGCGCTGCGGGTCCATGCCCCTGCCGTCGTCGGATAATTCGATCATGACGCTGCTGGCTTCCTGCCATGCTTTCAGGGTAATGGCCGCTTTCCCCGATTTGCCGGCTGCCGCGCGTTCGGTCGCTTCTTCGACGCCATGGTCGAGCGCGTTGCGCAGCATATGCACCAGCGGATCGTACAAGCTGTCGACCACGACGCGGTCGACTTCGGTTTCCGCACCCTCGATGACCAGTTCGACATCCTTGCCGAGATCTTTCGCCAGTTCGCGCACCAGGCGCGGGAATTTCTGGAACAGGCGGCCGACCGGCTGCATGCGGGTCGAGAGGGTCGCGCGCTGCAATTCGGTCGAATAGCGCGAGGCCCGGTTCAGGGTTTCGGCCAGGGCCGCCATCAGCGTGGCGGCCTGTCCTTCAAACGGGAATTGCGCCAGTTTTTCCAGCAATACGCTGGCCTGGTTGGCCGCTTGCACCGATTCGCCGGCAACTTCCAGCAAAGCGTCCAGCTTGACCGCGTCGACCCGGATGCTTTCTTCCTTGACCGGTGCGTTGATCGCGCGCCCGCCTTCGGCAGCGGGTTTGCCTGCCGTCGGCGCTGCTGCTGCTGCCGCTTCCTTGGCGAGCGCTGGCGTTGCCGATTCTTGCAGTTCTTCCTGCTCTTCTTCGACTTCTTCGTCGAGTTCTTCTTCGCTATCCGCGCTCTGGTCTTCGGCAGCCGCTTGCGCAAGCGCTGGCGCAAGTTGGGCGCTGGCCGGAACTACCGCGTTATACAGCGCTTCCCAATCGAGGTCGGCGGCGTCGGTGACGACTTTGGGAACCGGCTTGACCTTGACTTTGGTCTTCGCTTTCGCTTTGGCCTTGGGTTTGGTTTCGGCCTTGGCCGGCGCCGCTGCCGGCGCTTGTCCCTGGCCTTCGATAGCAGTCTTTAAAATATTTTCCAGCGCGTCGGGCATGGCCGACATGCTTTCCGGCGCCGCGCCGTTGGCCAATTCCTTCAACTGGTCGGCGACGAAGCCGCTTGCTTCCAGCGCTGCTTCGATCGCCAGCGGCGTGACTGCCGCCTTGCCGGTGCGCAGCGCATCGAACAGGTTTTCGGTCAAATGGCAAGCCGACACCATCGACGGCAAGTTCATGAAGCCGGCGCCGCCCTTGATCGTGTGGAACGAGCGGAACACCGCGTTCAAGGTGTTCAAATCGTCGGGATGCCGCTCCAGCGACAGCAGGTGCTCTTCCACATTCGTCGCCAGGTCGAGCGCTTCGACGACGAAATCTTTGAGCATGTCATCCATCAGAACCCCAGATCGGCAAGTAAGCTATCGACGTCATCCTGTTCCAGCGCTATGGTTGGCACGGACGGCCCTTGCATCAGCAGAGGCGGTTTGGCGTCCGCCGCTGCCAGTGCCGCTTTCATTTCGGGCGGCACGTTGTCTCGCAATAATTGGGCCAGTTCCCGTTCCGCTTCGTGGGTGATATTGACGATTTTCTTGATTAATTGGCCGGTGATGTCCTGGAAGTCCTGCGCCATCATGATTTCCAGCAGGCGGGCTTTTTCGGATTCGGTGGCGTCGCCGACGGCGGCGGCAAACTGGCGCGAGTCGCCGGCCAGGGCCTTGAATTCGTTCAGGCTCATCTTGCCTTCGAATAGCAGCGCCCAGCGCGCATCCATGTCCTTCGCCTTCTTCTGCAGCAGGTCTTGCTCCGGCATGCCGACATCGATGGCGTTAAGCACCTTGGTGGCCGCTTGCTCGGTCAGCGAGGCGACGTATTCCAGCCGATCCTGGGCATCGGTAATCTGCACGGCGACGCTCGACAGCGAGCGGTCGTAGCCCAACTGGCGCAAGGAGTCGTGCAGCATGCGCACGATGCCGCCGAGGCGCTCGAACATCGGCTTGGCGGGTTGGTCTCCTTGATTTTCGTCTGCGCCCGGTTCCGTCGCTTGCGCCTCGGTGGCGGCTGGCTCGGGCGTTGCAGGCGGCGCTGCCGGGGCAGCGCTCATGGTTTGCTCTCTCTGTGCGGACACCTCGTCGAAAAGTGCATCGAAATCATCTGCGGCGTCGGTCATGATGTGCGTCTTTCTTTTTAAATTTCAGACGTGGTTTGCAGCGCGGACATGTCCGCTGTGCGACAAATTCTGTGAACCTGCATTGGTGCAGCCTCGCGGCGTCGACGAACGTGCGTGACGCCCGAAGGGCGCGGCTTGAACATCGCCACGCGACTTCGGCATGGTCGACACTGATATTCTTTCGGTTGTTCGGATCGAATCCGTTACCGTGAGCATGATTATCCTAAGTATTTGCAATTGCAAAATAGTTAATGCAACTATACACGAGAGTCTGGCCCCTGTGCATCGGTTGAATCCCGCCGCCAGCAAGAGATATTCTCTCACTCGGTCAATGCATTTCTGGCGATGCAAATCCTTGTTTATACCAAGGGCATCCCTAAAAATTGCCGGGAGTGTCCACGCTCGAGTCGAGGAGCGGACATGTATGCCGGTACATCCAGTACCGCAGACGCGAGATTGGGCGCTTTTGGTAATTTTTAGAGGTGCCTCTAAGCAATAATACCTAGATTTATGACAGGCGCATAGCTATTCGACATTTGCTTTGATGTCTATGCAACGAATGCCCGCCCAGGAGCGCAATCGGCAGGCCGGATTTTGCCGTGTTTCAATCATCGAAATAATTGATTGACGGCAATTTTCGGCGCTATGCAACTTTGGAAGCCGCCGCTAGCCGCCGCTGCAACACGAAAATCGGCTGCGCCCATTCCATCTCTTTCTTCTTTTTGCTGGTAATCAGCGTCAATTCCGACGGGTCGTACACGTCGGTATTGTGCGTCAGCGGGGTGGTCATCAAATACTGGGCGTCGGTATTTTTCAGGAATTCGCCGACCAACTGGATGTTGCGGATATCCAGATGCGCAAACGGCTCGTCGATGAAGACGAAGCCGCCCGAACCGTCTTCGGACTTCAGCAAGCCGATCAGCAGGATCAGCGATTTCATCACCTGCTGGCCGCCCGACGCTTCGCCATCGTTCAAGCCGATCGGCCCCTTGCCGTCGAACTTGAAGCGCACATGCAAGCCCGCTTGCGCCAGTTGGACATCGTCGTTTTCCAGCCGCACCGGGTCGGAATGCACTTCGATGCCGGCCAGTTCGCCCAATTCCCGGATGTTGCGGCTATATGTCTTGACGGTATAGCGCAAGCGCTCGATATACGCGCCGCGCGCATTGCCGGTGGCTTCGATGGCGCGGTTGTTTTGATAGCGGCGCTCTTCGGTTTCCGCTTGCCTGCCGTGCAATTGGTCGTTCAGGCGCGTGTGCTGGTCGACCACGGTGGAGTCGGTTTCCCAGTCGGGCAATTCCAGGTTGGCGGTCAGGCTCTTGATGCGCAGATCGACTTGGTGCGCATTCTGGTGCAGCGCGCTCAATTCCAGCCCGCGCGCCGCACGGCGCCAGGCGAACGGCAGCCGCCGCCATGCGTGACGGATATCGGCCAGCGTGCGCGCGTGCGCGGCGCGCTCGTCGCGGTGCTTTTTCAGCGCGAAACGGTTCTGCCCTTCGCTGTCGGTTAGCGCCGTTTTCGCGTTTTGCCACGCACTGTCGGCGCGGGTGCGGGTTTCGGTCGCGCTCTTGATTTGCGGATAGATTTCGCCGAGGCGGGTGCCGACTTCGGTGCGCGCCGCCTTCAACGGGATCGCGCTGTGTTCGGCTTCGTCGAACTCGGATTGCCGCGCCACCAATTCCTTGGCCGCATCGACGCCGGCCAGACGCGCTTTCAACGCGCTGACTTCGCCGGCCAGCTTGCCGATTTTCAGCGTCAACTGGTCTTCTTCGGCTTCCAGGGCCGGCAAGGCTCTTTCCAGCGCCGCCAAGCGTTGCGCTCGTCCTGCCTGGCCGAAGCGGTAGCGCGAGGTTTCTACAAACAGCGAGCGTCCGCCGCGCCGTTCGCGGTGGAAGGCGTCCGGCGTGATCCACTCGTCGGCGCTGTTTTGGCGCATGCCGGCTTCCACCGATTCGACGCGCTTGATGCGCGCCAGTTGATCGATCAGCCAAGAAGGAGCGGGCGCGCTGAAGCGCACCACCGACAACAGGCTGTTGTCGTCGGCAGCCGGAGCATTGACGCGTTCCGGCACGATGAAGTGGCCGTAGCGCTCCTTTTCGCCGAGTCGATACGCGGCAGCGGCATCGCGCGGATTATCCAGCAGCACCACGAACGCATAGCTGCGCAAGATGCCTTCGACCGCCGCCTGCCAGCGCGCATCGCTGACTTCGACGATGTCCGGCAGCATCGCGTGGCCGATGCCGGCTTCGTTCATCGCGCGGCGCATCGCGCGCACGTTTTCCGGCTCCGGCATCGCCGCCTTGCCTTGCAGGGCGGAGATGGTTTCCTTGTCGCCCGCCAGGCGGCTGGCAATGCCGTCGCGGCTTTGCCGCAGCTTGGCTAGCGCAGCTTCGTTTTGCTGCAAGGCGGCGGTGACTTCGCTGATGTCGGCACCGGCATCGGCGGCCAGCTTTTGCAGCCGCAGCTTTTGTTCCAGCAGGCTCTCTTGCGGTTTGAGCTTGCCATTGATTTCAGTCAAGCGCTTTTCCAGCGTCGTTTTTTCGGTTTCCAGCGCCGCTTCGTTTTGTTGTGCGGCGGAGAGCGTATTGGCGCGCAAGGCCAGATCGGCGCGTTTGTCCGACAATTGGCTATCGTACTGGCGCAGCGATTTGCGGGTTTCGCGCAATGCTCTGCCAGTGCGCGCCGCTTGTTCGCGCGCTTCGTGGTATTCCAGCGTCGGCAGGATTTCTTCCTGCAAATCCTTGCGCTCCTTGTTCAAGCCTTCCCACTGGTGATAATTGGCCACGCGCAGGCGTAGGCCTTCCAGATTGGTCTTCGACGCTTCCAGTTCGGTTTCGAAGCGCTGCAACTCGGTTTCGGTATCGCGCTGGTGGCGCTTGGCTTCGTCGTAGGCGTCCAGCACTTCCTTGTCGCCGAACACCTGGAAAACCAGGTCGAGCAATTGGCGCGGCGCGTATTCGCACAGCTTGTCGGTTTCGCCTTGCTCCAAGGCCAGCACCTTCGCCATCGCCGGCGACAGCCCGGCGTTGGCCAGCCGTTTGCGGTAGGTTTCGACGCCCAGCCAATCGCTGGCTTCTTGCACGTCTTCGATATCGACCACGCCGCCGCGCATCAGGTATTGGCGCTTCCAGTCGCCGCCGTTCTTTTGTATCTGGCAAAACAGCGTAACCTCGTCGTCGCTGAAAAAGCCGGAGGTGCGGAAAGGTCGGTTCGACAACTGTTGTCCGACCGGCTTATTATCGACCACCGCCCGCAGCCAGGCCGATTGCTGGCCGGAGTGGCGCGCGTAATGCTTGTAGGTGCGGCCCATCGAGCAATCCAGGCCGAACAGCGTGCGCAGCGCGTCCAGCAAGGTAGTCTTGCCGGAACCGTTTTGCCCGGCGATGGTGATGATCTTGGCGTCCAGCGGAATATTCTTGACCCGCTGCCAGTAATCCCAGTGAACCAGTTCTAGCGATTTGATATGAAACATGGGCAGTCTTATTCGGTCGTCGGAAAGGTGGCGTGCGCGTTATGCTCCCCTCTCCCGCAGGCGGGAGAGGGGCTGGGGGTGAGGGCGGTTGATCGAAGAGAAGTCGTCAACACCCGATAAATTGTTTCCATTACCGTCTCGGTTTCCATTAATACCTCGTTGTTCCAAAATAGAAAGTTCTCCACAATGATTCTTTCCTTTCTTCGATCAATCGCCCTCAGCCTACGCGGCCCGCCCCACCCCTCTCCCGCCTGCGGGAGAGGGGTGCAAAGCGCGTGACATCAGTTAGTCAACACAGGCGGACGATGGAACACGTCGGCCAGCGCGCCGTTGATGATGCGTTCCTTCAAGGTGTCGGTATCCATCATCAAGTCCAGCAGCGGGCCTTCCAGGATGTCGTCGCCTTTGCGCTCGATGAAGCCGAGCTTGGCCAGTTGGCCGAGGTTCATGTCCATGCGCGTCTTCTTGCCCAGCTTGTCGCCGAAGTCCGCCAGCAGCGCGCGGTAGGAAATGCCGATCGACGCCTCTTCCGCGCGCGGCATCGGCTTCTCCTTGCCGAACATGTCGTTCTGGTTTTCATCCGCCGGCTGATGCGCTTCCTGTCGTTCGCGCTTGGGCAAAATGATTTGCGCCCACAGCACGACCAACAACGCCACGCCGTCGCGCGCCAGGCCGAAGTTATTGTTTTGCCAGACATCGCGCGAGCCGAAGATTTTCGGCTCGACTTCGCGCGCCAGCGCCAGCGTCACATGATCGGCATACACGTTGTCGAGAAACTTCAAGCCGACCGCCGCCAGCCGCGCATCGACATCGGCGCGAAACAATTCGTCCGACAGCGCGCGCCGCACCAGGCGGTCTTCGCGTTTCAAGGTTTGATGCGTCAACAGGCGCGCGATCAATATTTGCGAATCGTCATTCATGATGTTCAGTTTCCGATTGATGCGAGAGCGAGGCTTTGGAAATGGCGGCCACATGCGGGTCGGACAAGCGCGTCATCTGGTCGCTGGAGCGGAACAGGATGGGCAGGCGCGCCAGCTTCGCGGTGGCGCCCTGCAAACTGGATTCGCTGACATCGCCCAGCAGCGGCAGCAGCGACGCGCGGTACGAGGCGACCGCAAAACTGGCCGGCAGCAAGGTTTGCTGCACCGGAGTCGGCTTGGACGGCGTGCTGCCCTGGGTGGTGGTGAAGCTGGACAAGCGATCCAGCCAATCGTCCAATTCCAGCATCATCGGCGATTCCTCTTCCAGCGTCAGCGGCGCATCTTGCCCGCTCGGCAGCAGGTCGGCGGTCGCTTCGGCGCGCACGGCCAACAACTCCGATTCGGCCACGTCGATCATCTCTGCCGGCGTCACAAACAGCGGCACGACCGGCTGCGACAAGGCGCCGGTGGCCAGCGCGCTCAAGTCGTCCTGTTGCAGCAGCCAGGTCTTGATGTCGGTGGTCGACAGGCCCGATTGCCCCAGATGCACGCGTTGCCGCTCGATCTGGTTCAGCGCGCGCGAAAACATGCCCTGCATATTCAACAAAGCGCTTTGCGCGCGCCCAATCGCCTGCGCGGCGCGGTGGGTGGCGCTATCGGCCAAGGGATCGGTCGTGATCGCGTGGATGATCTCGGAACCTTTTTCCACCCAGTCGCAGGCGGCATTCCATTTCGCTTGCGCGGTGCGCAGGCGGAATTCCGAGCCGGAAGCGATCGCATCGCGGAACTCCTCGGTCAACTCGACCAGCCGCCCCAGCAAGTGCTGCAATTGCTCCGCGCTGACGCCGCCGACCGCTTGCGCGCCCGCCACCTGCGACAGCAAAAAGCCCATCTCCACGTCGTCGTCGTTCTGGTTCAACAGCAGCAAGCCATCCAGCGCCGCCAGCACATTGCGCGCCATCGCCGTCACGCGGTACACGCCCTGCGCCTGATCCCAGGCCAGCAATTGATTGGTGCGCAGCCGCGCCAGCACCGTTTCCAGCCGCTCCGGCTCCATGTAAGCCAGCTTCACATTGATGTCGGCGCGCGAAAAAGTCGGCGCTTCGGCATCCGAGGCCAGCTCGCGCAACACCATCAAGCGCACCAGCACGCCGTCGAAGCTGCCGTGAAACAAGGCCGTGAAAGCCTGGATCGTCGGCTGCGCGCGTTTCAGGCGGAATACCGCCTCGATATCGTCGGGAGCTATCTCGGGTTTGAAGTAGGCTTGCAGGGAATCGTGCTGCTCGTCGTCGGGCGACGTTTTTGTATTGATTGAAAAATTCTGCATCCGGGTATTTTAAGACAGCGGGGCCCGTATTCTGGCATAAAAGCCGCCGATTTCGCATTTTCATCGATATAGATGCAAATTTGGCAATTAAATATCTTGCAAGCAAGCTTCTTATTTCCGTTCGATTGCTTGAAGTTGCCAAATCCACTCTGTTTCCATCGAGAATGGGATTTCAAATTGACATGTCAGTCTGGCATCGCCATTATGTATGGGGCTTGTCCTTAAAATCTAACGATAGGGAAAACATCATGCCAGTGATCGTGGTTGCCAATCCCAAAGGCGGCGTCGGAAAGAGCACCTTGGCGACAAATCTCGCCGGTTACTTCACCTTCCAGGGGTATAACACGATGCTGGGCGATGTCGACGTGCAACAATCGTCGCGCTCCTGGCTGCAACTGCGTTCGCAATCCCTGCCACCGATTTCCGCGTGGGAAATCGCCGACGGCCACATCGCCAAGCCGCCCAAGGGCACCACCCACATGGTGTTGGACACCCCCGCCGGCCTGCATGGCGGGCGCCTGGAAAAAGTCATGAAGATCGCCGACAAGGTCATCGTGCCCTTGCAGGCATCGATGTTCGACATCCTGGCGACGCAGGAATTCCTGCAAAAGCTGAAAGAAGAAAAAGGCAAATATCAAGTCGGCGTGCTAGGCATGCGCGTCAACAGCCGCACCCGCGCCGCCGAGCAACTGACGCACTACGTCAACAGCCTCGGCTTGCCGGTGCTGGGTTTTTTGCGAGACACGCAAAACTACGTGCAACTGGCCGCGCACGGCACCACGCTATGGGATGTCGCGCCTTCGCGAGTGGAGAGGGATATTGAGCAGTGGCGGGAGTTGATTGGGTGGGTGGAGGGGTGATTGAGGTAGTTGCATCCTGAAATCAAAGGTAATCAAAGGGGCCACGCTCGCATTTATTATTTTTAGTGTGACCCTGGCCTCTTTGATTCCGAACCGATCGAAATTCGTTTCGGCAATGTTGCGGCAGGCAATTTCATGCCGGAACATGAATGCGATGCTTGATGTGCTTAAGGTTGGCGACAATCGTAAAGGTCATGATGACCAACAGCGACCAGGAACTCC
Source organism: Burkholderiaceae bacterium (assembly GCA_031291325.1). Lineage (GTDB taxonomy): Bacteria > Pseudomonadota > Gammaproteobacteria > Burkholderiales > Burkholderiaceae_D > PKWO01. Next base: position 12,020 of record JARLJG010000056.1, read on the forward strand.
ACTTGCCGACATGAACCGTCGCCCACGCTCCGATTTGGTCCGGGTATCGCCAGATGCCGAAAAACGTGCTGATATTCTCGGCAAGCCAAATGAAAAATCCGATCAGCACGAACGCCAGAAGCAGGGGCATGTTTCGGTCGCGGTCAAACGGACGGAAAACAACCGTCGATCTGGCATAAAGTCCAAGCACGCAGGCAGCAATGTACCAGCGATAGTCGCCGATATAGTGATGCGTGAAGAAGTTCGCATAGATTAGGATTGCGATGACCGCAGCCATCCAATACGGTGGGTGATGCCGAATCCGCAAATCGAGCAACCGCCATGATTGGGTCATATAACTGCCCACTGCGGCATACATGAACCCCGAAAATAGCGGCACTCCCCACACCTTGGTATAGGCAAAATCCGGATACGACCAAGATTTGACGCCGGCGGACGTCTTGAACACTTCCAGCGCGAAGCCCACGACGTGAAACAAACATATCGCTTTGAGTTCGTCGGTCGTTTCAAGCTTTGTCCACACCATCCAAGCCTGAATGAGCACTGCAATGAAGAGCAAGGCGTCATAGCGGGGAAAACCGAAAATGCCATCGCGAGGCAGGGCAAACACAGCGGCAAAGAAAAGTCCTGCAAACAAGCAAGCTCGCGCTTCCTTGATCCCGAAATACAAAAACTCGACAGCGAAGCGGGAGATTCCAGTCAAGTGTGGTCTGGCACGATGTCCGAGCAGATGCGTGTCGAGTGCGTGAATTGGCATTGATTTAAAGTTGTTATTGTGATACTAAAATAGAAGAGTGCCTTTGATTCAAAGGTGATTCAAAGAGGGTAGGCTCGCATTAAAATCACGGATACCGTCGATGCCCCCAATTTCACGACAATAGGGGGCATGGTCGCATAAAAGATCGGCAGACCTTAGTTGTTTTTGCAGACTTGTGCATTCTCGCACAATCGTCATCGCTTACACATGGGCTTTGACTGCTTGCCGTAGCGTCGGCGCGTTTCAGTCGCGCGTTGACCTGACAGCTTCGATCATTTCGATCTCTTTTTCGCTTGGGCGATCGACCAGCCCGTAGATAACATTGCAATCCGAAAGCGGCGCGATTTTCCCGGCCCATTGGCTTGTGCGGAGCGGAGAAAATTCGCAGATACATCGCAAGCAATAAATCCCGAATCGACGCACAATATCCACTTTCCCAAATTCGGGAAGTTCGGATTGCGCCCGGTTGCGGCGCGTGAATTTGCCGTATTGCCTTGTTAAAAGGGCGTCGAAAGTTCGAAAGTTGGAATTTGTTTATAATTGACCGAATAGTCAGTAGCGAATAATTCAATTCCGAATTATAATTGACAGAATAGTTCAGTGACGAACTATCCAATTTTGAATGAAATTGCTAATCTTTGGAGCAAGCAATTGAAAAAACATCAATATATGTCGCTCGCAATAGCGTATCGACGCGCGAGTATTGGACTGGCAGTCGGCTTGGCGTTAAGCGGCTGCGCGGTCGGGCCGGATTTCAAGACGCCGGAAGCGCCGGCGACGGCTAATGGCAGCACCTACACACCGAAGCCGATGCCGGCGCAGACCGCTGCAGCCAAAGGATTTGCCGGCGATGCCCAGCGTTTTGTGGCGGGCAAGGATATTCCCGCCGATTGGTGGACGGTATTCCATTCGGCCGAGCTGGACCGGCTGGTGCGTGCGGCGTTCGAGCACAATCCAAGCATGGCCGGCGCGCAGGCGGCGTTGCGTCAGGCGCAGGAGAATTTGAAGGCCGAGGCAGGCAGCCTGTTGTATCCGAGCGTGACCGGCCAGCTTGGCGCGCAGCGTGAACACGCGTCGGCGGTGTCGACCTTTACGCCGAGCGGCGAAGTGTTCAACGTCTATTCGGGCTCGCTCAACGTCTCTTACACGCTGGATATATTCGGCGCGTCGCGGCGCGAGTTGGAAGGCTTGCGGGCAGCCGTCGATTATCAGCGCTACCAGTTGGACGCGACGTATATCACGCTGTCGTCGAACGTGGTGCTTACCGCAATCCGCGACGCGTCTGCGCGCGCGCAGTTGAAGGCGACCAGGGAAGTGCTCGATTCGCAGGAAAAGGAACTGGCGGTGATCGAGAAACAATTCAAGGTCGGTGCGATTCCCCGCAGCACCTTGCTGACCCAGCGCAATCAAGTCGCGCAAACCCGTGCCAGCATTCCGGCGCTGGAAAAGGCCTTGGCGCAGGCGGATCATCAATTGTCGGTCTACGTCGGCAAGTTGCCGAGCGAGTCCGGCATGCCGGAATTCGAGTTGACTTCGCTGCAATTGCCGCAGGAATTGCCGGTCAGTCTGTCGTCGAACCTGGTGCGCCAGCGGCCCGACATTCGCGCCAGCGAAGCCTTGTTGCATGAGGCCAGCGCGCAAGTCGGCGTGGCCACGGCCAACCAGTATCCGCAAATTTCGCTGACCGGCGCCTATGGCACGCAAGCGCTGAAGACGGGGCAATTTTTCAACGGCAACTCGGCATATTGGAGCCTGGGCGCCGGTTTGACCGCGCCGATCTTCAACGCCGGCTCCCTGAGCGCCAAACGGCGCGCCGCCGTTGCCGCGCTTGAGCAAGCCGATGCGCAATACCGGACCACCGTGTTGAGCGCCTTTCAAAACGTCGCCGACAGCTTGCGCGCGCTCGACTCGGATGCAAGCACGTTGAAGGAGCAAGTGGAAGTCGAATCGCTGGCGCGCGAATCGATGGACTTGAGCACCCAGCAATATCGCCTGGGCGGCATCAGCTACCTGGTGCTGCTGGACGCCGAACGCAATTACCAGCAGGCGCACGTGGCACTGGTGCAGGCGCAGGCGGCGCGCTATTCGGATACCGCAGCGTTGTTCCAGGCCTTGGGCGGCGGCTGGTGGAATGAGCCGGCCTTGGCCGATGCGGCGGCGGGCGCAAGCGGTGCAGCAAGCGAAAAGAACAATTAATGGCAGGCGAGGGCGCACGGCGGCCATCGTTTCATCAACTGAATATTGAACCGTAGGGAGAAGTATCTATGACCAAGCGCATGCTCATTATGCTGGGATGTGTCTTATTGTTGGTTCTTGCACTGGCTTTTGGATTCTATCTGCACATCCAGAAATTGATCGCCAGTTCGCCCAAGCCGGGCGCGCAGACGGTGTCGTCGGCCAAGGTCGAGGCGCTCGAATGGCAGCCGCAATTGGCGTCGGTCGGCACCATCATGCCGGTGCGCGGCGTCGATGTGACCACCGAAATCGCGGGGCTGGTGCGGCAAGTCAATTTCAAGTCCGGCGAGGAAGTCAAGGCCGGCGACTTGCTGGTGCAATTGAATGACGATTCGGATGTGGCGCAATTGAATTCGCTGCAGGCAGCCGCAGATTTGGCCGCGACCGTGTTGACACGCGACAAGTTGCAGTTTGCAGCACAGGCGATCAGCCAGGCTCAGGTCGATGCCGATACCGCCGATTTGAAGAGCAAGCGGGCGTTGGTCGAGCAGCAAAAAGCGCTGGTGCAGAAGAAGGCGATCCGCGCGCCGTTTTCCGGCGAATTGGGGATCACCACCGTCAATCCGGGGCAATACCTGAATCCGGGTGACAAGATCGTGTCGCTGGAAAAGATCGATCCTATCTACGTCGATTTCTACGTGCCGCAAAAGCAGGTGGCCGGGCTGACCATCGGCCAGTCGCTCAACCTTTCCAGCGACGCCTACGCCGGCGTGGATTTCGCCGGCAAGATCACGGCGCTGAACCCGAAAATCGATCCGACCACGCGCAACGTGCAGATCGAAGCGACCTTGTCCAACCCCAAGCACCAGTTGTTGCCGGGCATGTTCGCCAACGTCAAGGTCAACATGGGCGAGAAAAAGCAATACCTGACTCTGCCGCAGACGGCGATTACCTATAACCCGTACGGCTCGACCGTATTCGTCATTGCGCCCGACGACAAGAAGGATGCGAAGAAGGACGACAAGGGCAACGCGCAATTGGTGGCGCAGCAGGTGTTTGTGACCACGGGCGCCACGCGCGGCGACCAGGTTGCGGTTTTGACCGGCTTGAAGGCCGGTCAGCAAGTCGTCACCACCGGCCAGATCAAGTTGAAGAACGGCACGCCGGTCATCGTCGACAACACGGTTTCGCCGGCCAACAGCCCGAACCCGACTCCGCAAGAACACTAAGAGGAGAAATCAGTGAAATTCACGGATATCTTTATCCGACGGCCGGTATTATCGGTCGTCATCAGCCTGTTGATCGTGGTGCTGGGCATGCGTTCGCTGTTCAACCTGCCGATCAATCAATTCCCGCGCACCCAGAATGCGGTGGTGACGGTGACGACCGCCTACTATGGCGCCGATGCGCAAACCGTGGCCGGTTTCATCACGCAACCGCTGGAAGCGGCGATTGCACAGGCGCAGGGGATCGATTACCTGTCGTCGTCGTCTTCTTCCGGCACGTCGACCATCACCGCGACCCTGCGCCTGAACTACGACGCCAACCGCGCCTTGACCGAGATTAATACGCAAGTCAATTCGGTCAAGAACCAGTTGCCGGCGCAGGCGCAGCAGCCGGTGCTGACGGTGCAAGTGGGGCAGACCACCGACGCGATGTACATGGGCTTCTACAGCGACACGCTGCCGACCAACAACGTCACCGATTTCCTGGTGCGCGTGGTCAAACCGAAGCTCGATTCGATCGAGGGCGTGCAAACCGCCGAACTGCTCGGCGCGCGCCAGTTTGCGCTGCGCGCCTGGCTGGACGCATCGAAAATGGCGGCCTTCGGCGTTACCGCTGCCGATGTCAGCAACGCGCTGGCCACCAACAACTACCTGGCCGCGCTGGGCGTGACCAAGGGGCAGATGGTGACGGTGCCGCTGACCGGCGGCACCGACTTGCATTCGGTCGAGGAATTCAAGCAGCTCGCGGTCAAGCAGAGCGGCGGCGCCATCGTGCGGCTGGAAGATATCGCCACCGTCACGCTCGGCTCGGAAAGTTACGATTTCAACGTCGCCTTCAGCGGCGTGCGCTCGGTGTTCGTCGGCATCAAGGTGGCGCCGGAAGCGAATATCCTGGATGTCGCCAAGCGCGTGCGCAAAGCCTTCCCGCCGATCCAGGAACAATTGCCGAACGGCCTGACCGGCCAGATCGTGTACGACTCGACCGATTTCATCAATACCTCGATTGTCGAAGTCATCAAGACCCTGGTCGAAGCGCTGGTGATCGTGACGATTGTGATCTACCTGTTCCTCGGCACCTTCCGCGCGGTGGTGGTGCCGGTGATCGCCATGCCGTTGTCGCTGGTCGGCACCTTCTTCATCATGCTGATGCTGGGCTACTCGATCAATTTGCTGACCCTCCTGGCCCTGGTGCTGGCGATCGGGCTGGTGGTGGACGACGCGATCATCGTGGTCGAAAACATCGACCGCCATATGAAGGAAGAGGGCAAGACGCCGTTCGAGGCGGCCCTGCTCGGCGCGCGCGAACTGGGCAGCCCGATTTTGGCGATGACGGTGGTGCTGATTGCGGTGTACGTGCCGATCGGCTTCCAGGGCGGCTTGACCGGCGCGCTGTTTACCGAATTCGCCTTCACGCTGGCCGCTGCGGTCACGGTGTCGGCGGTGGTGGCATTGACCTTGTCGCCGATGATGTGCTCGCGCTTCTTCCGCCCGGAGCAAGACAGCGGCAAGTTTGCGCATGCCATCGACGTCGGCTTCGAAAAAGTCAGGCATACCTATGAACGGCTCTTGGGCAGCGTGCTCAAGACCTGGCCGGTGATGATCGTCTTGGGCGTGATTATCCTGGGGCTGTTGGGCTTGATGGCGAAGATGTCGCAATCCGAACTGGCGCCGGAAGAGGATCAGGGCCTGGTGTTCTCGCAAGTGGTCGGCTCGCCGACCGCCAATGCGGACCAGATGCAGACCTATGCGACGCAGATGTTCAATATTTCCAAGACCATGCCGGAATACAAGCAAATGTTCCAGATCACCGGCGCGCCGACCATCAACTCGGGTCTGGGCGGCGTGTTGCTCAAGAACTGGGACGAGCGCACTCGCAGCCAGCATGAAGTGCAGATCGATTTGCAAAGCAAATGGAACAAGATCGCCGGCGGGCGCGTTGCCGCCTTCCCGTTGCCTTCGTTGCCGGGTTCGTCCGGCTTGCCGGTGCAATTCGTGATCACCACCACCGAGCCGTTCGAGAACCTCAATACGGTCGCGCAGGCGGTGCTGGACAAGGCGCGCGCTTCGGGCAAGTTCTACTTCGTCGATGCCGACCTGAAGATCGACGAGCCGCAAGCCACGCTGGTGGTCGACCGCGACAAGCTTTCCACGCTCGGCATGACGCAGCAAGATGTCGGCAATGCGCTCGGCGCCGCCTTGGGCGGCGGTTACGTCAATTACTTCTCGATTGCCGGACGTTCGTACAAGGTGATTCCGCAAGTGCTGCAAACCGACCGCCTGAATCCGTCGCAAATCCTGGATTTCTACATCAAGACGCCGACCGGCGGCATGATCCCTGCCAGCACCGTTGCCGATATCAAATACAGCGTCGTGCCGGAGTCGATCAACCGCTTCCAGCAATTGAACTCGGTGACCATCTCGGGCGTTTCCGGCTCGTCGCAGGGCGATGTGCTGCAATTCATGCGCGACACGGTGAAAGAAGTGGCCCCTTCCGGCTATACGGTCGATTATTCCGGCACCTCGCGCCAGTTCATGCAAGAGTCAGGCGGCTTCCTGGTGACCTTCATGTTCGCGATCATCATCGTGTTCCTGGCCCTGGCCGCGCAGTTCGAGAGCTTCCGCGATCCGTTCATCATCATGTTCTCGGTGCCGATGGCCTTGTTCGGCGCGATGATTTTCATCTTCCTCGGCTTTGCCTCGATCAACATCTATACCGAGGTCGGCCTGGTGACGCTGATGGGCTTGATCAGCAAACACGGCATCTTGATCGTCGAAGTGGCCAACCATCAGAGAATGAACGGCAAGAACAAGCTCGAAGCGATCCTGGCGGCCACCGGCATCCGTTTGCGGCCAATCCTGATGACCACCGCAGCGATGGTGTTCGGCGTGATCCCGCTGGTGATTGCCTCCGGCGCGGGCGCTGCCGGGCGCTTCTCGATGGGCTTGGTGATTTTCACCGGGCTGTCGATCGGCACCTTGTTCACGTTGTTCGTGGTGCCGTCAGCCTACATGCTGCTAGCTAGCGAACACAAGGCGGAACCGGTTGCGGTCGAGTCGCCTGGCGGGCCGGCGCTGGAGATGTAAGGAAAGCGCGACACGCACCCCAAACGGCTGGCATTGATTGCCAGCCGTTTTTTCATGGTGCGCCGCTTTTGCGACTTCCTTTCAGATCCTGGAAGCGGCTGTCCGAGGGCGGCGCCCGCAGTTGAATTCGCAACACAAGCAACGGCGCGGTGTTCAATATGCAGCTTCGCTTGCGGCCTTGAGCCGGATTTCGGCGTGCGATAGCGGCTTTCGCAGCAATTCGAGGCTGGCACGCTTTGTGCGATTTGGTAGCAGGTCGTTGCGCTCGCAGGAGCGCTGCCCTTCCTTCCCCTTTTTTAAGAGAAAGTTTCTACATGACTGCTCATCGTTTCCTTCTTGCCGCGCTGCTCGCGGGTGCCTTCGTTTCCGCATCTGCCCAGGACGCTGCGCTTAAGTCGACGCCTCCGATCACTATCGCTGGTGGTGCCTCCGATCCGGCTGCGGTCAAGCGCGTGCAGGAGTCGCTCGACGCGCCCTGGAAGTACAAGTCGAAGCGCCTGAGCAAGGCAGAGGTCGATGCGCTGCTCGCCAAGTCCGATTCGGTGATTTTCATCGACTTGCGCCAGCCGGCGGAATTCATCCAGTTCGGCACCTTCCCCGTGTTTCTCAGCGTGCAGAACTCGGATCTCGAAAAGCAACTCGCCTGGATTCCGCGCGACCGCACCATCGTCACGGTCTCCAATCACGCGCAACGCGCGGGCGCCGCAGCCGACCTGCTGACCGCCAAGGGTTTCAAAGTCGCCGGCGCCACCGGTGCCGAGGAATACGAGGTGGCTGGTGGCACGACAGTGGCCCACCTGGTGCCTCGGCAGCGCGTGGCCGCCGCTGCAACGGCGCCGAAGCCCTGATCGGGCAGCGAACATGAGGACGTCCGATCTGCGATCGGACCGGCTCTGTCGCGGCAAGGGGCGCGCCTGCTATTTGCCGGCGCGATACTTGCCTCAACTCTCCCTTTTGCGGGAGGTAGCATTGTATTTTTAAGAATAATTCCGATTGCTCTGGCTTGGAATGCGGCAAATTGAGCTTGGACGCAATGACTTGGTACAATGGCGCTTTAAACCCATCCGCACCGCCATGATCGACATTCAACAGCTCCGCAAAGACATCGACACCGTCGCCGCCCGCCTGGCGACCCGCCATTTCGCGCTGGATGTCGCCGGCTTCAACGCATTGGAAGCCGAGCGCAAGCAAATCCAGACCCGCACCGAAGAATTGCAAGGCAAGCGCAATAGCCTGGCCAAGCAAATCGGCGCGCTGAAAGGCAAGGGCGAAGACGCCTCCGCCGCGATGGCCGAGGCCAATAGCATCGCCGACGAATTGAAATCGTCGGCCACGCGCCTGGAATAACTGCAGGCGCAGATCAGCGATTTCATGTTGAGCGTGCCGAACCTGCCGCACGAATCGACACCGGTGGGAGACGACGAGTCCGGCAATGTCGAAGTGCGCAAATTCGGCACGCCGCGCAGTTTCGACTTTGCGGTCAAGGATCATGTCGACGTCGGTTCGGCCTTGGGACTCGATCTGGAAGTGGCGACCAAGCTGGCCGGTTCGCGCTTTTCGGTGATGAAGGGCGGTGTCGCCCGCCTGCACCGCGCGTTGGCGCAATTCATGCTGGATACGCATACCGGCGAACACGGTTATACCGAGTGCTATACGCCGTATATCGTCAATGCCGATTCGCTGCGCGGCACCGGGCAGTTGCCGAAATTCGAAGCGGATCTGTTTGCGGTCAAGAAAGGCGGGCAAGACGGCGCCGGCGAATCGCTGTACCTGATCCCGACTTCCGAAGTATCGCTGACCAACCTGGTGCGTGCCGAGATCGTCGCCGCCGACAGCTTGCCGATCAAGATCACCGCACACACGCCATGCTTCCGTTCCGAAGCCGGCAGCGCCGGGCGCGACACGCGCGGCATGATCCGCCAGCATCAATTCGACAAGGTCGAGATGGTGCAGATCGTGCACCCGGAAAAATCCTTCGAGGCATTGGAAGAAATGGTCGGCCATGCCGAGGCCATCTTGCAAAAACTCGGCTTGCCGTACCGTGTGCTGGCCTTGTGCACCGGCGACATCGGCTTTTCCGCCGCCAAGACTTACGATCTGGAAGTGTGGCTGCCGGCGCAAAATACCTATCGTGAGATTTCGTCGCTATCGAATTGCGAAGCGTTCCAGGCGCGCCGCATGCAAGCGCGTTTCCGCAACCCGCAAGGCAAGCCGGAACTGCTGCATACCTTGAACGGGTCGGGCCTGGCAGTCGGTCGCACCTTGGTGGCGATACTGGAAAATTTCCAGCAAGCCGACGGCAGCGTCGACATCCCCGCAGCGCTGCATCCTTACATGGGCGGTTTGACGCGCCTGACGCCGGCAGCTTAGTGTTCTGCCAGCGTCGCAGCGTCGGATAAATCGGCTGGCGTTGCGTCGCTCACACCCGACGCGCGCGTATGCCGTCTATCGACGAACAAGCTATTGCCGGCGATTTTCTTCGCTTGCTTCTTGGCGTCGGCGGCAGCCGTCGAGATCTGGTGATGCGTGCCGAATCGGGACGGTTCGACCTTGACCACGCCCAGCGACAGCGTGACCAAAGGGTGGAAAACCTGGCTGCCGCGCCGGTCTTCGCTGGCATAGCCGCCGTTGGCGCGGTCGGTCTCATTGAAATACGCTGGAATGCAATCGGCAAAGGCGCTCAGAATCGTGTTGCAGCGCGCTTCCCAATCGTCGCTTTGGAACAGCACGATGAAATCGTCGCCGCCGATATGGCCGACAAAATCCCGCTCCGGGTCGCTGTGCGCGCTGAGAATGCGCCCGGTCAATTGCAGGATGTCATCCCCTTTGCGGTAGCCATACACGTCGTTGTAAGGCTTGAAATGGTCGAGATCCGCGTAGCAGGCGACAAATCCGACCTCGCTTTGCAGCAAGCGTTCGATGTGCTCGTTGATCGGCACATTGCCGGGCAGCAGCGTTAGCGGATTGGCATAACGCGCCGCCGCGATCTGCATCTGCGTGATTTCGCGCATCAAATCGTGCCCGGTGCCCATGCCCAGATAGCGGCCCTGGTCGGTGATGATGAAGCCGTTGAACAAATGATGGCGGTCGGCATCGACGATGGTCTGGCTAAGTTCCTGCACGCCGGTATTCTTGTCGGCAATCATCGGCTTGCGATCCATGAACAGCGTGCAAGACTTCTTGCCGTACAGTTCGCGCAAGTAAGGGCGGGCAAAGCGGTCGATCAATTCGGCGCGGGTAATCACCCCCAGCGGCACCCCGTCTTCGACCACCGGAACGATCTGCAAGTCGGCCGAGTCGACAAATACCTGGTACACCTGATTGTTATTCATCACCGGCGACACCACCGGCACCTGCCGCAAGAGACGGCCCACGGTCTGGCTCCTGTGCGCCGCGCCGCTATCCTGCGGATATACCGCCAGATTATTCTTGCGCAGTTGCGCCACCAGCGCTGCCGGCGGCGCCAGCGGCGGCGCGGCTTGCGGCCTGGCGATCAGGTAGCCCTGGCCCATGGCCACGTCCAGGTCGCGGATCAGCAGCAATTCGGCAGTGGTTTCAATGCCCTCGGCGATCACCAGGGTGCCGGATTTCTTGGCGATTTCCTGGATCGAGCGCACGAATTGCAGTTTCACCGGGTCTTGATTGATCCCGTGGATGAAATGCATGTCGATCTTCACATACTCCGGGCGCAGTTCCGACCACAAGCGCAGGCTGGAAAACCCCTCGCCCAAATCGTCGATCGCGATCTGGAAACCCATTTGCCGATAATGGTTGACCGCCTCGAGCAATAATTCGTAATCGTAGGTCGGCTGGTTCTCGGTCAACTCGATAATCACGCGCTCGGGATTGATACCGATATCGTGGATAAAGCCCAGCGTTTCGCCGTGCTTGGCCGCCGGCTGCAGCAGGCATTCCGGGCTGACGTTCAGGAACAGCTTGCCTGGCAAGGACAGTTCGGTGAATTTTTCCAGCACGATGCGCCGGCATAAATGCTCGACCTGCACCGTCAGATTGGCCGCGCGCGCCACCTTGAACAGATTCAACGGCGAATGCAAAGGGCTATCCGAGGGGCCGCGTATCAATCCTTCATAGCCGACGATCTCCCCCGTCTGCATGTGGATAATCGGTTGAAACAAGGCGCTAAGCTGACGCCGTTCGATAATTTCGTGCAATCGGGCAAGCAACATGATATCTCTGCTTTCTGACGGCCTTGCGCAATGCGATACCGCGACATTGTCCACAGGCAAGACGGCAGCTTGTGGCCCGGTGCGTCGAACAAACGGAATTGTACCGGAAAGCGTCGGCGAACGATGCAGCGCCGCTAGTCCAGAATCCTTCTGCTTGCGGTGAATGAAATTATTTGCGGAACTCAAGACGGGCTTTCATCGGGCAGAACTACTCAATCTAATCCTTGTATGCTATTGGGGAAATATGACAGGATGATGATATGAGGCAACATTTCGGCTAATCCGCAGTATTTCCAGACAGAAATATCACGAACGGAAATATTTTTGATTGCGCCTGAAATCCGGGTTCCGAATCGCGCATGCATCTGTTATACTCTCGTGCTTTGCGGCACTAAGTGCTCGCAAAAACGACCAAAGCAGGAGAGGTGGCAGAGTGGTCGATTGTACTTGACTCGAAATCAAGCGATGGGGCGACCCATCCGAGGGTTCGAATCCCTCCCTCTCCGCCAAGAATCAAGCAAACACGCCCCTTACGGGGCGTTTTTGTTTTTTTACCCATCAATTTACCCATCAATTCTAAATACATCATTTTCCCGGTTTGCTTTGGGTCTTGGCGCTGCCGATGCGGTCATTTTGTCTGCCGAATACAAATATCGCTTGATTTCCGGGTCACGATAATTTAGCCATGTTTACGTCAAGGGTCGATTTTGGCCTTGTGCCACACCTTGCTTTTTCCTAGTCCACCATATGCCGAAGGCAGTTAACTCCCCGCTATCTGCCGTGTCAAATACGCACATATAAAATGTCGTCATCATCAACCTGTCAGAATTGACAGCTAGGCGCATTTTTCAAAAACTAATAAAATGACAATTTATAGCGTTGTTAAATACTATATATTAATTGAAATCTTTTTCTGAAAAGAATCGCAAGCCAAACCGCGGTTATTGGATGTTCATTTTAATAATTTTTTCGCGCCCCGGTAAGGGGTGATTTTTTTTCGGCAATAACTTTTAAAGGGATGAAAATGGCAGTCGATATGTTTTTGCAAGTTGATGGCGTCAAAGGGGAGTCAGCGGATGCCAATCATCAAGGCTGGATCGATATTGAATCGATGTCATGGGGAGCATCGCAAGCCGCATCCATTTCCGGCGGCGGTGGTGGCTCGGGTAAAGTCAGCTTTACAAATTTGAACGCAGTGGCCGCAATCGATTCTGCAACACCCGCCCTTATTAAATACTGCGCATCCGGCAAACACATCGGCAGCGTAAAAATATCCATGTGCAAGGCTGGTGGGACGCAGATCGAGTATGCAACGGTCGTGCTGAAAGATGTTTTGGTGACGAGTGCAAGTATGACGGGAGCTAGCGGCGGTGAGCGCGTGGCGATTATTTATTCGTTCCAAGCTGCAATTGTCGAGCACCACTATTGGGTGCAAGGAAAAGACGGCAGCAAGGGCGCGGAAAGCCAAATGGGTTGGGACGTTAAGCAAAACATCGCCACAGCGTAAATTCTAAAAACTCACATTGAGAAAGCATCATGCCACACAGACACGCAAGCCAGCATAAACATGTTGCGGCTCCGTATGTGACCGCTTTTATCTCGGCGCATGCGATTGAAGCCCAAATAGTTGCAATGAAATATAACATCCCAGCTAGCGCGATATTGGCGCAATCGGCGCTTGAGTCAAAATGGGGGATGAAAGCCCCAGGAAACGCATTTTTCGGAATCAAGGGGAGCAAATCGTCGGGCAACACCGTCCAGATTGCGACGCACGAGGTTATTGAAGGCACGAGGAAGGCGGAGACGGACGCATTTCGTGCATATGATAACTGGGCAGATGCTGCGGATGATTACGCGAACCTTGTAACTACCGATAGAAGGTATGCAAGTCTATTGCCGCATAGGAATGACCCCATTAAATACGCGGAGGCAATGGGGCATACGCCCTATGCAACAGGCCCGGATTATGGGAAGTTAATGCAAGCGATTATTCAATCAAACAACCTTACCCAATACGATCACGGCTGTCCAAAATAAGGGAGTATCGAGTGAATAAAATTATCGCAATGATGTTGTTCATGTGCGCCCTGATTGGACAAGTGTTTGCGGCAGATGCAAGCGCAAGCGATGATTGGGTAAAGGAAAAAATCGCCGATATGGTTCCCGTCAATGGCTCATATCGTAATGAACAGTACGGCTTCGGCGTGTCGGTTTTACAGACCAGAGCGTACCAACCGACAGGGCGAGACCCAGACCACGGCATAATTATTGTGCTTGGGGACGGTCGCACAATAACCGTATCGGCTATGTACGACGCCGCATTTTATGGCAGCACAAAATCCCAACTTAATCATCGGCTGCAAGGAGAACATTTTGATTCGGTAAAGCGTAGTGCCGCCGTTTTGGATGGAAAACCTGCTGCGCAAGCGGTGCTGCAAAAGGGGAAAAATATCACCAAGGTCGTTGTGCAGCGCAGAAACGCGGAGGAAATACTTTATTCGGCGGAACTGACCACAAATAAAGATTATCAGAACGAAGATTTGAAGACGTTTGACAACATTATCCACACGTTCAAAACGTATTCGATTCCGAAATAAGTCCGTGCCCCGACCCCATCATTTGCGATAAAAATATCCGCTTCCCCCATTGGGGGCGGCAGGGCCGAGGCTTGACCGTCGCGCCCACGTCTTGCGCATCGCGGCCCAGCCGATCCAGTTTCGACACAAGGAGGGTTTCGCCCTTGCGGATTTGCGCCAGCAGCGCGGCGAATTGAGGGCGCTGGCTGGCACTGGTCTTGCCGCTCACGGTGTCCGCAAACCAGTAATCGACCGTGTAACCGGCTTTTTCGATTTCAAGGCGTTGATTGTCCGCCGATTGCTCTTTCGTGCTTACGCGTCCGTAGGCGAAGATTATCATTTCGTTGCTTTGATTGAATATTGGAAAACGATTGATTCGGCTAAAATTTTCCACAATCTTTCAGTCCACGCAGAACATTGAATAGTTCGTTAAACCGCTCCTTTAGCAGACTATCGTGAGTTTTAAGGAATAGATCGTAGCGCCCAATTTCGCCGGAGGTTCGATCTTCCTTTTCAATTTTTATTTCCACGGTTTGATTGTTGAAAGTCCCATTAGGGAGCGTGACTTTTCCGCTCCGCGAATCGAACAGCACCTTTGCGAGAAAAATCACCATGTCAACAGAGCGATGCAATGGGAGTTCTTCCGCCATGCGTGACCATTTGTCGCCTGTGTGCCGCATCGCCTTGATAGAAACATCACCCGGATCGTATTGCGCCATCCCGACCGACAAATAGCGGATATCGGTTATGTCGTAGGGAAACATACCGTCAAACGCTTGATACGGGGTTGCGTAAACCGGCTTGTGGTCTAGGTGCAGTGGCAAGTCATCCATAGGGCGAAAAGCCGCATTATCCGGTGTCAGTTCGTAAGTCATCATTATCCCTTAGTAAAGTTACTAAAATTAGTAGCTTTACTAAAGTTAGTGCATAAATCGGTTCTCGTCAACAAAAATTCAGCCTGTTAGAAAATGGTGTCAGAATATATTGTCCTATTAATAATAATTAACTGTATTTTATTAACATGCATTTGGATTGATTTGTTAAGTGTTGAAAAACCATCGTTTTTTAACAGGTTATGCAGCCGAAGGTAGTGCGATTAAATACCTTCATTGGATTGCTTGCTATGCATCAAGGGGTATCACACACTGAGCGCATAAATGCTTTTGGCCTAACCAGCGATGATTTTCCGCCCCATATTCAAGGAGTTAAAGTTCTATGATATTTGTTTGGATGGCGTATCCGATATGGGGGTGGTTCGTTATGCTTCCATGTTGCGCACTGGTCGCTCGTACCGTACACGGCACAATCGCTTATCGCCTGTGTGGCGCTGTCGTCGTAGGGGCAATAGCAACGGCGATCTTTACCCCTTTATTGGTTGGCGGAGGGTGTAATTAGTTTTGTGTAAATGGTCATTTGGCAGGAGACTGCCTGTATAAAGGAAACAATGACCTACGTAAAACGCACCAAGCGGGCCAAGCCCGATCCCGAATTGGTCAAACTGGCTGACAGCCTGCTTGCCA
>JARLJG010000057.1 GCA_031291325.1 Burkholderiaceae bacterium
CCGCAGCCCCCCCCGCCCCCCCAAACCGCGGGGCCGGCGCCCGGGGGCCGTCCCCGTCAGCGGCGATAGGCCGCCCCAACCCGGGGGCGCGCCGCCCCGCGCCCCCCCCGACGAGGGTTATACAAGCGTTGGAGTAATTTGTTTTTACTCACAAAATACTCGGATGAACCAAAAACATGGGACTGCGACGCAGTAGAGTATAGCAATCCCGCCGGTCACGCCGCGATAAAAGCGCCGCACGCCAACGTGCCGACGCAAAAGCACGAAAGGAAAATATTGTGAGACGCTGGAATGGATGGGGCGACGACGCCATCGAATTCGCGCTGAATCAAGACGCATTGGGATTTCTTGCCGAACGCATCGGCACGGCAAACACCCCCGTCGACGCCACGCTGGCGCAGGCGTGCGAAAACATCCCGCCCAGCCGCTTGCCGCCGCACCCGTTGGTCGATACTTCGGCGGAAGCGCGCTTGCGCAACGGCCTCGGTCAAAGTTTGCCGGATTGGCTGAAATTGCGCTACGGCAAGGTCGGCACGCTGCCCGATGGCGTCGCCTTTCCCGAAAGCAGCGCGCAAGTGCGTGAGTTGCTCGATTATGCGAAGCAATGCGGCGCGGCGCTCATTCCCTATGGCGGCGGCACCAGCGTGGTCGGTCATTTGACCGCGCAAGAAAGCGCCAAGCCGGTCTTGACCGTCAACCTGTCGCGGCTGTCGCGCATGATCAATCTCGATCGCGTCGCCCAATTGGCGACCTTCGGCGCCGGCATCGTCGGCCCCGATCTGGAAGCGCAATTGCGCGCGCACGGTTACACGCTCGGGCATTTTCCGCAGTCGTTCGAATACTCGACTTTGGGCGGCTGGGTCGTCACCCGCTCATCCGGCCAACAGTCCTTGCGTTATGGTCGCATCGAGCAAATGTTTGCCGGCGGCAAGCTGGAAACGCCTTGCGGAACCCTGTCCATCCCGACTTTTCCCGCTTCCGCTGCCGGCACCGACTTGCGCGAACTGGTGCTGGGTTCGGAAGGACGGATCGGCATCCTGACCGAAGCCACGGTGCGGGTGACGCCGTTGCCGGAACAGGAAAATTTCCATGCGGTATTTTTCCCTAGCTGGGCCGTGGCGGAACAAGCGGTGCGCAGCATCGCGCAAGCCAGGTTGCCGCTCTCCATGTTGCGCTTGTCGAATCCGCTGGAAACCCTGACCACGCTGACGCTGGCCGGGCATAAGAAATTGATCGGCTTGCTGGAAAGTTATCTCGGCTGGCGCGGCTGCGGCAGCGAGAAATGCCTGTTGTTACTAGGTGCCAGCGACTCAGCGACGAGCGTCGGCCACGCGCTCAAGCAAGCGCTGCGCGTGGCGCGCAAGCACCAAGGCGTGCATATCGGCCAGGCAATCGGCAAAAAATGGAAGCAGAATCGTTTCCGCAACGTCTATCTGAGAAACGCCGCCTGGCAGCATGGCTATGCGATCGATACCGTCGAAACAGCGGTCGATTGGCCACGCGTCGGCAACATGATGCATGCGGTCGAACAGGCGGCGACCGCTGCGCTGGCGGCGCATGGCGAAAAAGTCCATACCTACACACACCTGTCGCACATCTATGCGCAAGGCGCGAGCGTGTATACAACCTTCGTGTACCGTCTCGGCGGCAATTTCGCGACCGACCTGGAGCGCTGGACCAGCTTGAAACGCGCGGCATGCGAAGCGATTGTCGCCAATGGCGGCACCATCAGCCACCAACATGGCGTCGGCACCGATCACGCCCCCTACCTTGCTGCGGAAAAAGGCGAGCTGGGCATCGGCGCGATGCGCGAGTTGTGCGCATACTTCGACCCGTTCGGCATGATGAATCCGGGTAAGTTGCTGCTGCCGCCCAACCAAGAATAGGGAAGGAAACCGTCATGTGGCAAGCGAATTGGCGCGAACAACTGCCCGCCTTGTTTGCGCAAGAGTGGGACTTGGTGATCGTCGGCGGCGGCATTACCGGCGCCGGCATCTTGCTGGAAGCGGCACGGCGCGGCTTGCGCGCCTTGCTGGTAGAACAGCGCGACTTTGCCTGGGGCACCTCCAGCCGCTCGTCGAAGCTGGTGCATGGCGGCTTGCGTTATCTGAAGGAAGGCAAGCTGTTGCTGACCCGCGATTCGGTGCAGGAGCGGCAAAATCTGCAGCAGGAAGCGCCCGGCCTGGTCGATCCGCAGTCTTTCGCCTTTGCCGACTATGCTGGCCGTAAACCGGGGCGCTGGCTGTTCGCCGCCGGTCTGGCGCTGTACGATTTGATGGCAGGCCAGAGCGCGCGCCATTATTATCCGCAAGACGAGTTCCTGATGTTGACGCCGCACATCCCGGCTGAGGGTTTGCAAGGCGGGATGTGCTACCACGACGCCAAGACCGACGACGCCCGCCTGGTATTGCGCGTATTGCAGGAGGCGATGGCCGCCGGCGGCATGGCGGTCAACTACATGGCCGCCACCGGCTTGCTCTACGCTGGCGAAAACCGCGACGGCACAGCCCAAGTGAATGGCGTAACGCTGTGCGACGGGTTGAATCAAGCCAGCCATCGGGTCAATGCCAAAGTGGTCATCAACGCCACCGGCGCCTGGGCCGACGGCTTGCGCCGCGAGCAAGGCCAAAAGGCCAAGCTGCGGCCATTGCGCGGCAGTCATTTGATCTTGCCCGCCTGGCGCTTGCCGGTAGCGCAAGCGGTCAGCCTGATGCATCCTGCCGATGGCCGACCGGTATTCATCTTTCCGTGGGAAGGCGTGACCCTGGTCGGCACCACCGATGTCGATCATGGCGATGACCTGCAAATCGAAGCGTCAATCACGCCGAATGAGGTCGACTACCTGCTAGATGTGTTGAATTTCCAATTCCCGCAACTCGGCATCGTGCGCGACGACGTGATCGCCACCTATGCCGGCGTGCGCCCGGTCATCGACACCGGCAAGAGCGACCCGTCGAAGGAAGGGCGCGATCATGCGGTCTGGTTGGAAAACGGTTTGCTGACCGTGACCGGCGGCAAATTGACCACCTTCCGCCTGATAGCGCTCGACGCGTTAAAGCACGCGGCAAGGCAATTGCCGGGCTGGCACGACGCACTGCGTCCGCAATCGATATTTGGAGGCAGCCCGGCGCTGCCGCTCGACCGGCGCTTGAACGCGCAGCAACGCCGGCGCTTGCAAGGACGCTATGGCGCGCGGGCGCAGGCGTTGCTGGCCTGCGCAGAAGACGGCGAACTCGACAACATCGACGGCACCGAAACCCTGTGGGTGGAATTGCGCTGGACCGCGCGCACGGAAGCAGTCATGCGCCTGGAAGATTTGCTATTGCGCCGCACCCGCCTCGGCCTGCAATTGCGCAAGGGCGGCGCCGACATCCTGCCGCGCATCCGCGCGATCTGCCAGCCGGAACTGGGCTGGAGCAACGACCGATGGATGGACGAGCAAGCAGCCTACCTCGACTTGTGGCGTCGCCACTACCAGTTGCCGCAACAGCACAGCGACGCCGCGCTTGCGGTCTGAAATCGCGTATTTCAAGAGGAACCTTCAATCGTGTCCGACGACCTCATTCTCGCCATCGACAATGGCACGCAAAGCATCCGCGCCTTGCTCTTCGATTTGCACGGCAATATCGTGGCGAAATCGCAGGTGCAGTTGGACGCCTATTTTTCCGCGCAGCCCGGTTGGGCCGAGCATGATGTCGAAGAATACTGGCAAGCGCTGTGCGCCGCCTGCCAGGGGCTATGGGCGCAAAACGGCGCGCGGCGCGATGCGATCAAGGGTGTTGCCGTCACCACCCAGCGCGCCACCATGATTAATCTCGACAAGGAGGGCAAGCCGCTGCGCCCGGCTATCGTGTGGCTGGATCAACGGCGCACCGACGACGTGCCGCCGATCGGCAAGATGTGGCAAACCGCATTCAAGCTGGCGCGCGTGGACGGCACCATCGATTTTTTCCGCAGCGAAGCCGAGTCGAACTGGATCAAGGCCAATCAGCCGGAAATCTGGGCCAAGACCGACAAATTCCTGATGCTGTCCGGCTACTTGAATTTCCGCCTGTGCGGCAAGTTTGTCGATTCCGCCGGCTCGCAAGTCGGCTACGTGCCGTTCGATTACAAGCGCCTGGACTGGGCCGGGCGGCGCGACTGGAAATGGCAGGCGCTGCCGATTACCAGGGCCATGCTGCCGGAATTGGTTCCACCGGCCACCGTCTTCGGCGCCATCGATGCCGCCGCTGCCGCCGACACCGGCATCCCGCTCGGCACGCCGCTGGTGGCTGCCGCCGCCGACAAGGCTTGCGAAGTAATCGGCTCCGGTTGCCTGGAACCGCATGTCGGCTGCCTGAGTTACGGCACCACCGCCACCATCAACACTACCAGCAAGCGTTACATGGAGGTGACCCCGTTCATTCCACCGTATCCGTCCGCCGTAGCGGGCGCGTATAGCACCGAAGTGCAAATCTTTCGCGGTTACTGGATGGTCAACTGGTTCAAGGAACAGTTCGGGCAGCACGAAAAGACGCTTGCCAGCGACCAGGGCGTGGCCGCCGAAACCCTGTTCGACCACCTGGTCAATGCAGTGCCGCCCGGCTCGATGGGATTGATGCTGCAACCGTACTGGACGCCCGGCATCAAAATCCCCGGCCCGGAAGCCAAGGGCGCGATCATCGGCTTTGGCGACGTGCATACGCGCGCGCACCTGTATCGCGCGATTCTGGAAGGCCTGGCCTACGCGCTGCGCGAAGGCCGCGAACGCATCGAAAAGCGCAGCGGCGTCCCGATTACCTCGCTGCGCGTCTCCGGCGGCGGCTCGCAAAGCGACGCTGCGATGCAATTGACTGCCGATATCTTCGGCTTGCCCGCCGCGCGCCCGCATATCTATGAAACTTCGGCGCTGGGTGCGGCAATCGACGCCGCAGTCGGCTTGGGGCTGCATCCAGATTTCCCGACCGCGATGCAACGAATGACCCGACTGGGGCGCGTATTCGAGCCGATCCGCGCGAATCAGCGGATTTACGACGAATTGTATCGCCGCGTGTACCGGAAAATGTACCCGCGCCTGCAGCCGCTCTACCGGGAGATTCAAAAAATCACCGGCTATCCGCGTTCAAATTAAGCATAATGTGAAATACAGTGAATTGTTGTGGCATTTTTACATTTCGTTGCGCTTAATCAAACAAGCCCTTCAAGCATCTGTATTAAGATCGAAACTTCGATGCGACTTACGCGAACGGCCTGCAGACATTCATGTATTCACTTTTGCCCGCTCTGGTTTCCAGCATCTTCCTCGGATACGGCGTCTTCGTTGCCTGTACCCAGGGGTTTACTCGAATCGGGACCAGTTTTTTTGTCCTGTGCATCACCTCGGCGATATGGCAGGGTACCTGGGCCGTGCTGTTCCAAGTCCATGATCCGCAATTTGCGATGTTTCTGGTCAAACTCGGATATCTGCTAATCCTGTTTTTGCCTACCAGCCTGTATCACTTTCTGACCGAAATTTCGCTCAAGGAAAACGAACGACGCCTGGTCTATCTATCTTATGGAGTAGCAGGAATTCTCGCGCTGGCATTACTAGGAAGCGACTACTTCGTCAATGGCTATTACACGTACTTCTTCGGACGCTACCCCAAGGCCGGTCTATTGCATCCGCTGCATGTGCTGCAAACCGTGATCGTCGTCAATCGCGGCCTTTATATAACCTTCCGCCAGCAACAAAATGCGACCGGAAACCGCCGCGTCAGGCTGCGCATGTGCATCGGCGCAGTGCTGACCTATTTTTTTGCGGCAGTCGATTATTTGTGCAATTACGGGATCGAGTTTTACCCGCCCGGAGTCATTTTTCTCGCCATCAGCCTTGGCATTTTTACCATTGCCATCGTGCGCTACGATCTGCTTAATCCTTTGGCAATTGCGGCTACGGTCGCGCACGAAATGCGCACGCCGCTGTTGTCGATTCGCAATCAGGCCAGAGGCATGGCCAGGGATTTGCCGTTGCTGCTGCATGGTTATGAACTTGCCGTCAAAGCCGGATTGTGCGAGCCGAGCATACGGCCTGGCACCATCAAATTCCTGTCGACCATCGGCGGCACAATTACCCACGAAGTGGACCGCGCCAACAATGCGCTCGATATGATGTTGGCGTCGCTGAAGATGGACAAAATCGATACGTCGACGTTCACCTTTCATTCGGTGCAAGCTTGCGTTGCCGAATCCATCGAGCGCTATACGTTTGAACCCGGCGAGCGCGCGCAAGTTTCGATCGGGGAACTGAGGGACTTCCAGTTCTACGGTTCGCAAACCCTGCTTACGATGGTGTTGTTCAACCTGATCAAAAACGCCCTGTATGCGATCAAGGCGGCCGGCAAGGGCGAGATCGAAATCTCGACCGTTCTTGCTCCCACCGTCAATACATTGCGCTTTACCGATACCGGCACCGGCGTATCCCAGGACGCGTTGCCAAAGGTGTTCGATCCGTTTTTCACGACCAAGAAAAGCGGCGGCAGCGGGATCGGTCTGGCGTTTTGCCAGCGCGTGATGACCAGTTTCGGCGGCAGCATACGCTGCGAATCGGCGCCCGGTAAATTCACGACATTCTCCCTTGAATTTCCGGTGCTGCAAAACAAGAGCGGCGATGCCGCCGCCCTCAAATTCGACCAAACATCGACCGTCAATACGCTTCCCCCAACGCAATGACTAAGGCCGCGCCAGCACTACCCTAGCGAACCCAACTGTTCGGCGTTCGCCTGGTACATGCGAATCTTGTCGAGGATTTCAGCGGGAAGCCGGGCGATTTTTTTGTTGTGGTCGGCAAACACGATCTGCTGATGTCCGCTGGACACCAGTTGGCCCTCCACATAAAAACGGAACAAGAGCGAAAACGAGCATTGCTTGACGGCGAACGTGTTGATTTCGCAGGTGACCTTTTGAAATGCAAAGGTTTCGTGTATATAGTTTTGCCGCGCTTCCTTGGTGACAAAGACGCCGAGCGTTTGCAGCATGTCGGCGGCAATGCATTCGAAAAACCATTTTTCGCGGCATATCCCTTGCCACTCGAAATATCTGGCAAAATAAACATTGCCAGTCGCATTTGAATCTTTCAGATAAACGTCGAACGTATGTCTGAATGTCTTCGGTTGCTCGATCCAGGGAAAGCCGTTCGGGAACATAGCGGCTTTCAAATCGATGGTCGCGTTGGTGGGGCGATGTAAGACGGTAGCAGTCATGATTGTGGACTCCATAAGTTTACTTACTGAAGAAAACCTGGTCTTTGCCACCCGGCATTTCGTGGGCAGCGTCCACATTGTCAGCGCGTTTGATCGCACGGTGCAATAAAGCCCAAAACAGATCCCGAAAATTCGGTGTCGCCTGGCCCGCACCGAAGTCGCCAACCAGCGCAAATCGTCTTGATATTCAAAATTTATATATCTGATATTTGAAATCAAAAGTGGAGAGATAACGCGCAAGCTCCTATACTTCGCCTGTCTCCTCCGTGTCACTCCTCCTTAGACATGGACTTCAGCCCGCTACATGAGCGGGCTTTTTTTTGCCAATTCCAAAGTCGTCAAATTAAATCGAATGCGCTCGGCGCGCGAACGCTTCGATTCGACCGATTCGACAGGATCGACAAAAGCGCAGGAAGGGAAAGCCGCGTCGCTTCAGGACATGCGACTGTGGCGCGGCAGCTTGGCTGCCAGATAATCGTGCTGATCTGCCAGCACATTGCGGCCGCTGAGTATGAAATGCTCGTAGCGGCACGGCGCATACGGCGCATAGATCAAGGGCCGGAAATCGTGCACCAGGCGGGCGCCCTTTTCCTGGTTGCATTGCTTGCAGGCGGTCACGCAATTCATCCAGGTGTCTCTGCCGCCGCGCGCGCGCGGCAAGATATGGTCGCGCGACAAATGGTGGCGCGCAAATTTCTTGCCGCAGTAGGCACAGGTGTATTGGTCGCGCTTGAACAGCAGATCGTTGTTGTCGCCCAACGGCAAGACTGCACGCAGCTTGCGCGCCATGATTTCACTGCCGGCGATGGCGATGATCGGTTTGACCACGATGCGCGATTGAATGCCGGTCTTGGCATAACCGCCGCGAAAGACAAAATCGCGCGCGCCCAGCTCCCACGCCACCTTGCCGATTGCATAGTAATGAATGGCGTCTTGCGGGATAATCCAATCGAAGGGATTGCCGGCGATGTCGAGTACCAGTATGTGCGCAGTCATTTCTTCTCAAGTTCACGGCGGACAAATGGGTCCGCATCCGTTGAAAATTTGAATCTGATGCATCAATCCGGCGCGAAAGCAAATCCGCGTCTCATGCGTGACTGTATCACTGTCTGCGCTTTCTGGGTAGCACATTTGCAATTATGACAATTGCATTACAGAACATCTCTAAAAATCATCGCGAGCAGGCCGCGCAGTGAACTACTGGGGATGTCCTACAGCAGGCCAGCTATGCCCGCATAGACGCCAAAGCCGGCTGCAATCAGAATGACGACTGCGACCACTACCGCATAACTCCCTTGCAGCCGATGCGGCTGCGGCAGGCGGCGCGCCAATAAGTAGAGGAAGCCGAGCACGATCGGCAACAACATCGCGTTCATGACTTGCACGCCGACGCTCAGGCGCACCAAATCTATGCCGGACGCCACAATCGCGCCGCCGATGACTAGCGACACCGTGTAGATGCCGTAAAACCACGGCGCTTCCGTCGGCGTATGATTCAACGAATGCTTGACCCCCAGCACCTCGCCCAGCGTGCGGGCGGCGGTCAAGGTCACGACGATCGTCGCCACCAGTGCCGAACCCGACATCCCCAGCGCAAACAATACCCGGCCAAACCCTGGGCCCATGGTCGGCGTGATCGCTTGCGCGATTTGCTGCACGGTATCGAGTGCGGCGCCGCTATTGGTCGTGCCCAAGGTGGCCGCCGTGGCGATCAATACCGCCGCCATGATGACTTGCGTGAGAATCGCGCCGAAAGCGGTGTCCCAGCGGGCGGCCGGCAAATCGGCCAGCGTCAGCTTTTTTTCCACTACCGAAGACTGCTGATAAAACACCATCCACGGCATAATCACCGCGCCGATATTGGCCGCAACCAGATACAGGTATTTGGGCTCGCGCCACGGGATCGAGAAGGCGCCGGTCAACATTTCGCCCATTTCCGGGCGCGCCTTCCATGCCACCAGCAAAAACACCAGTTCAAACGCGCCGATTGCCAGCGCGATCCGTTCCACCGACATATACGAACCCGTGTAAGCCATCAGGATCAAGCCGGCAACCACGACCAGCATGCTGATCCAGGACGGTATCCCGAACATCAGGCCAACCCCCGCCAGGCCGCTCAATTCGCTCAACAAGGCGCCCACGCACGCCACCACCAGCGTGCCCACCGACAGCAAAGCCCAGCCGCGCCCGAAGTATTCCTGTATCAAGTCGCCATGCCCCTTGCCCGACACAATCCCCAGCCGCACCGTGAGTTCCTGCACCACGAACAGGATCGGGATCAAGACCATTTGCAACAGCAACAGGCGATAACCCCATTGCGCGCCGCTCTGCGCAGCAGTGATGACGCTGCCGGCATCGGTATCGGCCAACATCACCACCAGTCCCGGACCGGCCACTGCCGCAAACCGCAGCCACCGTGAATAGCGCGCCGAAGACGCGGGCGCATGCATAGCCACTTGGGCAGGGGTATCGGTCATGATGAGAGCGTAAACATCCGGTGAATCGGCCAACCATGCAACCATGCAGCGGGTGGGGTTTTTCTTCATTGTAAATGATAATTATTATCATTGGCAAATTATTTTTACTGCCGATGTCCAACGAATAACATTTAGCCATACGACCCAAACCGCGCGAAGCGGCGGCGTAAATTGAGGGACAATACGTTTTTCGTTCCTGCAGATAGCCGATCATGAGCACGCGTACCTGGGTAAAACAAGCAGTCCGCATTATCGAAGCCGATGCCAACCGTTCCGCCGATACCCATTTGATACCGCTGCGGCTGCCGGCATTTCCAGGCATCGACATCTATTTGAAGGACGAATCGAGCCACCCGACCGGCAGCCTGAAGCATCGGCTGGCGCGTTCGCTGTTCTTGTATTCGCTATGCAACGGCTGGATTCGCCAGGGATCAACCATCGTCGAGGCGTCCAGCGGCTCGACCGCCGTCTCCGAAGCCTATTTCGCGCGCCTGTTGAACCTGCCCTTCGTGAGCGTGATGCCGCGCTCGACTTCGCCGGAAAAAATCGCGTTGATCGAGTTTTACGGTGGGCGTTGCCACCTGATCGACGATGCCAGCCAGGTCGGCAGCGAAGCGCAGCGCCTGGCACACGAAAGCGGCGGCCATTTCATGGACCAATTCACTTACGCCGAGCGTGCCACCGATTGGCGCAGCAACAACAATATCGCCGAATCGCTATTCAACCAGATGCGCGAAGAGCCGCATCCGGTGCCGCACTGGATCGTCTGCGCCGCCGGCACGGGCGGCACCTCGGCCACGCTCGGACGCTACGTGCGCTACAAACGCCACGACACGCAGATCTGCGTCGCCGACCCCGACAACTCGGTCTTTTACGACTATTACCTGAACGGCGACAATGGCATCACCGCGCCCTGCGGCTCGCGCATCGAGGGCATCGGCAGACCGCGCGTCGAAGCCTCGTTCGTGCGGCATGTGATCGACGCAATGGTCAAGGTGCCGGACGGCTATTCGCTGGCGGCGCTGCGCCATCTGGAGCAAATTACCGGACGCCGCTGTGGCGGTTCCACCGGCACCATCTTTTGCGCCACGCTGAGCCTGGCCGCCGAAATGCGCGCGCAAGGCGAGCGCGGCTCCATCGTCGCCATCTTGTGCGACGGCGGCGAACGCTATCTGCATAGCTATTACAACGATGTGTGGCTGTACGCCAACGGATTTCAGATCAGCGAACAAATCGCGGAAATTCGCGCTTTCGCCAACGACGAAGCAGCGCCGAGTTGGCCGCTGCATGCGCAAAGAATCTCCGGCATGACCGGGCAAACAGCTTAAACGCACTTTTGCCTATTGCGTGCCGCGCGGCATTCTGTCAAACGATGCGTCGACCGCGCTCATTGATGTCGCAGCAGGCCGCGCAGCGCGCTCAAGGCCTCGCACTGCTGCTCGCGGTGCGACACCAAATATGTCGTTGCGCGCGCCACCTCGGGCGGCAGCGCGAAGGCCGCGACCTGGTTTTCGGCACTCAGCGCCTGCAGCACAGAACGCGGCATGATGGCAATGCCTGACCCGGCGGCGACACAGGCGACGATTGCGTGATAAGAAGATAATTCCAGCACGCGTTCCGGCACGACCCCGGATTTTCCCAGCCAATCTTCCAGCACGCGCCGGTAGGAACAGCCGGCGGCGAAGGCAATCACCGTGCGCTGGCGCAAGTCTTTCGGCGTCTTGACCGCTGCGCTCCCATTGGCGCAGATCAGCATCAGTTCTTCGGCATAGGCGTCTTGCAGGTCCAGATCGTCCGGCGCGAACGGCTGGGCGACGAAAGCCGCATCGATTTCAAACAGGTGCACTTTGCGCAGCAAGGCGCCGGACGTGCCGGTGACCAATTCGATCTGCACGTCCGGGTTTTGCCGATGATAGTGCGACAGCAAGGGCGGCAAGCGCGTCGCCGCCGTGCTCTCCATCGCGCCGATGCGCAACACCCCGCGCGGTGTGCCGCTGCGCATGGCCGCTTCCGCCTCGCCCGCCAGCCGCAGCAGACGCTCGGCATAGGTCAGCAACAGCTTGCCTTCGGACGACAGAATCAGCTTGCCACCCTGCCGCCGGAACAGCTTGACGTCGAGCCGCTGCTCCAACTGCTGCACACGGGTAGTCACATTCGATTGCACGCGGTTGAGAAACGCCGCCGCCTTGCCGATGCCGCCGCAGTCGACCACCGCCTTGAAAATATGCAGCGAATCCAGATCGATGTTTCTCATTTAAAGAATCTCTCATCATTAAAATTCATTTTTTGTGATATAAAATATAGATTAGACTAGTCCCATGTCATCGATAAATCAAGCGATCTTGGGCCCCGGCGGCAAGAGCAGCCCGCCGCCGCTGGCGTATGCGCTGGCCGGCATGGCCGCCCTGGCGGTGGCAATGGGCATTGGCCGCTTTGCGTTCACGCCGATCCTGCCAATGATGCTGCAGGACGCCGGCTTGACGATAGGCAGCGGCAGATGGCTCGCCTCGGCCAACTATATCGGCTATCTGATCGGCGCCGTGGCCGCCATGTTTGTGCGCATCCGCATCGAGACGTCGATCCGCGCCGGTTTGCTGGCGATCGCTTTGACGACGGCGGCGATGGGACTTTCAACGATGACCGCAGCGTGGCTGGCGTTGCGCCTGCTGGCCGGCATTGCCAGCGCCTGGGTACTGATTTCTCTGTCGGCCTGGAGCCTGGAAACGCTGGCGCCGTCGCGCCGCCCGTTCCTGGTCGGCTTGACCTTTGCCGGCGTCGGCACCGGCATCGCGGGCGCTGGGTTGGTCTGTATCGCATTGACGACTTGGCGCGCCGGCTCGGCGTTGGCCTGGCAAGTTCTCGGCGCGATTGCATTGGGCATTACCGCCTTGATCTGGCGCTACTTTGCGGCGCCTGCCGCATCACGGGCGGCAGGCGAGCATGCTGCCGGCAGTGCATTTCGCTGGAATGCGGACGGCCTGCGGCTGGTATGCTGCTATGGCGCATGCGGATTCGGTTACATTATTCCCGCGACTTTCCTGCCGCTCATGGCGCACGATGCATTGCCCGGATCGTCCGTATTCGCGTGGTCGTGGCCGCTGTTCGGGGCGACCTCGGTGGTGGCGACGCTGACGGTCGCCAAACTGGCGCGCAGGCTGGGCAATCGTCCGTTGTGGATGCTCGGCCATTGCGTGATGGCGCTCGGCATTGCGCTGCCGCTGTGGTCGCCGGGCTTGCTGGCGATCCTCGCTGCCGCCCTGTGCGTGGGCGGCAGCTTCATGACCGTCACGCTGGCGGCGATGCAGGAAGCCAAACAGGTCGCTGCGGGCGGCGCCAGGGCGTTGATGGCGGCGATGACCGCTGCTTTCGCGCTGGGCCAGATCCTCGGCCCGCTGTGCGTGGCCACGACGGCAGGCGGACGCGCCGATTTTTCGAGCGGGCTGATACTGGCCGCGACCCTGTTGACCGTCAGCGCCGGCCTGTTGTTTCGGCGAACAGGGCAATCATGATAGAAATTGGAGAACAGATGAGTAATCTGCAAGAATTATTGGGCGTCGAACTGCCGCTCATCCAAGCACCGATGGCGGGCGTGCAAGATCATCGCCTGGTGGCTGCCGTGTGCAACGCCGGCGGACTGGGTTCGTTGCCGTGCGCCACCTTGAGCCTCGACGCGATGCGCGAGCAACTCGCGCAAATCAAGGCGCTCACCGACAAGCCATACAACGTCAACTTCTTTTGCCATGCGCCGCCGACGCCCAGCGCGCAACGCGAAGCGGCATGGCGCGCCGCGCTGGCTCCGTACTTCGCGGAATTCGGCATCGACCCGGATAATATTCCAGCCGGACCGGGGCGCGCGCCGTTCAGTTCGGCTGCCGCCGATGTGCTGCAAGATTTCAAACCGGCGGTGGTGAGCTTCCACTTCGGCTTGCCGTCGCCGGAATTGCTGGATCGCGTCCGCGCGTGGGGCGCGAAGATTCTGGCTTCGGCGACCACGGTGCAAGAAGCGCTGTGGCTGCAAGCGCACGGCGTCGACGCCATCATCGCGCAGGGACTGGAAGCCGGCGGCCATCGCGGCATCTTCCTGTCCGACGATTTGACCACGCAGATCGGCACCTTCGCGCTGGTGCCGCAAATTGTGCAAGCGGTCAAGCTGCCGGTCATCGCCGCCGGCGGCATCGCCGACGTGCATGGGGTGCGTGCAGCAGCGGCGCTGGGCGCTGCCGGCGTGCAAATCGGCACTGCCTACATGCTGTGCCCGGAAGCCACCACCAGCGCCTTGCATCGTGCCGCGCTGAAAAGCGAAGCGGCACGCCACACCGCGCTCACCAACCTGTTCACCGGGCGACCGGCGCGCGGCATCGTCAACCGCCTGATGCGCGAACTCGGGCCGATCGGTCCCGCCGCGCCGGATTTTCCGCTGGCGACCGCCGCGCTTGCGCCCTTGCGCGCCAAAGCGGAGCAAATTGGAAGCGGCGACTTTTCGCCGTTATGGTCGGGGCAAAATGCCAGCCAGTGCAAAGAGATCGCGGCTGCCGATCTCACGCGCGAGCTGGGTGCGGCTTTTATGCATCGATGCGTCGCAGAATAGCCCAGCCCGATCGCGCCGCGCCAACGCATGGGATAGAGCGTGGGCACAAACAAGTGTGCCCACGCCGTGATGCAGATTAAAACTCTTCCCAATCGCTGCCGCTGACGGCGCTAGCGGCGATCGGCGCGCTGGCAACGCGCTTCAACGGTTTCACATTGCCGGCCGCAAGTTTCGGCTGGTTTTTTGCTATCGCGGCAGGCTTGACTGCGGCGACCGCCTTCTTGGCGACGGGCCGGCTTGCCGCCTTGACGGGTGCAGCCACCGCCATCCGCGCGCCATCGATCTTGAAGACGCTCACGACTTGCGTCAGGCTGCCGGCCTGATCCTGCATCGACTCGGCCGCCGCCGCCGCTTGTTCCACCAGCGAGGCGTTTTGCTGCGTGACGTTATCCATCTCCATGATCGCTTGGTTGATCTGCTCGATGCCGGCGGTCTGTTCCTGGCTGGCCGCCGAGATCTCGCTGATGATGTCGGTCACGCGCTTGACGCTGTCGACCACCTCGCTCATGGTGCTGCCGGCCTGATCGACCAGCTTGCTGCCGGCGTCGACTTTTTCCACCGAATCGGCGATCAGGGTCTTGATTTCCTTGGCGGCGCCAGCCGAGCGTTGTGCCAGATTGCGCACTTCCGCTGCAACCACCGCAAATCCGCGTCCTTGTTCACCGGCGCGCGCCGCTTCCACTGCGGCATTGAGGGCCAGGATATTCGTCTGGAACGCAATGCCGTCGATGACGCTGATGATGTCGACGATTTTCTTCGCCGATTCGTTGATCGAGCTCATCGTATCGATCACCTGCGACACCACCGCGCCGCCTTTGCTGGCCACGTCGGAGGCGGAGTTTGCCAAGCTGTTTGCCTGGCGCGCATTTTCTGCATTCTGCTTGACGGTGGAAGTCAGTTCTTCCATCGAGGAAGCGGTTTCCTCCAGCGAACTGGCTTGTTCCTCGGTGCGCGACGACAAGTCGAGATTGCCGGCCGCGATTTCGCTCGACGCCGTGGCGATCGTATCCGCCCCTATGCGCACTTGGCCGACGATGTTGACCAGGCTGGCATTCATGTCCTTCAACGCTTGCAGCAACATGCCTGTTTCGTCGCTCGACGTAACCTCGATACGGCTGGTCAAGTCGCCCTGCGCCACGGTTTGCGCAACTTTGACTGCTTCATCGATCGGCCGCGTGATCGAGCGGCTGGCGAACCAGGCAATGCCGGCGCCGGCCAAGATGGCCGCTGCGGCCAAAACCAGCATCTCCAGACGCGCAGCATTGTAGCTTTCTATCGCCGCTTCCTCGTCCTTCTGGTTCTTTTCCCGTTGCAGTTGGCTGAATTCGTGCATCGCATCCTGCCATTTGGTATTGGCTGGCGCCGCCTCCTTCAACAGGTATTGCGTTGCTTCGTCCTTATTGGTTTTCGCCAGTTCCGAAAATTTGTCGTTGAGCGACCGCGCAGCCGCTTGGTCTTCCTTGATCTTGGCGACGAAAGCCTTGCCGGCATCGTCCAACGGCATTTTTTCGAGCGAGGCGAAGGCTGCATTGTAGACTTCGCGCGCCTCCTCGATCTTTTTCCTTTGTACGTTCGCTTCGTTCTCGTCGGACAACATGGCGACCGTGCGGATCACGCGCGAGACGATATGCACCGATCCTTCCATATCGTTCAGATAAGTCATCTTCTTGACGTTGACATCGACGATATGATGCAGCGCATCGTCGGTCTTGCTGATGCTGCTGATTCCCAAGCCGGCCACTGCGACAAGCAGAATTAAAATCAGGCCGAATCCAAGCGCCAGGCGCGTGCCGATTTTCAGGTTTGCGAGTTTCATTTTGCTACTCCTAGATTGAAAGTCCAATTTTCGCGCCAAAAGGGCGTCTCAGGCGGCGAGTCTTTCGACCAGGCCGACATCGGAACCGGACATGAATTTGTCGATGTCAACCAGGATCAGCATGCGCTCATCGATCGCGCCCAATCCGATCAGGTAATCGCTGTCGATCGCGCTGCCCATTTGCGGCGCCGGCTTGATCTGATCTGCATTCAAGGTGATGACGTCCGACACGCTGTCGACCACCATTCCCATCACGTGCTGGTGCAGGTTCAAGATGACGACGACGGTGAATTGGTCGTAGGTGGGCGTGCCGAGATTCAATTTGATGCGCATGTCGATGATGGGCACGATGACTCCGCGCAGGTTGACCACGCCCTTGATGAATTCCGGCGCATTCGCTATCCGGGTAACGGCATCGTACCCGCGCAGCTCCTGCACTTTCTGGATATCCACGCCGTATTCTTCACTGCCCAATCTGAAGGCGAGATATTCAAGAGCTGCATCGCCGGCATGTGCGGCGCCCTTCGTTTCTGTGGTTTGCATTTTCGTCCCTTTTCGTACCGATAAAATCAATACACCGACCTGTCATAGTCTTTTCGCAATATGCAGCGTAACGAGACGAGCGATGAGGACAGGTCAAACACGAGGTCGGCATCGTCGATACGCTGTGTGCGAACCGCATCGACGCATCGATACGCATTCGCTCTTAAATTTCGACAACTATTGGACTTAAGGCGGTGGTTCTGGGCCGAAAATTTCGGGTTGATCGCAGCACGGCAGGGCGATCGGAAACAAACACCGCAAGGGATCCAATTCAAGGATCCGGTGCAGCAATACCGGCTAGTCGGCAGGTGAGGGACTAGACGCACTGAGTATACAGTAAAATTTCCAGAAAACAATGGTTTGGGGCAATTATTTTTCTCACCAAACTGCATGTGCAGGAGTTTCAAGAAAGACAATCGGAATGAAGCGGACCAAGAATGGCTGTTTCAAAATCTCACATTGCGTTTCGACACATTTCCGCCAAAGAAGGTTAACATGGTTGGTCGCGCACTCGAAGAAGTGTGCAGCACAGGGCAATCGCGCTATGTGCCAAACTGCAAGGATATCTCCGCTCTCGCAGGTGAATGAGACGAGATATCGTTGTTTTGCCAATAGGCCGATTATCCTGGCGAGTAGCATTGGCACTGGCACTGGCATTAGCATTTCATTCTCTGAATAAAATCCGCTGACCGAAAAAATCAGTTCATGAGCGCAAACACGATACGTTTACTGTTGCTGGATAGCAACAGTATTGACGCGGCACTGCTACAAGCGGTGCTCGCGGAATATGCGCCTGGAGAATTCGTCACGACCCACGCCGACCGCCTCTCGGCTGCGTTGGATCTGCTTGACCGGAAAGCTTTCGATATCGTATTGGCCGATCTCGGTTTGCCGGACAGCTCCGGTTTGGATGCCGTGCGCGCGCTGGCCACGCATGCAGCAGCATTGCCGGTCGTGGTATTGACAGGCACCCATGACGAAAACGAACTCGGGCGCGCCGCCATCCAGCTCGGTGCGCAAGATTTCCTGGCCAAGGCCGAATCGGGCGGCGCGCTCATCGCGCGCACCTTGCGTCATGCGATCGAGAGAAAACGCATGGAATGCGCCGCCGAGCGCGAGCGCACCCGCCTGCAAACCATCTTGATGATGGCCAGCGACGGCATTCATATCCTCGACAGCGATGGCGTGCTGGTCGAAGCCAACGATGCTTTTCTGAAAATGACGGGCTACGACCGCACGGCCATCGGCACATTGCGCGTAACCGACTGGAATCGGATCGATTCGTGGGAAGTGATCCAGGCCCGCGTCGCCAGATTGATCGCGCAACGCGGCAAGGCAGCTTATGAAATACGCCATTACCGCAGCGATGGCGCCGCGCTGGATGTCGAAATCACCGCCTCCTACATCGAACTGGATGGCAAGAGCTATATCTGCGCCTGCTCGCGCGACATTACCGAGCGCAAGTCCGCCGAGAAAAAAATCCAGCGCCTCAACAATCTCTACGCGGCACTCAGCCACTGCAACGAGGCCATCGTGCGCTGCACCGACGAACAGTCGCTGTTTTCGCAAGTTTGCCACGATGCGACCACCTACGGCGGCATGAAAATGGCATGGATCGGTGTGGTCGACAAGCACAGCGAACTCGTCGCGCCGGTGGCCGCGCATGGAGACGGCCTGGAATATCTGCACGGCATCACGATTTCGGTCGACCCGGCCAACAAGTTCGGCGACGGCCCAAGCTCCTTGGCTTACCGCGAAAATCGCGCAGTCTGGACTCAGGATTTGCAACGCGATCCGGTCAACGATGCATCGCGCGAGCGCGCGGGTCTCTACGGCTGGGGCGCATGCGCGGCCCTGCCGCTGCGCCGCAACGGGGCCGCGATCGGAATTTTCAAAGTATACGCCGGCGAGACCAATGCCTTCGACGAAGCGGCGCGCGACCTGCTGGAACGCATGGCGCAGGATATCAGTTTCGCGCTCGACAATTTCGTCCATGAAGCAGCGCGCCGGCACGGCGAAGCGCAACGGCGACTGGCGGCCGACGTGTTCGATCAAAGCACCGAGGGCATCCTGATCGTCGACAGCACTTACAAAATCGTGATGGTCAACTATGCGTTCACCGTGATCACCGGCTACGGCGAAGACGAAGTGCTGGGCCAAAACCCGAGTGTCCTTGCTTCCGGCTACCAAGACCCGGCGTTTTACCGAGATATGTGGGATTCGATCGACACCACCGGCCATTGGCAAGGCGAATTGTGGAACCGGCGCAAGGACGGCGTTGTCTACCCTGAATGGCTGGCAATCCGCCGCGTGCTCGATTTCGACGGCAAACTGCTGCACTATATCGGCACCTTCAGCGACATCACGCAGCGCAAGGCAGCCGAGGAGCACATTCATTGGCTCGCCCATTACGATTCGCTGACCGGCTTGCCCAATCGCGTGCTGTTGGCCGACCGCACCGCGCAATCGCTCAGCGCGGTTCAACGCAACAATCAATCGCTGGCGCTGTTGTTCCTTGATCTCGACCACTTCAAGAATGTCAACGACTCGCTCGGACGCCACATAGGCGACGCCTTGCTCACCGCCCTGGCCAAACGCCTGGCGCAGGAACTGCGCGAACAAGACACGGTTTCGCGCCTGGGCGTCGACGAATTCATATTGATATTGCCGGGCATCGACGCCGCCGGCGCCGCCCGCGTTGCCGAAAAACTATCCGCAAGAGTCGCGCAGCCCTTTCAAATCGATCTGCACGAGCTCAACATGACCGCATCGATCGGCATTGCGATGTATCCGGGCGATGGGCAGAATTTCGATAGCTTGTCGAAATGCGCCGACGTTGCGCTCCGGCGCGCCAAGCAAGACGGCCGCAACGCCTACCGCTTCTTCACGCGCGAAATGCAAGAGCGCTCGGCGCGCCGCGTGTTGCTGGAAAACGAGTTGCGCCGCGCCCTTGAGCGCGGCGAATTTGCGCTGCACTATCAGCCGCAATTATCGCTGGAGGACAATCGCATCGTCGGCGCCGAAGCGCTGTTGCGCTGGACTCATCCCACGCTGGGCGCAGTGTCGCCGGCCGAGTTCATTCCCATTACCGAAAGCAGCGGGCTGATTATGCCGATCGGCGAGTGGGTATTGCGCACCGCAGTGCGGCAGTGGACGCAGTGGCTGGATGGCAAGATGGCGCCGATGACGCTGGCCGTTAATCTGTCGGCGGCCCAGTTCAAGCATATGCATCTGGCGGAACTCGTCACGCAGATACTCGACGAAGAAAAGCTGGCGCCTCGGTATCTGGAGCTGGAACTGACGGAAGGCAGCGCGATGGACGACCCGCTGGCGGCGATCGCCGTGATGGACGATCTGCATCGGCGCGGCGTGCGCATGTCGATCGACGACTTCGGCACCGGCTATTCTTCGCTAGGCTATTTGAAACGCTTTAAAGTCAACAAGCTCAAGATCGACCAGTCCTTCGTGCGCGACATTACCGAAAACTATGAAGACCAGGCGATCGTCGGCGCAATCATCAGCCTTGCCAACAATTTAGGCATGCAAACCATCGCCGAAGGCGTGGAAACCGGCGAACAGATGGCATTCCTGCGCGATAAGGGCTGCAACGAATTGCAAGGCTATTACTTTAGCAAGCCGTTGGCAGCAGAACAGTTCGAGGCCTTGGTGCGCGAAAGGAATGTCGACACCGCGTAAGGCGCAAGTCGTCGCCGACGGTTTCAGGTTCGCCTAAAAGTCGGCATGCAGACGGACGCCGAAAATCGACACCGGGCCGCGATCCTGATTATAAGCGGGGTTGCCGGCGTATTGATAATCGAGCGCAACGGCCAAGTGCGCCTGCACGCGCATGGAATAAAACGCTTCCAGGATTTGTTCCGACGCATAGTTCAAGCGGCCATCGCCAACCGTCACGCCCATCCCGCCGGCGCCGAAATAGGCTTGCGCGGCACCCGATAATCTGTTTGAAACTACAGCCACGCCCACCGCATCGTCATGACGGCCCCAACGGTCGCCTTTTAGCAATACTCCGGCTGACAGCGAGTGGTTGATGTCGGTGAATTCATAGGTCTCCTTGTCGCCGCGATTGACGCTATAGCGCGCAAAGGCGCCGAGGTCGGCGGATAGCTCCTGCTCCCAATTGACAACCATTCCCGGACGCGTGCCGACCTGCCGCACCAGCGCGGTGTCCGGCGCGCTCGCCGTTTGAACTCCGAGCCGCACCGCATCCGCATAGCTGCCCATCGAACCGTGGTTCTCGAATGCCAGCAACTTTATTTTGCCGGGATGATCCTGCCATTGGTAGCGCCCTTCCGCCTCGACGATCGCGGAATTTTCGCTGAAATCGATACCGGCCACTTTGCCGTTCGGGATGGTGGAAAGCTGGAAGAAGCCGGCGCGCAGCGTCCACCAGCCTTGCGTCCACTCGGCTGCAGCGCCAAAAGTGTACCCCCACGAGTCGGCCGCATAATCGAAAGCACCACCATCGATAATCGACCAGTTCATGAAGTCGGCGCGCGGATCGTGCGCGTAGCTGTTGGTATCGAAAATATCGACCACCGCGAACTTGCCGACGGTCAGCGTGACATTGTCGGCGGTCTGTGTGCTGCCCAGTTGATTCGCGGCGGCCTCCACCTTTTGCTCCGCGCCACCCAATGGGATCACTTGCCGGATAAACGCCCTTGGAATACGGACATAGGGAGTATTTTCGCCGACCTTGTAGGCGCCGCCGTTCGGGAAGCCGGCCATGCCGAGCGTATCGTCGAAGCCGAACCCTTGATCGATTTCCGTGTTCAGCCAAAACTCTGCGCCGCGCCATGCGCGCACGCCGGAAAACAACGTGAGATCGGTCGTTTCCTCGACGCGCCCGTGGGGGTTCAAACTATTGGCGCCGCTGTAGGGCGATGTGAACACCGAATGCTTTTGCGCGATGTTGGTCGCCTGCCCGTGCACTGCCCATTCCTCGTTGGAAGGCGCGGCTTGCTCCGCGGCTTGCTCCTGCGGCTTAGGGGCGCTCGTCAAATCGTCGGCGCGCGCCGGCAGCGCGCAGAACAAGGCGGCGCAGATGGCGAGCGCAAAAGGCAACGCCGATTTTTCTGCTGTTTTTTTGAGTTGAGTCATACGTCATTCCAATTTTTCTGCAATTCACGAAAAGCCGCGCACAAGACTGGCCGACGCGATTTCATTTCGCGCAAACGCGAGGTTGAAGCATCCCTGCAACAGGGTCGTGCTTGCGCCAACGACGAGTCGGCAAAAAAAATCTATCAGTGGAGTAAACAGAATATTCACGACTGGCGTCGCCAACTTCGGGATACCACCATCCGCCTCCGGCGCGATGATGGCAAGGGAATCTTGCGTGATCTTACCGGGACAGAGCCAACGCGCATGCTTGGCGGTTATAACTATCTGAACAAGTGCCCACGCAGGGACTCCATAAAATGAAAACAGGTGGACTATAGCCCGGAAAGTCGAATAAGTCAATCCAGAATGTTTCCAATCATCCTATCCAGGAGGATATGGTATTTCCTCGATCCCATTGCACTTTCCGCGAATGAGAATCCTTCTCGATTTCGCGCCGGAACGGTTTGTCGCCCAAACGCATGTCGCCTCGAAAATCAACCCAGCATCCTGACCGCGACATGAATGGCAAGGCCCACCATGCCGCCGACCAGCGTGCCGTTGATGCGAATATATTGCAGGTCCTTGCCGACTTGCAGCTCCAATTTTTCGACCAGGGTGGTGGTATCCCAACGCGCCACCACTTCGGCGACAAACGCGCCGATCTCGACGCGGTTCGGCACCACCGCGTTGAACACCAATTGCTGCGCCCAGCGATTGATCATCGCGCGGATTTCGGTATCGTTGTCGAGCCAGTTGCCGAAGGCGATCAATGCATGTTCCAGTCCGCTCGACAAGATGCCGTCGGTGGCGGCCAGTTCGGCTTGCACCTTGCTCTCGAATTCCTGGCTCAACCAATCGAGGTAGCCTTCCACCACCGCGTTATCCAGCACTTCAGCCTTGATCTGCTCGCAATGCTGCAGCATATCGGGATCGTCGGCCAGCTTGACCACCAGCCGATGCACTGCGGCGCGGTATTCGAGCCGCCACGGGTGGTCTGGCGCGCGCGCCGCGACCAGCGTGCTTTGCAACTCGGCGAGAAAGGAATCGGTCAGCTTGCCGTCGACCCAGTCGGGCAGCCAGCGCACGCTATTTTTTGCAACCCGCTGGCGGATATTTTGCTTGTGTTCTTCGATGAACAGCTGCGCCCGCGCGATCCCGATATCGAACAAGGTCTCGTGGTGACCGTGCTCGACCAGCACCGACAATAGGCGCGCAGCCAGCGGCGCGGCGGCAATCGAGTCGATGCCGCTGCCAATCATGCGGCGGCTGAAGCTGCGCACTTCGTCTTCGCTCAATAATTCGAGCAGGGACGGAAACGCACCGCGCAGGCGGGCCGCTATCTGGCGGGCATTGGCCGGTTGCGTCAGCCAGCGCGCGGCCCAGTCGGCAGCATCGATGCTTTCCAGTTTGGCCGCTACTTCGTTGGGGGCCAGGAAGTTATTGGAAATAAACTTGCCGAAATTTTCGGCGATGCGGCCCTTGTGGCGCGGGATGATCGCCGTGTGCGGGATCGGGATGCCGAACGGATGGCGGAACAGCGCGACGACCGCGAACCAGTCGGCACAGGCGCCGACCATCGATGCTTCGGCAAAGGCGCGCACATACGTCAACCAGGGCCACGCCGCCTGATAGACCGAGGCGGCGATGAACAAGGCCACCATCGCCACCAGCAAGCCGGCGGCGAACAGGCGCATGCGCTGCAAGTCGAGCAGGCGGCGGTCGCTTTCCAGTTGCGCGCCGTTTGAATCCGCTTGGCCGCCGTTCATCGCGCCCGCGCTTGCTGGCGCTGCGCAAGCAGCGCATCGTTGGCCGACAACGCTTGCACTTGCAGCGTATACAAATGGCGGATGCGCTCGACGCCATATATGCGCTCCAGCCGGCGGATGTTGAAATGGCCGCCGGCGACGCGCTGAAAATGGTCCATGAAGATCACGTTGACCGTCGCGCCGCCGAGCGCGCCGAAAATCGGCACCGCGCTGGCGGCGGCCATATCCGTCACCACCAGGCCGAAGCGCGCCACGATCTCGCCGACCAGCTTGGCGACGATCGGCGAGGACGCATTGACCGCGCCGCGCTCCAGCGCCAACGCGGCGACATCGCTGGTGAGCTTGCTCAACACCATCCGTACCGCGTAATAGTCGACGCCGACCTTTTCTTGCTGACTGCGCGGGCTGCGCACGCCCAGCGCGAACACCTCCAGACAAGCCAGCAGCGTGTCCACCCTGCGCAAATCCTCGCCTTCGGCGCGCGCGATTTCGGCAATCGAGTGCAGCATCAGTGTCGTGGTCAACGGCAGTTCGATCGGCAGCGCGGCCATGCCGAAAAAACCGCCGACGCCGCCGGCCACGCCGGTCATCAGCTTGGCGCTCCATTCCGACGTGGTCAGCGCATCCTGGTCGTCGATTGCGCCGATTGCCAATTCCAGGCATTTGAAAATCGCAGCGCGCGCGGCCTCGCGCAAGCGGCGGGCGACCGGCTGCGGCAAGCGCTCGACGATCGCATTGACCGGCTGCCCCGCATAGTCGGCCAAGCGAGCGGCGAAGCCGGGTCTTTCCAGCTGCAGGACTGCCGTTTCGAGATGGCAGCGATCCGTCTGCGTCAACTCGGCGGCGGTGGAAGCGGTCGGCGTATTCATTGGCGGCGCAGTGCCGGGCGCAGACCGTTAAGGCTGGCGACAATTGCCGAGCCGTTGCTGATGACGGCAGTGACCTCTGGGCTGACCAGCCCGCCCGGCAATGCCAGGCCCAGCGCCACCGTGTTCATGACCGCGACGATCCCGTAGTTCTGCTTGATCAGGCCCACGGCATCGCGCGAAATCTCGATGGCCTTGATGAGTTTCCATAGCGAGTCTTCCATCAGCACCACGTCGGCCGACTCGTGCGTGATGTCGGCGCCATGCTTCATCGCGATGCCGACGTCGGCAAAGCTCAAGGCCGGCGAATCGTTGATGCCGTCGCCGATCATCGCGACGGTGCGCCCTTCGCGCTGCAATTGCTGGACGATATCGGCCTTGTCCGACGGCATCATGTTGGCGACCTGGCGCGTCAAGCCGAGACGCTTGCCGACCGCCGCCGCCACCACCGCGTTGTCGCCGGTCAGCATGATGGTGTCGCGGATGCCCATTTGATGCAAGAGGCGGATGATCTGCCGGCTTTCCGGCCTGATCCGGTCTTCGTAGGCGACCAGGCCGGCCAGTTGGCCATCGATGGCCACGTACAGGCAAGAGCAGCCGCGTTGATCGATCTCGGCGCGCTCGCTGGCGATATGATCGACCCGGATGTCGTTTTGCCGCAGGAAGCGTTCGCTGCCGACATGCATGTAATAGCCGTTGACCTTGCCTTCGACGCCGAGGCCGATCCGGTATTCGGTTTCGTCGCAGTGCGGCAGTTCGATGTCAAGCTCGCGGATTTTCTCGCGCAGCGCTTCCGCCACGGGATGCTGCAAGTGGGTTTCCGCCGCCACCGCCAGCGCCAGCAAGTGCTCGGAAGAGATGTGCGGATGAAACGACAGGATATCGACCACATGCGGCGTGCCATGGCTGAGGGTGCCGGTCTTGTCGAACACCACCGTATCGACGTGCGCCAGCTTTTCCATATGGCCGCCGCTCTTGATGATGATGCCGGCGCGCGCCGCATGCGTCATTGAAGACAGCACCGCAGTCGGCGCGGCAACCCGGATGCCGGTGCCGTAATCGACGATCACCAGCGACAGGAAGCGGTTGAAATCGCGCGTCAGCACGGCGGTGCCGACGGCCAGGCCAAGCGTTGGCAGCACCAGGCGGTCGGCAAAGCGCTCCGCATGATTTTGCATGCGGGTGTCGCCGACCGGCGCCGAATCGACCAGCCGCGCGATCTGGCCGGCGGTGGTTTCGCTGCCGACGCGCAGGGCGCGCAGCGTCAATTGGCCTTCGCGCAGGATGGTGGCGGCAAATACCGGCTCGCCGACCGCGCGCGCCACCGGCAAGCCCTCGCCGGTGATGGTCTTTTGATCGATCATGCCGTGCCCGTGGACGATTTCGCCATCCACCGGGATCATCTCGCCTGGATAGACGACAATGGTGTCGCCGACGCCCAGGTCGGCTGCCGGAATCGCCACGATATCGCCGTCGCGCACGATCCACGCCATCTTGGCGCGGAATTCCAGCAATTCGGTCACTGCGCGCTTGGAGCCGGCGGCGGTCAAATCGCGGATCCAGTCGCCCAGGCGAATCAACCAGGTGATGACGCCGCCGGTCACCATGTTGCCCTGCCCGATCGACGCCGAAATGGCCAGCGCATCGAGGAAGTCGACGTTCAAGCGCCCTTCGCGGCTCCAGACTTGCCAGGCACGCTTGAAGATCGGGTAGGAGTTGTACAACATCAGCGGCACGTTGATTGCCAGCGACCACGGATTGCGCGAAAACGCCAGCGCCAGAGATAAGGTCGGCAACGCCAGCGGCCAGCGCTGCTTTTCCGGGACGTGCGCGCTGCGTGCCGCGCCGACCGCGCCCGCCGCCCCGGTCGGGTCGAGAAAGCGCAGCAGTTGGTCGAGGTCGTCGATGCTAAAGCCGGCCAACATATCCAGCAACTCGTCAAGCCGCTCGGACTGCTCGGCGCGGTATTCGATAATCAGGTTGGCGCAATCGTAATTAATGCGCACGGCGACGATGAATTCCTGCTTGCGCAGCCAGGCCAGCGCCGATTCCGCCAGCGGCGACGGCGCGCATAACACAGGGACATGCAGCCGAATGCGTCCGGGTATGGCATGCCGTACGGTAAAGTCCATAATTCCTTGCGATTTAACGAGCTGCCGCGCGCGCGGCAGCGGGGACTTTGGCGGGCGCCCTGGCCGGCACCGGCTCGTGCTTCATTTCGATGAAGTGGTTCACCGCGAACAGAGCCAGTGTGACCCACATCGGCGTTGCGGCCTCGGCGCCGATCTCGACGAAGGTCGTCACTGCGAGACCGCCAACCAGCACGATTTTCAAGTCTATAGTATTGCCGGTGGCCGCCTTGATCTGGTAATCCACCGCCTTGAACATATCGACGGTTGCCCGGACCAGCTCGGACCGCTCGGCCAGGAACTCGGCTTCAGCTTCGATTTTCTTGGCGATTTCCTCGATTTCATCGCCTGGCCGCGCGTTCGACACCGACACTTCGTGTTGCGCGCAGCATTGATGGAATTGGTTCTGGAATTCGACTTCCCGCTTCGGGTCGTAATGAATGACGATGCTGCCCGTCTCCGGCTTCGGCTTGACCTTGGTGATGCCGGGAATGGCGGAAAACACGCTCTCGAAGACTTCCAGGATGCCGGGATTGCCTTTGGCCGACGGGATCTTGATGCGCATCCGTCCCGGCACCTTGTGTTCGATCCGCGCCTTGTGTTTTTTCTTGGTCGCGCGCGCCGTCGCGCCCGCGTCAGCCTTGGGCCGAGCTGCTTCGCTCGTGCCGGGAGCACTTGCGGAATGGTCGGCGGCAGCCGCGTTTTGCGGCTCCGCGTCCGCGCCTGCGTTAGGAAGCTTAGTCATAATAGTGGTCCGACAATGCCCGCCGACCCTGCGATTGCAAGCCGTGCCGCATAAAATACTTGCGGCACGACACGCTTCGCAGCCGGCGAAAATTCATGATATGGAGTCAAACGGCAGACGGCTACCGGCGCACCGCTTCACTCGGCTCGCGCCGGCGCAAGACGCTCAGGCCTTGACGCCTTCCGCGAGCGGCGCGCTTTCGCTGGCCTTGGCGACTTCTTCGGCTTGCACTTCGGCCACGATGTCGCTCATATTCTCTTGCACCTCGCCGACTGCAGCGCGGGCCTTGCGCCCGAGCTTGTAGACGCCGCGCACCGTGGTCTGGAACAAAGGTTGCAGACGATCGCCGAGCTTGGGCAAGTACTTGGGAGCCAGCGCAGCGGCAGCGCCAAGGATGATGCCGGGAATCAATGCCGTTTCCAGCAATGCGGCGCCCACCACCACCACGCCTATGGTCGCCGCCTTGGAGGTAAATTCGTTGCCATCGGTCGAAGCGGCGCTGCCGCCTTCGTCCGCCACGTGTTCGTGCTCGTGCTCGGCGTGACCGTTCCCGGAGTTGACCTCGACTTTGTACTTGCTCATTTCAGCGTCCCTTTATCAGAAATTCAAAACACGACGATCAGCATGCCCAACTTGCAGAGCTTTTAACCTTAGATTAAGATTGTTACATCGTCATGACAAGCACCTATTCAGCGGTGCCGCCAGGAAAATGTTTTGCTCGATGCCTTGCAGGGGAGGGAAATTTGACGCGCCATCGGCGGCGGCTTAGATAAGTGTCGAATTTCATTGAATGTGGGATATCAAACTTTTTGAAATCAATGAGTTACCATTCGGGGACCTCTGAAAATTACTCGCCTTCCTTAGGCAGATATTTTTTCAGCTTGTACCACAAGCTGCGTTCGCTGATATCGAGCAAGGCCGCAGCTCGCGGTTTGCTGC
Organism: Burkholderiaceae bacterium; assembly: GCA_031291325.1. GTDB lineage: Bacteria > Pseudomonadota > Gammaproteobacteria > Burkholderiales > Burkholderiaceae_D > PKWO01. The sequence goes on from JARLJG010000057.1 coordinate 28,205, forward strand.
CATCCACCGCTGCCAACGCCCGCTCGATCATTTGCGCCTCAAATGCCTCGACCGCCGGCATCAGATGCCCGACGGGTGCCGCCGGCATCGATGGCGAACCATGCACGGGCGCTGCTGCCGGTGTATCGATCGGGAAATGCTCCGGTTTGAAGATCCCGGTGCCGCAGAGTATCAGCGCGCGTTCGACCATGTTTTCAAGTTCGCGCACATTTCCCGGCCAGCCATATGCCTGCAAACTGCCGATCACGGCTTCGGAGGGCGCGCCTCCCGCTCCGGCGCGGATACGGTGTTTGTCCACGAAATGCGCAACCAGGTCTGCGATGTCTTCCTTGCGTTCGCGCAGCGGCGGCAGCTTGATCGGAAATACGTTGAGCCGATAGTACAAATCTTCGCGCAGCCGGCCTTCCCGAATCGCCTCCAGCGGGTCGCGGTTGGTCGCGGCGATGACGCGGATGTCGAGCTGGATGCGGCGATTGCTGCCCAGGCGTTCCAAGTTGTTGTCCTGCAAAAACCGCAGCAGCTTCACCTGCAAAGCCATCGGCATTTCGGTCAACTCGTCGAGAAAAACGGTGCCCTCATTGGCCAGTTCGAATTTACCGATCCGGTCCTTGATTGCCCCCGTGAAAGCGCCCTTCTCGTATCCGAACAACTCCGCTTCCAGGATATCGGCCGGAATCGCCGCGCAATTGATCGGCACGAACAATTTGCCGCTGCGCGGCGAGGAATTGTGGATGGCGCGCGCCGCCAATTCCTTGCCGGTTCCGGTTTCGCCGACGATCATCACCGACGCCTTGGTCGGCCCGACTTGCCGGATCAACTCGTACACGCTGTGCATCGCCGCGCTGGCGCCGACGAACGCGTCCCAGCCGCGATTGAGTTCCGCGCGCAAAAAAGCGTTCTGCCGCTCCACTTGCGCTTCGTTGAGCACGCGCGCAATTGCCAGTTCCAGCGCGTCGATATCGAACGGGCGCAGGATATAGTCGCTGGCGCCGTACTTCATCGCCTCGACGGCGGACTCGATCGAGCCGTGCGCGGTGATGACGATGACCGGAATTTCGGAGCCGTCTTCGCGCAGGCGAATCAGCAACTCGATGCCGTTCATCTCCGGCATGCGCATGTCGGTGATGACCAGGTCGACCGGCTTGCTGCGCAATATCTCCAGCGCTTCGCGCCCGTTGCCTGCGGCGTAGACCGAGTGGCCGGCTTTTTGCAACATGATCTCCAGCACGCGGCGCATATGCGGCTCGTCGTCGACCACTAGAACGTAACGTTGATTCATTCTGAAGCACTCATTTCACGATTCGTATTGCGCGCCAGTCGGATGGTGAAACGCGCGCCGCCAAGTTCGCTTTCGGCCACTTCGATCTCGCCGTCGTGCGCAAGTACGATTTGTTGCACGATCGCCAGGCCCAATCCCACCCCGCCTTCGCGCCGGCAAAAGAACGCTTCGAAAATGCGCGCGCGCTCGTCGATTGGAACTCCGGGTCCATCGTCGGAAACTTCGACGCAAAACGCATTCGCTTCTTCGTGCGTGGCCAGCAAGATGTGGCCGCCGGCAGGAAGAATTTGCAACGCATTCAAAATCAGATTGAGCAATACCTGGGTGATTTGCTCGGCATCGCATTCGACCATCGGATCGTTGGCGTCGAATTTTTCGGCTACCGCGATTTTCCCTTTTTCGAGCTGCGCGCCCAATAGTACGCTACTTTGTCGGATCAGCAAATGCATGTCGGTTTGCACTTTGTCGAGCGCGCGCGGGCGCACGCTGTCGAGCATCGACGACACCAGCCGGTTGAGCCGCTCGGTCTCGCTTTCGATGAAGCCGGTCAGTTCTTTGCCTTCGGCAGACAGGCCCGGTTCGCGTTGCAACATTTGCGCCGACGAGCGCATGATGCCCAGCGGCGTGCGCACTTCGTGAATGATGACCGACGACATTTCGCCGACCACCGCAAGCTTCGAGGCGCGCACCAGCTTGCGTTGCGCCTCGTCGATATCCTGCACCATCTGCGTAAACGCTTCGCCCAGTTCGCCGACTTCGCCGCTGGTCGCGCTTGGGGCCACCAAGGACTTTTGGCCCAGCTTGTAGTTTCTGGTGAACGCGGTCAGGGCAGCGATCGGCCGCGCGATCGTCCCGCTGACTTTGCTGGCGACGGCCAGCGTGACCAGCACCAATGCCGCCAGGATGGCCAATGAAATGAAGGCCATGCGATGCACCGGCGCCAGCGCATCGCTCTCGGATTCGATGACGAGCGTACTCAATCCGGTGCCGGCATAACCGGCGAAGCCATGCGCGCGCGCCAGACCGACCATGAGGTTGGACGTCGAGATCGGCAAGCCGGCATGCACAAATGCGCCGCTTGCGCGCGCCTGCAATTGCCAGGCGGCGAGTCCGGGTTCCGACAAGAGGCCGGCTTCCCGCAATTTGCGCGAGGCCGCGACTATTTTGCCGTTGGTGTCGACCAAGGCGATCGTGCGCTCGCCGGACGCCGCGCTGTCGAGCAGCGCGTCGATCTTGCCCCAATCGAAGTCCAGCACCAGCTCGCCCAATACGCCGCCGCCGAACTGCGAGTTGATCGGCGCGCGGATCGAGACTGTCGACGCGCCGTGGGCTTCCACCGGCGCTTCCAGCGTTAGCGCCACGTTTGCCAACCGGGTGGTCTTCCAAACCGGCGCGCGCGCGGTGGATTTCCCGATCGAGAAAGGGTCGCTGCTGCTCACAACGCGGCCATCGCGGTCGAGCGCGCGCAACTCGCGATAAACCCCGCCGTAGCCGGAATTGAGCTTGGCCAGAAAATTGCTTATGCGCCTGTCGACGTCTTGCACTTGCAAGTCTTGCATCACTTCCAGTGTGCTCCAGGTCGATGCATTCTGAAGCCGCTCAAACATGATCTTGTTGATGTCGGATGCGACCGCGTCGGATTGCGCGAACAGGCTATGCGCAATTTCGTCCTGCATCGCTGCGCGCGCGGTGACGAACGCGAGGACGGCAAGCAGCAATGCAGGTGCAAGCCCGATCAGGAAAAAAGCGCGTAGTAGTGTTTTGCGGATAGTCACCCGCGTAGTGTACGATAGCCGGGAAACGGAGGGAAGCTCGATGGTGCTTCAAGTGTACGGAAGGATTTTCGCCGCGCTGCTGACGGCAAGCCTGTGTTTGACAGCCGCAAGCGCTGCCGCTGCCGACGCGGATACAAGCGCTAGCGGCACGCCGCCCTACGAACTGGGTCAGGGCTATCGTCTCGGCGACAGCGGCTTGACGCTCGGCGGCTATACTTCGCTGCAGTTTCAGGATTTGCAAAACTCGGATGCGCGCGCTTCGCTGGCCCATTTCAGTCTGTTCGTATGGTGGGAAGGCGAGTCGCGCCTGAAATTCTTTTCTGAAATCGATAACCAGAATTTGCTGCAGGCCGACCAACAATCGAATGACGGCGACGCCGAGTTCTTGTCGGTAGAACGCCTTTACTTCGAATATGCGTTCAACGACGCGTTGACGCTGCGCGCCGGCAAGTTCTTGACCCCTGTCGGCCGCTGGAACCAGATACATGCCGATCCGCTGGTCTGGACCACTTCCCGCCCGCTCATTACGGCCAATTTATTCCCCGCCCACTTCGCCGGCGGCATGGCCTTGGGCAATGTGGATATTCTTGGCCGCCAAGCGGACTATATGCTGTACACCTCGATCGGCACCGATGTGCGGCGCGATCCAACCGAGGACCAGTTCAACGAAGCGATCGGCGGGCGCTTGAATTTGCCGTTCGATGAAAAGCTGCAATTGGGATTTTCATTGGCGAGCTTCGACCAGAAGTCAGCCATCGAAGAGCATGAAGTGTTGGCCGGCGTGGATTTTGTCTGGACCTCCGATGGGGTTGAAATCAGTGGCGAAGGGGCTTACCGCAAATCGAGCTACGGCTCGGCGCACGACGCCAACGGCGGATTTATTCAGGGTGTCATCCCGCTGTACGGCAAACTATTCGCGGTGGGGCGGATCGAATCGCTGCATAATCCCGACGTGCAGCCGGACATCCGGCTCGGAGTATTGGGACTGAATTACCGTTACAGCCGGGCGTTGTCGGTGAAGATGGAATTCATTCGTGGCATCAATCAACAAATCAGTGCGCCGGGATTTCTTTCCTCGGTGAGCGTGTTGTTCTGACGCATTTCCAGCGCCTTCTGTCGCCGCGCCTGTGGATGGCCGCAGCGTTGCTGTTTTGCTGGACCACCCTCGCGGCCGAACCGCCGGAATCGGGAATTGCCGTCATCATGGAGCCGGAAGCGGCGACGCCCAAACTCGGCCACGACGAATTGGCGTTGATCTTCAAGTACAAAAAGCGTTTTTGGGACGATGGCAAAAGAATCCAGGCGGTCAATCTGCCGGCCAACAACCCGCTGCGCCGCGCGTTTTCCACGCAAGTGTTGGGTCATAGCCCCGAAGAGCTCGACGACTATTGGCGCGACATGTACTTTCATGGCGTGTTGCCACCCTACGTGCTGGCGTCCGACGAAGCGGTCATCCGTTTCGTCGCCAGCACGCCGGGTGCCATCGGTTATGTATCGAATTGCGTTGCCGATCGCCGGGTCAAAGTGATCGCACACCTGGACACAGGTTCGGCGTGCCCGCGTTGAAGCTTGTTGCGCTCCGCCCGGCATCGCAGATTTTGTCGACAAAGTGCGCACCAACTACGCTTGTTTGCGATCCAAGGGCAACGCTACCGGAGCGGCCCGGCGTTTGATCGGTCGCTCGATGCAATCTATGGCGTATCGCACGCAATTCCACGATCTGACATCGGAATTGCCTATAAACGGGCCGAAACCGGAGGCCGGCGCCCGCGAATTCTTCGGACGGCGCGCGCAACATTCATTCGTGAAGCGGATCGCCGACCGTATTTCTTGAGAATTGCGCCGCGACGATGGCGTTGTACACATCCAGATAGTCTTTGGTCATCGCCGCAATATCGTGCGCCAACGCAAATTTGCGGGCGGCTTCGCGCAAGCGATGGCGCAATGCCGCGTTTTCGAGAATCTGTCCGATCGCGTCCGCCCAGGCTTGCGGATCCTGATCGCCCACCATCAGGCCGCGTTGATCGACGCCGATCAACTCAGGCAATCCGCCGACCATCGACGACACGACCGGGACGCCCAGCAACATCGCGTCCAGCACCGAAGACCCCAGGCCCTCTTCGCGCGAAGGAAACGCAAACACATCCATTGCCGCGATCCACGATCCGACCTCCGCTTGAAATCCAGCGAAGAAAATGCGCGGATCGCCGTTCGCCTGGCGTTCGAATTCCGGCCTGTCCGGCCCTTCGCCCAGCAGCACCAGACGCGCGTCCGGGTAGGTCTGCGTCAATATCTGAAATGCGGCAATCAATATCGATTGCCCTTTGTGATGATCGTGCAACGCGCCGACGTGGCCGATAATCGGCCCACCGCCGAGTTCGGCCTTGATCGCTGCCACCCGTGCGACGTCGGGAGCATGCACGGAACAGGAATCGAGAATCGGAAGCACCTTGCGACCGGTCTGAAAACCCAGACGCTCGGCGACATCGCGCGACACGCCGACCAATCCTGCGGCCCGCTTATAGGCGAACTTATTGGCAATGCTGCCGGAGACCGGATTCGGTATGCGGCGGGTAATCAGGTACGGGGTTCCGCGCAGCGCGTGTTCGATAGCCGCCCAGTACGCGCCGCGCGCCTCGTGCACATGGATGATTTGGGAGTGCTGGCCGGCCAGGTGCCCGCGCAACGGATGGCCGGCCAGCCTGATCGCGATGCCGGCGGCAGTGGCACGTTGGTGCAACTCCGAACCGGGCCGGCAAACCAGGGTTTGCGACACACCCAACGCGGCCAGGCCCTCGATCAGATTCAGGGTTTGCCTCTCGCCGCCGCGAAAACCCTTGGCAAAGTTGACGTGTTTGACGTGCATGTGTGCCCCTATTTTATTTCCGCCACGCGTCTGGCGAGCCGCTCGTGCTGTTCCACATACCGGCCGTTGCCAATCGGATAGCGACGGTCGCGCCGCAACGACATGCTGCCGATCTGCGCCAGATCCGCTTTCGCCACCACCGCCATCCGACAGAAAGCGGCGATGCGAGCGACATCGACGGTAACGTTTCCGACGGAAAAGCTGCCTTGGACGGTTGCAATGGAGAGCGTCACTTCGTTTCTCTTGATTTTCGATTTTTGCGAAATATCGACTACTGCTAGCAGTAATGATGCCAGGCGCAGAAGGATGAGAAGCCCGAACCGCAAGCCTGCATAGCGGCGAGTCGCAGCGCTTTCTACCGTGGGGCTGTTGAATCGAAAACAATCTTTGCTGCGAACGATGCAGGAATCCGCCACGTAGATGGCGTGGCGCACCGCAAAAATTGTTGCGAAATTCTGCAGTGGTTGCAATCCTTGCGGCAGGCGGTTGGCGGTAAAATTGATCGATTCATAGGTCTGTTGCCAGGTCTTGCACCGTTCTTCGAGCTGGCATCTCAATTGCATATAGACAGTCTCGTATGCATCCCAGGTTTTTTCGGGATGCCGGAAAAGCAAGCTAAAGGAGCGGAAATGCCAAACGATTCCAGAGATCGAACTAGTGCCGGTGCAGTGGATTCCGACGCGCAGCACGCCTGCGGCGAGACGGCTCTCTACTGATGCGGCGCCTGGATCATTTGGTGGCGCAGGACGACTTGTCGGGCGCTTGGTGCAACGCCAACGCCGTCACCAGCAGCGTGATGGAAGCGATCAGCTTTACTACGCCAGTCCTGGAGAACTTTTTTATTCATACCGTCGCCGAATGCATGCCCGGCGAACAAGATGCGGAACTTCGTCAACGCTGCCGCAGCTTCATGCACGAAGAATCGACGCATACCAGGGCGCACAAGAAATTCAATGCGTCGCTGCTCGACTACCTTCGACGGGCGCCGCCGGGAGCGGCGCTGCTGCAAGCCATCATGGTCGGCGCGCGAAAACACGTTACACTTTCGTGCCGGCTGCTATACGTCGTGGCGCTTGAGCATTTCGCCGCCGTGCTGTCGAAAAGGTATTTGACGCTGCACGGCGACTGGAAAATAGGGTCCGCCTATGCCAAGGAATTGTTCGAGCAACATGCGCGCGAAGAGATGGGGCACCGTTCGGTGGTGTTCGATCTTTGGAAGCAGCAGGAAAGCATTGGCCGGATTGCGCGGGCTTTGGCGGTCTTGTCGATCTTGTTCGCGGGGGGAGTATATATCGCTGTCGCCGTGCCCTGGATCGTGCATCGCAAAAATGGCAAACGCGTTGCCGGAACGCTCGCCGCGCTGGCAGCATACGCGCTGAAAAGCCGACCGATCGCCCACGGCGCGACGCTGCTGCGCGAACTTTTTTCTTTTGCCCGCCGCGATTTTCATCCAGACGGGCCGTCCGGCGCGCAGTTCGCCGGCGATTTCAAGTAAGCCATAAGGAGCGTATATGTTGTTGAGGAAATTTGCGCCGGCATTGTCGATAGCCGCCGTTGCAATAATTTTAGCTAGTTGCGTTGCAACCTCGAGCGGCACGGCCACGCCGCCGCCTGCCACAGTCGAGGGCGCGACCAGCGGCGTTGCAGCCGCCAAGTCGGGCGCGCTGGGCGCAGTCTATGCGCAGCTTGCGCATGAGGGCGGCAAGTCGTTCACTTTGGATCCGAAGACATCGACCGTGCGCATCTACGCATTCCGGGCCGGCAAGATGGCGCGCCTCGGGCATAACCATGTGTTGGCGGCGCCGCAATTCGACGGTTATTTTCACTTGCCGGAAGCCGGCACGTCGAGCGCCCGCTTCGATCTGGAATTCCGCCTCGACCAACTCGAGATCGATAATCCGCTGTATCGCGCGACGCTCGGCAAGGCATTCGCCAGCGTGTTGACGCCGGAAGCGATCGAGGGGACGCGCCAGCATATGCTGGGCGAAAGCAATATGCAGGCCGATTTGTTTCCTTACGTGCGCATCCATTCTTTGCAAATCACCGGGGAGGCGCCTAAATTCGCCGCGAAAATTCAGGTCGAAATGCATGGGCAGACGCGCGAAATATGGGTTCCGCTCAATGTCGACGGCTTGCCCGATAGTTTGGCCGTTAGCGGATCGTTCGTGCTGCGGCAAACCGATTTCGGCGTGAAACCGTACTCGGTGATGGGCGGCATGCTGGCGGTGCAAGACGAGGTCGTGATCGAATTCCAGTTACGCGGCGCTTGAACCAAGATCATGAATGCTCTGCATCGAATGTCGTATGTCCCGATCGTCCGCGCCGAGAACCTGGCGCTCCATTTCGACCAAAATAAGACCAGAGCTCTCGACGGCATCAATGTCGACGTGGGCGAGGGTGAATTTCTGGCCATCGTCGGACCCAGCGGCTGCGGCAAATCGAGCCTGCTCAATCTGATCGGCTTGCTCGATGCGCCGACCGCGGGCGAAATTTATTTTCGCGGCCAGCCGTATTCGGCGATACGCGATCCTTCGCTGTTTCGCCGCAAGCACATCGGCTTCGTGTTCCAGTCCTTCCATTTGATTCCGACGCTTTCCGTGCTGGAAAACGTCCTGGTTCCTACCATCGCCGGGCCCGCTTCTATTTCCGCTTCCAGGCAGGATTGCATGCGCTCGGCGCGCAGCCTGTTGTCGCGTCTGGGCCTGGACGGCAAGCTGGATCAATTTCCCGGCACGATGTCGGGCGGCGAACGGCAGCGCGTGGCGATTGCGCGCGCGCTAATCAACAATCCCGATCTGATCCTGGCCGATGAGCCGACCGGCAGCCTCGACAGCAGCAACGCCGCGCAGGTGCTCGACTTGCTTTGCGAATTCAAGCGCGAGAAGGGATTGACCGTCATCATGGTGACGCACGATGCCGACGTTTCTGCGCGCGCCGATCGGGCGATTCACGTGCGCGATGGCAGACTGGACTTGCGCGAGGAATATCGTGAATTTATTTAGCTTTGCATTCGGCAACCTGTATCGGCGGCCGGCGCGCACTTTCCTCACCGTTTCGGCGATTTCATTGGGGATAGCCGCCGTGGTCGCATTGACCAGCATTGCCTGGGGCTTCGAAGCCAGTTGGCAAAAGGCGAACGATGCGCGCGGCACCGACTTGATCGTGACCAGGCTGGCCAGCGAAAACGCGATGCCGTCGGCCTTCGTTGCGCACGACCATGAGCAGGCGCTCAAGACCTTTCCGCACGTTCAAGCGGTGGTCGGTCTGCTCAGCGAAATGTTGAGCGTCAGCGATAACGCGCCGCCGGTGTTTGTCTTCGGTTGGGCCTACGGCAGCTATTTGTGGGATCACTTGAGGCTGGTCGATGGGCGCTGGCCGAGCGCGGACACCGAGCCGGTGGTCGTGATCGGCTCTCTCGCCGCCGAGCTGCTGCACAAGAAGATTGGCGACACGCTGGAGATAGAAGGCCTCCAATTCCGCGTGGCCGGGATATTCGAGAGTTCCGCCGTGGTCGAGAATGGCGCGGTGTTGATGACGCTGACCCAGGCGCAGCAAGTCACCGACAAGCCGGGGAAAGTGAACGTGCTCAACATCAAGCTCGATGGACATGCGTCCGAGGCCGATGTCGAAGAATTGAAGGCGCACGTGCGCGCGACCATGCCCGGCTTTGTCGCCATCACCTCGGGCGAACTGGTCAGCAATAACACGATAGTGCGCATCTCCAAGGCCATGAGCAACGCCACCATCTTGATTGCCGGCCTGGTCGGCGCGTTGGTGGTGTTCAATACCATGCTGATGAGCATCAACGAGCGCAAGCGCGACATCGGCGTGTTGCTCGCACTGGGGTGGCAACGGCGCACGATCGTCGAACTGGTGTTTTGCGAATCGGTGATCTTGACGCTGGCTGGCGGCGCATTCGGCATTGCAGCCGGCATCGGCATCACTTGGGGCCTGGAAAACATGGACCTGATGCGCGGCAAAATCGACGCAGTCTACTCGATTCCGTTTCTCCTGGCAGTGTTGGGCTTGTCGATCTTGATCGGTATCGTCGGCGGGATTTATCCGGCCTTCAATGCAGCGCGCTTGCGTCCCTCGCATGCATTGCGCTATGAGTGATCTGCGCAGCTGCCTGATTCTGTTGGCGCTGCTGGCGTGTCCTGCGCTGACGGCAGACGCGGCTGAAACCGCGTCGACGGCAGCACTGGCTGCATCGATGAAAGAGGCGCAGCGCTCCAGCGGATTCGAAGCGCGGATGAGCGTTTCCACCGCCGTGGCCGGCGTGCCGCACACCCTGAAGATCGCCGTGGTCGGACAATTCACTGACGAGCGCGAGCGCCTGCTGATCCGGGGCATTTCTCCGCCGGAGATACGCAACCGCTATGTCGCTGCCGAGCGCAGCGCCGACGGTCGGATCACGGCCATCGCATACGGCGAGAATTTCGCCGCCGATCATGCAGAAGCCGATCCGTTCGCCAAGCTGTTCGGCTCCGAATTGGTGTTGTGGGACATGTTCGGCGCCTGGTGGGATTGGCCCAGGCAGACCCAGGGCGACCTGGAGGCCGGCGGCGGACGCGATTGCATCCCGGTGCGTTCGGTATCGGACACGGCGACCGCGCCGATCCGCGAAGTGCAGAGTTGCGTCGACCCGGGTGGACGCTTGGCGCTGAAGACGCAATTGTATGGCAGCCGCCATATGCTGCTTCGCACGATTTCGGTGGAAAAGACGATGCGCAAGGATTCCGGTTTAAAGGCAGCAAAACGGCTGACGGTCGCCGGAGTTGGCGCTTCTGTGTCGGAAATCGAAGTGTATAGCGGCGACGAACACTATGCTGTTCCCGCAGACACCTTCGCTCGACTCGAGTTCGCACCCGCGGCGAACAAATAGCAGCGGCCGTTCACATTGACTTGCTTGAACCGCGCGCCCTCCGTTGCGCTGGAAGTTTTCGCATTTGATATGCTTGATCGTCGTCTAGAATCGTGTTCCCGATGCGGTGCGATTCGCTCCATGCAAATATGCCACATCAATTTCCCCGAATTCTTCAAAATGGACAGCCAGATTCGCCAACCTTTCATGAGCGTTATTGCCGCAAGATCGTTCACCTATCCCCTCTGGCGTGGTGCGCATTTATAGTCCAACCACTCAATCCCCTGCACAAACGGTCGTTCCCTACGCCAGCACGACATAAAGTTGCTGCAGAATTTCACGCGCCACAGCACTCAGCGGCACGGTCTTTTCCACCGCGCCGCATTTGACGGCTTCTTTCGGCATGCCATAAACGACGCAACTGGCCTCATCTTGTGCCGCTGTGCGCGCTCCCGCTTTGCGCATTTCCAACAGGCCCACCGCGCCGTCGTCACCCATGCCGGTCAAGATAACCCCTAGCGCATTGGCGCCAGCGCATTTTGCGACTGAGCGAAACAACACATCGACCGACGGTCGATGTCGATTCACTAAAGGGCCGTCGATAACGTCAACAAAATATTGGGCGCCGTTGCGTCGCATCAACATGTGTTTGCCTCCTGGCGCTATCAATGCGCGTCCCTGCATCACGCGATCGCCGTGCCGCGCCTCCTTGACTTCGATCTGGCACAGGCTGTTGAGCCTTGCGGCAAACTCGGCGGTGAATTTTTCGGGCATGTGTTGCACGATGACGATTCCCGGTGCAACGCGCGGCAGCGCCGTCAATACTTGTTCCAGCGCCTGGGTTCCTCCCGTCGAGGTGCCAATTGCGACGACGCGTTCAGTCGTCTGGATCATTGCGCCGTGATTTTCAGCTGCCGGCAAAATGGCATCAGCTGTAAGTTTTTCACTTACCGCGACTACCGCCAGCCGATTGACATTTGCGCGCGCTGCGGCTTTAACTGCCGAAACCAGATCGTCGCTGGCGTCATTTAAAAATTGCTTGATGCCGAGCTTCGGTTTGGTGATAATCGCAACCGCGCCGGCGGCCAGCGCCGCCATCGACGTTTGCGCACCTTTCTCGGTCAACGTCGAACAGATAATGACGGGAGTCGGCCGCTCGCTCATGATTTTCTTGAGAAAAGTAATCCCATCCATACGCGGCATTTCGATATCCAGCACCAGCACATCGGGCCACTGGATCTTCATTCGAGCCATCGCCAACAACGGATCGGCCACCGCGCCGATTACCTCGATGCCGGGATCGTCGTTCAACAGGCCGGCAACCACCTGTCTTACGACTGCAGAATCGTCGACCACCATGACCTTGATGCGTGTCACACGCTCTCCCCGAGGTTTAACAGCACATTTTCTGCCGGTTTGATTTGTCGCGCCCAGACCTCGCCATTGCTGATATCAAAGAAAACCTGCCGATGACCGATGCCGAACAGGCTTTCCGAAACGACTCGAATTCGATGCATGCGCAGCAATGCGCGCGCGGATTCTCCGTTTATTTGACCGATATTGCGTGGCGCAGCCCGAGTCTGACCGGGAAACATGTTGCCGCCTCCAAAAATCTTGCCTTCACACTCGGTTGGCGCTACATGCAGTCTTGTCAATTCTTGCAACATCAGGCGCAACGATTCCTCCGCGTAGCGACCGTCCAGTTCGCGGGAAATTTCGTCGACAGGGGTTCGGCTTGACAAAAGGAAATGCGACATCGCGCCAATCTTGCGCTCTGGATGCCATAATGTAATCGAGACGCAGGAGCCCAGCAATGTGCGAATGCGGTAGTTGGCGTCGCCGACGAAATGTTCGCCAGGCTGTAAAAAGACATCGATCAGATTGGAATTGCGGCGCATAACGCTATTTCCTGTGATAGATCGAAGGCGCCAGTTGCTGCACCTCGGAGGTAATGTCGTTGAGCGACTCCGAATGCCCGACGCAAAGGTGCCCGCCCGGCTTCAACATCGACAGCACGCGCGCCACAACCTGGCGTTTGGTGTCGTTACTAAAGTAAATCATCACATTGCGCAAAAAGATCACGTCGAACGCTCCCAATTCCGGGAGTGATGAATTGAGATTAACCTGCTTGAAATGCACCCGGCTGCGCAAGCCGCGTTCGACCAGCAGCGTGCCGTCCTGTTCATCAATCCCTTTCAGGCAAAAGCGGCGCAGGTAGTCCGCCGGGATGTTTTTTGTGCGCTCGATCGGATAGTGCCCCGCGCTGGCCCGCTGCAATACGCGCGCGCTGATATCGGAACCGATCACTTCCCACGGCGCATTGCCCAGACAGTCCGCCAGCACCATCGCAATGCTATACGCCTCTTCGCCGCTGGAACTGGCGGCGCTCCACACCCGGAACATTTGTGTCTGCCTGCGGGCTTGCAGCGCTTGCCCGCGCAGAAAGTCGAAGTGTTTCGGTTCGCGAAAAAAGTAGGTTTCGTTGGTCGTCAATAAATCGACCGCCGTCTGCACTTCGTCCGCAGCGTCGCCTTGTGTAAGCAGGCGAAAATATTCGGCATAGCTATCCACCCGACAGTGCTGCAGGCGCTTCGCCAGACGCCCGCTGACCAACGCCTTCTTGGATGCGGACAGCGTTATGCCGGCCGCATCGTAGATGAATCGCTGAAATTGCGCGAATTCGGAATCGGAAATATTGCTCATGCCTTGCATATTCATTCATCTAGACATTGCATTCGGTTGACGAGAGCGACACTCGGCCGGGCACGACGCAGTCGTTCCCGGCAATACACTTTACGCCACCGCCAATAATTTTGCTGCATCGCCGACTATCCCCAGTTCGCCGATATCTTCGACGGACAATATCTGGTTGACATTGAGCAAGATCACAAACTTGCCGTTGACCTTGCCCATCCCTTCAATGAAGTCGGTGCGGATCTTGGAGCCGAATGCCGGCGGCGCTTCGATTTCCGATATCGGTATCTCCAATACTGCGTTGACTGCATCGACCACGACGCCAATATCCTGGCGTTCGCCGTGCGCTTCGATTTCAACGATGATGATGCACGTTCTCTTGGTTACGGTGCTCATTGCCCTGCCGAAACGCGCCGACAAATCCATCACCGGCACCACCGCCCCACGCAGATTGATCACTCCGCGTATACATTCCGGCATCATCGGCACTTCCGTCAGCCCGTTGTATTCGATGATTTCCTTGATTCCGAGAATGCCGATGGCAAACATCTCGCCGCCCAACATGAAAGTCAGGTATTGCTTCTGCTCTATTGCTGCCTGGGCAGCCGCCGAAGCGGCGCCCTTCCGATTGACTGCTTGAGAAATTGCGTTCATGAGATTTCTCCCTAGAACTTGGTGAAATGCGCTTCGTCCGGCTCCGACGCCATGGCAAACGCATGGCCATTTCCTGGCTTGATCGGCGCCTGCCGTGGCTTGGCCGGCTTCACAAGCGGCGCACTTTTATGCGAGCCTAAACTCGCCACCTTTGCGCTGCCGCTGCTGTCGAGCTTGAAGAAGGCCATCGTTTGCTGCAATTGCTCGGCCTGCCCGCTCATTTCCTCGGCGGTCGCCGCCAGCTCTTCCGAACTTGATGCATTTTGCTGCGTGGTTTGACTCAATTGACTGACCGCCGAATTGATCTGTCCGACGCCAGAAGACTGCTCCGCCGATGCTGCGGCGATTTCCTGGACCAGATCTGAAGTCTTCTTGATGCTAGGGACGATCTCGCCCAAAAGCTTCCCGGCTTTTTCCGCCAATTCGACGCTGCTGCTGGCGACCTCGCCAATTTCCTGCGCGGCAACCTGGCTGCGCTCGGCAAGTTTGCGAACCTCGGCCGCGACCACCGCAAAACCCTTGCCATGCTCCCCGGCGCGCGCCGCTTCGATCGCAGCATTCAATGCCAACAGATTAGTTTGATAGGCAATGTCGTCGATAATGCCGATCTTCTTGGCAATTTGCTTCATTGCTGCAACTGTCAAGTTGACGGATTCGCCGCCTTCCACCGCGTCTTTTGCGGCCTTGCTTGCCATGCCGTCGGTGACTTTGGCATTTTCGGTGTTTTGCGTAATCGACGAGGTCATCTGCTCGATTGACGCGCTGGTTTCTTCCACTCCCGCCGCTTGTTCGCTCGCCGCTTGCGACAGCGATTGCGCAGTGGCGCTCACTTCTTCGGAGGCGCTGGAAAGCGCCTGCGCGCCGGCATTGACGTCCGTTACGACTTGCGACAGTTTCGCGAGCATATTATTGACCGCCGATTTCAGTTCATCCCAGGTGCCGGCATAGTTTTTCTTCATCGACAGAGTCAGGTCGCCGCCTTCCATGGCGCCAAGGACATCGCGCAATTCTTGAACCGGAGTGCTTACCGCAACCATCACTGCATTCAAACCTTCCACCACCTTGCGATTGTCGCCTTGGTGCTTGGCGACGTCGGCGCGCACATCGAGTCTGCCATCGACCGTGGCTTCGGACAAAAGGCTGGCGTCGGTCACGAGCGCATTCACCGCCTTGATTACCTCGATCAGGCTTTTCGCCATCACATCGTTTTCCGACCGAATATTCACCACTGCGGTAAGGTCGCCCACCGAAATTGCTTGAGCGGCCTTTGCCATCTGGTTGGTCGCTTCGATGCAGGCATTGAGGTTGCCCTTGATGATGTTGTACTGACCCTTGTACACGGTAGTGATGGCGGGCGGGATATCGCCCTTGGCAATACGGTCGACATACTCCGCCGTGACGTTAAGCGGGTTGACGATGTTGGTCACCACCTCATTGACACCCTTGACCAATTGATTCCAGCCGCCCACGAACAGAGTCGCGTCCGCGCGTTTGTCGAGTTCCCCATCGGCTGCGCCCTGGATGATGATGTCGGTCTGCTCCAGCAGGTCGTTCATCATCTTGACCATGTTGTTGAGATTGTTCTTGATGACGTTATATTGGCCTTTGTACTCGGTCGTGATGACCGGCGGAATGATGCCCTTGGCCACCTTGTCCACATAGTCCGCAGTGACGTTCATCGGATTGACGATGTTGGTGATGGCTTCGTTGACGCCTGTCACAAGTTTCTTCCAACCGCCGACGAATAGCTCGGCGTTGGCCCGCTTGTCGAGCTCGCCGTCGGCGGCGCCCTTGATGATAATGTCGGTCTGGGCCAGCAAATCGCTCATCATTTTGACCATGTTGTTCAAATTGGTCTTGATGACATTGAAGTCGCCGTTGTAATTATCGGCGATGATCGGCGGAATCACGCCCTTGGATATGTCGTCGACGTATTTTGCCGTTACGTTGAGCGGCCCGATTACTGCGTCCAGCGTGTCATTGACGCCTTTTACAATGCGATGGAAATCGCCTTTGTGCTTGGCCGCATCGGCGCGAGTCGCAAGCTTGCCGGCGATGGCGGCTTCGGACAGCATGGCAGCGTCTGCGATCAGCGCCTTGATGTTGACGCGCACCTGTTCGATCGTTTCATTGATAAAGACTTTTTTGCCGGGAAATTTCGCCAGCGGGGCGTCGAAGTTGCCTTCGCCGAATTCCTTCACGCAAGCCATCGCCTGTCTTTTCACCGCGATGTGGCCGAACACCATGTTGTTGACACCCTTTGCCATTGCCGCAATATCGTTCTTGAACTGGCCGTCATCGATCCTGACATCGATATCGCCGGCGTCGTGTTCTTTGGACATGTGATTCATCTCGGCAATCAAGGTCTTGATGTTGGCTTGCAATTGCCGGAACCGATCCGCCAGTTCGCCGACTTCATCCTTGCCAGCGACTTCCAGCGTGAAATTGAAATCGCCTTCGGCCATTTTGTCGGCGCCATCGATCAGCTTCCTGGTCGAGACGGTGATCGAGCGCGTAATCAGGAATGCCAGAATAATGCCAATCAACACAGCGCCGACCGCCAGTCCGATGACCAGATTCCTGGTCGACAAAGCCATGCTTTCAGCTTCGGTTCCAACCTGTTCCGCAAGCTCGGTTTGGTAGACCACAAAACTATCGACTGCAGCGGCGAAGGCGTTGAACGCCGGACGGTAAGCCGAATTGAATTGTTTGCCCGCTTCGTCCCACTGCTTTGCCTTGATCAATTCCTCCAATTTTGTCGACTCGGCGAAGTACTCTTTGCGCCTATCCACCAAGGCGGCAAGAAGTGTCTTCCCTTTCTCGCCGAAAGTGAATTTGTCGAGCTTGTCGAGGTATACATTCGTTTTGCTGCGTAGCTCATTGATCTTCCCCATCGCGGTGCGCGTCTCTTCGTCGCTCTTGTTGATCAACATGTTGCGATGTTCGCGACCGACATCGGCCACATTGTTGAAAATTTCGTTTGCGATTTTTACCTTGACGTTCTTGTCGTTGACCAGGCCGTCAGTCGCAGACTGCATCTCGCCAATGCGAGTGACGCCGATAAAGGCGACTACAACCAATAGAATGAGAACCGTGGCAAAACCTAGCCCCAGCCTCACACCGATCCTAAAGTTATTCAACATGGAATTTCTCCTGATTGATAAAGCATAAATAGTCGTTTCTGCCGATTTCTGGAACGGCAGCGGCTGGATCGAATCAATTCATGGCGGCGGGTGCTCGATCAGCGCGACCCGGTTGCGAATCCGTCTGAAGAAATAGACCGATCCGACGGGAAAAGGCGTCATGATGCTTGCGCCTCGGCTTGATAGCGATTGTCCGCGCCGACGCGCCTTTCATTGCTGGCACAACGCTCCACCAGCGCCGGCACGTCCAGTATCAGTGCGACCTCTCCGCTGCCGAGGATGGTGGAGCCGCTGATGCATTTCACCTGCCCGAACATCTTGCCCAGCGGCTTGATGACGGTCTGAAATTCACCCAGCAAGGTGTCGACCACCAGCCCTGCCTTTTGCCCGGCGTGCTTTAACACGACGATGTTCTCTCGTCGCGTCGCAGCGCCGGCAACCTTGAATAGCTCGCGCAAGCGGATGAATGGCAGCACTTCGCCGCGCAGATTGGTGTAGTCATGCCCGGCCTCGCATGAAAATTCGACGCATTCCTCGATCATATCGAGCGGTATGGCAAACACCGATTTGCCGATTTCCACCAAGAAGCCGTCGATGATTGCCAGTGTCAGCGGCAGTCGCACTGTCACCGTGGTGCCAACGCCGGTTTCGCTTTCGATGCCGACGCTGCCGCGCAACGCCGTGATATTGCGCTTGACGACATCCATTCCGACTCCGCGACCGGACAGATTGGAAACCTGCTCGGCAGTGGAAAAGCCCGGCTCGAATATCAGCCCGTAGATTTCTTCATCGGTCAGATACTGGCCGGGCTCCACCATTGCGCGCTCAACCGCCTTGGCCAGTATCTTGTCGCGCTTCAAGCCGCCGCCATCGTCGCCAACCGAGATAACGATCGATCCCGAATCGTGATAGGCTTCGAGTCGAATATTGCCTTTGGCCGGCTTCCCGCAGGCCATTCTCGCTTCTGCCGATTCGATACCGTGATCGATCGCGTTGCGCACCAGATGCATCAACGGGTCGCCGATCTTTTCGACCACGGTCTTGTCAAGCTCCGTATCCTCCCCATTGATCACGAGGCCGATATCTTTGCCCAGCTCGCGGGAGACGTCATGCACGACGCGCTGAAAGCGGCTAAAGGTCGCGCCGATCTTCACCATGCGCAGTTGCAAAGCGCTGTCGCGGACCTCTTCGACCAAACTTGACAAGGTCGACGTGCTTTCCTGCAGTTCAGCGTTCTTGATTCGATGCGCGATCAAGTTGACCCCGGCGCCGGCAATAATCAATTCGCCAACCAAATTGATCAATTGGTCGAGCTTGTCGGCATCGACCCGAATCGACTGGCTCTCTTGGCCTTTGATCTCACTGACCTGCTTTTGCTTGGAAAGCGCCGCCTCGACAACTTCCGGGCGCACTGAACGCTGTTCGACCAGGATGGCGCCGATCGGTTGCGGCGCAGCGGTCCCGGCTTGCGCATCGAGCGCGGCATCAAGCTCTTGCGCGGTGAGCGTGCCGCAACGCACCAGTAGCTCGCCAAGCCGCGCAGATTCTTCCGGCATATCCTGTATCAGCCGGATGTACTCTTCGACGCGGCTATTTGGCGGCAGTATCCTGATCCGGCAGTCGTCGCGCACGAATTCAAACACACTTTCGATGGTCTGCTTGTCGGCCTTGCTTTCCAGTGCGATTTCAAAACCCATGTAGCACGCTTCCGGGTCCATGTCCTCGGCGGCAGGCAGCGCATCCGGCAACGTCACCATGCCGGTGATCTCGCCTATCGTGGCCAGATAGCGGATGAACGACAACGGATCCATGCCGTTACGAAGAACCTCCCGCCCGAATCGCAGCGAAATATGCCAGTGATCGGCTTCACTCGCTTCCGCTCCGATGCGTTCGGTTGCATCGATATCATGTTCGGCAAGCGCCACCGGGTGAATTGCCTGCGTATCGTCAGCGCCCAGATAAGTCTTCAACTGAGACAACATTGATGCCCCTTGCTGGGTCACTTCGTCGTCTTCGGCGGTTTGCCCTGCGGCGACTGCGTCAATCATGACGCTGATGTGGTCGCCGCAGGCCAGCAGCAGCGAAACCAGGCTATCGGCGATTTGCAGTTTGCCGTCGCGGGCGCGATCGAGAACGCTTTCAACCACGTGGGTAAACGCCACAATGTGATCGAGGCCGAATAGCCCTGCGGATCCCTTGATGGTGTGCGCGGCACGAAAAATCGCGTTAACCAGTTCAGTCTTGTCCTCCGCTTGTTCAACTGCCAGCAGCGCGGTTTCCATAGCCGCCAGCAATTCGCGGCTTTCGGCGATGAAGGTCTGTAGTGCTTGATCAAGATTCATTGAAGCTCTCGCAGGAGAATGGGTGAGGATGCCGCCGCCTAGCCGCGACCGGCAGCGTGCGGCTCGATGATCAACTGATCGCCGAAATGGGATGCGAGGTCGAGCAGATCGAATACTTCCAGCACGGCTGCGCTATGCCCGGCAAGATGCAGTTCGCAACGCTTTTCCTTGGCGACCTTTTTTGCCAGGATAAGCAATTGCACACCGGCGGTATCAAGCTCCGTCACGCCGGATAGATCGATATCCAGCCGACTCGCATTTGCCAATGGCGCAAGAAGCGTTTGCTTTAATTCGGCGGCGCGGTAAATGCTCATTTCGCCTTCAATACGCAAAACGGCTCCTTTGCTATTCTTTCCTCTTGCGGTCGTCACGATGCGCTCCGGTAGTTTCGTCGAGGGCCTGGATCAGGGAAGGCACAGCTTTTGCACCGCGCCAAGCAATACCTCCGGCTTGAAGGGTTTCACCACCCAGGCTTTTGCCCCGGCAGCCTGCCCGTCGCGCTTTTTTGCGTCCGCCGATTCGGTCGTCAACATGATGATCGGCGTGAAGCGGTAATTCGGCATTTGTTTGACCGCTTTGACAAAGCTGATGCCATCCATGTTGGGCATGTTGACGTCGCTGATGATCAGGTGCACTTTCTGCCCATTGAGTTTGGACAACGCGTCTTTGCCATCGCAGCCCTCGATCACGGTGTAGTTCGCGTTTTTCAACGCAATTCCGACAACTTGACGCATCGATGCGGAATCGTCGACTATCATGATAGTTTTTGCCATGGTGCCCTCTAAAAAAAAGTGACTTCGGAATCGGTCTTCTCTTCTGCTTTGTTGCCTTGGTGAATCTGATGCTGTTCCACCGTCGCGTAGGCGCTCTTTAATTTGTCCAGCAATTGCTCTGGATCGAGCGGCTCCAAATTGCCGCTTTCCAGGAAATGCTCCCGGTGCTGCGCAAGAAACTCCGGCAGGTGTTCGATATTGCCTTCGACGTGGGTTAGCATCTGGCTTACCCGGTCTTGAAATTGCAATTGCACCAGCACGTCGCCGATTTCCGCCTTGATGCGGATGCTTTCGTCTTTCAGCAGGCTGCTCGAGCCAAGTAGCGCGGCCGTTACTTCTCTAAATCCGGTCAGCACTGCTTCGATCGCCTGTTCGGACGCGTGCGTCGATCCGCCCTCCTGCTTCACCGATTCTTCGGCAGTGAGGCAGGCGGTCGAAATCGCCGCACTAATCACACCAACTTTTTCGCTGATGTGACGACCGGTTTCGGCAGACTGATTCGAGAGCATGCGAAATTCCTTGGCGACGACGGAAAAACCCCGCCCCATTTCTCCAGCGCGCGCCGCTTCGATGGCGGCGTTTAACGACAACAAGTTGGCCTGTGCGGCGATTTTGGCTACGTCTGTCGCCATCTCCTGCAATTCTTCTGTGAAGCGATCGAGTCCCTGAATCTTCGCCAACATGGTGGTCATGCCAGTCATCGCGTTTTTTTGCGAAGCGACGACTGCGCCAAGATCCCTCTCGCTTTTGGCGAAAACCTCCACCAGGCTATTGCAGCCGCCTTTACCCGTGTCCTCGATCGATTTCGTAGCCATGGCAGCTGCGCGCACGGCAGCATCAAGCTTGTCGACGATGCCGGAAAAACGCTCCGCCAGCGCGGTGATCGCACTCTCCATATGTTGCCTGGAATTCTCGATATGACCGGACCAGATCGGCGCCACCTGCGCGCCAAAGCGCTGTTGTGCCGCCAGATAGTTATCGAGCGCCGCCTGCGATTTGACCTGCCCGGCTCTGATGCCAATCTTGCTCATGAGCGCCCCTGCGGCAACCAGGCCGATCGCCAGGCTCGCGGTTAGCCAGTTCCAATCCCCCGCGATGATGACTGCGCCCGCGGCGGCCATCGGAAACGCCATCGGGCGTAGCGCGCTCCACAGCAGCGATTTTCTGTCGACGCGGGGTGGCACTGCAACGCCATCCGGCCGGGTGTCATAGGTAGAACTCGATAGTAGCGGAGTCGAATGGAGGCTCATATTCACTCAAACAACGGAAGATATTGAAGTTATCCGTCGGAAAATCAGTCCTGCGGCCGTTGCGCCGACCATGCCGCCATTTGCCGATTTGACCAGACTTGTTGCAGCCAGCAGGCGCACGGCGCGCTTCACCGCGAAGAGAATCATCAGGCGGATGGATAAATCGCAGATGTTCATGGGAGACCTCCCCGAAGTCGTTCGGCAGACGACAGCGGAGGGCAGCTTTTCAAGGGCACCGCGTCGGGTTCCGGCATGCAAAGCGAACGCGCTGGTGGATCGTCGCCAAGCAGTGGCGGCGCCAGCCAACCGAACAACTGATCCATACAGGCCGAAACTTCCCAACTCTTGTCGTAAAAGCCGGAAATCCCCAGTGACTCACATGACAGCCGCAAAACTTCCGCTGTGTTGTTGGTCACCACCAGGACGCGCGCCGCGCAGCCTGCCTTGCGAATTCGCTCAAGCACCCGGACGCCGTTGCCCGGCGCCAGAACCAGATCGAGAATGACAGCATCCGGATTGCTTGAGGCAATCAGCGATACCGCGGTTTCTTCGTCGGCGGCGATCCCCACCACGGCGATCCCGCCGCGCAGCGAAACCAGGCGCAACAACTGAGTTTGAATGAGTTCGCTGTCTTCGACGATCACGAGATCCATGGCGCGCACTTGGAGACAGTTTCAATGCATGCAGTGTCGCCCGCAGCGCGCCCGGTGTCTGTAGTGCAGGTATGATTTTCGTGTAGTGCGCGCCTGATTTTCTTGTAGTGCGCGCACTACGCGGGAGGATCAGCAGGGACGAGCAAGCCGTGACTGGCGCAGTAACGCACCAGTTCCAGGTTGTTCGACAAGTGCAGCTTTTCCATGATGCGGTGCCGATAGGTGCTGACGGTCCTCGACGACAAATGCATGGCGACCGCAATGTCGCTTACCCGCCGTCCGACCGCCAGTTGCAACATGACCCGGCATTCCTGGTCCGAGAGTTCCTCGTGGGGCACCGTCTTTTTCCCGCCAGCCATCGCGTCAGCCAACTGGTTGGCCAGTGAAGCGGTGATGTAGCGCCCGCCTGCGGCAATTCGATCCATGGCCGGGATAAGTTCACCCGCGGCCCGATCCTTGGCCAGGTAACCCGCGGCGCCAAGCCTCAGGGCCCGCTGCGCATATGCCGCTTCCGAATTGAGGCTGAGCACCAACAAACGAAGCTCGGGGAGAGATCTGAGCAGTTGTGAAATGACTTCCAGACCATCCGAATCCGGCAGATTCAAATCGGCGACTGAGAGTTGGAAGGCGGTCTGGCGGCTCGCCAGCAAGGCCTCGGCCAAGGTTCCGGCCTCATGCACAACGGCATCCGGCCAGTGCTGGGCAACCAGCTGGCGCACGCCGAAGCGGAAGATCGGGTGATCTTCAAGCAGCAGTATATTCATAGGATCCATTGTCGCCCAACGGCAGTGAAACAGTGACGAGGGTTCCTCCTTGCGGTCTTGCTGAAATCTCGCAGCGCCCACCGATAAGCAAGGCGCGCTCTCGCATATTCACCAGCCCCATCGAATCCTCGCGCAGGCCGGTTGACGCGATCCCGCAACCATCATCTTCGATACAAAAAACATAGTGGACGCCGTCTTTGCGTCCGGTGATCACGAAATGCGTCGCGCCGGCATGGCGCAGTATATTGGTGATCGCTTCTTGCGCGATGCGAAACAAGGTCAGCCCCTGACTCGCATTGATCGAAGTTTGAGCGTCGATATCCACCTCGCAGCTCAAATTTCCTATTCTGGCCGATGACTTGCTGAGATGTTCGAGCGCGGCTGCGAAACCAAGATCATCGAGAAGCGGTGGTCTGAGTTCGGAAGTGATCTTGCGCGTTGTGGCAATCCCCATGTCCAGCGCCTGGCTGATGGCCGCCTCCTGCCCGGGCGGAAACGCTTCTCTCGAGATCGAATTGGCAATCAGCTTGATGGCGGTAAACACCTGCCCGATTTGATCGTGGACTTCGCGCGCAAGGCGCAGCCGTTCCGCTTCGATGGAGCGAATTTGTTCGCCCGCAAACGCGGCAAGGCGATGGTGGGATTCCTCCATCACCATCCTCAGGTCATTGTCGCGTTCGGCCAATTGTGTCTCGATACGCTTGCGCTCGGTGATATTTTCCTTGATCGCCAGATAGTGGGTAATTTTTCCATCCGCCTGGCGAATAGGCGCAATGCGGGCAAATTCGATGAATTCGGTGCCGTCCTTGCGTCTATTGAAGAGCTCGCCTTGCCATTGGATGCCGAGTGTCAATGCTTCCCACAAGCTGGCATAATTAGCCGGCGGTGTCTTGCCGGAACGCAGGATTCTTGGGTTTGCCCCGATCAGTTCTTCGCGGCTGTAGCCGGTGGTCGAGACGAATGCCTCATTGACGTATTCAATTTCGGCATCCATGTTGGTGATGACGATGCACTCGGGGCTTTGTTCCACGGCTTGAGCAAGCTTACGCATCTGCGCCTCAGTCTCCTTGCGCGCCGCGATATTGCGAGCTATGGCGACAATGACCGGTTTGCCCATCAAGTTGACAACCTTGGCATTGATTTCGACGGGGACGACAACCCCGTCCTTGCTCACCTGAGCGCTCTCGAAAACCAATTCACCCCTCTCGGTCAAGGTCTTGATCCGCCCCGGCACGCCCGCCGCAAATTCCGGTGCGCAGATGTCTTGCGGCCCCATACTCAGCAATTCTTCTTCGCTGTATCCGTGACGCTCGCAGGCCGCACGGTTGACATGGATATAGCGACTGGTTTCTATGTCGATAAAGAAAGCCGCGTCGGAAATTGCGTCGAACAGCGAGCGAAATTTCTCCATTTCCTCGGTAAGCGCGATCTCTGCCTGTTTGCGCTCGGAAATATCGGAAATGAAACCAGCCATAGTCACAGGCAGCCCGCGCTCGTCCCATATGGCCTGACCGCGAGAATTAATCCACCGGTATTTGCCGTCCTTGCACCGGATGCGCGTGTCGATATTATAGGGCTTGCGATCCATCAAGTGCGCCTGGAGCATATTCAGCAAGGACGGCGCATCTTCTGGGTGAATCTGCGCAAAAAACGACTCGCGCGCGGTGATGGGTTCGTCGCCTCGATAACCGAGCAGTTCCTTCCAGCGCGGAGAGATGTAACCCTCTCCCGTTGCCAGGTTCCAGTCCCAAAGGCCATCGTTCGCGCCCTTTATGGCACGCTCGAGACGCGCCTCGCTTTCCCGCAGTTGCCTAACCGCAGTTGCTGCGGCTGTTGCGGCGGCGGCCTCAACTCGCTTGCGCTCGCTGAGATCAGTCAGGGTCACGCCTATCTCTCGATCAACAGTGTCAGCGTCGTTTCTCTGAAAATTCACTTGCACGCTGATTGCGCGTCCAGCTTGCGCAGCCAGTCCAAACTCCAAACTTTCCTTCACGCCCGGCTGTCCGTCGCGGACGAATTGTCGATGCCATCTGTCGCGGTCTTCTCCCGCAATAAAAGTAACAAAGCGACGACCAATTAGCTGCGAACGGTCGATCCCGAGTAGCGTGGCGGCTGCCAGGTTGGCCTTCACGATTAGCCCATCGAGCGGCGATAGAGTGAGGTACCCAACTGGAGCAAAATCATAGAGATCCACGTAACGGTCGCGCGATTCCTCGAGAGCCGCCTGCGCCTCCTGCAAATTCTCATTTTGCATTTCCAACTCGATCTGGTGCACTTGCAGTTCGTGCAACAGTCCTTGGGATACCTGCGCATCAAGCTCGCGCGCTTTTGCCAGTTGCGTCTCAGCCGCCGCGCGCAGAATCAGATCGTGCGGCTTCTTGTCGGTGCGCTTCATAATCTTTGAATTGGATTCATCCATACCGGTGCCAGGATGGGTTCAAAATGAGGCTTCACTTGGTCCTGATCGCAGGTAGATGGCGTGCGCCATGTATCGCGACCACCAAAGCATGCCATGGAATACACTTCAACAATGTTAAAGATCAAGTAAACACATGCGAAAAGAAAAATTCAAGCAATGTTTGCCAACGAATATTGCCATATAGTAACACTTTTTGTATGCGCAAAGTGCCTCAAAATGAATGAAGTCGATTTTGCGGATGTGAGGGGTTGTTCCTTCCGATATTTGATTTTTCAGCCTTGTGAAAAACGCCGCTTGCTCCAAGCCCTCCTTCTCTTGACTGACGGCACCCAAGCTGACCAAACAACTTGTTGCGTCACTTTATCCCACCATTATTTCTTTGGTTCGGGGCGCCGGAGCAGCAGAGAGGGATTGTCTTTGACCTTGTTCGTTAGCTCACCGACATTCGTCACGACTTTCTTGGCCTGGTTCTCGATCGAAGAGAACTTTTCTATTACCTTTGGCAACTCGTCGAGCATAGTCTGGAGGCCGGTCTTTTCCGAAGGAATGTTGGGGATCTTGCCAGCCGGCGTAACCGCAAGCAAGGTTTGCGCTGCCGGGTTGCCTCCGTTGAGTTCGATCGTAACGACGCCTGTGAAGCCTTTCATCGCGAGACTGGCTTTGGTGTCGGTCTTGACCGGCGCGTTTTTTCGAAGCCTCACGTCCACAATCACCAAGCGCGTGTCGTCCGGATCGAAGCCGATCGACTTGACATTGCCGACATCGACGCCACGGAAAGTCACCGGATCGCCAACGGTAACCCCACTGACCGAGTCGGGGAAATGGATGCTATAGAGGATGTCGTCATGAAATCCGGGGCTTCCCAGCCAGACGGCAAGAATAGCTGCAGAGATTGAGAAGACGATGATGAAAAGTCCCTCGAAAAAATAGTGCTTGTCAGTTTCCATGGTTCATATTCCTTGCTAGGAATGCGCCTTCTGCGCGCGGGCCGTGGAACAATTCTCGAATCCACGGATGGTTGGACTGCATCAGCTTGTCAGCGGTATCGATCGTTAATTTCTGATCGACCAGGATGGCAATCCGGCCGCAAATGGTGAACAAGGTCGTGAGATCGTGAGTGACAATGACGACGGTAACGCCGAGACTGTCGTTGAGCTTTCGGATTAGCGCGTCTATCCCACTGGCGGCGATCGGATCTAGATCGGAAGTCGGTTCGTCGAGAAAGAGAATCCGCGGATCAAGGGCGAGCGCCCGCGCAAGGGCGGCGCGCTTAACCATGCCGCCGGAGAGCGCCGAGGGAAATTTGATGCCGCTCTCCGCCGGCAATCCGGCAAGTTCCAATTTTGTCGCCGCTAAGCGTTCCCGTTCCTCGATCGGCAAGCTCGTATGCTCGCGCATCGGAAACATGATGTTGTTTGCCACGGAAAGCGAGGAAAATAATGCGCCTTGCTGAAACAGCACGCCGATAAGCGAAGCCTTTTCGGCTGCCCCGAGGGATTGAACAGCCTTGCCGTCGAGGAGAACTTCGCCGGCATCCGGTCGGTGAAGGCCGATGAGGGTCTTGAGCAGCACCGACTTACCGGTTCCCGATCCTCCGGCGATGCCAATGATTTCGCCAGGCTGGATATCGAGGTTGATTCTGTCGTGAACCACTTGCGCACCGAATCGGTTGATGATGCCTCGCGCGGAAATTATCGGCTCGGTATTCGCCTTGGCCTGAATATTCATATGCCCAGTCTTTCAAACAGAATGGAAAACAATGCGTCGAGAGCGAGGACCACAAAAATTGCACTCACTACGGCCTTGGTGGTTTCCCGGCCGACGCTCTCTGCGGAACCGCTCACGCGCAGTCCGTGCATGTAACCAATGACGGCAATGAAGAACGCGAAGATCGGCGCCTTGAACAAGCCAACGAAGAGATCGCCTCCGTTGACGACATGGGGCAGGCGTGCGAGATATTGCGTCGGCGATACACCAAGGAGAAATTGGGAAATTGCGGCGCCGCCGACAAGGCCCATTATGTCGGCAAACAATGCAAGCAGCGGCAGCGCGATGACCAGGGCGATAACCCGTGGCACGACCAGTACTTGCATGGGCTCGACCCCCATCACGTTGAGCGCGTCGACTTCCTCGCGCGTTTGCATGACGCCGATTTCGGCGGTGAAAGCGGAGCCCGAGCGGCCTGCAACAAGGATGGCCGTGATCAGCACACCCATTTCACGCAATACCGACACCGCCACCATGTTGATGGTGAGACCCTCACTGCCATAGGGATGCAACTGCGCCACACCTTGGTAACCGATGACGATCGCTATCATGACGGCCATCACGCCAATGATGGGCAGTGCCTGTATGCCCGCTTCCGATATGTGCCGCGCTATCGAAGCTGGCCTCAGATATTTTGGGTGAATCAAGGCCGCGACTGTCCAGCTCGCGGTTCTGCCGACGAAGGTGACGATTTCACTGAGATCGCGCCTCGCTTCATGACCGCCTTTCCCGAGCCCTATCGCATAAAGGCGCCATCGAGGAACAGATTCGACCTCCGGGCGTATCTTGCGATCAAGTAACGCATGGTGTTCGGCGCGAATACCGATGAGTTCCACTCCCTTGTCGCGAAGACTGCAAAGGAACAGCGCGCCTGCCTTGTCCAGGTTATCGAGCCTGGCAACGTCAAGCGAACGCGACACTCCGCTGCACGACCAACCCGCCAGAGAATTGGTGGCCTCGGAAAGCGTTGCCGACCCAAGCGATCCCGTCAGAGCGAGATGATCGCCATCGCCACTGATGACAATCGTAGACTGGGACGGGTGGGTCGACGCTTGTTGTGCATTTTCATGTGGATGATCCACCCCCGCCTCCTCTTCATTTTAGTCTGCGTGGGCAAGTTGGCAGTCGACGCCCATTTTTCAATTGATCGCAGGTGACTTGGCGACCGCGAAAAACAGAAATCGACGCGCGCCATGGCGATTGCCCAATGGACTAAACCGCTCACTCCCATTGCCGCCAAATATCGGCCGGATTTGCATCGGGGCGTCTGCGGCAGGTCGGTTCATACAATCTCACTTGATTTGCCGCTCAATCTCGGAATCCACAAACAGAAATTCCTTGTCGGACCTAGTATCGATCGCGCCCACTTTTGGTTCGTGCATCGAATTTATACTGAAGCAATCGCCTCATCGGTGCGTTGGCGCACAAGAGCGCCGCAAAGTTGTATCGTGGGTCCCTGTTTCTGCGTGACTTCGACGCCGACAATAAATTTCAAATTAACTAATGCGATCTCTTGAAATATCGCCCAAGCGCCCATATACTTAGCACTCGTTGGGGGAGAGTGCTAACAATACCCCCCTCAGCTTACCGACTTTTCTTGTGCGATGTTGCTGCACTGTCAAGTTCGCTTTGCAGCAAGTTGCCGCAAACAACCCTAACTTATTGAATTTAAAGGAGTTTGTATGAACCTTCGTCCATTGCACGATCGCGTCATCGTCAAGCGCCTCGACCAGGAAACCAAAACTGCGTCCGGCCTTATTATCCCTGATGCAGCTGCTGAAAAACCGGATCAAGGCCAGGTATTGGCTGTCGGCAACGGTAAAGTCTTGGAAGACGGCAAGGTTCGCCCGCTCGACGTCAAGGTTGGCGATCGCGTTCTGTTCGGCAAATACTCCGGCCAAACCGTCAAGGTCGACGGCGATGAAGTGCTGGTGATGCGCGAAGAAGACATCATGGCCATCGTCGAAAAATAATCCGCTTTCCACCGAATACTAAGGAGTAATTAACATGGCAGCTAAAGAAGTTATTTTCGGCGATGCCGCCCGTGCCAAGATGGTCGAAGGCGTCAACATCCTCGCCAATGCAGTCAAAGTCACGCTCGGCCCGAAAGGCCGCAACGTCGTGCTGGAGCGCTCGTTCGGCGCCCCGACGGTGACCAAGGACGGTGTGTCCGTCGCCAAGGAAATCGAACTCAAAGACAAGCTGATGAACATGGGCGCGCAAATGGTCAAGGAAGTTGCTTCCCGCACCAGCGACAACGCCGGTGACGGCACCACGACCGCGACCGTGCTGGCCCAGGCAATTGTCCGCGAAGGCATGAAGTTCGTTGCCGCCGGCATGAACCCGATGGATCTCAAGCGCGGCATCGACAAGGCAGTTGCTGCCACTGTCGAAGAACTGGCCAAGATCGCCAAGCCATGCACGACCACCAAGGAAATCGCTCAAGTCGGCTCGATCTCGGCCAACAGCGACTCCTCGATCGGCGAACGCATCGCCGAAGCGATGGAAAAAGTCGGCAAGGAAGGCGTTATCACTGTCGAAGACGGCAAATCGCTGAACGATGAACTCGATATCGTCGAAGGTATGCAATTCGACCGTGGCTATCTGTCGCCGTACTTCATCAACAATCCGGAAAAGCAAGTAGCTTTGCTGGAAAATCCATTTGTCTTGCTGTTCGACAAGAAAATCTCCAACATCCGCGATCTGCTGCCGGTATTGGAACAAGTCGCCAAGGCTGGCCGTCCACTGCTGATCATCGCCGAAGACATCGAAGGCGAAGCGTTGGCAACCCTGGTCGTCAACAATATCCGTGGCATCTTGAAGACTTGCGCAGTCAAGGCTCCTGGTTTCGGCGACCGCCGCAAGGCCATGCTGGAAGACATCGCCATCCTGACCGGCGGTCAAGTGATTGCTGAAGAAGTCGGCCTGACTTTGGAAAAAGTCACGCTGGCTGACTTGGGCCAAGCAAAACGCATCGAAATCGGCAAGGAAAACACCACGCTGATCGACGGCGCCGGCCAAGCTGCCGCCATCGAAGCGCGCGTCAAGCAAATCCGCGCGCAAATCGAAGAAGCGACTTCCGACTACGATCGTGAAAAACTCCAGGAGCGCGTTGCGAAACTCGCCGGCGGCGTTGCCGTCATCAAGGTTGGCGCAGCGACCGAAGTCGAAATGAAGGAAAAGAAAGCGCGCGTGGAAGATGCTCTGCATGCAACCCGCGCTGCAGTTGAAGAAGGCATTGTTCCAGGCGGCGGCGTTGCTCTGCTGCGCGCACGTGCCAACATCAAGATCAAGGGCGACAACGCAGACCAGGACGCAGGCATCAAGATCGTTCTGCGCGCAATGGAAGAACCGCTGCGCATGATCGTTACCAATGCCGGCGAAGAAGCTTCGGTCGTGGTCAACAAGGTTCTGGAAGGCACGGGTAACTTCGGTTACAACGCTGCCAACGGCACCTACGGCGACCTGGTTGAAATGGGCGTGCTGGACCCAGCCAAGGTGACCCGTTCGGCATTGCAAAATGCTGCTTCGATCGCTTCGCTGATGTTGACTACCGATTGCATGGTTGCTGAACTGGCTGAAGACAAGCCAGCCGGCGGCGGTGGCATGGGCGGTATGGGTGGCATGGGCGGTATGGGTGGCATGGACGGCATGATGTAATAGTGCCGTTGCGGGGAGTGCGACTGCCTCCCCGGCTGCGCAGAAAACGCCTCGGCTTGCCGGGGCGTTTTGCTATCTGCGCGCGCCTATTTCCAGTCGGGCAACCGCTTCTCGATGAAGGCCTGCACCCCTTCTTGGGCCGCGTCGTCCATCATGTTGCACGCCATCGTCTGGCCCGCCAACTGATAGGCGGCATCGATGCCCATCTCCAACTGCTTGTAGAACAACTGCTTGCCGATGGCGACCGTTTTCGGTGGTTTGGCGACGATGCTGGCTGCAAGTTTTTCGATTTCGCTGTCCAGCAATTCGGCGGCGGTCACGCGATTGACCAAGCCGCGCTGCAGAGCCGTTTGGGCGTCGATGAATTCGCCGGTCAACAGCATTTCCAGCGCCTGCTTGCGCGACACGTTGCGTGACAAGCCGACTGCCGGGGTCGAACAGAACAAGCCCAGGTTGATGCCGGACACCGCAAAGCGCGCGTTATCCGACGCCACCGCCAGATCGCACATGGCGACCAACTGGCATCCTGCGGCGGTGGCGATGCCATGCACGCGGGCGATCACCGGCTGCGGCAGGCGCTGTATGGTCAGCATCAGCTTGCTGCAGCGGTCGAACAACGTCTTGTAATATTGCGCGGATGGCGCGGCGCGCATCTGCTTCAAATCGTGGCCGGCGCAAAAGGCTTTACCGGCGGCGGCCAGCACGATCACGCGGGTCGCGCTGTCGTCGCGCAAGCGGTTGAATTGCTCTTGCAGCGCCGCGATCATTTGCTCCGACAACGCATTGAATTGCGCGCCGCGATTGAGCGTCACGGTCGTGACCGCGCCGGCTCGCGTGACCAGCAGCAGGGGCGCGTCCGAGACGATATTCGATTCGTTCTTTCCGGTCATGTCAGGCATCCTCGTCCGCTTCGTCTTCTTCCGGCTCGGCTGCCAACGCCAGCGAAGGTGGCGGCTGGTAGGAAGCCAATAGCGCCACCCGGCTGGCCGGCGTTTCCAGGCTGATGCGTCCGAGCGCGCCGCTGCGGTAATCCTGCAACAAGACGTGCGCGGCTTTTTCCAGATCGACGCCCCCGCCCTTTTGCCGAAAGCCGCGCCGCAAGGCCACGCCTTCGACCACCGAGACGCCGTCGATGCCATCGGTCGGGAAACCATAACGCGCGGCGATCAGTGGCGCATACCGGGTCAGCAAGACATCGGCCAGAAAGGTGGCGACTTCTTCCTCGATCAACGCATTGGTGCCGATCGCATGGCTGGCGGCCAGCATCAAGCCATCGCTCGGATGGACGATCTTCGGCCACAGCATGCCGGGGGTGTCGGTCAACACCATGTTATTGCCGAGATACAGCCGTTGCTGCGCCTTGGTCACCGCCGGTTCGTCGCCGACCTTGGCGACGCGCTTTTTCAGCAAGGCATTCATCAGCGTCGACTTGCCGACGTTGGGTATCCCCATGATCATCATGCGCAGCGGTTTCAACGCGGTGCCGCGATGCGGCGCGATTTTCAGACACAGCGCCGGCACCTTGGCGACATCGGCGGGTTTTTTGCAACTGAGCGCCACCGCATGCACATTTTTTTGCGCATTATAGTAATCGAGCCAGGCCTGGGTCGCCTGCGGATCGGCCAGATCGCTCTTGTTGAGGATTTTCAGGCAGGGCCGCTGCCGATGCACGCGCAATTGCTCGATCATCGGATTGCAGCTTGCTTCCGGCAAGCGGGCATCGAGGACTTCGATCACCATGTCGGTCTTTTCCATGGATTCCGCCGCCTTCTTGCGGGCGGCGTTCATGTGACCGGGGAACCATTGTATGGACATACTGCACTTTGCGGATTGAATTTGCCATTTTACCTGTTGCGGGGGCGTAACGGTTCAATCCCTGTATGATCGCCAGGGCGATTGCATGAAGGATGGCTCGTGCAAATGAGTGAACGTCCCCTCCCCCTTGCAGGGGTGAGGGCTAGGGAGGGGGTAGAACGGTCGAGATACATGATGCTGTAATTTGGGCGCTCTACCCCCATCCCAACCTTCCCCCTACGCCGGGCGCCCCTGCAAGGGGGAAGGAGCTTCATGCGATTGCACTGGGTTCAATCCAGCCCGGCTAACGCCTTTACGTGCGCAACCACGCTGCGCCCGAGCGCCGACAGGTTGTATCCGCCCTCCAGGCAACTGACGATGCGCCCTTGCGCATAGAGCTTGGCCACGCCCATGATTTGCTCGGTGATCCAGGCAAAATCCGCCTCGACCAAGCCCATCTGGCCCAGATCGTCTTCCCGATGGGCGTCGAAGCCGGCTGAAATAAAGATCATCTCCGGCTTGTGCGCGTGCAGCGCCGGCAGCCATTTTTGCGTTACCAGTTCGCGCACCACGTCGCCCTTGCTATACGCCGGCACCGGCACGTTGACCATATGCTGCGGGTTTTCCCACTCCTGGCGAAAGCCGCTATACGGGTAAAACGGATGCTGGAAAAAGCTCACCATCAACACACGCGGTTCGTTGAAGAACGCCTCTTCCGTGCCGTTGCCGTGATGCACGTCGAAATCGACAATCGCAACCCGCTGCAAGCCGTGCACCGCCAGCGCATGGCGCGCCGCCATCGCCACGTTATTGAACAGGCAAAATCCCATCGGCTCGGACGGCCGCGCATGATGACCGGGCGGGCGAATCGCGCAAAACGCGTTGGCCAACTCGCCGCCGATGACCGCATCGGTGGCGGCAATGGCGGCCCCCGCCGCGCGCAGCGCCGCCTTCCAGCTATGCTGATTGATCGAGGTATCGCCGTCGAGCGGATAGTAGCCGCTATATTCTCCGTCCGGGGTGGGCAAATTGTCGCGCACCAATGCAATCGCCTCGGCAGTATGCACACGTTCGAGGTCGGCGACCTCAGCCAGCGGCGCTTCGCGGTAGTCGAGGAAGCTGCCGATGCGGCTGGCGATCAATTGATCTTCAATCGCCCGCAAGCGCTCCGGCGACTCCGGGTGCCAGGCGCCCATTTCATGCAGCTTGCAATCGGGATGGGTAAAAATAGCGGTGGTCATCACTGTTCAATCGCCTGCTAAAGCCAAAATGCCGGTTCTCGCATAGAATCGGATAAGATCGTCAAGATTACCACCGAGAAAATTGTTTTGCTGACACCCGTTTTGATGCAAGAATTCGCGCATCCATTTAGAATTTCGCATAGCTGATACAAAATGGCAACAATTTCCTGCTACGATTGGCCTTGCCCCTCCTCAACGCGCGCTTAATTTTGTCCCTTTTTTCGTCCCCTTTTCACTTCACTACGGAAAACCCAATGTTTGCCAAAATCCACGCAGTCGCCCAGCAAGTCAATCAAATCGTGGTCGGCAAACAATTGCAGGTTCGGCAAGCGCTGGTCTGTCTATTGGCCGGCGGCCACCTGCTGATCGAAGATGTGCCGGGCGTCGGCAAGACCACCTTGGCACACGCGCTGGCGATTTCGCTGGGCTTGAAATTCAATCGCGTCCAATTCACCAGCGACTTGCTGCCGGCCGACGTGGTCGGCATCTCGATTTTCGACCGCGAAAAGAATAGCTTCATCTTCCATCCCGGCCCGATTTTTACCCAGGTCTTGCTGGCCGACGAAATCAATCGGGCCACGCCCAAGACCCAGTCAGCGCTGTTGGAAGCAATGGAAGAGCGGCAAACCACGGCCGACGGCATCACGCGCGAATTGCCGCATCCGTTCTTCGTGATCGCCACGCAAAACCCGACCCACCAGATCGGCACCTTTCAACTGCCGGAATCGCAACTGGACCGCTTCCTGATGTGCCTGTCGCTCGGCTACCCGGATGCCGCAGCCGAGCGCGCGCTCTTGCTGGGCGAAGACCGGCGCGCACTGCTCAAGACCCTGAAAGCGGCAATGCTGCCGGACGAATTGCTGGCGGCCCAGGGCTTGTTGAAGAAAATCCATACCTCGCCGGCGCTGATCGATTATGTGCAGGCCCTGGCGCAAGCATCGCGCACCAGCGGCCTGTTTGCGGAAGGCTTGAGTCCGCGCGCGGCGATTGCCATATTGCAGAGCGCACGCGCCTGGGCCGCGCTGGAAGGGCGCGATCATGTTATCCCCGAAGATATCCAGGCGATCCTGATCCCGGTGACCGCGCATCGCCTGCGGCCCTTGAAATCGACTGCCGGCACCGCGATGGGCAGCCGCGACCTGGTATTGCAATTGATGAAGTCGGTCGCGGTCTGACCGCCGAAGCCGCGCCCATCATGTTTTCCGCAGCGAAGAAAGCGTACCGCAACTGGACCAACCAATGGTTGTTCCAATTGCGCGACGCCGAGCCGGGCGAGGTCTTTTTAAAGCAGCGGCGGGTATTCATCATGCCGACCAAGGCTGGCCTGGCGTTTGGCGCGACGCTGGTCGTGCTATTCATCGGCTCGGTCAATTACACGTTGAGCCTGGGCTTTGTGCTGACCTTCCTGATCGCCAGTTGCGGCGTGGTCGACATGCATTTGACGTTTCGCAATATGGCCCACCTGTATTTGCGGGCCGGCCAGGCGCTGCCGGTATTTGCCGGCGAAGAGGCGCAATTCGAACTGCATCTGATCAATCGCTACAAATATGGTCGCTACGCGATCTGGCTGGGATTCATCGGCGACGGCATCGCGCCTTTGGAGCAGGCGGCGGATATCGCGCCGAACGCAACCGGCGCCGTCAATTTGCACGTCGCCTCCAGCCAGCGCGGCTGGCTGCGGGCGCCGCGCGTGCGCCTGCAGACGCGCTTTCCGCTGGGCTTGCTGCGCGCCTGGAGTTACTGGCTGCCCGATGCCAAGGCGCTGGTCTACCCCTACCCGGAAGAATACGCGCCGCCGCTGCCGATGCTGGGGCTGGAATCGCAAGACGGCCAGGGCCAGGCCGGGCACGAGGATTTTGCCGGCGTGCGCGCCTACCAGGCCGGTGATTCGATGAAGCAGCTGGCTTGGCGTCAAATCGCCAGGATCGACGTCCAGGATGGCGGCGCGCTGGTCACCAAGCATTTTGAAGGCGGCGCGAAAAGCGAATTGCGCCTGGACTTCGCGCAGTTGCCGCGCACGATGGATCTGGAAATGCGCTTGTCGCGCATGACGCGCTGGGTGCTGGAAGCGGAACAGCAGGGTTTGCCGTATTCGTTCCGCCTGGGCGACACCGAATTTGCCGCCGCGCTGGGGCCGGCGCACCAGAGCGCCTGCCTGCGCGCGCTCGCCCTGTACGAGGGACATTGATGAGCGTCTCGCTCGCTTCCACCATGTCGGCATTGCGGCGCGGCGCGGCGCATCCGACGTTGCGTCCATTATCGCGCCCCATGTCGCGCGATAAGGCCGACACCTTGCTGCTGCTGACCTCGTGCGCGCTGGTGTTGGCGCCGCACACGATGCATTTGCCGATCTGGATTTCGCTGCTGTGCGCGGCCTTGTTGTCGTGGCGCGGCTGGATCACCTTTCGCGGCAATCGGATGCCGCCGCAATGGCTGTTGCTGCCGATTGCCGCGTGTGCACTGGGCGCCAGCTATCTCAGCTATCACCAATTCTTCGGACGCGAGCCCGGCGTGGCGATGGTGGTCTTGCTGCTGACTTTGAAATTGCTCGAGATGCACGCCAAGCGCGACTTGTTCGTGGTGATTCTGGTCAGTTTCTTCGTCATGATGACCGATTTCTTTTACTCGCAATCGATCGGCACCGCATTGTTGATGATAGCGGCATTGATCGCCACGCTGACCACTCAGCTCTCCTTCCAATACGTCAATAGCGTGCCGCCGTTTGCCGCGCGCGTGCGTCTTGGCGCGCTGATTTTTGCTCTGGCCGTTCCATTGGCGCTGGTGCTTTTCATTCTCTTTCCGCGCATCGAAGGGCCGCTGTGGGGCCTGCCGAACGACGCCGGCGCCACCAAGACCGGTTTGTCGTCGACGATGGCGCCCGGCAGCATCAGCGATCTGGCGCAGTCCGACGAAATTGCCTTCCGCGCCAAATTCATCGATCCGGCACCGCCGCAGGACAAACTATATTGGCGCGCGCTGGTGCTCGACAACTACGATGGCCGCACCTGGACGCAAAATCCCGACAGGCGCAAAGCCGACATCAAACCGGAAGTCAGCCTGCAAGGCTCCGGGATCCGCTACGAAGTCACCCTGGAGCCGACCGGGCAACATTGGATCTTCGCTATCGACCTGCCGCGCACTACCCTGGTTGTGCCCGGCAATTTGGTCAAGTTTTCCGGCGACATGCAGGCGTGGGCCACGACGCCTATCGACAAGCGGGCGCGCTACCTCGCCACTTCCTTTGTCGACTACCGGCTGCAAGCCGATGCGCCGAAATCGGCGATGCGCGCCTGGCTGCAACTGCCGCCCGGATTTAATCCCAAGACCCTGGAATTCGCCGCCAAGCTGCGCGCCGAGTCGGGCAGCGACGCCGCCGCCGTCGAATCGGTCCTGAAGTTCTTCCGCACGCAAAATTTCAGTTATACGCTGCAGCCGCCGCTATTGGGCGAAAACGCGGTCGACGAATTCCTGTTTGCCACGCGCGCCGGTTTCTGCGAGCACTATGCCGGCGCGTTCGTGTTCCTGATGCGGGCAGCCGGCATTCCGGCACGCGTCGTCAACGGCTATCAGGGCGGCGAAATCAATCCGGTCGACGGCTACATGGAAATCCGCCAGGCCGATGCGCACGCGTGGGCCGAAGTCTGGCTGGAGCAACGCGGCTGGGTGCGCATCGATCCGACCGCCGCAGTTGCGCCCGAGCGCGTGCAAAAAAACCTGGTCAGCGTCATCCCGCGCAAAATATTGGGCGGCCTGATCAACTTGAATAGCGGCAAGAACGGCTGGTTAAGCAAATGGCGATTCAATTGGGGCGCGATCAACAATGCGTGGAACCAATGGGTGCTAAATTACTCGACTGAAAAGCAAAAGAGCTTTTTGCAGTCGCTCGGATTTGAAAACGTCGACTGGCAAACCATGATCTTGCTGATGGCGGGATTGGGCGGCGCAGTAGTCGCCATCATCGCGGTGCCGCTGGTCTACAATCGGCAAAAAACCGACCCTATGCAGGCGCTCTACGACTTGCTATGCCGGCAGCTGGCGCGCGCCGGCTACCCGCGCGACAAGTTTGAAGGTCCGCGCGCGTATCGGCTGCGCGTGACCGCTGCCGATTCTTCGTTGACGCCGGCCCGCAGGCTTGCAGTCGACCGTTTCCTGCAACTGTACGAGTCGCTGCGCTACGCCGCGCAAGAGCCGCAACAAAGCAAAAACGGCTTGACCCGACTAAAATCCCTTTTTTCCGAGTGCAAATGAAAATTTCGTCGCAATCGCTAGCTCTTCTGGCTCCGTCCTTGCTTGCCTTCTTGTTGGCCGGCACTGCCGAGGCAGCCGATCCCTCCCCCGCCACCCAGACGCCCAAGCATGCGAAAAGCGCGGGCAGCCCGGATAACGTCGGAGAATTTGCCGATTTCAACGACTGGCAAGCGGTGAACGCCTTTATCGACACGATGGTCGCCCAGCATGGATTCGCCCGCAAGGATTTGGAAGCGATCTTCAAGAACGCGCACTACGTCGGCGCGGCAGTCCAATTGGTGAAACCCGCACCCAGCGGCCAGCCGAAAAACTGGCAGGCATATCGCGCCCGCTTCGTCGAACCAGTCCGCATCGCTGCCGGCGTGGCATTCTGGAACGCCCACGCCGATGCGTTGGCGCGCGAGGAAAAGGAGTTTGGCGTGCCGGCAGAAATCGTGGTCGGCATCATCGGCATCGAAAGCATGTTCGGTCGCAACACCGGGAATTTCCGCGTGCTGGACGTGCTCGCCACGCTCGCCTTCGCCTATCCCGAGACGCCCACGCGCGCCGCGCGCATGGAATACTTCCGCAGCGAGCTGGAAAATGCGCTGCTGT
The DNA here is from genome assembly GCA_031291325.1 of Burkholderiaceae bacterium. Classification (GTDB taxonomy): domain Bacteria; phylum Pseudomonadota; class Gammaproteobacteria; order Burkholderiales; family Burkholderiaceae_D; genus PKWO01. The sequence goes on from JARLJG010000057.1 coordinate 66,985, forward strand.
TCGCGCGCGAGTCGGACATCGATCCGTTCAGCCTGCGCGGCTCGTATGCCGGCGCCATCGGCTATCCGCAATTCATGCCGGCCAGCATCCGCAAGTACGCAGTCGACTACGACGGCAACGGCAAGATCGACTTGCGCAACTCGGCCGACGACGCGATCGGCAGCATCGGAAATTTTTTGGTGCAACATGGATGGCGGCGCGGCGAACCGACCGTGTTCGAGGCGACCGTAAGCACGCCAGTCGACAACACCCAGGCCAACAACTGGCCCTCTTTGATCGGCCAGGGATTGGAAGCCCGTTTCAAGCCCGAGGTATTGAAAGCCGCCGGCGTCACGACCAGGGTGGAACCGCCAGCCGATATGCTATTCGGCCTGGTGGATTTGCAAAACGGCACCGAACCGACCGAATACTGGCTGGGCGCCCCCAACTTTTTCGCCATCACGCAGTACAACCGCAGCTATTTCTACGCGATGTCGGTGATCGAATTGAGCAAGGCAGTGCGTAGCGCGCGCAATAGCGATGACGGACGCGCGGAACCCATGCAGAAATGAACCCGATGCCTAATGCCGGAACCCATAAGCAACGAAACATAAAAGTGCATCTTTTAGCGGTGCCGATATTTGAAACACTATGTCTGCGCTTACCGATAACTTCTGTCGAAAATCACCCACTTTAGATTTAGGATACCCCAAGTTTTTTAAGAACATATTCATACATTGGTATAGATTTTTCAACTGGAAAATTATCCCTTTGTCCCAACCCGGTAATCAAAATTTCGACAAGCTTTGATATTTGTTCTTTGTTTAACAGCAGAACTGAAAGAACTGCATGCTGAAGAGCACGGACAATCGTATTCACATAACGCTCTTCGTGTCCTTCTTTAAATTTGATATCGATGAGATTCAGGATGTTTTGCGCTGCATCGAATAAATCGTTTTCATCTACTTTCTCATCTTTTTTTAGCTTATCAGCAAGTTTGCGAACAAGACCTATTGCTTGCTTCTCGTCGCCCCCTCCATATGTAACCTCTTGATTTCTGGCAAATGCAGTCCCCGGTCTTTTGTTGGCTATTTCAATATACCTCTGGACAAGCTCTTCAAGAATTGTATTTTTATCTTCCCCCTCCAACTTGTCAAATTCACTCCAGTATTTCTCGAAAAAGTCCTTGTGCAGTTCCTTCACTCCCAATTCGGGTAAGGTTAACTCTGCCAGAACCATCAAGTTGTTTAGTGCAACTTTCGTGGGCATACCTACAATCTCTTGGCGAACAGATTCATTAATTAAAGTTTCTGCCACCGTATGATCTCCTTGCCCCTTTTTAACGTCGGTTGGAGCGCGCCCTTCCAGCCTTAATTCGGAAATGACTCTATCGGTGCTATATTCGACTTTCTGGGTGCGGATACGAGCAATGATCTTTCTTTGAACCAGATTATTATTTGAATTCCCGACATTCAGACCGCTTTTTTGGTGGTTTTTGGTGCTATCGGCAATAGCCTTCGCTCCCATCCGATCCGCCTCGGCCTCCAAACCCCGGTCATCATTGACCGCCACCCCGCCCTTCATCTGCATAGTGGGCCTAACCCGCCCTTGCTTTTGCTGCACCACATGCCAGGCTTCATGCGGCAAATGCCGTTCCTGTCCCGGCGCCACATGAATTTCGTCGCCTTGCGCATAGGCATGCGCCTGCAATTGCGCAGGCTTATCGGAGTTGTAATGCACCTTCACGCCATCCATCGAATAACCGGAAAGCCTCTCTATCCCAGCCTTGAGATTGTCCGACAACCCCGTGTTATTCGCCTTGGGCGCAGCAGCAGCCCCCTCGCGCTGCAAGGGTTTTGCATATTCCACCTTTTGCACCGATGCACCGGCATCGATTGCGCGCTGCGTCGCCCGCATCACCCGCGATTGCGGACTATTATTCATCATTGCTTGCAGCGCTCTACCCGCCGCCATTTGCGGGCTGTTAGGCACCAAGGCCTGCAACTGCCGCTGCACGACCGCCTCGGGACGATTATCTTCAAACGTCGCTTGACGCTCGACCACTAACTGCGCGCTTCGCTGTGCCGCGTTGGTTTGCTGTTGCTCGGTATGGTCGGATGAAGCTTTGGTATGAGTTTGCATAAGCGCCGAGACCAGTTTGGGTTTCTGTTTGCTCTCATTCTATGCACGCTCATTGCGCATTGCATTGATCCGATAGAGCATTTTGTATGATGCTGACAACATGGACTTGAAATCAACCTGTTAACTTTGACAGGTTGATTTGGCGAATCAGCTAGGCAAGCACTCTCATTGGCATGCAAAAATGCAAGGCGGATTTCCGCTCGTGAACGTTGTCGGACGGCAAAACCACCGCCGAATAGGCGCGCTGCGCCAGCCTAGACAAGAAAAGTGCCCAAGGTCGAGCCGAGGAGCGGACATGTACGGGGTACGTCGAGCACCGCAGGCTCGAGATTGGGCGCTTGTGGCGATTTTAGCGGCGCGCTTAAGGCGCTTCCTGCTTGCGCACCGTCGGCACGATATGCAGCGCTTCGCCGTCGATATTGAGCCACAATTCGTGCTCTTGGACCGTGCATTGGATGTTCATATTGCGGTCGGCTTTTGCGGTCAGCGCCTTGCTGTCGTCTTGCGCAATGTTGATTACCGAAAGATTGTCCAGGCGTAGCAAAGAAGATTCGTTTTGCTGCCACCACATATCGGCGATGCGCCCGCCATACGTCAGCACCAGCACATGTTCGGAACGGCCACAGGCACGACGAATCTTGCGCTCCTCGGGCAAGCCGACTTCAATCCAATGATGGATCGCGCCGGTCAAATCCTTTTCCCACAAATCCGGTTCGTCCTCGGCGGAAAGTCCCTTGCCGAACACCAGCGCGTCGTCCGCATGCAACGCAAACGCCAGCACCCGCATTAACATCCGCTCGTCCGTTTCGGACGGGTGCCGGGCGATGGTAAGGGCATGGGTCTGGAAATAATTCCGGTCGAGATCGGCAATCTGCAGGCCGATTTTGTATATAGTTGATTTAAGCGCCATGCGGCACAGTATACCAGTTGACGCCTATCTCACGACATCATTTGTCGGTCAAGCCCGCATCTGGCAATCTCTCAAGCAAACACGCCGATCTTGCCCTCCACCGCCTTGCGCACCGAGCCCGACACCACAAACGATTGCGCCACCTGGATATCGTTGTGGAACCAGCGGTCGCCATCCAGGCAGGCGGGGATCTGGCGTCGCACTTCGTCGTACGCTGCCTGCGTGCCTTGCCCCAGCACGAAGCCGGGCAACAGCGCTTCCGTCATCGTCAGCGCTTGCGCGGCGAGCAGCATTTCGACGCCAACGATGTATTGCGTGTTGCCGAGCACGGTTGCCGCCTTGCGCGCGCACCAGGTGGAGTTGGACACGTGGTCTTCGCTATTGCCCTTGGCGGGAATGCTGTCGACGCTGCCGGGCATGCACAGCGTGCGGTTTTCCATCACCAGCGAACTGAGCGAACATTGCACGACCGTGTAGCCGGTGTTGACGCCGCGCACGCCGCTCATCAGATTGCGCGGCAAGCCCCAGGACAGGGTCGGATCGATCAGGCGGGCGACGCGGCGCTCGCAGATGCTGCCGAGGTCGGCCACCGCCATCGCCAGCAAATCCATCGCCTGCGCCAGATACTGGCCGTGGAAATTGCCGCCGGAAATGATTTCAAAGCCGCCGCCGTCCTTGTCGAAAATCAGCGGATTGTCGGTGGCGGAATTGATTTCCTTGCCGACGATGGTGTCGATATAGTCGAGCGCGTCGAATACCGGGCCGTACACTTGCGGCGCGCAACGCAGCGAATACACATCCTGGATGCGCGCGGTATAGGGAATATCGGTGCGGCGCAATTCTTCCGGGAATTGCACGGCGCGCGCTTCGTGGGTGGTGCGGGTCGACCCCGCCAGCAGCTTGCGGATGATGGCGGCAGTCTTGATCTGGCCAGCATGCGGGCGCGCCTGATGGATGCGCGCATCGAAGGCCGACATTTCGGCGCGCATCGCTTCCAGCGTCAGCCCTAGCGACAGGCAGGCGTCGGCCAGCAGATTGCGCGCATCGTGCGCGGCCAGCACCGCCACCGCCAGCGACACCGTGCAGCCGTTGATCAAGGCCGACGCATCCTTGGCTTTCAACTCGAATTGCACCGGCCCGATGTCGGCCAGTTGGATGGCCTCTGGCGCGGACATGCGCTTGCCTTGATACATCACTTCGGCTTGCGCAAAACCGGCAACCGCCGCCGCCAGATACGCCAGCGGCGCCAGGTCGCCGGAAGCGCCGACCGAGCCTTTTTGCGGCATGATCGGATGGATGCCGGCATTGACGAAAGCCAGCAAGCGGTCCACCACCTCGACGCGCGGCGCCGAGTAATTGCTGGCGAACGCATTGGCGCGCAACAGCATGGTCGCGCGGCTGACTTCTTCGGAAAAAGGTTCGCCGATCCCGGCGGCATGCGCCATGATTAATTGCGTCTGGAACAGTTCGATCTGCTCGACCGCAACGCGCGTGTCTTTCAACAAGCCGACGCCGGTATTGAAGCTGTACATCATCGGCGCTTCGTCATGCATCCAGGTCGCTTCGATGTAGTCGCGGCTTTGCTTCAGCGCAGTGCGCGACGATGCAGCCAGCGCGACCTTGACGGTCTGGTCGCGCGCGACGACGATCACTTGTTGCGCGCTGAGGGTAAATCCGTCTATCGTAATATTCGTCATTTTGCTTGCTCTATTCTTTCTTGTATCAGTTTGCGCCGGCTTCGTACCAGGCGCCAATGATAGCGCGTTCTTCGTCGCTCATATTGGTGAGATTACCCAGCGGCATCGCCTTCAATTGCACCGCTTGCAGGTAGACCTTGGTAGCGTTCTTGCGGATCAATTCCGGCGTCTGCAATAACATGCCGGCCGGCGCGCTGGCAAATCCGGGCTGGGTCGGCTTGTCCGAATGGCATTCGATACAGCGTTGATTGACGATGGCGCGCACCTTGGCGAATTGGGCGGGGTCGGCGATGCCCGCCTCGGATCGTTTGGCGGCTGGCCTCGGCGCAATCGCCACGGCCACCGCAGCTAAAATCAATACGCCCGCTGCCGGATAACCCCAGACGATTCTGCCCTTGTGCTTCAAATTGAAGAAGTGGCGGATCAACGCGCCGGCTGCCATCATTGCAGCCAATACCAGCCAGTTATACGCATGGTTATACGTCATCGCATAATGGTTGCTAATCATGATGAACAGCACCGGCAGCGTGAAATAATTGTTGTGCACGCTGCGCTGCTTGGCGCGGATGCCATAGATCGGGTCCGGCGACTTGCCCGCCTGCATCGCATCGACCATCTTGCGCTGACCGGGAATGATGACCATCAGCACATTGGCGACCATGATGGTGCCGATCATCGCGCCGACATGGATGTAAGCGGCGCGCCCGCTCAACACGGTCGACAAACCATACGCCGCCGCCACGATCAAACCGTACAAGACAATCGCCAGCCAGCCGTCGCGCTTGCCGAGCGGCGAGCGGCACAAGCCGTCGTACACCAGCCAGCCGACGACCAGCGTGCCGAGGCCGATGGCAATCGCTTGCCAGGACGCCAGATCGGCGACCGATTTATCGATCATCATCGCCGACGCGTTGAAGTAATAGACGATGAACAGCATCGAAAAGCCGGACAGCCAGGTGGAGTATGCCTCCCATTTGAACCAGTGCAATTCCGCCGGCAATTCCTTCGGCGCCACCAGGTATTTTTGCGGATTATAAAAGCCGCCGCCATGCACTGCCCACAGCTCGCCGGAGACGCCGCGCAGCGCCAGATCCGAACCGGGCTTGGGCGGCTTGATGCTATTGTCGAGCCAGACGAAGTAGAACGACGCGCCGATCCAGGCGATGCCGGTGATCAAATGCAGCCAGCGCACCAGCAGGTTGAGCCAATCGATTCCGTATGACAGCAAGAGTTCTTCCATGTTTTCCTCTAGAGTGAATCGTCTGCCTCTGCGGGCGCTTCAGACGAGGACGAGCGAATGCTCGATCGGTCGCGAACTTGTCGGGATGCATACGGCGCCATCCCTGCAGCTCCGCTGCGACCGCTGCCATTTTATCGGCAAAACTAGCACGATAGACTTTTTCATCCATTACGACATGGAAAATCGAGTATATTAAACATAAAGATATTCATATAAAGGGATGATGCATGGCCAGCCTGCCCGACCATCTGGACATCCACCTGATACGCATACTGTACATGTTGCTGTCCGAAAAAAACGTATCGCGCGTGGCGCTCAAGTTGAATCAGCCGCAACCGTCGATTTCGGCGTCGCTGCGCAAATTGCGCGAATTGACCGGCGACCCGTTGCTGGTGCGCGGCGCGCGCGGCATGGTGCCGACCCAGCACGGCGAAAGCCTGCTGCGCCCCGCCAAGCGCATCCTCGACGAGACCGAGCGCCTGTTCGTGCGCAAGGTGCCGTTCGTCGCCCAACAGGAAGGCCGCACCTTCCACATCGCCGCGCCGGATTATCTGGATAGCCAGTTCTTGCCCAATATCGTCGCCGGCCTGCGGCGCGAATCGCCGAAGAGCCGCATCGTGATCCACGGCCTGGGGCCGGAAATCGATTACGTGCGTCTGCTGTCGGACGGCGACCTCGATCTGGTGATCGCCAACTGGGACGAGCCGCCCGAGCATTTGCACCTGTCGAAATTATTCGAAGACCGCATCGCCTGCACCATGCGCGCCGATTGCGCGTACGCCAAGCGCACCGATGTCGACAAGATGACGGTCGAAGATTACCTCAGCCTGCCGCACGTCGCGCCGTCGCAGATGATGCCGGGCTATCATGGCGTCATCGAATCCTATCTGGCGCGGCAAAACCTGCGCCGCAACGTCGCCGTCGAATCCGCCTATTTCGGCTTGATCCCGTACATGTTGACGCAGACCGACCTAGTGCTCACGACCGGCAAGCAATTCCTGCGCTATTACGAAAAAATCCTGCCGCTCAAGACCTATACGGTGCCGCTCAAGTTCCCGGCGATGCGCTTCTACCAGCTATGGCACGAGCGCGTGCATCAAGCCAGCGAGCACAAGTGGCTGCGCGAATTGATTGCGGCGACTGCGAAGGCGTTGGTGTTGAAGTAAACGCCTCAACTGCCCCGATAAGTCGAATACGACCACGGCGACACCACCAGCGGCACGTGGTAATTCTGCGTCGGGTCGGCGATGCCGAAAGCGATTGTCACGCGGTCGAGGAAGCGCGGTTGCGGCAAATCGACGCCTTGGGCCGCGAAGTAATCCCCTGCGGCGAACACCAGTTCGTATTGCCCGGCGCGCAATTCGTCGCCTTGCAGCAGCGGCGCGTCGCAGCGCCCGTCCTGGTTGGTCAGCGCGCTTTTCAGCAGCGTTCTGCCGTGCGGGCCGATGGTATACAATTCAAGCGCAACCTGCGCGCCCGGCTTGCCTTGCGTGACGTCGAGCACATGCGTACTGAGCTTTCCCATCGTTTCCCCTATATTAACCGAATGAAACCGTTTATCAGCCAAATCATATACTGACCGGGCATGATCGATATACCATCCGCAATATAGCTTTTATCAACCGACCATGAAACTCCACGCGCCGCATGACTGATTCCGCTCCAACCTATCCGCGCGACCTGATCGGCTATGGCCCCACGCCGCCCTATGCGCAATGGCCCGACCGCGCGCGCATCGCGCTGCAATTCGTGTTGAACTACGAAGAAGGCGGCGAAAATTGCGTGTTGCATGGCGATGCGGCTTCGGAAACCTTTTTGTCCGAGATGATCGGCGCGCAGGCTTTCCCGATGCGCCACATGAGCATGGAGTCGCTGTACGAATACGGTTCGCGCGCCGGTTTGTGGCGGCTGCTGCGGCTGTTCGAGGAGCGCGGGTTGCCGCTGACCGTGTTTGGCGTCGCGATGGCCTTGCAGCGCAACCCGGAAGCGGTCGCCGCATTCCAGCAACTGGGCCACGAAATCGCTTGCCACGGCTTGCGCTGGATCAGCTACCAAAATATGGATGAGGCCAGCGAACGCGCGCAGATGGCGGAGGCGGTGCAGATCATCCGCGACTTGACCGGGGCCGCGCCGCTCGGCTGGTACACGGGCCGCGATTCGCCGAACACCCGCAGGCTGGTGGTCGAACATGGCGGCTTCGTCTACGACGCCGACTACTACGGCGACGACTTGCCGTTCTGGCAGCAAGTCGACTACACGACAGCGGACGGCGAAGCAAGGAGCAAGCCGCACCTGATCGTGCCCTACACGCTCGACACCAACGACATGCGCTTCGCCGCGATGCAGGGCTTCAACTCGGGCACGCAGTTTTTCGATTATTTGAAGGACGCGTTCGACGTGCTGTACTGCGAAGGCGATCCGGACGGCTTGAATCGACCGAAGATGCTGTCGATCGGCTTGCATTGCCGCCTGGTCGGCCGACCGGCCCGCGCTGCCGCGCTGGCGCGCTTCCTCGATTATGTGCAAAGCCACGATAAGGTGTGGATCGCGCGCCGCATCGACATCGCCCATCATTGGCGCACTACCCACCCCTTTCAACCTGCCGCCAAAGTGTCAGCATGACGACGACGCTCGATTTCCTGAATCAATGCAGCGCGGCGGCGTTTGCCGAAACGCTGCACGGCATTTACGAGCATTCGCCGTGGATTCCGCAGCGTGCCGCCGAGCAACGCCCGTTCGTCAGCCTGGCCGCGCTCAAGCTGCAATTGCAGACAACCGTGCGCAATGCCAGCCGCGACGAGCAACTCGGACTGATCCGCGCGCACCCGGAACTGGCCGGCAAAGCCACCGTCGCCGGCAAGCTGACCAGCGAATCAAGCGGCGAGCAAGCGAAGGCCGGCTTGCATCTGTGCAGCGCCGAAGAATTCGCCGCGCTGCAAAAATTGAATGCAGACTACAACGCCAAATTCGGCTTCCCCTTCATCCTGGCGGTCAAAGGACCGGACGGCAACGGCTATAGCCGGCAAGCGATCATCGCCACTTTTTCGCGCCGCGTGAAGAATCGGGTCGACGATGAAATGGCGGAGAACCTGCGGCAAATCCATCGCATCGCCGAACTGCGCTTGAACGATTTGCTCGGCCACGTCCCGCAACTCGGCAACACCATCATAGCCTGGAGCGAGATAATCGGCGCGTGGAGCGACGACGCCGACGGCTTGACCTGCGCCTACATGACCGCCGCCCATCGCAAGACCGCCGCGCAACTTCTGGCATGGATGCAGGAAGCCGGCATGCAAGCGCATATCGACGCCGTCGGCAACGTGGTGGGCCGCTATCTGTCCGACCGCAGCGACGCCAAAACCCTGATGACCGGCTCGCACTACGACACTGTGTGCAACGGCGGCAAATACGACGGGCGCGAAGGCATCTTGCTGCCGATTGCCGCCGTCAAGCATTTGCACGAACGCGGCGAAAAGCTGCCGTTCCATCTGGAAATCGTCGGCTTTGCGGAAGAAGAAGGCGTGCGCTTCAAAAGCACTTTCCTCGGCAGCAATGCGATTATCGGCCAATTCGACCTGGGCTTGCTGGATAAGCTTGACGTAGACGGCATCGGCATGCGCGACGCCTTGCATGGCGCCGGGCGCGATGTCGCGCAGATACCCGCCATCGCGCGCAAGCCCGAAGATTTGCTCGGTTTCGTCGAAGTCCATATCGAGCAAGGGCCGGTATTGCTGGAGCGCGATTTGCCGGTCGGCATCGTCACCTCGATCGCCGGAGCTTGCCGCTACCTGCTCGAATTGACGGGCGTCGCCAGCCATGCCGGCACCACGCCGATGACGATGCGCAAGGATGCCGCTGCGGCGGCGGCGGAAATCATTTTGTGCGTGGAGCGCCGCTGCGCGCAAGCGCCATCGCTGGTCGGCACCGTCGGCCAGTTGCAGGTGCCGCAGGGATCGGTCAACGTGGTTCCCGGTTCTTGCCGGTTGTCGCTCGATATTCGCGCCGCCGACGATGCGACGCGCGACGCTGCGCTCGGCGATATCTTGCGCGAGATCGAGGCCATCTGCTTGCGCCGCCAAATCGACGTGAGACTTGAAAAGACCGTGGCCGCGCCAGCCGCGCCGTGCGCGCCGTGGTTGATGCAGCAATTGAACGACGCCACCGCGCGCGCCGGCATACCGCCATTTGAGCTACCGTCCGGCGCCGGCCACGACGCAATGACGATGGCGAGGATCACCGATGTCGCCATGCTGTTTACACGCTGCGGCAATGGCGGCATCAGCCACAATCCGCTGGAAGTGATGACCGCCGACGATGCGGAGATTTCGGCGCAGATCTTCCTCGACTTCCTGCGCCAGTTCAAGCCCGCTTGATCGAGGGAATTCAAACTGCGTGGGAAATACCAACGCAATGTGCAAAACCTCCGTCTTTCCCGCGAAGGCGGGAATCTATAGGGAATAAGCCATAGCTAACGGCTTATAGATTCCCGCCTTCGCGGGAAAGACGGAGCGGACAATGAAAGTTACTCCAAACATTGAATGGCGCCCTGATCGCAGTATTTTGCTGTTAAAGATCAATTGCCCGATGGCCGCGCAAACCCTGCGCCGCACTCATTGGTCTTCACGGTTATGCACGCAGCGTCCGGCAGAATAGGTGGCGGCGATGGCGCGGTCGTCGCCCAATATTGCCAGTGCAAACAATAATTCTTCCAGGCTGTCGGTGCGGGCGCTGCGGCGTCCCAGCAGCGGCGTCGCTTGCGGGTCGAGGACGATGAAATCGGCTTCCGCGCCGCTCTGGAAATTGCCTATCGTGCCTTCCAGTTGCATGCTGCGCGCGCCGCCCAGCGTGGCTAGATAAAACAGCCGTAGCGCCGATAAATGGGTGCCGCCCAGGCACGCGACCTTGTACGTTTCATTCATCGTTTGCAGCATCGAAAACGAGGTGCCGCCGCCGACATCGGTGGCCAGCGACAACGACATCTGCGCGGCGTCGGCGGCGGCGAAATCGAACAGGCCGCTGCCGAGGAACAGGTTGGAGGTGGCGCAAATCGCCGTCGCCGATTGCGTCGCCGCCATGCGGGCGCGGTCGACGGCGTCCAACCAGATGCAATGGCCGAACATGGCGCGCGGGCGCAACATGCCGAAGCGCTCGTACACGTCAAGATAGCTGCGCGCGCTCGGGTAGAGCGATTTGACCCAGGCGAGTTCGTCGGTATTTTCGGCCACATGGGTTTGCAGATAGGTGTCCGGGTAGGCTTGCGCCAATTCTCCGGCCAGTTGCATTTGCGCGTCGCTGGAAGTCGGCGCGAAGCGCGGCGTGATCGCGTACAGTTGCCGGCCGTGCTTATGCCATTTATTGATTAGCGTTGCGCTGTCGCGCACGCCGCCTTCGGCGGTGTCTTGCAGAAATTCGGGGCAATTGCGGTCCATCAATACCTTGCCGGCCACCATGCGCAGGTTGCGCGCGTGGCTTGCCTCGAAGAAGGCGTCGACCGAGGCTGGATGCACGGTGCAGTACACCATCGCGGTGGTGGTGCCGTTGCGCAGCAGTTGATCGATGAAGAAGCTGGCGACATCGGCGTCGTGCAGGGGGTCGGAAAATTGCCGCTCGGTGGGGAAGGTGTAGGTTTGCAGCCACGGTAGCAAGCCGGGGGCCGGGGAGGTGATCATGTCGGTTTGCGGGTAGTGGGTGTGGGTGTCGATGAAGCCGGGGACGATCAGTTTGCCGCTGTAGTCTGTTAGCGGGGTGTCTGGGGGCAGCGTGTGCTTCAGCTTGGCGTAGTCGCCGGCGGCTTTGATGTGGCCGTTTTCGGTTATTAATAGGCCGTCTTCGTGCCAGTCGTGGGCGTGCTGGGTTTGCGCCGGGTCGGCGGTGAAGTGGAGTAGGCTGGCACGGTAGGCGGTTGGGCCGGCGCTGGTTGGTGCGGGAGTCATGATTTTGTTTTCGGTTGTCTGGTTCTTTTTTGGTAGTCACTCCGTGGTGACTTGCCGGGGGTGGCCCGGCAGCCACTCCCTTTCTTTGCTTCGCCAAAGAAAGGAAGCAAAGAAAGGCGACCGCTAGGCGGCTGCCCTTCGGGTTCCCGTTTTAAATGCCAGTAAATCGGGAAATGAAACAAACTCGCCTGCGG
>JARLJG010000058.1 GCA_031291325.1 Burkholderiaceae bacterium
GTGTCCGTCGAGCGTCAGCGTGACGCTGTCGCCAACCGGGACGTTATTGCTGACCGTGCCCGTAATCGCGACCGGATTGGTGCTGCTGCCTTCCGCGCCGTTGATCACGCCGATGGGGTTGACGGTAATGGTGATCGATTCGGCAACCGTCTGCTCGACTGCCGATGCCGTGCCTTGGCTCGATACATTGTGATTGACATCGGTTTCTGTGGCCGTGACGCTGATCGTGTTGCCGTTGCCGGGCGCTGCTTCGCTCAGGGTGATAACGCCACCGCTGTAGGCGTAGGTGTTGCCACCAGCATCGACCAGATTGCTGCCGCTCAGGTGCAGGTTCAGGTTGGTCGTGGTGCCGGCGTCGACTACGCTGATTTGCACCGAGCCGCCATTGGTCAAGACCGTTTGTCCTGCCGAGTCCAGCGTGACTGTCGCCGTGACGGTGCTTGCGCCGTTCAACTCGGTTGCGCTAATCACGCCGTCGTGGTTGGTGTCCGTCGTGATCGATACGGTCGGGGTGTCCGGCGCCAACGTGCTCACGTTATAGTTTGCGCTCGCGCTGGCCGTGGAAACATTGCCGTTCGAGTCGATGCCGCTCACGCTGACTTGCACGGTATCGGTTGCAGCACCGGCCAAGACCGTGCCAGGCACGTCGATACTATACGTGCCATTGGCTTGCACAGTCCCGGTGTAATGATTTCCGCCGACTGTCAATGTCACGGTATCGCCGGCAATCGGCCCGCCGGCGGTCGAACTGACCGTGCCGGTAATGGCGATCGGGGCCGAACTTGCGCCTTCCGCCGCGTTGATGGTGCCGATGGCATTGATGCTGACGGCGATCGGCTCACCCGTTAAATCGACCGAATAAGCCTCGTTGGTGCTGGCGGTGGCGACATTGCCGGCGGCATCGGTGCCGCTCACGCTGGCATGCACGCTGTCGGAAGAAGCATCCGCCAAGACGCTGCCGGGCACGACTATGGTGTAGGCGCCGCCGGCCTGCACCGTCCCGGTGTAGGTATGCCCGCCCACGCTCAAGGTGACGGTATCGCCGACGATCGGCCCGCCGTCGTTGCTGCTGACAACCCCGGAAATCGACACGCTGCCTTGCGCAACCGCACTGGTGACAAGGGCAATCGGGTCGATGCTGATGGCAATCGCCGGCGCGACCAACTCCACCGAATACGACAAGGTTGCGCTGGCGCTGGCGACATTGCCTGCCGCATCGGTCATGGACACATGGGCAACGATATCGTCGTTAACGGATGCCGCCAGGATGTCGCCTGGAACACCGATGCTATAGGTGCCGCCAGCCTGCACCGTGCCTGTGTAACTGTGGCCGTCGACGGTCACGGTGACGGTATCGCCGATGGGCACATTGCTGCTCACCGTCCCGGTGACATCAATCAGCGCAGAACTGGCCGCCTCAGCGCCATTGACAGTCGCAATCGGATTGATGCTGATCGAAATCGGCGGCGCGGTCAACTCGACCGCGTAGGTTAGCGTGGCGCTGGCGTTGGCGACATTTCCTGCCGGGTCGGTCATCGACACGCTGGCAACGATGCTGTCCGAACCGGCTGCTGCCAAAACGCTGCCCGGAATGCCGATGCTATAAGTACCTCCGGTTTGCACGATCCCGGTGTAGGTATGCCCGTCCACAGTAAGGGTCACGGTATCGCCCACCGGCACGTTGCTGCTGACGGTGCCGGTGATGTCGATCGGCGCCGAACTTGCCGCTTCGGCGCCATTGACCGTCGCGATCGGATTGATACCAATCGTAATGGGAGGCGCGGTCAGTTCAACCGTATAAGCTTGATCGGCATTGCCGCTACCGACATCGCCGTAGGTGTCGGTGATGGTCACGCTGGCATGGATGCTGTTGACCGATGCGCTCGCCAACACGTTGCCGGGCACGCCGATGCTGTAAGTCTCGCCGCTTTGCACCGTTCCGGTATAGGTCTGGCCGCCTACGGTGAGTGTCACCGTATCGCCCACCGGGACGTTGCCGCTGACCGTGCCGGTGACGGCGATGAGTGCCGTGCTTGCCGCCTCGGCGCCGTTGATGGTGTTCAACGGGTCGATCGTGATCGTAGGAGCAGGTGTCACATGTATCGTTGCAGTGGCGACATTGCTGACGGTGCCTATCGCGTCGGTCGCGGAATAATTGAACGTCGCAGTCTCTGCGGTGATGCCAGCGGCGGCAACGAACACCACATTGGCGCTATTGCCGGTCGCACCGATTACCTCGCCGGCATAAACCGGGGTCTTGCCATCGGCCAGATACAGCGTCCCGTTGGTCGGCAAGCCGATAATGGTAAAACTGACAATACTGGTTGTCGCATCGGTCCCGCTCAAGTGAATGGTAACGGGCTGCTGATGGGCGGCCGCGACCATCTCGGAGGCCGAAGTATCAGTCGCGGACGGGAAGGAAAATCCGGTCGTTCCGGCGTTGAGTTGGCTCCCTTGCGTGCTGGTCTCGCTGCCGTTATTGACAGTGGATTCAGTCGGCGTGCCCTCGACAATGCGGAACAATTGCACAAACGAATGGCCGCTATTGGCATCGCCGCCGCCCAAACCGGCCGCCGGCGCGTCCAGCAACTGATCCAGGCTGCCGCCGTTTGCAATCGCGTCGGAGATCGCTTTCAAATCCGCGCCGTGGGAAGCCAAAGCTGCATGCTGGGGATCGCTCGCATCGACTGCAAACACGCTGGCATCGAGCGTCACGGTTTCGTTTTGCGGAACCACATAGGTCTGCCCCTCGGCAAATCCCAGTTCCACCACCGCGCCCGGACCGGTGACGATCACATCGCCTTCGTGCACCGGATCGCCCAGCTTCAGTTCAACTTGGGTTCCATCGGCAGCACGGATATATGCATGCCCTTGCAACACGACCACTTTGCCGATGACGGCGCCAGACTTTGCCATAGTATTTCCCACGTGATGATTTTTTCCCATCGGCGACTTTAACAGCCAGCGCACGCGATTGGTATTGTACTGAAGTACAGTATCGACCAGATCCGCGACCGCCCAGTGCGCCCGCTAGGCCCGCGTCGGGCGGGCGCCGCTGCGTCACGCGATATGCAGTTCGCGTATCCGCAATGCCAGGTGCAGCCGGTCCTGTACCGCCAACTTGGTGAAAATGATGCTGACATGCGCTTTCACCGTTCTTTCCGTAATCCCCAACTGGCGCGCCACTTCCTTGTTGCTCGCGCCGCGCGACACCGCCAGCGCAACCTCCCGTTCGCGCTCGGTCAATTTTTCTTGCAAGGCCTGGCTGGGCGAAGCGGCGCGAGCGGGCAGCCGATTTACGCCGACCAGCAGCCGCGCCATCAACGATTCGCCGATCCACAGGCCGCCCTGCCCCACCACGGTTGCGACCTGGCGCAACACCTCGGGCGACGCGTGACTGTTGCAGTAGCCGCGCGCAGAGGCGGAAAACGCCGCCATTCCTTCATCGTCGCTCGGCGTATCGCTCAGCACGATGATCGGCGCGCCGCCGGCAACGTCGCGCGCCCGTTGAACCTGCTCCGCCACCGATAAGCCCGCGCGCAGCCTGAGCCAGACAAATTCCGAGGCAACCGGCAACGCCCCATCGGCGCTCGTCACGGCACTTGCCTGCGCAAACGCCTGCTGCCATCGCGGCAACATCTCGCCATTCGGCGAAATGAAAAGGTGCGGTGTGGTGTGCACTGATGGATAGGGATTCAAATGCATCGAATTTCAAAAACGTCAACGTTCGGTCATCGCAGCTTGCTTCGCCCGTAAAACCGGCTTCAACAAGTACGACAAAATAGTTTTCTGGCCGGTGATAATGTCGACCTCGGCAACCATGCCGGGAATAATCGGCAGATGATCGGCCAAGCTGGTCTTGGTGGTGCTGACCCGCACCGTATAAAACGTGTTGCCGCGCTCGTCGGTGACCGAGTCGGCGCCGATCAACTCCAGCGTGGCGTCCAGGCCGCCATAAATCGAGAAATCGTAGGCGGTGAATTTCACCATCGCCTTTTGTCCCGGCCGCAGGAAAGCGATATCGCGCGGCGCCACCTTCGCTTCCAGCACCAGCTTGCCTTCCAGCGGCACGATCTCGACGATGTCGTGGCCCGGCTGCACCACGCCGCCGACCGTATTGACCAGCAAGCGCTTGACCGTGCCCCTGACCGGCGAGCGGATCGACGATTGCTTGACCTTGTCGGTCAAGCCGGTGCTGGTCTGCGTCAGCGCATTCAATTTCGCCATGGTTTCGGAAAACTCCTTGCTGGCGGTATTGCGGAAATCCAGCTCGACTTCCTGTATCTTGCGCGACGCCTCGGCCACCGCCGCCTGCGCCCGCGAAATCTGCGCGGTGGCAATATCCCGCTCGCCACGGAAGCGGTCGACATCGCGCTGCAGACGCAGCACTTCCATTTCCGAGACGGCCCCCGAAGCCAGCAAAGGCTTGGTCACGGCCAATTCCTTCATCGACGATTCGTAGGCTTGCGCACCCTGGGTTTGCTTGGAGTGCGCCTCCGACAATTCCTGCTGCCGCTGCTCCAATTGCTGGCGCGCGATTGAAATTTGCGTTTGCACTTCGGAATTGGCGGTCATGTACAATTGCCGCTCCTGTTCGACCGTCTTCGGGTCTTCCGCCACGACATCGGCCGGCGGATCGAATGGCTTGCCTTCGCGAATCGCCAGCAAGCGCGCCGCTTTCGCCGACAACGATAGATACTCGGAGCGATTTTCGCGCACCGACGACTCGAAGCGGGTCGAATCGACCTGCAACAAGACCTGGCCGGCGTTGACCACGTCGCCTTCCCTGACCAGGATCTGCGACACGATCCCGCCATCCAGGCTTTGCAAGACTTGCAACTGCTGCGATGGAATGACCTTGCCGTCGCCGCGCGTCACCTCGTCGACATTCACCAAACCGGCCCAGGCGATAAAAACCACAAACGCCATGAACAATGCACGCAGCAAGATACGGGCGCGAATCGGCTCCTGTTCCAGGATGACGCGATCGGCATCGCCCATGAAATCCTGCTCCGGCAGTTTTTCGTCGGCATCCCAGCGCGCAAAAAAAGGATCGAGGTGCTTGTCCACGCGCGCCCGGATCGCTTCCATCACATTGACGACGCCGCGCCCGATCTTCATCAAGATGCTCATGCCGCCCTCGTCACTTGGCCGGCTTGCAGCGCCGCAATCACTTTTTCCTTGGGGCCGTCGGCCACGACCACGCCATCGTCGAGCACGATGATACGATCCGCCAAATCCATCAAGCTGGAGCGATGGGTGACGATAATCATGGTCTTGTGCTCGCCGAATTTGCGTATCCGCTCCTTCAACTGCGCTTCCGACACGTAATCCATCGCACTGGTCGGCTCGTCCAGCAGCAGGATTGGCGGGTCCAGCAATACCGCGCGCGCAACGGCAATGCTTTGCCGCTGCCCGCCCGAGAGCGACTCGCCGCGCTCGCTGACTTGCATGTCGAATCCCTCGGGATGGCGGTTGACGAATTCGGTCAAACCGGCCAACTCCGCAGCCGCCACCAGCGCGCGGTCATCTGCATAGGGCGCCCGAATCGCGATGTTATCGCGCAAGCTGCCGTAGAACAGTGTCGATTCCTGCGCCACATAGCCGAGATTGCGCCGCAGATCGGCCGGATCCAGTTGCCGCAAGTCGACGCCATCGAGCAGCACTGCGCCTTTGGCGGGCGTATACAGCCCTAATATCAATTTCTGCAGCGTCGATTTGCCGGAGCCGACGCGGCCGATGACGACCACGTGCTCGCCCGCCCGGATGCGGAAACTCACTCCGCGCAGCGCCATTTCCTCGCGTCCGGGATAATTGAAATGGACGTCGCGGAATTCGATTTCGCCGCGCACTTCCGGGCGATGCACGAAAGAACTTTCTTCGCTGCGCTCGTTGGGCGCGGTCATCACGGCTTCCAGCGACTTCATCGAATTCTTGGCATTCTCGAATTGCAGCATCAGCCCGACCACTTGTCCCAGCGGCGCCATCGCGCGCCCGGCCAGCATGGTCGACGCGATCAATCCGCCCAGGGTCAGCATGCGTTCGTGGATCAGATACACGCCGCCGACCACGATCGCCACGTTGATGAATTGCTGGATTGCCGACGTGCCGTAAATGCTCGAGGTCGACAGCAAACGCATATCGGCGGCAACGCGCGCCAGGAATGCCGTCGTCTTTTCCCAGCGCGCCTGCATCTGGCTTTCCGCTCCGTGCGATTTGATGGTCTCCAGCGCGGTCAGGCTTTCCACCAGCGTCGCATTGCGCTGCGCGGCAGCGCGAAAAGTCGTTTCCGACAAATCGCGCATCCGATGCTGGATGACATAGCCATACATCAGCACCGCCAAGATTCCCAAAATCGGCAAGAACACCAGCGGCCAGGATATCCAAACCATTGTCACCAAAAAAACAAAGGCGAAGGGCACGTCGATCAAGGTCGTGACAGTGGCCGAAGCGATGAAGTCGCGCACCACCTCGAACGAGCGCAAATTGGATGCAAACGCCCCGACCGACGCCGGCCGCTCCGACAGCCGCATGCCCAGCACGCGCTCCATAATCAGGGCCGACAATTTGATATCGATGCGGGCGCTCGCCAGATCGACGAAATGCCCGCGCAACAAGCGGATGATGTAGTCCAGCAGCAGCACCAAGGCCATGCCGCCGGCAAACACCCACAGCGTTTCAACCGCAAAATTCGGCACCACGCGGTCATACACGTTCATCGAGAACAAGGGCATGGCCACCGCGAAGATATTGATCAGCAAGGCCGCCGCCAGGATATCCTTGAAAATCGACGCCTGGTCGAGAATCGCGCCCCAAAACCAATGGCGCTGCGGCACATTGACCAGCGGCGGCGTGCGCTCGTCGAAACGGAAATGCGGACGGGAAAATATCGCGACACCGAGATAGCGCTCGCGCAATTGGACGCGGCTCAGTAAGACTGCTCCCTGCGCGGAATCCGGAAACAGCAGGCGCGCTTTTCCGTCTTGCCCATCCCAGCCCTGCAAAATGCAGGCTTCGTTATGCTCCAGCAAAAGAATCACCGGCAGTAGCGCCGCATCGATCTTCTCCAGGTTGCGCCGCACCACCTTGGACGAAAAACCGGCGTGCGACGCCGCGCGCGCGAACAGCGACGGCGTCAGGCCTTGCTTCGACAACGGCAGCCCGGCCGACAAGGCGGCGCGCGTGCTGGGTCGCCCGTGTATTCTGGTCAGCTCGACCAGGCAATCGAGCAAGGGATCGGAATGCAACTGATCCTCCGGCAAATCGCGGCTGAAACCGGATGCCGAGCGTCGCCCTTCTGCGGACGCGCCCTGCCCTGCTGCGGAAGCCGCAGCGATCGAAGAAACCGGTGGATGTTCGTTCTGCGTCATTCTTTTCTTGCCGTTTCACTGTGCGACGACCTGCGATCGAGTGACAGCGCGCCCTGCAAGCCGATCGATCTCAGCTACTGCTGAATTTCCCCAGTCGACCGTGCCGCACGCCTTTCGGCAAGAATTTTAATTCTTGCACGAAGTTCTTTCCCAACCATCGCAGCCCATCGAAATACCGTAAGCAATAACACTACTGTCAACTAGCACAATACCATATGAAAGCAACAACAGAGTGTGACAAAAGGTGACTTGACACGGATGTAATGATATTTAACGATTGAGCGCTGTTTCACGGAACAGATGATCGTCGTATGCGAAGCGCAAACAGGCAAGATCCGGCTCGCAAGCCCCGCAGTCGAGAATTATTTAGGGATACTTACCCAGACAGGCATGCCTGTTACGGCATGTTCAAGGACATCCAGAAAGAAGGCCAATCCTTGCGATTGGCCCCAGACATGCTTAACGGGCGATGGTATTGGTACGCACAACCTTGTTTTTTAACTGCAGCAAGCCGTACAGCAACGCTTCCGCCGTCGGTGGGCAGCCGGGCACATAGACGTCGATAGGAACGATGCGGTCGCAGCCGCGCACCACCGAATACGAATAGTGGTAATAGCCGCCGCCGTTTGCGCAAGAACCCATCGACACAACCCATTTCGGCTCGGGCATCAAGTCGTATACCTGGCGCAAAGCGGGCGCCATCTTATTGCACAGCGTGCCGGCCACAATCATCAAATCGGCGTGGCGCGGACTGGCGCGAAACACTTCCCAGCCGAAACGGGCAATGTCGTAACGCGAAGCGGAAGCGTGCATCATTTCGACGGCGCAGCAGGCCAAGCCGAAAGACACCGGCCAAAAGGAACCAGTTCGAGCCCAGTTAATCACCGTATCGGCGCTGGTTACCAAAAAACCGCGATTTTCAATGTCGTTGAGGACCGGTTCCATTTATACGTTTCCATGAAAATTACAAAAGCAAAATAATCCGCCGAATTTTAACACGGAGCGCCAGCCCCCGTCTACGAAATACTGTTTACGCTACCCCTGCAAATCAGCGATAATACCCGCACTATTTATTTCCTCTATCGTGCAGCCAAAATGAATATCGAAGAAGCCCGCGTCAACATGATCAAACAGCAAATCCGCCCGTGGGGCGTGCTTGCTGCCGATGTCCTCGATCTCCTGGAGGTAGTGAAGCGGGAAGCGTTTGTGCCCGCCGCTTACAAGGAGCTCGCCTTTTCCGACACCGAGATCCCCTTGCCTTGCGGCGAGAACATGTTGACTCCGTTATTCGAGGCGCGCGTTTTGCAAGAGGTAAACCTGCGCAAGCATGAGAATGTGCTGGAAATCGGCGCCGGCTCCGGTTATATGGCGGCCTTGCTGGCAGACCGGGCACGGCACGTCACGACACTTGAAATCGAACCGACCTTGAAGGCGCTGGCCGAACAAAACCTGAAAGCCTATGGCGTGGGCAATGTCGAAGTCGTGCAAGCCGATGGCGCGCAAGGCTGGAGCGGCAATGGCGGCCCGTTCGACGTGATCGTGATTTCGGGATCGCTGCCGTTCCTCCCCAATGCTTTCCTGCAGCAGATCAAGGTCGGCGGCCGCATTCTTGCCACCGTCGGCGAAGCGCCCGTGATGTCGGCCCAATTGATTACGCGTGTGTCCGAGACGACATTCGAAACGAAAAAATTGTTCGAAACCTGCATCAAGCCTTTGCGTAACGCGCTGCAATCCTCGCACTTCAAATTTTGAGTACTGCGCGGCTGCGTGCATGAGTTTCATCGCGCAGCCGCAATAAGCACGACTTCCCACCTTTTGCTTCGATCCATCGAACCGGGCAAGCCATCCGACTGCGCCGATTGCCGCAAGCTGCACGTTGCGATGTCCTTTGCCCGCAATTCCTCCAAGCAACCTCAACAGATGTGATTAAATCACAAAAAACCTGTTAACTACCTCCTTTCCTATTTCGGGCCACCGTATCAAAATATCATCGGTTTTTATGCGATAGGGTGTCCGCTTTCCGTTGTCAAGGGATGGGGCACAAGCATCCGATCTTGCGTTGAATTCGGTCCTTTAGCCCGCCCTTTCCGCTTCATTTCCTGATTGTTAATTTAATAATCTGATAAAATAATAAATTATTATTTTGAAATGAAAATGGAAGGATGCTTGAATCGGCCAAGTCATTGAATTGTTGGCGATCGGGGTGTTCTTCGCATCGCAACATTGAAAGGCGCGCGCATTCCCCGACGCTGTAATAGCCAGCATATTGCGATCCGCCGACTTGGCATCGACATTGCTAATTGTCTAATACAGTCGACCTAGCTGTCGCTATAATCGGCAACACCTGTCGAATGCGACGCAATGCCGTGCATTGTCGCGCTGTTTTGCCGCAAGCCGGTGTCGCTTGGTTCGCTGAAAGTCTTTTGCATATGGAAACGATGAATCACGCCAGAAAGTTACAGCTATATATTTTTTGTGCGATCGCGGTCGCGTTATCGGCTTGTTCCACCGCCCCGCAGGAAGGCACGCAAGCAACGTTGCCCGTCGCCGCCAGGGATCGCACGGTCGAAGATGCCTTGCAGTTGAAAGACGATGGCAAAGCCAGCGACGCTGCCAGTGTGATGCTTGAAGTTTCCGAGCGGGTAGCGCACGACTTGCGGGCGCAATACTTGTTCGAGGCCGGCCAGTTGTATTATTCCGTCCCGGACGCCCGGCATGCCGGCGAAGTTTTACGCAAGCTCAACAATACTGCGCCCAATAGCGGTTATACAAAAATCCTCAAGGCGCAGCTAGCCTTGCTCGCCGGCCAAACCCAGGACGCGATTGCCGTGCTGGGTTCGACCGCACCGATCGACATCGCGCCAGTCAGCAAAGGCATATTTTGGTTGACCCTGGCAAAAGCCGATGAAACCTGCGCCGCCACGCAGCCGGAAACACCTTCGGTGCCCGCAACTGCCGGGAAAAATCGTCCGAAGCTACAGAAT
Organism: Burkholderiaceae bacterium; assembly: GCA_031291325.1. Classification (GTDB taxonomy): domain Bacteria; phylum Pseudomonadota; class Gammaproteobacteria; order Burkholderiales; family Burkholderiaceae_D; genus PKWO01. Next base: position 10,355 of record JARLJG010000058.1, read on the forward strand.
CGCACCATGAGTGCCTGCACGCAGGACGCCTTGCGCGCCCGCGCCGAGGCCAACGACAGCTTGACTTCACCGTCCGATTTATCCCAGAACCAGGACGCGTTATGGCGACTGATGGCTGCGCAATCGACGCCGGATCTGCAAGCGCTCAAAGCGAAATCGGCGAGTCACACCTTGCAGGCGTGGCTCGATCTGGCGCTGTTAGCCAGAAAATCGAAGAATTCGGTCCCCAACGCGGCCATCAACGCGTGGAGCGCAAAATATGCCGATCAGGTTGTGCTGAACCAGCGCTTGCTGGCGTTGCGCGGACTGCATCCTGAGAAACTGCGTCACGTGGCGGTCATCTTGCCGACCAAGTCGAAGGATTTGGGACGTTTCGCAAAAGCGGTTTGGGATGGATTTCAATCCGCGCAGAAAAACGCGCACGAGCCCTACCCGATCAAGCTCTACGAAACCGATGCCAGTCCCGCCGCCATGCTGGCCGCCTATCGCTCGGCGCTGGACAAAGGTGCGAATCTGATTGTCGGCCCGCTTTCCCGCAGTTCCTTGTCCCTGTTGACGCAGCGCAGGTTGCTGGCTGTTCCCACGGTGGCGTTGAACGTGGTCGAAGAAGGAAAATATCCGATCAATCTGTATCAGTTCGGCTTGCCGATCGCCCAGGAAGCGCGGGTCGTGGCGCGCGGCGCCAAGGAAAAAGGTTTTTCCGACGCCATCGTGTTGAAAGGCAATACGGCGCTCGACGCACGTTCGTCCGAAGCGTTCATCGACGAATGGACGCAGCTGCATCAATCGGTCAAAGGCGCGCTCCCGGTGCAGGACTTGCCCGGCATCGGACAACTGGCCAGCGGCGGACTGCCCGCCGGCACCATGATATTTGTGGCAGCCGATTTCCAAAGCGCGTTGCCCGCCATCAAGGCGATGCCGGAAAACTGGTCGGTGTTCGGCACATCGGCGCTGAACACGAATTCGCCGGAAGTAGCTCAATTAAACAAACGACAAAAGATCTACTTTGTCGACGTGCCGGACCTGGCTGGCAAGAACGCGCTTTCCGACTCGCCATTGCAAACCGGCAAACCCGATGCGGTATTGACACGCCTGCACGCGCTGGGCATTGACGCCTATCGTTTTTCGAAGCTATTGATGCGCGACGAGTTGCGCTACAACCGTCCGCTACTGAATGGCGAGACGGGAAAATTGAGCGTGACTCGCAGCGGCAACGTCGAGCGCGATTTACCGCTCTTGTCCTTGCAACACGCAAGCCTTGCCAGTTACCATGCTGATGATTTGGCGAAATTAGCGCCGCCCGGCGAAAGATGAGCAGCGACGACCGGCGCTGCTTTCATGACGCATTTTTCAATGATGAAATATCGACTTGAGACTTGAGCGAAAGTTATTTTCACATGATAAAAATCAGCGTTGTATCGTATAACAATGAAGTTTCTGCGGAACCGCTGTCTGCGGTATTCGGGCCGGATAGCGCCACCATCGGACGCGGCAACGATAATTTCCTGGTTTTGCCAGACCCAAAACGCTACGTTTCGCGCTTGCAGGCATCGGTCAAGAGCGACGGCGCGCGACATTCCATCGCCAATCTCAGCCAAGCCAATCCGATCCTTGTCAACGGTCTCGAAATTGCGCTGGGACAAGACGTGGAATTGCACCACGGCGACGAAATCCAAATCGGCCTGTATTTGCTGCGGGCGGAGTCAGCCGTCGCCGCCGCGCCAGCTTCCGCCTCGGCCAGCAAGCAAGCATGTGCGTCGCCGGCTGGCTTCGATTTGTCCAGCCCAGGCGCCGGCAGCGCCGATCCATTTGCCGATTTGCTCGGTGGTGCAGTCGATATCCACGCTCCCGCTCCAAGCACGGCGGCTGCGCCGTCCGCAACAACGCGGGTAACATCGCCATCCGCCGCACCCGATCCACTCGGTTTCGACGACTTGCTCGGCTTGTCCAACGCGCCAGCCGGCTCCAAGCTGCCCGCTGCCAGTCCGGCGGCCAAGGCCGATCCGTTCGGCTTCGACGATTTGCTGGCACCGTCGAGCGCGCCGGCGAGCGCCAAGGCGACGGCCAGCGCAAGTCCGGCCAACGCGTTCGGCTTCGACGACTTGTTGAGCGGCCCGACCCACACGCCGTTGTTGCCGGAACAAAATGCGACGATCATCCCGGAGGATTTCGATCCGTTTGCGATGCCTTCCAACGCGCCGCGCAATTCGGGCGACCCCTTGGCCGGCTTATCCAACCAGGGCGTGTCGCTGGAATCGATCGCCGACCGCAACGTCACCATCGACGGCTTGATTTCCGCGTCGGGCGCACCGGAACGCTCACCGCTCGACCCGGTTGCGTTGGGACCGGCGCGCTCATCGGAAACCGATCCGCTGGCCTTGTTTGCGTCGGAACCCATCTTGACGCGCAAGCAGGACGATTTTTCAGGCGAGGTTGCCTCCAACCATGTATCGGAGTTGAAATCGCATTTCGCGATGCCGCAAGCCAGGCAAGACGTGGCGCCGCCAGCATTGCCGGCAAACGCGGCACGCCCGGCAGCCGCGCCGATCGCCCCGCAGCCGGTCGCGGCCGCCCCGGCGCTCGAAGCTGCCGTTGCGCCGCCGGCAAGAACGCCAGCCATCCCCGCTGCGAGCGAACGGCCGGCCACGCCGAATCGAAGCGCCGCCGACACCCTGGTGCTGGCGGAAGCTTTTCTGCGCGGAGCCAATCTTCCGCTCGATACCCTGCCCGCCGGAGTCACGCCGGAATGGATGGAAATGATGGGACGCTTCGTCGCCACGGCGACTGAAGGCGCGGTCGAGCTCATTGCGTCGCGCGCGCTCGTCAAACGCGAGGTCAGGGCCGATTTGACGATGATCGAGGTGCGCAACAACAATCCGTTGAAGTTTCTTCCCGACGGCCATACGGCCTTGCTGCAAATGCTGGGCAGGAAAATCCCCGGCTTCATGGGGCCGGTGGAAGCGATGCAAGACGCTTACGTCGATTTGCGGGCGCATCAAATCGGCGTGGTGGCCGGCATGCGCGCCGCGCTCGACGAGGTGTTGCGGCGTTTCGATCCGGCCATGCTGGAGAAAAAACTCAAGGCCCGCACGCTGATCGATTCCCTGATTGCTGCGAACAGAAAGGCGAAAATGTGGGATCTGTATGCCGAATTGTTCAATGAAATCTTTGCCGAAGCGCAAGACGATTTCCAAACCTTGTTCGGCAAAGCGTTTCTGAGCGCCTACGAAAGCGAAATCCAACGCTTCCGCCAAGGGAGCAAAACATGACCGCAAGCGGCGTGGCCACCGCAGGCCTGGCGCTGAACTTTGCCGAAATCTCGGACATCGGCGAGCGGCAATCGAATCAGGACGCGCGCAGCCATGCGATGCGCGACGGCAAGGCCTTGTTCGTCGTCGCCGACGGCGCCGGCGGACACGATGGCGGCGAAATCGCCGCCAAGACGGCGGTGGCCGCAATCGCGTCCAGTTTCGACGCCGATAACGCATTCAGCGTCGCGGCGATGCAAGCACACATCGATGCGGCGATCGCCGATGTGGGCGCGGCCAAGATCGGCCAGGACCATTTGAAAGCGATGAGCGCCACCGTCGCTGCCGTTCTGCTCGACTTGGAAAACGGCCAGGCGATCTGGGCGCACATGGGCGATACGCGCATCTATCAGTTTCGCCGCGCCAAAGTGCAAAGAATCAGCAAGGATCATAGCATCGCGCAACAATTCGTCGACGCCGGCTTTTGGGCCTACGACAACATCCGCCAGCATCCGCAACGCAATCGCCTGTTTGCGGCAATCGGCGCCGAAGGCGACACCTTGCCGGATATTAGCGCGCCGGCGATCCGCTTTGCCGACGGCGATGTTTTCCTGGTCTGCACCGACGGCATGTGGGAATGGGCCGGCGAAGACGACATGGAGCGGGCGCTGGCTGACTCGGCCAGCGCCGACGAATGGCTGCATAAGTTGCGCGCCATTGTTGTAGAGAAAGCCAGTGCATCGGGAAAAGCGCGCGACAATTGCACCGCGTACGCAATTTGGCTGGGTGAACCGGAAGCAGTAACGATTACACGATAAGTAGCGCACAATGCGCGCAGGGTAAAGAGAAAATCATGGAAAATGCAGAACTGGATGTCAACGCCGCGCCGAACAATGATGGGGATGCGCATCAATTGCCGAGTTCGGGGTCGGAAAATTGCCTGCCGGTCGGCACTCGCCTGTCGGAATTCGAGCTGACCGGCATCGTCGGCGAAGGCGGATTCGGCTCGGTCTACCTGGCATTCGATCATTCGCTCCAGCGCACCGTCGCCATCAAGGAATACATGCCCAGCGCCTTGGCCGGACGCAACACCGACAAGAGCGTCAAAGTGCGCTCGGAGCGTCATCAAGAGACGTTTCAGACCGGCTTGCGCAGCTTTATCAACGAAGCGCGCCTGTTGGCCCAGTTCGACCATCCGGCCTTGATCAAGGTGCATCGATTCTGGGAAGAAAATAACACCGCCTATATGGCGATGCGCTATTACGAGGGCATGACCTTGAAAAAAGTCCTCACCAGCCATCCCGAATTGGTGACCGAAGCGTGGCTGCGCACAATGCTGACGCCGATTTTGGAAGCGCTTGAAACACTGTACAAGATCAACATCCTGCATCGCGACATTTCGCCCGACAACATCATGATCCAAAATACCGGCGGCGCGGTGCTGCTGGACTTTGGCGCGGCGCGCCAGATCATCGGCGACATGACGCAGGCGCTGACCGTGATTCTCAAGCCGGGCTATGCCCCGGTCGAGCAATATGCCGACGATCCGACGATGAAGCAGGGCCCGTGGACCGATATCTATGCGTTGTCGGCGGTATTGTATGCCGCCATCGCGAGAAAATCGCCGCCGACTTCGGTCGCCCGCATGATCAAAGACCCGATCGAGTTGCTGAGCACGGAGAAATACCCGAATTTCAGCGAAACCTTCTTGAGCGCCGTCAATACCGGCCTTAAGGTGAACCCGGACGCGCGCCCGCAATCGATTGCCGAATTCAGGAGCCTGTTCGAGCGCGAAGTCGACCCCGCTGCGACCGTCATGTTCCGCGCGCCGCTGATCGCAACCCAGGCAGCGCCGGCAAAAGCCGCTGCGGGTGCGAATGCCGCAAAATCGACGCCCAGCGAAATGACCTTTGAAAAGACCATCGAGATTGTAAAGCCCGTTGCCGTCGAAAAAGCCGCCGTAATCGAAAAAAGCGTTGCCGACGCCAAGCCGACAGCCGTGGAAACGGCAAAACCGGAGCCCGAAGCCAAGGCGATGGATGAAACAGTGGTGATGAAGCGGCTGACCCCGACTCCGCCGCCGGAAGAGAAGACGACACCGGCAGAGGCGCAGCTAGAGCCGGCAAAGGCAGCCGAAAAAAAACCGGCTCCTGCAGTGGCAACCGCAAAGAGCGGCGGCGGCAAGCGCGCATTGCTGGCCGTTGGCCTGCTGCTGGTTCTCGGCGGCGGCAGTTATGGCGGCTACCTCTACCTCAACCGCGTTCAGGCGCCGGCCCCTGTCGTCGAGACACCGCCGCAGGCGAACCAATTCCTGCTGCCTCCACCCCCGCCGCAATCGGCGCCACAGGCGGCGCAATCGACCGCGAATGAAGAAGCAGCCGCGTGGGAAGAACTGAAGGATTTGAATCGACCCACCGCCGACTCGATGGCCGACCTGGCCAACTTCATCGATAAGTATCCGTCCGGCAAGTTTGCTGAATCGGCCAAGCAAAAACTGACCGCGTTGATACAGGAAGCTGTTAAACTTAGGGAAGATGGCTTGGCTTTCAGTGCATCGACAGCACTACAGGCAGACCCGAATCAGCCGACCGAGAATGCCACGGTGACCGGCACGATTGCATTGACCATCAAACCGTGGGGCAATGTCATTGTCGACAACGTATCCAAAGGCGCCAGTCCGCCTGTCAAGAAAATCCGCCTCGCGGAAGGGAAGCACCAGATAAAGATCGTCAACGCCAGCTTCCCCGACTACGTTGTCGACATCGATGTGACCAAGAATAAAACCGTGAATATCGAACACGATTTCACCGCTCACTAAAGGATAGATATACCGTGACCAATAAAACCGGAAAACTTTTGTTCACCATCTTGACGCTGGCGGCGCTGTTGCCGCTTGCAGGTTGCGAAACGCCGCCCCCGCCGGTGCAGCAAGCGGCGCCAACGCCGAAGCCACGCGTGAAGACAGCCGAAGAAATCCAGGCCGAAGAAACCAGGGCGACCGCGCGCGCCACCTTGAAAGAAGGCATCGATCTTTACTCGGCTGGCGACTACAACGCGTCATTGAAGCGCCTGCAGGATAGCAAGGAAATCTGGTCCACCGATGTCGAGATCCAGCTCGACGCGTTGAAATACTCCGCGTTCAGCTATTGCCTGACCAACCGCACGACGCTGTGCCGGCAGCAATTTGAAAAAGCCTTGAAACTGAACAAGGATTTCGACCTGTTGCCGGGCGAAAAGGGTCACCCCTTGTGGGGCCCGGTATTTGATCGCGCGAAGAAGAACAGCAAATAGCGCCAACGCGATGGCGGGCCGGAGCGCAATCCCGGCCCGCCCGCGTGTTCGCATGGGACAGAGCCTTAGCGCGGCATATCGGCTACTTTAATCCTTAATTTGCGCTCTTTGCCGTCGCGGCTGACGGTCAATTCGGCGACGTTGCCGATGCCGACGCGATCCAGCTCGGCGACGAAAGTGGCCAGCGTATCGATGCGCCGGCCATTGACGCCGACGATCACATCGCCGACTTCGCCGGTGCGCTTGTCGAGCGCCTTGAGACCCTCTTGATCGGCGGGTGAGCCGCGATTGACATCCTGCACCACCACGCCCGAAATGCCGGCGCGCGCGACCAGCAAAGGATTGGCCGGCACTATGCCGATGCCGGGGCGCGGCGCCCGCCCGGTCGCAATCAACCTGGGCACCACGCGGTTGACCATGTCGGCAGGAATGGCAAAGCCGACGCCTGCGGAATTGCCGGACTCGGAGCGAATCGCCGAATTGACGCCGATCAGCCGGCCGGCGCTATCGAGCAAGGGCCCGCCCGAATTGCCCGGATTGATCGCCGCATCGGTCTGGATGACGCCTTCGATTTCAGCAAAATCGGAAGTCGGCAAACTGCGATCCAAGGCGCTGACGATGCCGGTCGTCAGCGTGCGCGACAAACCGAACGGATTGCCGATCGCATACACCGATTGCCCGATTTTCAAATCATGCGACGAACCCAGCGGAATCGGCCGCAAATCCTTCGGCACTTCCTTCAATTGAACCACCGCCAGATCGTATTCGGGCGCGATGCCGACCACGCGTGCGGCGATCGGTTTGCCGGAATCCAATTGCACCTGCACGCTGCTGGCGTTCTCGACCACATGATAATTGGTCACGACGTGGCCGGCAGTATCCCAGACGAAGCCGCTGCCCGCTCCTTTGGCGGTGCCCACCTCGAAGAAACTGATGCGTTGCTGGCGTTCGATGTAAATATATGCGACCGAAGGTGCGGTGTTTTCAAACAAGGTCACGACATTGGACTCGTTGCCGGTCAGCGGCGGCCTTGCCGCCACGCTGCGCGGCACCGCCGCTTCGCGCGCCGCAGGCGCCGCCGACAAGAACATGCCGGCGGCAATACCGGCAGACACCAAACAAAGAAAAAGATTGCCAATCTTCATGTTATGTTTCGATAAATGACTTGATGAACGATTTGATAAATGCCTGCACGGAAAACAATTACCATTAGAACAACCAAAGGCACATTTCCCGGCTATTAAGATAGTATTTTAGGCTCGTATTTCAAGGGGGTTACGATAAACCGCTGGGCAATTCCCTCATCGCTCAATAGCGCATTTGCAAACCGACGTAGCTCAATAGGGTATTCGTTTGGCTCAAGGTATTGTGCAGATCGCGTCCTGCCGAAAGCAGCAGCGTGTAGTTCTCCGACAAGTCCAGGCGCGCGCCGAAATTGAGGATCAATTCATCCTGCGATTGATGCACGGCGACTTCGTCATGCAGTTCCGCCATCACTTCCAATCCCTTGCGCACTTCATGGGTCAGCACAAAACCGGCGATCCAGCTATCGGCCTGCCGCGTGGGACGAAACCAGCGTCCGACGTCAAAGTTGATATCGAATCCCTCGAAACCGTGCACGAATTCCAGCGGCAACAAATAGCTCGTGCCATGATCGGCCAGACCGTTGCGCGGAGCGTTGGAACCCGGGAAATCGAACTCCACCTGCGGGTAAGTGGAAATTTGCCAGCCGTTGTCGCCTTCATCGTAAAAACGCCATTTGACGCCGGCCAAGCCATCGCCGGCATCGCTATGGTAGACGCCATCAGCCTGATCCCGAACCAGGAAAGGCATTTCAAATTTGAGTTGCAGACGGTCGCCCACGCCGTAATTGGCGTCGACCAACGGCAATTGGTAAGTGGTGGCCCCCGCCGCATGGTTGGTCAAGGCCGCGACATTGATTTCCCAGTGGCCGTCGCCGGGCGTGCCGGGATCGTCGGTAATCATCGGCGGGCCGCCGCTGGCCCAGCATGGCGCCGTCTGAAAAGCAACAACAAGCAACAACAATTGCATCAATCGTGACGGCTTTCCCCGCTTACCCATGCGACCCGACCCTTTCGTATCGTTTAGACTATTGTTTCAAATGCTGATCCAGCCAGTCCAGCACGGTGTGATGCCACAATACCGAATTCGCCGGCTTCAGCACCCAGTGATTTTCGTCCGGGAAAATCAATAACTTGCTTTCGATCCCCTGGCGTTGCAGGGCCGTGAAGGCGCTGAGTCCTTGCGTGGTCGGGATGCGGAAATCCTGTTCGCCCTGCACCACCAGCATCGGTGTTTTCCAGTTGGTGACGAAATTGGCCGGATTGAATTTTTCATGGTTTTCCGGCGCCTTGTAGTAGGTTCCGCCATTTTCCCATTCGTTGAACCAAAGCTCTTCGGTCGAGTAATACATTGCCCGGTTATCGAACACGCCATCGTGGTTGACGATACAGCGGAACCCATCGGACCAGTTGCCCTCGATCCAGTTCATCATATAACCGCCATACGATGCGCCGAGCGCGCACGCATGCTCGCGATCGAGCCAGGGATATTTGCCGACTGCCGCGGCCAAGCCCTTCTTCAAGTCTTCCAGCGGCTTGCCGCCCCAATCGCCGCTGATCGAATCGGTAAACGCCTGGCCGTAGCCGGTCGAACCGTGGAAATCGACCATCACCACCGCATATCCCGCACCGGCATAGAATTGCGGATTCCACCGATAACCCCACTCGTTGCCGAAACTGCCTTGCGGGCCGCCGTGCACCAGAAAGGCAATCGGGTACTTCGCGCCGGCTTTTGCATTCCAGGGCTTGACGACGTAACCGTAGACGGTATCGCCGTTGGCGCCGGGGAAGGAAAACTGCTCATATTCGCCAAAGCGCACGTCGGCCAGCGCGGCCGCGTTTTGATGGGTCAACTGCGTCATCGGCGTGCTTCCGCCATTCAATTTAAACAATTGCACGCCGGAAGCCAGATCGTTGCGCGCCACCACGACCGTATCGCGGCGCACGTCGAAACCGGTCACCCAGCCGGCGCCGGTCAATGGGCTGACCTTGCCGCTGCCGACGTCAATCGAAAACAAGCGATGCTGGCCGACGTCATCGGCGCCCGCATACACGGACTTGCCGTCCGGCGCCCAGGCGTACTCGGCAATCGAGCGGTCCCAGTTGTCGGCCACGGTGCGGGTTTTGCCGCTGGCAACATCCATCAGGACCAGGCGCAAGCGATCCGCTTCAAAGCCCGGTTTCATCATCGCCAGGAAAGAAAGCGTGCGACCGTCGGGCGAAAAAGCCGGCTTGGCGTCGGTCGCGTGGTTCTCCTCGGTCAGGTTGCGCGGCTTTTGCCCGCCATCCGCTGGGACTTCGAAAATATCGAAATTGGTCGACCACGCCTCGCTATGCCCTGCCACCTTGAGCGAAAAAACGACGTTTTTGCCGTCCGGGCTGAATTGATAGTCGTCGCGGTCGCCGAAGGGCTTGGACGGCACGTCGCCGTCGAGCGAACCCGACAAGCTGACCGGCGCTCCCAGCAGATGCCCGCCGGCATCCAATGCGCCGGAAAACAATACCGTATTACGCCCGTCGGCCCAGGTATCCCAGTGGCGGACAAACAACTTGTCGTATACCCGTCCGGCGGACTGGGTCTTCGATTTCTCGTCGATGCGCTTCCTGGTGCAAGCCAGATCGGGGCAATCGCGGAACACGTCCATGCTCAGCGCGATGCGCTCGCCGCTTGGCGACAAGCGGAAACTGCCGACATCGAGCGGCAGGTCGGTGACCATGCCGGCCTCGCCGCCCGCCAGCGGCAAGCGCCAGACTTGCGAGCTGCCGGAACGCCCGGACAGGAAAAAAACGGCATCGCCGGAAGGCGACCATTCAGGATCCGAGCTATTCGCATCGCTGTGGGTCAGGCGCTGCGGCTGCGCATGCGGAGCGCGCAGATCCAGCATCCACAGTTCGGTATGTCCGCGATTCTTGTCGAGGTCGGTGGCGCGCACCGTATACACTACCCGGCTGGCATCCGGCGCCAACACCGGATTGCCGATGCGCTCCATCGCGACCATGTCCTCGACCGTAAAACCGCGCGGCTCGGCCAGCGCATTCGTGGCAGCCAGTACGGCGCCCAATAGCAACAAACGTAACTTCATCGAACTCCCTCCAATTTTATATACCGGTTTTTTTTGCGTCTGCGGGATCGCCGCCTACGTGGCTCGCAATGGTACAACACATTGCCCGGCTTGGCCGTGGCGACCCAGTTTGCCGGATACGATGGAATGGAGTTACACTTTTATCAGCGTTGCGTTTGCAACACTACTGTCACATCACTACCCACAATTATCATTATCGTAATACAATACATTGTTTCATAATAATTTGCTTACAGGTATTTTGGCGCAATTGTTGTTGTCCGCTGGTTTGGGAAGGCTCGTTGTTTGAGGCGGTCAGTGCTGGGATACCCAATGGCATTAAAATCATTCCACTCAGAGTAATCTAATCATGACAAATACAATACACAAAAGTGCCAGTAAAGTGCCACTTAATCAATTTCCTGGCGATCCCAACATCTTGCTTGATGCATTGATCGAAAAGCTCCATCTCAAGAACGACGCCGCATTGTCGAGGTTGCTGGAAGTCGCGCCGCCTGTGATCAGCAAATTGCGTCACGGCGCCCTTCCCATCGGGCCGACCATGTTGATACGCATGCATGAAGTCAGCGAACTTGGAATCCGCGAGATGCGCGCGCTGATGCTCAAGGGCGCGGAACACGCCGATTAAGCGGCACAAAAGCAAGACGCCGCGATATTTCCGCGAAAATCACTTTGTAAATAGTGTCCTTTGCGCCAGAAAATGGCGCAAGGGCATAAATCGCCCTCCACACAAGCTCCCCGCTGCTGACGCGATTGCCATCGCAATCGGTTCCCGGCTAACCTGTGCGCCCCCGCACCGCAACTGCGACTAGCTGCTTCGTCGACCAAGTCACCGCAGACAAAACTTGGAGGGGTCGATATCGCAGCGTTCACCCGACATTTGCCGGATGTTCCCGCCATTGCGCAACAGATATTCTACGAACGACACTGGCTCACCTGCATTGAATCCCACGGTCGGAAATTCAAAACCCAGGCTGCCGAAATAAATGTTGATTGGACAATCATTAAATCCAGTCAACCATCTCAATTCACAATTCGTTAATAAAACGTTGTATCCAGCAAGCGCTCAATCAAGAGAGTGCGAACCGTTTCCTTAGGAGAAGATATTGAAAAGAATTATTATCGGCGCTGCCGTTTTACTCAGCGGCTGTGTGGTCGAACCAGCCCGTGTCTACGTGCCGCCACCCCGACCAGTTTACGTGCAAGCCCCCGCCCCAGTTGTCTACCAGGCACCCGCACCGCAGCCGGTAGTCAGCATATATGTTGAACCGCCGCTATTTCAACCGCCTCCCATTCGGGTTGAATGGGCGCCGCCGCCAATGCTGGTGGAGACGCCGCCACCTCTGCCCTATGAAGGAGCAATCTGGACCGGCGGCTATTGGGTATGGGAAGGCAACTGGGTCTGGGCGCACGGTCGTTGGGCTCCGCCGCCACGCCCTGGATATGGATGGGTCAATCCGTATTATGAACATCGCGGCGGCGCCGTCGTGTTCGTCAACGGCTTTTGGGCCGCACCGGGCGTAACCTTCGTTGCTCCATCATTGAGCGTCAATATCGCGGTCGGTGTCGTCGCAGCGGGCGTTATCCCTGGGCCGCGACCGATCGGTCCTGAAGGCGTATTCGTGCCGGCGCCCCCAGGTTCACACTCCGGCCTGATTGTCCCGGCCCCCATCGGCACCGCGCCGGCAGTCGTGACCAGCGCACCGCCTATCATCCATGAAGGCATGCATATTACGGTCAACAACAACGTGCACAATGTCACCAACGTCACCAATATCACGAATGTGACCGTGGTTGCGCCGGCAAGCGCCACCGCCAGCGGCCAAGCCGTCAATAGCTCGGTGCCTGCACAGCCGCATTTAGCAGCAGCGATGCCGCCCGTGGTCAAGGCACAGGCACCGGAACCGACTTCGAGCAAACCGATACCGGCCTACGTGCCGGGACGGCAGCCAGTCGCATTGCCGCCGGCGCAGGTCGTGCATTCGGAAGTGAGCCCGGCGCTGCTGCACCAGCATGAGCAAGCGCATCCTGCGGCACCGGCAGCGCCGCAAGCGTCGCCGCACGCCGAATCTGCAGCGCAGCATTCTGCCCCAGCCACTTCTCAGGTGCCCGCTCCGGCACATCAAAACGAGCCGAAGCCGAACGCAAGCCAGCCGCCAGCAAACATGCAGCAGGAAAAGCGCGATCGGCAAGAAACCCGAGCCCCATCGTCGCCATCGCAGGCTAAACCCGCCCCTGCCGCGAAACCCGCACCAGCTGAAAAGCCGATGCCAGCGGCAAGACCTGCGCCAGCCGCAAAACCACCCGCACCAGCGCCAAAACCGCCAGTTGCGCCCCCCAAGCAAAGCAAGCCAGCTGAAAATCAGGGGAAAAAACCGCACGAGGATGGCAAATCGGAGAAGCACGAACACGGTTAAGCCCGTGCCGCTTCTTCGGTTGACATCGCACCGATAGCACCGCGCGTCGCAATTCCTCTATCGCCGCATCTTTGCGATAGTGGGAATGCGGCGTGCCGGTGTCGGCGAGGTGGCCGCTCTATCTCAAGCGGTCACGTCGACCGTATTGCCGAGCAAGGAATTGCGCGCCTTTGCTGCGGTCGTCTTTTTTTGTTGCGCCTCGGCGTCGGTCACACTTGAAGTCGCCTGTGAATTGCTGCCGGTGCTGGTGGCCGAACTGGTCGCCTTTTGCGAATTGGCGTTGCTTACCGCCGATGTCGTCGCCGAAATCGAGCTGGCACTGCTCAATTGCGAAATCTGTGACTCTATTGACGTGATTTGCGCTTGAAGCAATTGCGTTGCCGTCGAGCTGGTGGAGCTGGATTTTCCAGACTCGTCTTCTTTCAGTTGCTTTTCATACTTGGCAAGTTTCTTTTCCAAAGCCGCGATTTGGGCCGCGCTGCTGCTACCGCCGCTACTGCTGCTACTGCTGACGCCGGAAACGGCTGTTACCCCATTTGTCGATACCATTTTGCTATCCTCCCTTGTGACTTCACGACTGTCGTGATGTGTCCTTGCCACTGTTGACGGCAGATTTCGAGCCAAAATGAATGCGCAATTGTGTAAAAATCGGTAAAGATGCAGGCGGCGGCAGGCTAGTGTAGTGCTTCGTGTCTGGAGGAAAATCGGGATGGCAGCGCAAAGCAGCCGGCGCTTTGCAAGAATGCAAGCGCCGACCGTTTGATGCCGAGTTTAGGCGCCAGCGCCCTTCACGCTTGGCAGCTTGGAGACCAGGCGCAGGGAAACCGTCAAGCCTTCCAACTGGTAGTGCGGACGCAGGAAGAACTTCGACGTGTAATAGCCGGGATTGCCCTCGACTTCCGCGACGATCACTTCGGCCGCAGCCAAAGGCTTGCGGGCCTTGGTTTCCTGCGACGAATTGCCGGGGTCGCCGTCGACGTAATTCATGATCCAGGTGTTGAGCCAGCGTTCCATGTCGTCGCGTTCGGCGAACGAACCGATCTTATCGCGCACGATGCATTTCAGGTAGTGCGCAAAGCGGCAGCAAGCGAACAAATATGGCAGGCGCGCCGACAGGTTGGCATTGGCGGTCGCATCCGGGTCTTGATACTCAGCCGGTTTTTGCAGCGATTGCGCACCGATGAAGGCGGCCAGATCGGAGTTTTTCCGATGCACCAGCGGCATGAAGCCGTTCTTCGCCAGTTCCGCCTCGCGCCGGTCGCTGATCGCGATTTCGGTCGGGCACTTCATGTCGACACCGCCGTCGTCGGTCGGGAAGCTATGGGTCGGCAGGTTTTCCACCACGCCGCCGGATTCGACGCCGCGAATCGAGGTGCACCAGCCATACTCCTTGAAGCTGCGATTGATGTTCACCGCCATCGCGTAGGCCGAATTGGCCCAAGCGTACTTGTCGTGTTTTGCGCCCTCGGTATCTTCCTCGAAGTCGAATTCGTCAACCGGATTGGTGCGCGCGCCGTACGGCATGCGCGCCAGGAAACGCGGCATGGTCAAGGCCAGGTAGCGCGAATCTTCCGAGTCGCGCAGGCTGCGCCAGGCCGCATACTCCGAATTGAGGAACAGCTTCGACAAGTCGCGCGGATTAGCCAATTCCTGCCAGCTATCCATCTGCATCACGGTCGGCGACGCGCCGGAGATGAACGGGCAATGCGCGGCGGCAGAAATCTTGGCGATTTCGCCCAGCATCTCGACATCGGGCGCGCTATGGTCGAAATGATAGTCGCCGACCAGGCAGCCCATCGGCTCGCCGCCGAATTGACCATACTCTTCTTCGTAAATGCGTTTGAACAGCGGGCTTTGATCCCAGCCGACGCCCTTGTGGCGCTTCAGGGTCTTGTGCAAATCCTTCTTCGAGATATTCATCACGCGGATCTTCAACAATTCGTCGGTCTCGGTATTGTTGACCAGGTGATGCAAGCCGCGCCACGCGCCTTCCAGTTGCTGGAACTCGGCATTATGCAAGATCAGATTGACTTGCTCGGTCAATTTCTTGTCGATTTCAGCGATGATCGCCTGGATCGTCACGTAGGCATCGCCGGAAATCGACTGCGTGTTTTTCAGCGCCTGCGCCGCCAGCGTGCGAACCGCATTTTGCACCGCATCGCGCGCCTGGTCGGTCTTCGGCTTGAATTCCTTTTGCAACAGGCTGGCGAACTCGTCCGCTTCGGCAGTCTGTGCCTGGCCTAGTTTTTCGGCTGATTGGTTTTCCATATTCATATGCTCCGAGATGAAATCGGTTTTCTTAGGATTGGTCGGCAGGCTTGTTGGGAACGGCGGCAAGCGTGTTGAGCAGCGCCGGATCGTTCAACACCTTGGCGATCAATTCTTCGGCGCCGGTTTTCCCGTCCATGTAGGACAGCAAGTTTGACAATTGCGTGCGCGATTCCAGCAGTTGATTCAACGCGCCGACCTTCTTGGCGATGTTGGCCGGCGAAAAGTCTTCCATGCTTTCAAACGTGATATCGACATTCAAATTGCCTTCGCCGGTCAGTGTGTTGGGCACTTGGAAGGCCACGCGCGGTTTCAACGATTTCATGCGGCTATCGAAATTGTCGATATCGACTTCGAGGAATTTGCGATCCGCCACGTCCGGCAACGGCTCGATCTGCTTGCCGGCCAGATCGGCCATCACGCCCATCACAAAGGGCAACTGGACCTTCTTTTCGGAACCGTAGATCTCGACGTCGTATTCAATCTGGACGCGCGGCGCCCGGTTGCGCGCGATGAATTTTTGGCTGCTGCCGCCTGCTTTTGCCATCTGAATCTCCTTAGCTTGGTTTCTACAATTGATTGCCCGGCTGTTATTCCCGACGGATACCGGTTATGACTTCTATCTGCCCCATGCCGTCGGGGGCGAGTTCCTTGATAATATCGAGAAATCCCAGCGACATCAGGCGCTGCGCCCGCTTGATGAGCAAGGGCGCCGGATTGGTCGGCTCGTTTCGTTCGATATACTTGCAAACCAGGTCGAGCACACGGATGGCGTCTTCGCGCGAGCGAATTTCACCGACCGCCCCTGCGCTTTTGGTCGGGGCGGCAGCCGCATCGGCGGCAACCTCGGCATCGCCCGGTGCGGCGTCCTGCTCCACTGCAGTGCCGGCGCGCACACTGCGCGCGACTGCGGTCAAGAGTGTCGATAGCAGCGACAAGTCCGGCGCGTATTCGCGGCCCAGCCGCTCTTCGCACAACTTGACGATGGCGCTGAACGTATCGCTTGCCGCCAGCAACGCGACCATGCTCGGCTGCGCGGCCGTGTCGGTAAAAATCGCCGCCAGCTGCTCGCGGCTATAGGTCGATGCGCCGCTCTGGGCGCTGTCCTGCGCGGCCTCGACATCCTTGACCAACACCGTTCCGATCGCCGATTTCGACAACGCAGCAAGTCGCACGTCGCGCACCAAGCCCTCGGGATCGGCCAATCCGGCCAACGCGTTGGCGCGTATGAACGGATCATGGTCGCCGTCGATGACCAATTGCGGATGCACCGACTCCCAGTGGCGCTCCAATAACCCCAGCAAGGCCTGCAAGCCATCTGCCAATCCGGTCAAGCCGGCATTGTGCACATAGGCGCGAAGCAGCAATATGCCGATGCGGATATCCTTCGTGCGGGTTAGCAGCGCTTCGCCGAGGCGCTCCGCTTCGCGCCAGTCCGGTTCTTCTGCCGGGATGACGGTGTCGCCGTACTGTTGTTCAGCCTTGCCCTGCGCCACTTGCCCCAGCGCCAAAAATTCGACGTCGTACTCCAGATCGTCGCCACAGGGGAGTTGCTCGTCGATTGCGGCACTCCACAACTCTTTATTCATGCTTGCCCGTCTCTTCTAGAGAAATCCTGGTAAACGTCGGCGAACCTGCTGCGTCCGCCTCCCCCAAAACCGCCTGAACTGTAGAATTCTAGCGCCTAAAACTCGTTAGCATTCAATATTTACGTGCGGTCAAAATTTTTCTTTTTGCAACAAAATTAATTGGAGTTTACATAAATCTTGAGCAAAATGTTAAAAAAAACAAACAAATAATCTTTTGGTCACGAATCAAGGAATAAATTTCAAGACGTAAACCCTAAAATTTTCTTTAAAAAACAATAGGTTGAAAGACCTACGCGGAACTTGCGCACTCTCTATGTGCAATATATATTGATAAAAACATGCCGAATTTGCATTGAGAGATTATATACTAATTGAAATTTCGCCAATAAATCGGAAAACGAATATGTCTGAAATCAGCCGTGTTGCCTTGTTCGGAAAGCTCAACCCCCTGCTCTACAAATCGATCGAGGGGGCAACCGTATTTTGCAAATTGCGTGGCAATCCGTACGTGGAGCTGGTGCACTGGCTCAATCAGATCCTGCAAAGCCAGGATTCCGACCTGCACCGCATCGTCAAGCATTTCGATCTGAACCCATCGATCCTGGCCGCCGATCTCACCGCCGCGCTCGACCGCCTGCCGCGCGGCGCCAGTTCGATATCCGATTTTTCCGAACACCTCGAAAATGCGGTGGAACGCGCCTGGGTATACGGCACGCTGATGTTTGGCGATTCGCAGGTGCGCGGCGGCTACCTGCTGGTCGGCATCCTCAAAACCGCGTCGCTGCGCAATATCCTGTACGGCATTTCCAAGGAATTCCAAAAAATCGGGCACGAGGCCCTGGCCGAGCAGTTGCCCAAGATTGTCCAGGCTTCCCCTGAAACGGCCTTGCGCGCCAACGACAACAGCAATCTGGGTGCCGTGCCCGGCGACATGAGCAATGCAATGGCGCCGGCGCAAATGGGCAAGCAAGAGGCGATTGCCCGCTATACGGTCAACCTGACCGAGCGCGCCCGCAAAGGCGAAATCGACCCGGTCACCGGGCGCGACGAAGAAATCCGCCAAATCATCGACATCTTGATGCGGCGCAAGCAAAATAATCCGATCCTGACCGGCGAAGCCGGCGTCGGCAAGACCGCCGTGGTCGAAGGCTTTGCGCTGCGCCTGGCCAATGGCGACGTGCCGCCGCAGTTGAAGGAAGTGGCGCTGCATTCGCTCGATATCGGCTTGCTGCAGGCCGGCGCCAGCATGAAGGGCGAATTCGAAAACCGCCTGCGCCAATTGATCGAAGAAGTGCAAGCCAGCCCCAAACCGATCATCCTCTTCATCGACGAAGTGCATACGCTGATCGGCGCCGGCGGCGCAGCCGGCACCGGCGACGCCGCCAATCTGTTGAAACCCGCCCTGGCGCGCGGCAACCTGCGCACCATCGGCGCCACCACCTGGGCCGAATACAAGAAATATATCGAAAAGGACCCGGCCTTGACGCGTCGCTTCCAGGTCGTGCAAGTGCTGGAACCGAACGAACTGAAGGCGATCCTGATGCTGCGCGGGGTCGCCGCCACGCTGGAAAAACATCATCGGGTGCTGCTGCTGGATGCGGCCATCGAAGCGGCGGTGCGCCTTTCGCATCGCTATATTCCGGCGCGCCAGTTGCCGGACAAGGCGGTCAGTTTGCTCGACACCGCTTGCGCCCGCGTCGCCGTCAGCCAGCATGCAACGCCGCCGGATGTCGAGGATTGCATCCGCCGCATCGAGGCCTTGACCATCGAATTGGAAATCATCGGCCGCGAAGAAACCATCGGCCTGGCAATCGGCGACCGCAAGGCGCAAGCGACGAACAAGCTGGAAAGCGAGAAGCAACTGCTGCAACAGCTTGAGACGCGCTGGAAGGAAGAGAAGGCGCTGGTCGACGAAATCATCGATTTGCGCGGCAAGCTGCGTGCCGAAGGGGCCGCCGTCGATCAAGCCGCGCCCCAGGAAGAAGACGAGCGCGGCGAACGCAACCAATTGCTGGAGACGCTGCGCGAACGGCAGCAGCAACTGGACCTGATTCAAGGCGAAACGCCGTTGATACTGCCGGCAGTCGACGAACAGGCGGTCGCCGCCGTGGTCGCCAGCTGGACCGGCATTCCGGTCGGCCGCATGATGAAGAACGAAATCGACGCCGTGCTGAATCTGGCATCGACCTTGAACAACCGCGTGATCGGCCAGCGTCACGGGCTGGAGATGATCGCGCGCCGGATTCAGACCTCGCGCGCCAAGCTGGACAACCCGAACAAGCCGATCGGCGTCTTCATGCTGTGCGGCCCGTCCGGCGTCGGCAAGACCGAAACCGCGCTGACGCTGGCCGAGACCTTGTACGGCGGCGAGCAAAACGTCATCACCATCAATATGAGCGAGTTCCAGGAAGCGCATACGGTGTCGACCTTGAAGGGCGCGCCGCCCGGCTACGTCGGCTACGGCGAAGGCGGCATCCTGACCGAGGCGGTGCGGCGTCGTCCGTACAGCGTGGTGTTGCTCGATGAGGTCGAAAAAGCGCACCCGGACGTCCACGAAATGTTCTTCCAGGTATTCGACAAGGGCGGCATGGAAGACGGCGAAGGCCGCTACATCGACTTCAAGAATACCATCATCATCCTGACCTCGAATGTCGGCTCCGACCTCATCATGAGCATGTGCAACGACCCGGATTTGCTGCCCGACCCGGAACCGCTGGCCAATTCGCTGCGTCCGCCGCTGCTCAAGGTCTTTCCCGCCGCCTTGATCGGGCGCATCGTCGTCATTCCCTACTACCCGTTGTCGGATGCCATGCTGGGCGATATTGTTCGATTGCAACTGCGGCGCGTGCAAAAGCGCGTTGCAGAAAATTATCGGATACCTCTTTCATTTGAAGACGAAGTCGTTAAACTGATCGTCAGCCGCTGCACTGAAATCGAATCCGGCGGACGCATGATCGACGCAATTTTGACCAATACCGTGTTGCCGCGAATCAGCCGCGAATACCTGGAAGGCGTTGCCGCAGGCAAAGAACTTACCGGGATTGCGATGCGCGTCGACAACAATGATTTCGCATATCAATTCAATTACTGATATCTATTTTGAATTCCGAGCCATTGCCCGGTCGAGCAAGCCGTATCGAACCACCGGGCGTTATGCGTTTATTGAACGAGGGGTTAGCCATGCAATTCTGTCTGTCAATTCCGTCGGGTTGGTTCCAATGCCGAAAGTTCCACCTGCTCGCAGCGCTTGCAATGACCTCGCTGTGCGCCTGCTCGTCGGGACCCAAGCCGGTGGCGCCGGTTCCGCTGAGCGTGACGGTGCAAGCCACGGCCAAGATCAATCCAGACAATTATGCGCGGCCTTCGCCCGCCAAGGTCGTGTTCTATGAGCTGAAATCGTCGACCGCGTTCGAGACCGCCGACTTCTTCTCGTTGGCGCAAAAAGACCAGGCCAGCCTGGGCGCCGACTTGCTGGGCAAGGAAGAATTTTTCCTGCGTCCCGGCGAGAGCAAGACCTTGACGCGCAAAGGCTACCCGGAAACGGGGGCGCTCGGCGTCTTGGTCGAATTCCGCGATATCGACAAGAGCATCTGGCGCGCAACAGCCACCGTGCCGGCGGCGGAAACGCCTGGAATGTTTTCAAGTTTCAGCAGCGCGAATCCGAAAAAATATCAAATACTGATCGATCAGCATAGCGTAAAATTCATCCCTGTCGCGGGATCGAGCGATAGCCCACCGGCGACGACGCCAACTGCTGCGGCGCCCGCAGCTAAGAAGGCGACTGTACCGAATTAAGATTGCCGCCTTATGAGCAAAAAACGCATCACGCAAAAAATGGATTGAAGGGGAGTTAGGTCGGCTTGCCGTCGACCGGTTGATACATTGCGTGAGGCAAAACCTGGAAGCGATACGCTGCCTCGCCCAGTTACCCAACAGCAATATTTCAATTGCTTCTCAGTGTTTATCGGATAGATATAAGAAAAACTCAGGAACTCAATCAATGTCTTGGCAAAAGAAAGTCGTTTGGTCCGAGGGGATGTTTCTCAAACCCCAGCATTTCCAACAGCAAGAGAGATATTTCGAGTTTTTTTCGCATACGCGCAGCCTGCCGGTCGAAGGCTTTTTCTGGGGCTTCCGGGAACTGTCCATCGACGCGCAAGCGCTGACACTCGGGAAGGTTGTGCTGACATCGGCCCAGGGCGTATTTCCCGATGGCACGCCGTTCCATTTCCCCGTTCAAGGGAAAGCGCCGGACGTGCTGGATATTCCGCCCAATGCGAAAAATCAGCGTATCGTGCTGGCGCTGCCGGTCAGGCGCGACGGCGCCGACGAAGTCGCGTTCGACGATTCGACGGAAACCTTGGCCAGGTATCGGATCGGTGAGGTCGAGACGGCCGACACCAATTCAATCCGTGCCACCGCTTCCCTGCTGCAGTTGGGCGACTTGCGCCTGCAACTCTTGCTGGAATCGGACTTGACCGATGGCTGGATGGCGTTGGGCGTCGCATTTTTGATCGAGCGGCGCACCGACAATCACATCGTGCTCGAAACAAATTACATTGCGCCGACCGTAGCCTGCGGCAAGCAACTTGTGTTGCAAAACTATATCAAGGAAATTCTCGGGCTGCTGCATCAGCGCGGCGACGTGCTGGCGGCGCGTCTTTCGCAGCCGGGGCGCGGCGGCGTGTCGGAGGTGGCCGACTTCCTGATGCTGGAGCTGCTCAATCGCTGGGAACCGCTGGTCAAGCATATTGCCCACGTCGACACCATCCATCCTGAGCGTTTGTACTCGGCCTTGCTGCAACTTGCCGGCGATCTGTCGACTTTCTCGAAGGAAAGCCGGCGCCCAGACAACTATCCCGATTACGATCATGGAAATCTGAAAGTCTGCTTTGAGCCTTTGATGACCGATTTGCGCAAATCGCTGTCGATGGTCATCGAGCGCAACGCCATCCAGATCGAATTGCTCGACCGCAATCACGGCATTCGGGTCGCCATCATGCCGAGCGCGGAATTGGTCAAGTCGGCCAGCTTCGTCCTTGCCGTCCATGCCAACATGCCGGCGGAAACCGTGCGCTCCAACTTCCCGACGCAGGTCAAGATCGGCCCGGCCGAGAAAATCCGCGACCTGGTCAACTTTCATCTTCCAGGCGTCGCCTTGCGGGCGCTGCCGATTGCTCCCAGGCAAATTCCGTATAACGCCGGATACAACTATTTTGAACTCGATACCGAAAACGAGTTGTGGAAACAATTACCGCGCTCGGGTGGGCTGGCAATGCATATTGCGGGCGAATTTCCCGGTCTGCAACTCGAATTTTGGGCCATACGGCAATAGCGAGAGAGAGTATTCATGAGCAATTCCGATCAATTTTCCCCCAGGCATCTCGATGGCGACGGGCTGTTGAAGCAATCAGCCGGAGCAAATCCAATTGCCCGGCCGGACGAAGTCGCCGGCGATTTGCCTGAAATCATCAGCGGCACCAATCCGCTGGTGACTGCCGCCAATCCGATATTGAACCTGATCCCGCAACTGCGCGCCACCGCGCAACATCCTGATCCAGCCGGTCTGCGCGATTATCTGGTCGACCAGATCAAGGCATTCGAGTTGCGCGCACGGCAAGCCGGCATCGGCAACGAAACCGTGATCGGCGCGCGCTATTGCCTGTGCACCGCGCTCGATGAAACCGCAGCGCAAACGCCGTGGGGCGGATCGGGAAGCTGGTCGCGGCATAGCCTGCTGGTCACTTTTCACAATGAGACATCGGGCGGCGAGAAGTTTTTCCAACTATTGTCCAAACTGGCCCAAAATCCACAACAACATTACGATTTGCTGGAGTTGATGTATTTTTGCCTGGCGATGGGCTTCGAAGGTCGCTTCCGCGTCAGCGACAACGGTCGCACGCAACTCGACACCCTGAAGCAACGGCTGGTAGGCATCCTGGCGACCGCCAAGGGCGAAACGCAGCGCCCGCTGTCGCAGCACTGGAAGGGCGAAGCGCCCAAGAAACAGCGTGCCTGGCTGTACTTGCCGGTTTGGGTCCTGGCCTGCATCGTCGGCGTCGTCGCCGCGCTGATCTACCTGTGGGCGACCTTCGGGCTGGCCGACCTGTCGGACGACTTGTTCGCTTCGATCAACAAGTTGCGCATGCCGCACGTGGTGCTGGAGGCCCCGCCACCGCCGCCGAGACCGACGCCGCCGCGCCTGGCCAAATTCCTGGAAGAGGAAATCCGACAAGGCCTGGTGCAGGTGCGCGACGGCCCGGATCGCAGCGTCGTGACATTGGTGGGCGACGGCCTCTTCGGCAGCGCATCTGCCGTGGTGTTGGATCGCTACATTCCGGTGATCGCGCGCATCGGCGACGCGATGAATTCGGTGCCGGGCAATGTCGTCGTCAGCGGCTATACCGACAACACGTCGATCCGCTCCTTGCTATTCCCATCGAATTTCGAGTTGTCGCAAGCGCGCGCGGACTCGGTCAAACGACTGCTGGATGCGAAATTGACGGCGCCAGGCCGCACCAAGGCGATGGGGCGCGGCGCGGAAGATCCGATTGCGCCCAACGACACGCCTGTAAATCGTGCAAAAAACCGTCGCGTCGAGATCACTCTCATGCTGGCAGCAGACAACCGGGATCGATGAGAAAGTCATTGCAATGAAAAGTATATTAAAAATCTTTCTGGTGTTGCTGGGACTGATCTGCCTGTCCTTGCTGATTTGGTTCGTCGGGCCGCTGTTTGCGATAGGGTCGTTCAAGCCGCTGGAAGGACGCGGCATCCGCTGGTTCTTGATCGGCCTGCTATTTGGATTGTGGTTCCTGAAAATCCTGATCGACGTCTGGCGTGCCAAGAACATGAACGAGCGTTTGCTCAGCCATATGGCGGCACGCCCGGCCAAGGACGGCGACAAGGCAGCGCCCGGCGGCGAACAGGTCGAGGAATTGCATAGCCGTTTCGACACGGCGCTGGCGGAATTGAAAAGAGCCAAGGTGGGCGGCGCCGGAAAATCGGGATTTCTAGGCTCGCTATCGAAGCAATACATCTACCAATTGCCGTGGTATATGTTTATCGGCGCGCCGGGTTCCGGCAAGACCACGGCCCTGAGCAATTCCGGCCTGACCTTCCCGTTGGAGGACAAGTTCGGCAAGACTGCGCTGCGCGGCGTCGGCGGCACCCGCAGTTGCGAATGGTGGTTCACCGACGAAGCGGTGATGCTCGATACCGCCGGTCGCTACACGACCCAGGAAAGCGATGCCGAAGTCGACAAGGCCGAGTGGCAAGGCTTTCTCAGTCTGCTGAAAAAATTCCGCCCGCGCCAACCGATCAACGGCGTGCTGTTGACCATCAGCGTGCACGACTTGCTGACCAAGTCGGCGGACGAAAGGCACGCGCAATTCCTGTCTTTCAAGACACGTCTGGCGGAACTGCGCGAAACCTTCAGCATCAAGATTCCGGTGTATATCCTGGTCACCAAAACCGACTTGCTGGCTGGATTCAGCGAAAGTTTTTCCAGCATGAACAAGGAAGAACGCGCGCAGGTGTGGGGATTTACCGCGCCTTACGACCCGCAGCAGCAATCGATTGCGGATTTCACCGCCTGGTATCGCGACGAATTTCGGCTCTTGTTGCAGCGCTTGAACGCGGGCTTGCCGAAGTTGCTGCAGGAAGAGCAGGATTTGGGCCGGCGCGCGCTGATTTATTCGATGCCGCAGCAATTCGCCGGTTTGCAGGAGGCGCTGGAGCGGATGATCGAGCCGCTGTTCCGGCAATCCCGGTATGAAGAAGCGCCATTGCTGCGCGGCATCTATTTCACCAGCGGCACGCAAGAAGGCGCGCCGCTGGATCGCGTATTGAGCGCGATGCAAAAGAAATTCCACACCAAGAGCAAGGTCGACGCAACCATTGGGACCGGCGGCTCGGGCAAGAGCTTTTTCGTGCAAGACTTGCTGCAAACCGTCATCTTCCCGGAAGCGCATCTGGCCGGACGCAATATCAAATGGGAGCGCAACGCCACCATCGCGCGCTACGTCGGCTACGCACTGGTGCTGCTGTTGCTGGTGGCCTTCACTATTGCCTGGGCGATCAGCTATTCGCACAACAAGGACTATATCGAGGAAGTCAAGTTCAAGAGCCAGGAGTTGGAGAAGAGCCTGCAAGACAGTTCCAAGAACCAGGTCGACTCGATACTGCGGCTGCTGCCCCGCTTGAACGACGCCCGCGACCTGGCCGACAGCGAAACTTTCCAGGCGAACAAGCCGCCGCTTTCCTATCGCTACGGCCTGTATCAAGGCCGGAAAATCGCTTCCGCCACCGATGCCGCCTATGTGCGCCTGCTGGAAGACGGCTTGTTGCCGGCCATCGCCAAACGGATCGAATCGGATTTGCAGCAAGCGCCGGCGGACAATCTGGTGTATTCGTACGAGGCCTTGAAAGCCTATTTGATGCTGTACGACGATAAGCATTACGACAGCGCCTCGTTGAAGCAATGGATCAGCCTCAGCCTGCAGCGCAGCTTGCCGCCAGGCACGCCGAAATCGACATTTGAAGACCTCGACGGACACCTGTCGAAATTACTCGACGGCCGGCTGGTTTCCTCACCCTTCCCCGAAGACGAAGCCTTGGTCGCCAGAGTGCGCGATCGTCTGCAGCACTTTACGCTGGCGCAGCGCGCCTACGAGCGCTTGAAACGGCAACTGGCAGGCAATGCTCCGCCCGATTTCACGCTGATAGGCGCTGCCGGACCGCAAGCGGAACTGGTTTTCACCCGCGTCAGCGGGCAGCCGCTTACGCATGGCGTGCCGGGCCTGTACACCTATAAAGGCTATTACGAAGTCTTCAACAAGCAGGTCGGCAGCCTGGCGGCGCGCTTGGGCGATCAGGAATCGTGGATCATGGGCGAAAAGAGCATGGCCAATTCGGTGGCGCAAAAAGTCGGCGATGTGGTCGACAATCAACTGGGTAACGATGTGCGGCGGCTGTACCTGACCGACTACGAGAAGACTTGGGAAGACTTCCTCGCCGATATCCGCTTGATCCATGCGCCAAACTTGCAGCGCAGCATCGAGTCGGCCCGCATCCTGTCGGCGCCCGATTCGCCGCTGTCCGCATTCATCAAGGCGGCAGCCAAGGAAACCACCCTGGTGCGCGAGGAAGACAACAAGCCGTCGATCGCCGACAAGGCTGCCGACAAGCTCAAAACCTATAAGGACGACCTGGAAAAAGTGATCGGCTCCAATAACGTCCCGGTCAATACGCCCGTCGCGCAAGACCGGCCGGAACAACAGTTGGTCGACAGCCATTTCGACGCCCTGCATCGTCTGGCGACGCCAGGCGCGCCCAACGGCCCGGCGCCGATCGATTCGACCTTGCAACTGGTCAATGAACTGTACCAGGCGTTGAGCGCGGCCAATGCCGCATTGACAGGCGGGACGGCGCCGCCGCCGACCGATGTCGTCACCAAAATGCGCGCCGAGGCAGCGCGTCTGCCGGAACCGATGCGCAGCATGTTGACCGACCTTTCGACCAGCAGCTCCTTGCAAATCAGCGGCGTCGTCAAGAGCGGCGTGAGCGCCAACCTGGAAGCGACGGTCGGGCAATTCTGCCGCACCGCGTTCAGCGGCCGCTATCCGTTTTCGCGCAATTCGGGCAAAGACGTGACAGCCGACGATTTCGCCCAGATGTTTGCGCCGGGCGGCTTGATGGACGATTTCTTCCAGAAAAACCTGCAGCCGATGGTCGACATGTCGACCCATCCGTGGAGTTTCAAGAAGGGCATCGACGGCTCCTCGATCGGCGGCTCGGGAGGGCTGATCGCTTTCCAGCGCGCCGCAGTGATCCGCGACGTGTTCTTCCGTGGCGGCGCGCGCGCGCCGACGCTCAAGCTGGAGATCAAGCCGGTCGAAATGGATGCCTCGATCAATCAGTTCACGCTCGATATCGACGGTCAATTGTTCACCTATGCGCACGGCCCGCAGGTGCCGATGCCGGTCACCTGGCCGGGAACGCGCGGCAGCCAGCAAGTGCGCGTGCAATTGACGCCGCAGCTGGCCGGCGCCAACGGACTGGCCGGCGACGGCCCCTGGGCCTTGCACCGCCTGTTCGACAAGGCGCAAATTCGCGCCGGCAGCGCGCCTGAGAAATTCTTCGTGACTTTCAACGTCGATGGCCGGAAAATCGAATTGGAAGTCACTGCAAGCTCCGTATACAACCCGTTCCAGTTACGCGAATTGACGGAGTTCCAATGTCCGAGCGGTCTTTGAGAGAAGGGAACTCTGCCGTGGGCCGCCTTGCAGGCTATTACGGAAAGATTCCGCTTGCCGGCGATTTCATCACGCGCCGCGTGCCGCAAGAGACGGTTGCCATCTGGGACAACTGGCTGCGGCATGGCTTGCTGTCCATCAAGAATGCCGCCCCGCCCCGGGAGTGGATCGATCAAATGCACTCGACCATCTGGAATTTCGTGATTCCGCCGTCGATCTGCGGCGGACAATTGATCGGCTTGATCGTCGACAGCCGCGACCGTGTCGGACGCCAATACCCGTTCACCTTGTTCGAGTCGATGGCGCTGCGCGGCGGCAGGCAATTCCGCCTGGACCAGGTCACGCCCTTTTTCATGCGCCATGCGCCGATCATGCGCGCGCTGCAACTGCGGCAGATGAACGGCGAGCAGCTTGAAGCTGCACTCGATTCGATCCGCGACTGGCAGGCTCCGCTATTCGACGCCGTCGAATCTGACGCAGGCAACGGCGACATCTTTGCCGTTCTGGGCAACGGCAATGACGACGATGAGATAACGATAGCGCCGCCACCGGGCGGACTATTGCCCTGGCCTGGAATGGATTTGTCGGAAGTGATGGGCGGCGATACCAGCTACTGGTGGACCAATCAGACCTTGGGCGGTCCATTGCGGGCGTTTACCCATACCGGCGGATTGAACGAAACTCTTTTCAAAATACTTTTTACGCCTTTACCGAGATAAACACGCGACAACGCGCCGGCAGGCGTCCGAAAGTGACGACTTGCACCGTTTGCCCCCGCCAAATCGCCCCTTATTTGCACCTTCTATCCGGCCAAACGACATGAACAAGCTCAGCAAAACCAGCCTCGCCACCAACTCCATCGCCGACGAATTGGCGCGCATGCAAGCCGAAATCCGGCAAAAGCCGAATGTCCTCGAGTTTCGCGTCTACTACTTCCAATTGCTTTGCGTGACCGGGCAATGGCAACGCGCACTGGCGCAATTGCA
Organism: Burkholderiaceae bacterium; assembly: GCA_031291325.1. Lineage (GTDB taxonomy): Bacteria > Pseudomonadota > Gammaproteobacteria > Burkholderiales > Burkholderiaceae_D > PKWO01. Next base: position 38,575 of record JARLJG010000058.1, read on the forward strand.
GGTGTGCGCGCAATTGGACGCGAAGACGCTGCCGATGGCGCAAACCTATCGCGAGGCACTGCGCTGCGAATTGCTGCGCGAAGAAATTTTTGCCGGCAAACGCGCGCCGCAGGTGCTGGGGCAGCCGCCGCATTGGCTGGGCCTGTTGATCGAAGCGCAGCAAAAACTGGCGCAAGGGGCACTGTCCGGCGCCGCCGAGCTGCGCGCCGCCGCCCTGGAAGAAGCCCCGGCTGCTGCCGGCACCTTGAACGACCAGGCTTTCGAGTGGATTTGCGACGCCGACTCGCGCCTCGGCCCGGTGGTCGAGGCGATCGTCAACGGCCAATACTATTGGATACCGTTTAGCCAATTCCGCGAAATCAGGATCGACGCGCCGGAAGACTTGCGCGACGTGGTGTGGGCGCCGGCGCAATTCACCTTTGCCAATGAGGGACAAACGGTGGCACTGATACCTAGCCGCTACGTCGGCTCGGAAGCAGCCGACGACGACTTCAAATTGTCGCGCAAGACCGCGTGGAACGAGCTCGACGGCACGACATTTACCGGCCTGGGGCAACGCCTCTGGACCACCGATCAAGACGACTATGCGCTGCTCGATGTGCGCCGGCTGACGATTACAGCCGCCGAGGATTGACGATGAACGCTCCACCCAGCCGGACCGGCCGCAATGGGCAACGCGAATCGCTGTCGATGGTGCGTTTGCAACCGTCGCTGCTGGATCGCCTGACCGACGACGAACCGCATAATTCGGTCGAATCGAACGACAAGCGCGTGCTCAACAAGTCGCAGTTGCGCCAATGCGTGCTGCGCGACCTCGCCTGGTTGCTCAATACCAGCAATACGGAATCCGATCTGAGCCTGGAGCACTATCCGCAGGTCTTGCGTTCGGTCGTCAATTTCGGCATGCGCTCGTTCTCCGGCATGCGTTTGTCGGAAATCGAATTGCCGGAACTGGAACGCAATGTGCGACGGGCGATTCTCGATTTCGAGCCGCGCATCCTGCCGTCGACGCTGGAAATCAAGGCGCTGTCGACCGAGGATTTGACGCATCATCACAATATGATGGCGTTTGAAATTCGCTGCCAGATGTGGGCGCAGCCTTACCCGTTGAGCATGCTGTTGCGCACCAACCTCGATCTCGAAAGCGGCGAAATGGTGGTGCAGGATCATTCCGGGGCCGGTTGATGGATTCGCGCCTGCTCGAATACTTCGATAGCGAACTGGCAGTCCTGCGCGAGGCCGGCCAGGAGTTTGCCGCCCAGTATCCGAAGGTGGCAAGCCGGCTCGGGACCGACGGCGTGGAAGTATCCGACCCGTATGTCGAGCGTCTGCTTGAAGGCTTCGGCTTCCTGACCGCCCGCATCCGCTTGAAAATGGATGCGCAATTCCCGCAATTTTCGCAGCGCCTGCTCGACGCCCTGTATCCCAATTACCTGGCGCCGACGCCTTCGATGGCGATTGTCGAGTTGCAGCCGAGGATGGCGGAACAAGCGCTGCTGTCCGGCTTTTCGATACCGCGCAATTCGCCGATGCATGCCGCCGTCGCCAAGGGCGAATCGACCGCCTGCGAATTCCGCACCGCGCACGACGTGACGCTGTGGCCGCTTGAAATCGTCGCCGCCGTTTGCAGCGGCGCACCGCCCGATCTGCCGCTGGCCGGCCTGCAATTGGCGCGCGCAGTCAAGGGCGCGTTGCGCATCCGCCTGAAGACATCCAATGGCATGCCGCTGGCGCAACTGGCCGTGGATCAACTGACGTTTTATCTCGCCGGAACCGACGATATCGCGTCGCGCCTGTACGAAATCATTTTCGGACACGCGTTGGGCGTGGTCGGGTGCGAGCCGCACAGGCCGCTAGGCTGGATGGAATTTCTTGGCGCCGATGCCATCGGCACCGAAGGTTTCGACAGCGAACAATCGATGCTGCCCTATCATGCGCGGGCCTTTCAGGGTTACCGGCTGCTGCACGAATATTTTGCCTTCCCCAATCGTTTCCAGTTCTTCCGCTTGAGCGGCCTGCAAAAATTCGTCTGCCAGGCGCAAGGCGATACGCTCGATTTGACCATTCTGCTCGATTGCCCGGTCGGCGACCTGGAGAATCTGGTCGGCAAGAGGCAACTGGCGCTGTTTTGCACGCCGGTCGTCAATCTGTTTCCCAAGCGCGGCGATCGCCTGGCGGTCGATCCGCAACTGCACGAGCATCATATCGTCGCCGACAAGACCAGGCCGCTGGATTACGAGATCTACTCGGTGGCAAGCGCAGTCGGCTATGAAGACGACCCCAGTAAAAGCCAGCAATTCCGTTCCTTTTACGCGTCGCTGGGGCAGGACGACGGTGTCTTCGGCGCCTATTACTCGGTGCGGCGCGAGCCTCGGGTAGCATCCGAATCGGCCAAACGCAGCGGCACGCGCACCAATTACGTCGGCAGCGAAGTCTTCATCGCGTTGGTGGATCAGCGCAATGCACCCTACAATCAGGCGTTGCGGCACTTGTCGGTCGATATGCTATGCACCAACCGCGACTTGCCGCTCTTGATCCCCATCGGCGGCGCCAGCGATTTCGAGATGGCGGCCTCGATACCGCTGAAGTCGATCAAAATCATGCGCGGCCCGACCGAACCGGCCACGGCCTTGGCCGATAGCGCGATGACCTGGCGCCTTATCAGCCATTTGAATTTGAATTATCTGGCCCTGAGCGAACTCGACGCCGGTGATGGCGCGCAGGCACTGCGGGAACTGTTGTCGCTCTATGCTTTGTTGTCGGATCTGGCGCTCAAGAAGCAAATCGACGCGGTTCAACGCAACATCGTCAAACCGATTACCAGGCGGCTGCCGCAAAAAGGCCCGTTGGTATTCGGGCGCGGCGTCGGCATCGACCTGACGGTCGACGAATCCCTATTTGCCGGCACCAGTCCCTATCTGTTTGGCGCGGTGCTGGCGCAATTCTTTGCGCGCCATGTCGGATTGAACGTATTTGCAGAAACTGCGCTGCATTCGCTGCAGCGCGGCGAAATCGCCCGCTGGAAGCCGACCATCGGCAAAAGGCCGGTCGCATGAACGCCCCTACCTCGATCGACGAGTCGAGCGCGCCGGGCGGATCCGATCCGGCCAGCGAGGCGCAGGGAAATCCATTGACGGCCTCGCCGTTTTGGCGGCAAATCGTCGCGCAACCCTACAAAGCGGATATTTTTGCGGTGCTGCGCTGGATCGACAGCAAAAAGAAGAATGGCGCAAAATTGGGGCGCGCAGCCCGTCCCCTCTTTGATCCCATCCGGCTTGGGCAAGAGCCGTCGCTGACCTTTGCCGCCTCGACCATTGCCAGCGTCAGCGAGGAAACCGAAGACCGTCCGCCGCGCTTGAATATCTACAGTTTCGGCTTGTTCGGCCCGAACGGTCCGCTGCCATTGCATTTGACCGAATTTGCGCGCGACCGCTTGCGCCGCTACAACGATCCGACCCTGGTGCGTTTCGCCGACATTTTCCATCATCGCTTGATTCTGCTGTTTTATCGCGCGTGGGCCGATGCGCAACCGACCGTCAGCATGGATCAGGCGGAGTCCGACCGCTTTTCCGCCTATGTCGCCAGCTTGATCGGCTACGGCCAGCCGGCCATGCGCGCGCGCGATGCAATCGCAGACCACGCCAAATTGTTCCATGCGCCGCATCTGGTGCGGCAAACGCGCAATCCTGAAGGTTTGAGCAAAATCCTGGCAGGATACTTGCGGGTGCCGGTCGCCGTCCAAGAATTTATTCCGCATTGGATCGCCCTATCCAGGCCCGAGCAAACCCGCCTGATCCAGTTCAACGGCAACAATCGCCTCGGCGCCGACGCGCTGCTGGGCGAACGCGTGCTCGATGCGCAACACAAGATACTCTTGCGCATCGGCCCGATGCCGCTGGCTCGCTACGAGGAAATGCTCCCCGGCAACAACACCATCAAACAAATCGCCGCCTGGATCAAGAACTACGTCGGCATCGAATATATAGTCGACATCCAACTGCTCTTGCGCAAGGAAGAAGTGCCGCAAGCGCGCCTTGGCAGCAGCAAATTAGGCTGGACATCGTGGCTGGGCGAACGCCCGCATGCGGTCGATGCCGACGATCTCGTCATGAACTGCAGTGCATAAACAACAGCTTTAGGTCACGGCGCATCGAATGCGGCATACAATTGGGGTCACCTTGGTTGAAAGGTTGATATTTCTGCCTTTAACCCCTAAAGTAACGACACTTTATGCCGCTAATCAATCCATTGCCGGTTACTCCGTTGCAATATCATGGTTGCATCAAAGCATTGTTCGCCCTACTTGGACAGAAATCGCAGCCATGCGTGAGAAACCGGAAAAACCGAATCCCCAGAATCCCGCCGAAGTTGCACGCGAGGCATTTCGCCAATTGGCAACGCGTCGCATGGTGCCGACTCCGAACGCCTATCGCGACATTTATAACGAAATCGCCGGTACTATCGAGCCGCCCGGACCGGACAAGGTATTGGATGGTTTTGCCCTTTTCGTCACCGAATTGCCGGGGGAAGTAACTTATTTCGGCCAACGCCTGCAAAGGGCGGTCGCGGCCAAGGATTGGGAAGAATACGGCAAGCAGCTCACGCAACTGATCGAAAAATTCGTCGCCAACGCCAGTGCAGCCGAAGCGCCGAAGGCAGTTACTGCTTCGCTACCCTCGACGCCGCCGCCCGCGACCGTGTTGGTCGACGACCAACAGACCCAGGTGATGCGCGAGATGTTGTCCCGCACGCTGACCTTTGCGGTCGCCTCGCTGCTGCAAGGCGCGCCGGACCTGGTGGAAGAGACCGAGAAACTCGGCGCCTTGATCAAAGACGCCAAATCGGCCCCATTGTTGAACGACGCGGCGACCCGGCTCAAGCAACTGTGCTTCAAAATCGAATTGCGCAGCGGCGACCTGGCCGAACAGCAAGAGCTGTTGCTGCGCCTGTTCAAGCTATTGCTGGAAAACGTCACCGAGTTGCTGGAAAACGATTCCTGGCTAAGCGGCCAGATTGCCGGCGTGCAAGCCTTGCTGGCTGGTCCGATCAGCCACGTCGCATTGAAAGACGCGACCCGCAGCTTGAAGGAAGTCATCTATAAGCAGGGCATGTTGAAGCATAGCCTGACGGAAGCCAAAGTAACGGTCAAAAATATGATGATTACCTTCATCGACCGCTTGAGCGCGGTCGCCACCACGACCGGCGACTATCACGAAAAAATCGACCTGTATTCGCAGAAGATCAGCCAGGCGCAGGATATCGGGGAACTGAATAAAATCCTCGACGACGTGATGCGGGAAACCAAGATCGCCCAGACCGAAGCGCTGCGCTCGCGCGATCAAATGATCAGCGCCCGGCAAGAAGTGCAGGAAGCAGAAGCGCGCATCCATCAACTGGAAACCAAGCTGGAACAAATGAGCGAACTGGTGCGCGAAGACCAGTTGACCGGCAGCTTGAACCGGCGCGGCCTGGACGACGTGTTCGAACGCGAATTGGCGCGCGCAGAAAGGCGCAATTCGCCGCTGTGCGTGGCCATGCTGGACCTGGACGACTTCAAGCGCCTCAACGACACGCATGGCCATACCGCCGGTGACGAAGCATTGATCCATCTGGTGCGGGTCATCAAGGACACCTTGCGCACGATGGATGTGATTGCCCGTTTCGGCGGCGAGGAATTCCTGATCGTCTTGCCCGACACAAGCATGGAAGATGCGATGCAGACCGTCACCCGGGTGCAACGCGAATTGACCAAGCGCATTTTCATGCACAATAACGAGCGTCTGTTGATAACCTTCAGCGCCGGCGTGGCGTTGCGCAATGGCACCGAAGACCAACTCTCGATGATCAAGCGCGCCGACGAAGCCTTGTACAAGGCCAAGCGCGCCGGTAAAAACCGCGTGGTAGCCGCGACCTGAGTCCGACCTGCGCGCGGTTCGACGCAGGCACTGCAAGAACATCGTCGTTCCCGCCTTCGCGGGAACGACGAGGGTGTTCTAGCGCTAGATTGATATTTTTTACCCACAAAATACTCGGACCAACAGGTATTTTTAATTTGCGGCATTTTTCATGACTACAGAACAATCAGCAACTCCACCCTCCTCGCTCGACCCCGCCGATTGGCAAGAGTTGCGCGCGCAAGGGCATCGGATGCTGGACGACATGTTCGATTATCTCGAACATTTACGCGAACGCCCGGTGTGGCAGCCGATTCCGCAATCGGTGCGCGCGACCTTCCAGGCGCCGGCGCCCGGCAAGCCCAACGACCTGGCGGCAGCGCATCAAACCTTCATGCAGGATATCTTGCCCTACGCAGTCGGCAACAGCCATCCCGGCTTCATGGGCTGGGTGCAAGGCGGCGGCAATCCGGTGGGCATGCTGGCCGATATGCTGGCCGCCGGGCTGAATGCGAATGTAGGCGGGCGCAATCAGATTCCTATCGAAGTCGAATGGCAAGTCATGCGCTGGGTGCGCGACTTCTTCGGCTTTCCGGAAGCAGCCAGCGGCCTGTTTGTGACCGGCACTTCGATGGCCAACTTGATCGCGCTGTGGGTCGCGCGAACGGCTGCAGCAGGCGTCGAAGTGCGCCAACAGGGCGTGGCCGGAGCTGCGCCGCATCTGGTCGCCTATACCTCGGCGGGCGCGCACGGCTGCATCGCGCAGGCGATGGATTTGGCAGGTCTGGGCCGCAATGCGCTGCGCGTCATTCCAATGACTGCCGATTTCGAAATGGATTTAAGCTTGCTGCAAGCGGCGATTGCGGCCGATCGCGCAGCGGGCCTGCAGCCGTTTTTTGTCGCCGCCACCGCCGGCACGGTGGATGTCGGTGCGATCGACCCGCTGGCGGCCATCGCCGATCTGGCCGCCAAGGAAAATCTCTGGTTCCATGTGGACGGCGCATTTGGCGCGCTGGCGATCCTGGCGCCGCAGATCGCGCCGCGCCTGGCGGGGATAGAACGCGCCGATTCGATTGCCTTCGATTTTCACAAATGGGGCCAGGTGCCCTACGATGCCGGCTTCATCCTGGTGCGCGACGGCGCCGCGCATCTGCGCACGTTCGCTGCTCCAGTCTCCTATCTGCGGCGCGAAGAGCGCGGACTGGCCGGCGGCTCGCCCTGGCCCTGCGATTTCGGCCCCGACCTGTCGCGTGGATTCCGGGCGCTCAAGGCATGGTTTACGATACAAGTGTATGGCACGGAAAAGTTGGGCGAAGTCATCGCCGGCACCTGCGAATTGGCGCAATACCTGAAGCGCCGTATCGAGGCCTCGCCGATGCTCGAACTGTTGGCTCCGGTTTCGCTCAATATCGTGTGCTTTCGCTACCGCTGCCTGGAAATACTGACCGGCGAAACCGAATCCGATACCAAGAAGATTGATCGCATCAATGCCGACATCGCCGTGGCGGTACAGGAATCGGGCGTCGCCGCACCCTCGACGACACTGATTGCGGGACGCCTGGCAATCCGCGCGGCGATTGTCAACCATCGCACCAGCGAGCGCGAAATCGACGACCTGATCGACGCCACCTTGTCGTTCGGCGCAGCCATCTGCAAGATCGCATAAAAAAGGAAAATACGATGACTGCCACGCCAACGAACGATCCGGCCGACGACAACCGTCCGCAAGCGCTGATCGGTCTCGCGCCGTTGATGCGGCAGGCGTTTGCCGGCGTCGATCTGCGTCCGTTCGGCACCCGCCTGGTGCAACGCGCATTGCAATATCCGCGCGACGCCAACACCCTGATGGACTTGTCGACCGTGCTGCAATTGGTCGGCAATCGAGATTTGGCGCTGGCCACGCAAGCACAGGCATTGCAGTTGCAGCAGTTGTACCGATTGCCCGCTGCCAGCGGCGCGCCCGGCATACGCTTGCTGGCCATCGTCAGCGCCGGCGACTTGATGGCAAACACGCCAATCGAATTCTTGATCGAGGGCTCGGATGTGGCGCTCGACCTCTTGTATATCGACGCGAAATTTCCGCTCCCGGCGACCTTGCCGGAACACGACATCGTATTCATTGCGTTGGGAGAATCCGACGAAAATCGCCCTTTGCTGACCCAAATTGCGCAGCAAGCCAAGTCCTGGACCCGGCCCTTGCTGAACCGTCCGGAATGCATTGCCAATTTGACCCGCAACGGCGCCTGCGCACTGTTGGGAAGCGCGCCCGGCATCTCGATGCCGATTTCCGTCCGCGTTGCGCGCGCGACCTTGACTCAACTTGCGCAGCGCGAACTGAATGCGACGGCAATCCTGGCGGACGGCGATTTCCCGATTATCGTGCGCCCGGTCGGATCGCATGGCGGCCACGGATTGGATAAAATCGACCAGCCTGACAGTCTTGAAAAGTATCTGGAAAGCGAAGACGCCGCCGAATTCTATATCTCGCGCTTCGTCGACTATCGCAGCGACGACGGCCAGTTCCGCAAGTATCGGATCATGCTCATCGAAGGCAAGCCTTTTATTTGCCACATGGCGATTTCGCAGAACTGGATGATTCATTATCTCAATGCAGGCATGCTCGAAAGCGCGGAAAAACGCGCCGAAGAAGCGCGCTTCATGGCCGATTTTGAAACCGGCTTCGCGCTGCGCCATGCCGCTGCGTTCCGAGCAGTGACGGAAATCCTGCAACTCGATTACGTGGGTCTCGATTGCGCCGAAACCAGGGACGGCAAACTGCTCATTTTCGAGGCCGACAGCGACATGATCGTGCATGCGATGGATCCGGTGGATATGTTTCCGTATAAACAAGCGACGATGCGCAAGATCTTCGATGCGTTTCACGCGATGTTGGAAAGCGCCATCAAGCGCAACAGGAAATACCAGTAGTCGCAGGACAAACATTGAAAAATTTCACTGGTTCAACAAAAAATACCTGAAGAAACGGGAATTCCAGCCGTCAATAAAGAAACAGTCGGTAACTACCGCTTAAACATTGTTAAGTTTGCATTGCTTTTCAGCGATTCAATACGGTATTGACAATTTTCATATGCTTCATATGCGTGCATGATCCAATGAAAGGCCTGTCGAGCTATGACCACCACTAAGCAAAAGCGCACTATGCCATCCAACGCGCAATCGACATCCTTGTCCAGGCAAGAGGCCTTGCCGTTCACCGCACAACTCTTGACCGAGGGCGGCGATGCCCGCATCGTGCTCGACGTCGTCAGCGGCCTGAACAAATATGCGTGCGCTCCCATCCCCGACCCCGGCATGATCGCGCTCGGATCGTCCACCGCATCGATCGTCTCGGCGCAGGGATTTCGCGCCGCCGATTTGCTGCGCACCAAGTTGGCATTGGCAACCGCTTCGTCCGAATCCGCCTACGCGATGTATGCCGGCGAATTGAATCGCATGCGCGCCGAATTGCTTAACTTGTGCGGGATTACGGACGGCGCCGACGTGGTGTTTGCCGCCTCCGGCACCGACATTCACTTGATCGCCGCACAGGCGTTCAGCAGCGCAGAGAAGCAGGCGCCCCTGGTCATCATGGTCGAAGCCAACGAAACCGGCAGCGGCGTGGCCGCAGCGCTGGCGGGACGGCATTTCAGTTCGCACTCTGCGCTTGGCGAATCGGTCACCTCCGGTTCCGACATCGCGCATGCAGCGGCAGTCGAAGTCGTCAGCGTCGCCCTGCGCGACTCCAACGGCAAAGCGCGCCCAAGCGCCGCCATCGACGCCGATTTCGACGCATTGGCAAGCCAGGCCGCGCAAGCCGGCCGGCGCGTGCTGTTGATCGTGATCGACGGCTCGAAGACCGGCACCATCGCGCCATCGACCGGCTGCGCATTGCGCTTGCAACAACAGTATGCCGGACGCATCGACGTGATGGTCGACGCTTGCCAGTTCCGCATTGCGCCCGCCACGGTGCGCGCCTATCTGCAGCGCAATTTCATGGTGGCGCTGACCGGCTCGAAATTCGTCAGCGGCCCGACCTTTTCCGGCGCGCTGTTGATCCCGCCGCTGTGCGCGCGCCGCATGCGTAAAAATCCGATTCCAGAGGCCTTGCGCGCCTATTCGTCGCGCGCCGACTGGCCGCAGGATTGGGATGCGGCGGTCGCACTCGACCAAATAGCCAATTTCGGCCTGCTGTTGCGCTGGGAAGCCGCACTGTCCGAGATTCGCGCATTTCGCGCGGTGCCGGAAGAACAAGTAATCAAATTTTTGACGGCATTTGGCGCCGCAGTCCAGGCGAAGCTCAAGAGCGACCCGCTGCTGGAACCTTTGCCCTTGCCTACGCTGGACAGAGAACCCCTGGTCGGCGCGACAAGTTGGGATCACATCCCGACCATTCATCCTTTCTTGCTATTTCAACCAAACGAAGCCAAGGGACGCAGTGCGCTCGATGGCGAGCAAACGCTCAAAATCTATCGACTCCTGCAATCCGATCTCTCGACGAGGAAAGAGTTTGGCTCCGACAAAGCGGCAAGCGAATTGGCGGCGCTGCGTTGCCAGTTCGGCCAACCGGTGAGTTGCGGACATCGGGACGGCGTTCCGGTCAGTGCCTTGCGCATTTGCGTCAGCATGCGGATGATTGTGCAGGCTGCCGCAAACGATGGCCACGATGCGGAATCGATTATTGCAACGGCGATGGCAGCGCTGGACAAAACCAGCTTGATCGTCAAGTCTTTACTGCAATAACGCGATTGGCGCTGTTCACTTCATAGTCAAATTAACACATCTCAGCCTGCTTTAATATATTCCCTAATATAGAGGGTATCTCCCGACTGATCGAGACAGTCCAGCCGCCCCCAAAAAACTTATTTCGCCGTCTACTATTTCCCTCTGAAAATCTGCGCGTCGAGCTTGATTTGACAATGTATTGTCGATTTCAACACGTCTTTCCGCCGAACTACTTTCAAAATAGATACCAATAGATACCGAAAGTGGAAATATTTTCGCTACCCCCTAAATTTCTCCAAATATTTGCCGAAAAGGAATACGAGCAAGATGTAAAGACTCGAAAGCCAAAAGCTCTCGAGGGAAAAGGTTGCTTGTTTGATTTGTGACTAATTTGTGACTAATTAGATCTAGATCAACAAAAATCCATTTGGCAATTTTTGTGGTTGCTTAGTGCGGTAGAAGCCATATCCTTTAGATTTGCAGGCGAATAGGTCGCATCCGCTGGCACGCCAGGGCAACGCAGAAAATTTATGGCGCAGGTCGGCGTTAAAAGCAACGGATGTGCAAGCAGGACAGGAATAGTGCAGCTCCGAAAAATCGGGGGGGCGTAGAGTCAAAAACATATGGTTCAGCAATGGCGAACCATAAAAATGAAACAAGCAAACAAGACAGGGGTGGCAAAATGAGTTACGTAACCGGATTAACGACTGCCGAAGTTGCGGTGATGACGTCGTCGCAAATCGCTGCGCTACAGACATCCGATATCATTGCATTCTCGACCGATCAGCTTCAGGCGTTCACGACCACCCAGATCCATTCGTATTTCAGCACGCTGGATATCGCCGCGCTGACCACGGCGCAAGTCAATCTGGGTTTGAATACGGATCAAATTGTCGCCTTGACCACTGCGGAAGTCGCTGCGCTCACTACTGCACAGATCAATCAGGGATTGAGCACGGATCAAGTTGCCGCGTTGACCACCGCGCAAGTCCAGGCCCTGCGCACTTCGCAAGTTGCCGCCCTGAATACCAACCAAATCAGCCTGGGTCTAAGTACTTCGGATATCGTCGCCCTTACCACGGCGCAGGTTGCCGCATTGACGACTGCGCAAGTCAAGCTGGGTTTGACTACCGACCAGATTGTCGCGTTGACCACCGCCGATGTGGCCGCCTTGACTACCGCCCAACTCAATCTCGGCCTCACTACCGCGCAGTTTGGCGCCTTGACCACGGCTGAAGTGGTGGCACTGCGCACCTCCCAGGTTGCCGCATTGAGCACCGGGCAAATCAACCAGGCGTTGACCACCGACGAATTGGTGGCGATGACCAGCGCGCAGATTCAAGCGTTGACCAGCGCGCAAATAAACCTCGGCTTGACCACCGCCGATGTCGCCGCGTTGACGACTGCGCAAGTGCAGGCATTGCGCACTTCGCAAGTGGCCGCTTTGAACACCGCACAAATCAGTCTAGCGCTAAGCACGTCCGATATCGTCGCGATGACGACTGCGCAGGTTGCAGCGCTGACCACCGGCCAAATCAAACAAGGCTTGACCACCGATCAGATTGTTGCGTTGACAACCACCGATGTTGCCGCGTTGACTACCGGGCAAATCAGCTCCGGCTTGACCACCGCCGATGTCGCCGCCTTGACCACTGCGCAAGTGCAGGCATTGCGCACGTCGCAGGTCACCGCTCTCGGCACCGCGCAGATCAACCTCGGCTTGAGCACCGACGATATCGTTGCGCTGACCACCGCGCAATTGGTCGCCTTGACGACGGCCCAGGTCGCCCAAGGTTTGTCGACCGACCAGGTCGCCGCCTTGACTACTGCGCAAGTGCAGGCCTTGCGCACTTCGCAAGTTGCCGCATTGACGACCTCACAAATCAACCAAGGCCTGAGCACGTCGGATATCGCCGCCCTGACCACCGCCCAGGTTGCCGCCTTGACGACTGCGCAAGTCAAGCTGGGTTTGACTACCGACCAGGTTGTGGCATTGACCACCGCCGATGTCGCCGCCTTGACTACGGCACAACTCAACCAAGGCCTCACTACCGCGCAATTCGGCGCGTTGACCACGGCAGAAGTGGTGGCATTGCGCACCGCCCAGGTTGCCGCATTGAGCACCGCGCAAATCAACCAGGCGTTGACCACCGACGAATTGGTGGCGATGACCAGCGCGCAGATTCAAGCGTTGACCAGCGCGCAGATCAACCTCGGCTTGACCACCGCCGATGTCGCTGCCTTGACCACTGCGCAAGTGCAGGCGCTGCGCACTTCGCAGATCGCCGCGTTGAATACTGCGCAAGTCAACCAAGGTCTGAGCACAGCGGATATCGCCGCCCTGACCACCGCTCAAGTTGCCGCCTTGACGACTGCGCAAGTCAAGCTGGGTTTGACTACCGACCAGGTTGTCGCGTTGACCACCGCCGATGTCGCTGCCTTGACCACTGCTCAGCTCAATCAAGGTCTCACTACAGCCCAATTCGCGTCCTTGACCACGGCTGAAGTGGTGGCACTGCGCACCGCCCAGGTTGCCGCATTGAGCACCGCGCAAATCAACCAGGCGTTGACCACCGACGAATTGGTGGCGATGACCAGCGCACAGATTCAAGCGTTGACCAGCGCGCAAATCAACCTCGGCTTGACCACCGCCGATGTCGCCGCGTTGACGACTGCGCAAGTGCAGGCATTGCGCACTTCGCAAGTCGCCGCTTTGAGCACCGCGCAAATCAACGCCGGCTTAAGCACGGACGATATCGTCGCAATGACAACTGCACAGATTGCAGCACTGACCGCAACACAAGTCAAACAAGGATTGACCACCGATCAGGTGGTGGCGTTGACGACTGCCGATATCGTTGCCTTGACTACCGGACAAATCAACGCCGGCTTGACCACCGCCGACGTCGCAGCCTTGACCACCGCGCAAGTGCAGGCACTGCATACGGCGCAGGTTGCGGCTCTCGGCACGGCGCAGATCAACCTCGGCTTGAACACCAGCGATATCGTCGCGCTGACCACCGCGCAATTGGTTGCCTTGACGACGGCCCAGGTAGCCCAGGGTTTGTCGACCGACCAGGTTGCCGCCTTGACCACCGCGCAGGTGCAGGCCTTGCGCACTGCGCAAGTTGCCGCATTGACGACCGCACAAATCAACCAGGGCCTGAGCACGGCGGATATCGCCGCCCTGACCACGGCGCAGGTTGCCGCATTGACGACTGCGCAAGTCAAGTTGGGTTTGACCACCGACCAGGTTGTTGCGTTGACCACTGCCGATGTCGCCGCCTTGACCACGGCCCAGCTCAACCAAGGTCTCACTACCGCCCAATTCGCGTCCTTGACCACCGCTGAAGTGGTGGCGCTGCGCACCGCCCAGGTTGCCGCGTTGAGCACCGCGCAAATCAATCAAGCGTTGACCACCGACGAATTGGTGGCGATGACCAGCGCGCAGATTCAAGCGTTGACCAGCGCGCAAATCAATCAGGGCTTGACCACTGACCAGGTCGCCGCGTTGACGACTGCGCAGGTGCAGGCACTGCGCACTTCGCAGATCGCCGCGTTGAACACGGCGCAAGTCAACCTTGGGCTCAGCACAGCCGATATCGCTGCTCTGACCACCGCCCAGGTTGCGGCCTTGACGACTGCGCAAGTCAAGCTGGGTTTGACTACTGACCAGATTGTCGCATTCACCACCGCCGATGTGGCCGCCTTGACCACGGCCCAGCTCAACCAGGGCCTCACGACCGCGCAGTTCGGTGCCTTGACCACAGCTGAAGTGGTGGCACTGCGCACCGCCCAGGTTGCCGCATTGAGCACTGCGCAAATCAACCAAGCGTTGACCACCGACGAATTGGTCGCCTTGACCAGCGCGCAGATTCAAGCGCTGACCAGCGCGCAGATCAACCTCGGTTTGACCACCGCCGATGTCGCCGCGTTGACGACTGCGCAAGTGCAGGCGTTGCGCACTTCGCAAGTGGCCGCATTGAACACCGCGCAAATCAGCCTCGGCTTGAGCACAGCCGATATCGTTGCGCTGACGACTGCGCAGATTGCAGCGCTGACCGCCACCCAAGTCAAACAGGGCTTGACCACCGATCAGGTGGTGGCGTTGACGACCGCCGATGTCGTCGCCTTGACTACCGGACAAATCAACGCCGGCTTGACCACCGCCGATGTCGCGGCCTTGACCACCGCGCAAGTGCAGGCACTGCGCACGGCGCAGGTCGCTGCTCTCGGCACCGCGCAAATCAACCTCGGCTTGAGCACCGACGATATCGTTGCGCTGACCACCGCGCAATTGGTCGCCTTGACGACGGCACAGGTTGCCCAGGGCTTGTCGACAGATCAGGTCGCGGCCTTGACCACCGCGCAAGTGCAGGCCTTGCGCACTGCGCAAGTCGCCGCATTGACCACGGCGCAAGTCTATCAAGGTCTCAGCACGGCAGATATCGCCGCCATGACCACGGCGCAGGTCGCCGCCTTGACCACTGCGCAAGTCCGGCAGGGTTTGAGTACCGACCAGATTGTCGCGTTGACCACCGCCGACGTGGCAGCCTTGACTACCGCCCAGCTCAACCAAGGCCTCACAACAGCGCAGTTCGGTGCCTTGACCACGGCAGAAGTGGTGGCACTGCGCACCGCTCAGGTTGCCGCATTGAGCACCGCACAAATCAACCAGGCGTTGACCACCGACGAATTGGTGGCGATGACCAGCGCACAGATTCAAGCGTTGACCACCGCGCAGATCAACCTCGGCTTGACCACCGCCGATGTCGCCGCGCTGACGACTGCGCAAGTGCAGGCACTGCGCACTTCGCAAGTGGCCGCTTTGAGCACCGCGCAAGTCAACTTGGGTCTGAGCACAGCCGATATCGTCGCCCTGACCACCGCGCAGGTTGCTGCCTTGACCACTGCGCAAGTCCGGCAGGGTTTGACCACCGATCAGATCGTCGCATTGACCACCGCCGATGTCGCCGCTTTGACGACGGGGCAAGTCAACCAAGGACTTTCCACCGCGCAGGTCGCCTCTTTGACGACGGCCGAGGTCCAGGCTTTGCGCACCGCTCAGGTTGTCGCGTTGAGCACGGCCCAGATCAGCCAGGCCTTGAGCACCGACGATATCGTAGCGCTGACCACTGCGCAGATAGCAGCGCTGACTACTGCGCAAGTCAATCTGGGATTGACGACCGATCAAGTGGCGGCACTGACCACCGCGCAAGTCGCTGCATTGACGACGGGCCAGATCCATTCCGGCCTGAGCACGGCGCAAATCGCCGCACTGTCGACCAGCGATATTGTGGCGATGAAGACAGCGCAGATTGCTGCCTTGACCACCGCGCAAATCAATCAGGGAATGACGACGGATCAGCTTGCTTCGCTGACGACGGCGCAGATTGTCGCGCTCGGCACCGCCCAGATTGCGGCGATCTCGACGGCGGATATCACGGCGCTGACGACTACCGAACTGGCCGCGATGACCACCAATCAGACCTTGCATGGCTTGACGACTGCACAGATACATGCGATGACGACCACGCAATTCGTCGCATTGACCTTCGAGCAAAGAAGGCCTGCGGCATTGACTGTGGAACAAGTCTCCGCGTCGAGCAAACACGTTCCGGCCGTTACTACCGCCTCGACCTTGCGCGAGAAGGTGGTCGGATTGGTTCAAGCGATGGCCACCTACGATGCGCAAGCAGGCACTGCCACCGGTTCCACATCGCCGCTACCGTCAGTCACGGCAGGGTCGGCTGGAAGCCTGGCGGTGGCAACCAACGTGAGCACCATTGTCGATGTGTTGAAACGTTTTGACGCCAATGGCAACCCGATCGCACAACCGGGAATCACGTCGGCGCCGAGCAATACGCTTAACCTCACCGGCATCAACACCGCCAACAATGGATTTTTGGCAACTCCTGGCGGTAAATAGGTAGGAAATAGGTAAATACGAGGAGCCCCGCGCTCTGAATACGTCAAGGCCAGAATGGCCTTGACGTTTTTTGTTTTGTCGTTTGTTTTGTCGTTTTGCAGTGCTTTCTCGCATTGAGTCGCCCGAAGAAAAGTGATCTGTTTTATTGCGCCAGCGAAATTAATTGAGTAAACTGTGCAATGACCAAGTAGTGCAGTAAATCTCGCGCATCGGTATTCGAATTCAGGAATTTATCTTGGCAAGCTTCGCAAGAAGTCTTGGTAGTGGAGTTGTAAAATGAGTTCGATCGTAGTCGGAATAACTCCCGCGCAAATTGCACTGCTGACGACGACGCAGATTGCATCCCTTGCCACTTCCGATATCGTCGCGTTAACCACCGCGCAGCTCGCCGCATTCACCCCCGGGCAAATCAGCCAAGGGTTCACGACGCAGGAAATTGCGGCGCTGACGACCGCCCAGCTGAGCGTCGGGCTTAGTCCCGACCAAGTGGCCGCGATGACCACGACCGAGCTTGCGGCACTTACCACCGCCCAGGTAATCAACGGTTTGACCACGGCGCAAATCGCCGCCCTGTCGCCTGATCAACTAGCCGCATTGCACGCCGTCTCGCCGGTTTCCGTGGCAACCAACCAAATCGGGCTCGGCTTGACCACGGCCCAGATCGCCGAACTCACCACCGCGCAAATCGCCGCCCTGACCACGACGGAAATCAACAAATATTTGACCACCGCCGAAGTCGCCGCCCTGACCACGGATCAAATCGACGCGTTGAGCACGGCGCAAATTGCCGCGCTCACTACCGCGCAAATCAGCAAGGGCTTGTCCGCCGATCAAATCGCCGCCATGACGACGGCGCAAATCGCGGCCCTGACCACGACCGATATCGACGCGCTGACTTCGGCGCAAATCGCGGCATTATCGATCGCGCAGCTCCAAGCGCTCACCACGGCCCAAATCGCCGCATTGACCACCGCCGAGGTCAACCGCGATCTAAGCACCGACCAGATCGCCGCATTGACCACAGCGCAAGTCGGCGCGCTGCGCAGCACAGAAATTGCCGCCCTCTCCACCGCTGAAATCGCCGCATTGACGACAGACCAGTTGTTGGCGTTAAGCACCGCGCAGATTGCCGCCCTCACCTCGATTCAGCTCAGCGAGGGATTGACGACTGCACAATTGACTGCGCTGACGACCGCCCAGATTGCCGCCCTCGGCACTGCGCAAATCAGTCGCGGCCTGACCAGCGATCAAATTGCGGCGTTGACGACGGCGCAAATCGCGGCGCTGCGCACGGCGGACATCGCTGCGCTCACCACCGCCGATATCGGCGCGCTGTCTTCCGACCAATTGGCCGCGTTGAGCACCGCGCAAATCGCCGCGCTCACTACGGCGCAAATCCGTTCTGGCTTGACGACGGATCAGATCTCGGAATTGAGCACCGCGCAAATCGCTGCCTTGCGCAGCGCCGATGTCGCGGCCTTGACCACCGCCCAAATCGAATCCGGCCTGTCGACCGCGCAACTGCTGGCACTGAGCAGCGCGCAAATCGCGGCGCTGACCACCGCGCAAATCGCCAGTCTGAGCGACGCGCAAATAGCCGCCCTGAGCACCGCGCAAATCGCCGCCTTGCGCACTGCCGATGTCGTGGCATTGACTACGGACCAAATCGATGCCGGCCTGTCGACCGCGCAACTGCTGGCGCTGAGCAGCGCGCAAATCGCGGCGCTGACCACCGCGCAAATCGCCAGCCTGAGCGACGCCCAAGTAGCCGCGCTGAGTACTGCACAAATCGCCGCGCTGACCACGTTGCAAATCAATCGGGGATTGACCACCGATCAAATTGCCTCGTTGACATCGGCGCAAATCGAAGCGTTGCGCACGGCCGACATCGCCGCCTTGAGCACAGCGCAAATCAATCTTGGACTGTCGATCGACCAGGTGCAGTTCCTCAGCAGCGCGCAAATCGCAGCGCTGACGACAGCGCAAATCAGCGCGGGCTTGAGCGCAACGCAATTGGAAGCGCTGACGACGGCGCAAATCGACGATCTTTCCACGCTGCAGATCAGCCGATTGACGACCGATCAGGTCAGCAATTTGACGACTGCGCAGATCGCAGCGCTGAAAACCGCGCAGGTCGCGGCATTGACGACGACCCAAATCAGGTTAGGCATCACCACCGATCAAATTACGGCGATGACGACTGCCGAGATCGGCGCCCTCACCTCTATGCAAGTGGCCAACGGTTTGACGGCGGCGCAATTGAGTGCGATGTCGTCGGCGCAACTCGCCGCATTGCACACGCCGGGCGTGTTCTCGCTGGTTACGAATCAAATCGGCCTGGGTCTGACGACCACCCAATTCGCGGCGATGTCGACCGGACAGCTGGCTTCCTTGACCACCACCGAAATCAATTTGTACGTGACCACGGCGGAGATAGCTGCGCTGACAACTGCGCAAATGCTCGCCCTGACCACGACGCAAATCAATCTCGGCCTGACCAATGCCCAGATTGCGGCGATCAAAGCAGCCGACATCGCCGTGCTGACCACGACGCAAATCGCCGATGGCTTGACCAACGACCAAGTGGCGGCACTGACCACGGGCCAGGTCGCCGCCTTGACCACGAACCAGGTCAGCCACGGATTGACCACCGACCAGATCACTGCGCTGACTGCCACAGAGATTGCAGCCTTGCGCACTGCAGATATTGCCGCGCTGACCACCGCGCAAATCAGCCTTGGCTTGAGCACTGGCCAGGTTGCCGCGCTGACCACGGCGCAAATCGCCGCGCTGACAACCTACCAGGTCAGCCACGGACTGACTATCGATCAAGTCTCGGCGCTCACCACCGCACAAATGGCGGCGTTGAAAACCGCCGACGTCGCCGCCCTGACGACTGCACAGATCAGCCAGGGGCTTGGCACCGATCAAGTGGAGTCCTTGACAGCCGCGCAAATTGCGGCATTGACCACCGCCCAGGTCAGCAAGGGTTTGACTGCCGACCAGCTTGCCGCCCTCACCACGAGCGAGATTGCCGCCTTGCGCACCGCCGATGTCGCGGCGCTCAATGTCGGCGAAATCGGCAGCAGTTTGTCGACCGCTCAGATCGTGGCAATGAGCACCGCGCAAATCGCGGCTCTGACCACAGCGCAACTCAACTCGGGCTTGAGCGCCACCCAAGTGGCATCGATGACGACTGCGCAAATTGCCGCGCTGACCACTGCGCAAGTCAATCGCGGCTTGACCCCTGACCAAGTGGCGGCGCTCTCGACCTTGCAGATCGCCGCGCTGCGCAGCGTCGACATTGCGGCCTTGACCACCGCGCAAATCGATCTGGGATTGACAACCAGTGACGTGGCGGCGCTCACCACCGCCCAGGTAGCGGCGCTGACCACCTTGCAAATCAGCCAGGGATTGACGGTGGACCAAGTGGCCGCTTTGACGACGGCGCAGATTGTTGCGTTGCGCACCAACCAGGTGGCGGCGTTGAACACGATGCAGATCAATCTCGGCCTGTCGACCGATCAAATCGCCGCCTTGACCACCAAGCAAATTGCCGTTTTAAGCACTGCCCAGATCGGCTCGGGCCTGAGCGACGCAGATGTGACTGCTTTGACCACCGCGCAAGTGGCCGCGCTGACCACTCTCCAAGTCAATCGCGGCCTGACGACCGACCAAATCGCGGCGTTTTCCACCGCGCAGATCGCTGCGTTGCATACTGCCGAAGTCGCGGCGCTGACCACCGCGCAAATCAACCAGGGAATGAGCACGGATCAGATCGCAGCGATGACCACTGCGCAAATTGCTGCGCTCACCACGCTGCAAATCAACAAGGGATTGAACAACGATCAGGTGGCGACGCTGACAACTGCCGAAATCGCCGCCTTGCGCACTGCCGATATCGCGGCGCTGAACACTGCACAAATAGCGCTGGGCATGTCGACCGATCAAATCGTCGCGCTCACCACCTCCCAAGTCGCTGCTTTGACGACCGCGCAACTCAATCTCGGCCTGACCACCGCACAATTGGCCGCGATGAGCACCGCGCAGATTGCGGCGCTGACCACCAGCCAGGTCAACCACGGCTTGACCACTGCGCAAATCGCCGCCCTGAACACCGCGCAGGTGATGGCGCTGCGCACTGCGGAGATTGCCGCGCTGAGCACAGCGCAAATCAACAAGGGCCTATCGACCGACCAATTAGTAGTCATGTCGACTGCGCAAATCGCCGCGTTGACCACTGCCCAGGTCGCCCAGGGACTCACCACGGACCAGGTTGCCGCCCTAACCACGGCGCAAATCGCGGTGCTGCGCACAGCCGACATTGCAGCGCTGACCACCGCCCAAATCAACCAGGGCTTGAGCACCGACCAAATCGTCGCGCTCACCACCGCTCAAGTAGCGGCATTGAGCAGCGCGCAAGTAAGCAAAGGATTGAGCAGCGCCCAGTTTGCCGCGCTGTCGACCACCGATATCGCTGCGCTACGCACGGCTGCCGTTGCGGCAATATCGACGTCTGAAATCGCCGGACTTTCGACCGACGACATCGTGGCTTTTACGACGACCCAGATACGGGCGATGACGACCGCTCAAATCGCCGCAATGACGACCACCGAGCTGGCGGCGATGACCACCAACCAGACCTTGAATGGTTTGACTTCGGCGCAAATTCATGCGCTCACGAGCGCGCAATTCGTCGCCTTGACCTTTGAACAAAGGAGACGGCTAGCTGCGGCATTGAGCAGCAGGATTGCCGCTTCGAGCGCGCCTGCGCCGACACCATCCGTGACACCCGGCAGCGCCACGTTGCGTGAAAAAGTGAGCAGCCTGGTGCAGGCTATGGCATCGTTCGACATACGAACGGCAACGCCGACGGCCACTACGGGCAATTCGACTATGCCCAATGCCGGCGCTGCCGGCTATCTCGCGGTTGCCGGCAAGGTCGACGGCATCGTCGACATCTTGAAGCAATTCGATGCCAACGGCAACCCGACCACCAGGGCAAGCCAAATCGGCACGCAAACGGAACTGCTCAAGCATGCCGGGCTAAACAACGCAGGCGGCAGCGGCTTCCTGGCGACAGCCGTGAAGTAATTCGGCGCAGTCCTTGCGCTTGATTGACAAGCAAAAGCCCGTCTATTCGGCGCATCCCACCAACACCTCGTTGCGGTATAAAGGAAAAGTGCAAAAATGCGCGCGCAAAGAAAGCGATGCATTTATTGCACAAGCAAAATTAGGATTGTAGACTGTACCCGGAAATGATTACCGGGCAATTTGCGCAAATCGATTAACTGAGATTGAATACATGATTCCAGAGGTCGCCCCCCTTCCGTATCAGCAATTGCTGGTCCAGGCTGAAACCGGCCAGCTAGGGCTATTTCAACTGATTTCCGCTGCCGAATCGCTGATTGCAGCCGGCGATCGCTTGGCAGCCATCGGCTTGTACCGCGCCTGGCTGAAGAAACCGGACCCGGCGCTGGAATATGCCGCCTATTTCAATCTGGGCGTGCTGCTGGCGGACACCGGCAGCCAGTCCGAAGCGGAAGCGGCCTACCGGCAGGCAGTGCATTTGAAAAGAGATTTCCCGCAAGCGAACTACAATTTGGGCGTCCAGATGGAGAAGCAGGGCCGCTTGCAAGCCGCCATCGACCATTGGAAGGCCTCGCTCGACCAGGAAAGCCTGCAAGCGCCGGAGCAAAGCGATACCCACAAGCTCTACCTGAATGGGCTGGGCCGCTTGTACGACAAGTTTCATCTCTACGAAGAAGCCGAGGAGATGCTGCGCCAGAGCCTTGCGCTCGACCCCGCGCAGAGCGATGCGCTATACCATTGGCTGCATCTGCGGCAAAAACAGTGCAAATGGCCGATCATGCGCAGCTTGCCGGGCATAAGCACCGACACGATGTGGGATGCCGCTTCGCCGCTGGCGATCCTTGGCTTGAGCGACGACCCTGCGCGCCTGCTGAAGACCGCTCGCACCTTCGTCGGCAAGCATGTGTACCCGGTTGCGCGCCTGGTGCCGCAGGGCCTCAATTACGGCCATCGCAAGATCAGGATCGGTTTCCTGTCGGGCGATTTTTGCCTGCATGCGGTCTCCCTGCTGACGGTGCGTTTATTCGAACTGCTCGACCGCAGTCGCTTCGAGGTGCTCGGTTTCGGCTGGAGCCGCAGCGACGATACCGCATTCCGCAAGCGGGTGATCGACGCTTTCGATCGCTTCGTCGATATTTCCGAGATTGCCGACGAGGCCGCAGCGCGCCTGATTCAAGAGCAGGAAATCGACGTGCTGGTCGACTTGCAAGGCTTGACTGCCGGCGCCCGCCCCAACATCGTCGCGCACGGCCCGGCGCCCGCGCAGATCGCCTACCTCGGCTATCCCGGCACTTCTGCCATCCCGAACGTCGATTACGTGATTGCCGACCAATTCATTTTTCCCGATGAACTGGCGCCGTATTTCACCGAACAGCCGATTTACCTGGCGGACAGCTTCCAAGTCGCCGACGATACCCGCTCCCAACTTATCGTCGACGATCCCGTGAAATACGACTTGCCGGCTGGAAAATTTGTTTTTTGCGCATTCAATAATAATTACAAGATCACGCCGGAAATGTTCGAGTCCTGGATGCGCATCATGCGGCGCGTGCCGGACAGCATCCTGTGGCTGCTGCGCGACAACCAATGGGCCGAGGCGAACATGCTGTCCGCAGCGCGGGCGCATGGCGTCAACACCGACCGCCTGTATTTTGCCGGCCGGGTGGCGCCGGAAGACTATCTGGCGCGTTTCGGCGCTGCCGATCTCTTCCTCGACACCTTCCCCTATAATGCCGGCACCACCGCCAACGACGCGCTATGGGCGGGATTGCCGATCGTGACGCTGTCAGGCCGCAGTTATGTGTCGCGCATGGCGGGCAGCCTGTTGCGCTCGGTCGGCCTGGAACAATTGATTACTTTTGACGCTGCCGGCTATGAAGAAAAAGCCATCGCCTTCGCCAACGACAAATTGCTGCAAGCGCAGTGCGCGGAGCAATTGAAGATGGCGAAAACGCGCAGCGCCGCCATGAATACCCATAAATTCGTCGCCGAGTTCAGCGCCATGCTCGAGCAATTGGCGGGCGGCGAGCGCCCTTTGCAGAGGGCTGCCTCGCAATGACCGCCCCTTCGTGCTGCGCCCGGCAATTCATTTCGACACTATAGACGATGTCCGTATCCTACCAACACTCCGCCATCCAATGCTTGACTGCGATTGCGCAACATCACGGCATCCAGGTCAATCCAGAGCGCATCATCCATGACAATGCGCTGGCCGACGAAGAGCCGTCGCCATCCAATTTGTTGCGCATCGCCGCCGAAATCGGCTTGAAAGCCAAGTTCGACAAGCTCTCCTGGGACGGCTTGTTTGCCCAGGGCGGCGTTTTTCCTATCCTGGCCCGGCTCAAGGACGGCAACAGCGTCATCATCGTCGGCGCCCGCGCCGAGCACGGCGGCCGCGTTGCGATACTCGATCCGCTGGCCGAGGCCGGCGGCGTCGAATTGTTCGCCCGCGAGCAATTTATCGAACGCTGGGATGGCGATGTCGTATTCCTCAAACGCGAACATGCGATCGCCGACCCCAACCAGCCATTCGGCCTGCGCTGGTTCATTCCCGAAATCCTGAAGCAGAAGGCGGCGTTTCGCGATATCGCGATTGCCGCGCTGATGCTGCACCTGTTGGCGCTGGCTTCGCCGATTTTCTTCCAGTTGGTGATCGACAAGGTGCTGGTGCATCAAAGCACCTCGACCTTGTGGGTGCTGGCGGTCGGCATCGTGATCGCCCTGGTCTTCGACGCCATATTCGGCTTCCTGCGCCAGTACATGGCATTGTCGGCGACCAACAAGATCGACATGCGCCTGACGCGCCGCACGTTCGGCCACCTGCTGTCCTTGCCGATCGATTATTTCGAGACCACGACGGCGGGCGTCATCGTGCGGCACATGCAGCAACTCGAACGGATTCGGCAATTCCTGACCGGGCGTCTGTTCTTCACCGGGCTAGATGCTACCGCGCTCTTGATTTTCATCCCTATCCTGTTTTCCTATTCGATCAAGCTGGCCAGCATCACGCTCGTATTCGCTGCGATCATCGCCGCCATTGTCGCCGGCCTGGTTCCCACGTTTCAACGGCGTCTCAACGCGCTGTATACCGCTGAGGGCCGGCGTCAGGCGATGCTGGTCGAAACCATCCACGGCATGCGCACCGTCAAGGCGCTGGCGATCGAGCCGGCGCAGCGCCGCAACTGGGATCAATTGTCGGCGCAAGCGATCACGATGCACTTCCGGGTCGGGGAAATTTCCCTCAGCGGCAATGCCATTACCGATTTCCTCGGGAAACTGCTTCCGGTCATCATCATCGTGATCGGCGCGCAAGACGTTTTTGCGCAAACCTTGTCGGTCGGCGCGTTGATTGCGTTCCAGATGATTTCCGGGCGCGTGATCGGGCCGTTGATCCAGATCGTCGCCCTGGTCAACGAATACCAGGAAACCGCATTGTCGGTGCGCATGCTGGCCGAAGTGATGAATCGCGCTCCCGAAGGCCGGGTCGGCGCCGGCGGCCTGCGCCCGCAGCTTGACGGCGAAATCACCTTCGAAGACGTGACCTTCCGCTATCCCGGCGCCACCGCCGCCGCGCTCGACCGCGCCCGCTTCACGATTGGCGCAGGCTCGGTGGTGGGCATCGTCGGTCGCAGCGGCTCCGGCAAGACCACGCTGACCAAACTGATCCAAGGCCTGTACCCGGTGCAGGAAGGCATCATCCGCTTCGACGGCACCGACGCCCGCGAAATCGACTTGTCGCACCTGCGGCGTCAGACCGGCGTGGTGTTGCAGGAAAATTTCCTGTTTCGCGGCACGGTGCGGGAAAACATTTCGCTGACCAAGCCGGATGCCTCCTTCGAGGAAATCGTCGCCGCTGCCGAAGCCGCCGGCGCCGACGAATTCATCGAGCGCCTGCCGCAAGGCTACGATACCCTGCTGGAAGAAAATGCCGCCAACCTGAGCGGCGGCCAAAAGCAAAGGCTGTCGATTGCCCGTTGCCTGCTGTCGCAGCCACGCATCCTGATTCTCGACGAAGCCGCCAGCGCGCTCGATCCCGAAAGCGAGGCGATCTTCATTCGCAACCTGTCGCGCATTGCAGTCGGGCGCACGGTCGTGATGATTTCGCATCGACTGTCGACGCTGGTCAATGCCGACACCATCCTGGTCATGCAGCAAGGCCGATTGATCGACAGCGGCCGGCATGAGGAATTGCTGTTACGCTGCGCAACTTATCAACAATTATGGAACCAACAAACAAGCCACCTGTGAGTCCTCACGCAAACTCGCCATCGAGCGAAAAAAAGGCGGACGCCACGGCCATCGAGTTTTTGCCGGACGCCGATGAAATCGAACGACGCCCGCTGCCGCGCAGCGCGCGTTCCACCTTGTACGTGCTGGTCTTGACGATTATCTCGTTTCTGCTGTGGGCCACTTTTTCCAAGGTGGACCGCGTGGTGGTGGCGCACGGCCGCGTCGTCACTCCGTTGCCGAATATCGTCGTGCAACCGCTGGAAACTGCCGTGATCCAAAGCATCGACGTGCAAATCGGCCAAGTCGTGAAAAAAGGCCAAAAACTGGCGACGCTGGACTCGACCTTTGCCGAAGCCGATCAGGCCGAGCTGAAAACGCATATCGAAAGCCTGGACAACCAGACCGAAAGACTGAAAGCGGAACTGGCCGGCAAACATCCGCCGCAAAATCCCCTTGCGAATGCGGACAGCAAGATGGAGGCGGAGTTATCTTCCGAGCGCCAAGCCAACTATAAGGCGCAGATGGAAAAACTCAGCGAAACCATCGCCGGCCTGCACGCGGCGCTGGACACCAATCGGCACGATCAGCAAATCCTGGAGACCCGCGTCAAATCGCTGCAAGAGATCGAAAGCATGCAAGAGAAATTGGTGGCGCAGCAATTCGGCGCGCGCGTGCATTTGCTGGAAGCGCGCGACAAGCGGCTGGAAGTCGAGCGCGACATGCAATTGGCGAAAAACAAGGAACAGGAATTAAGACGCCAGTTGGCCGCGTCGGAAGCGGAAAAGACGGCGTTCGAGCTCGGCTGGCGGCAAAAAATGATGGAAGACTTGCTGGCCACGGCGCACGACCGCGACACGCAAACCGAACAACTGCGCAAGGCCGACCGCCGGCACAAACTGGTGACGCTGGTTGCGCCGACCGATTCGGTGGTGCTCGATATCGCCAAGCTGTCGCAAGGATCGGTGATCCGCGAGGCGGAAACCTTGTTTACGCTGGTGCAACTCGATACGGAACTGGAGTCCGAGGTGCAGATCGACTCCATCGACACCGGCTACGTCAAGGTGGGCGATACCGCGCGCTTGAAACTGGATGCCTACCCGTTCCAGAAGCACGGCTTCCTGACCGGGCAGATCAAGACCATCAGCGAAGATGCGTTCCGGCGCGACAATCTCGGTAATCCGTCCTTGCTGGCGCAGGGCACCGACGCTTTCTACCTGAGCCGGATCACCTTCGGCAACGCCAAACTAAAGAATATGCCGCCACAAGCAAAGCTGCTGCCGGGAATGACCTTGACCGCAGAAATCGTGGTGGGGAAACGCTCGGTCATGTCCTATCTGCTGTGGCCGCTGGGCAAAGCGGTCGACGAATCGATTGGTGAACCATGACATCGCTTTACTCCCCTCTCCCGCCTGCGGGAGAGGGGAGCATAAAGCGTAATATCTGCTAGGAAAACCTCTATGGGCAATAAAGCGAATCGACTTGCACCTCGCGTCCAGCAAAAAAAAGCGCCGCTTTCGGCCGATACGATGAACCGGATGGTCGCGCTCTACAACGGCGGCCAGTGGGAAGAGCTGGCGGCGGCTGCGCGTGACGCCACCAAACACCATCCTGAGCATTTTTTCGGCTGGAAAGCGCTCGGCAAGTCCTTGTTGAAGTCGGGCCGACTGGCCGATGCGATCGAACCGTTGACGCGGGTCACCAAGATCACGCCGAACGACCCCGATCCGCACAACGATCTGGCCATCGCCTTTCAACATCTCGGAAGGCGCGACGAGGCGGTGGAGTCCTATCGGCGTTTATTGAAACTCAACCCCGGCTCCGCCCAGACCCACGATACGCTGGGAGCGCTGCTGTGCGAACTGGCACGCTTCAATGAAGCGGAAATCGAATTTCGGCTGGCGCTGGCAATCGATCCGCGCTTCGTCCAGGCGCACATCAATCTGGGTTTCGCCGCCGGCACCCTGGGCCGTTGGGACGAAGCGGAGGCCAGTTATCGGCTGGTGCTGGCGCTCGATCCGAACTTTGCCGAGGCGCATAGAAGGCTGGGCGACCTGCTCTCCCGCATACGCAGCCGCAACACAGAAGCCATCCCTTTTCTCGAACGCGCAATTGCGCTCAACCCGGCGGACGTGGGATCGGTCATCACGCTCGGAAACGTGCTGATGACGAACGGCCAGTTGGAGGAAAGCCGCGTCATGTTCCGCCGCGCGCAACAAATCCAACCGTTGATTACCTGGCCCTGCACAAAGCCGACGCCGGACTTTTCCGTCCTGCTGCTCGACGCGCCCGGCGCCGGTTCGACGCCGGTCAATTACCTGGCCGGGCACTCTGGATACGAAGCCAATTTCGTCGGCATATTGCCGGATTTTAGCTACGATATCGAACTCCTGCGCGCCAAGGCCGATGTTGTCGTCAACATGATTGCCGATGCCGACAACGGCCACGAAGTGCTGCCGCTGGCGCTCGAGCTAGCCGACCGCATCGCGCGCCCGATCGTCAATCATCCGCGCAAAATCATGGGCACGGATCGGGAATCGATCGCGCGCAAGCTGGCCGCAATCCCGCTGTGCCGCATACCGAAGACGCTGCGTCTTACTGCCAGCGAGATGAACGGCAACCAGTTGCAAGAGCATATCGCGCAACTCGCGCTGCCGGTCTTGATACGTTGCGCCGGCACCCACGGCGGCGACGATTTTGAAAAGGTCGACGATCTCGGCGCGATTAGCGCGTTCGTGGCGCGCCATCCCGATGCGACGTTTTACATCAGCGAGTTTGTCGACTATCGCGCCGCCGACGGCTATTACCGCAAATATCGGCTGATCTGCCTGGACGGCCAAATCCTGCCGTATCACCTGGCGATCCACGACCACTGGATGGTGCATCATTTCCGCACCGACATGGCAAACCAGGCCTGGATGCGCGAAGAAGAGGAAGCCTTCCTCAAGACGCCGCAAAACGTCTTCAACGCCGAACATTTTGCTGCATTCCACAAGATGTCAGCGGCCATCGGCCTCGATTATTGCGGCATCGACTGTTCGCTCGACCGCGACGGCAACATCGTTGTGTTCGAGGCCAATGCGACCATGCTGGTGCACGACGAAAAGAATCCGCCATTCCTGTACAAGAATCCGTATATCGCAAGAATCAAGGAAACCTTCGACGCGATGTTGGCCAAGATGGCGGCCAAAGGTTTGTCCTAACCGATCAAGAGCTTGATCAAGCGTCCAGGCATTTCATTGGCTTGCGCCAGCATGGCGGTGCCGGCATTTTGCAGGATTTGGCTGCTCGCCAAGGCCGAGGTTGCCGCCGCATAGTCGGTGTCTTGGATGCGCGCCTGTGCGGCGGAAAGATTGACCGAACCGGTGGCCAGGTTGGAATGGATCGCCACCAATGTATTCTGGCTGGCGCCCAAATAAGCGGCGATGCTGCTGCAATCCGCGATTTGCGTGTCGATATAACTGATCGTTTGCTCGGCTGTGGCGGCGCTGCTGACATCGGCAACCGATCCGTCCACCGCAATCGGAACGGCAACCGTGCCGCCGGAATCGACCGAGCGGTAGACCCCGGCAGTCAAGCCGGCGTTGCCGGGATCGTTACCGGCAATGCTTATTTCCGACGCATTTGACGAAGCGGTCGTGGTCAGCGTGACGGTGCCTTGCGTCGAACTCAGCCCAAGCTGTTGCTCCAGGCCCGACACGGACTGCGCAATATCGATATTCCTGCCATCGGCTGCGGTGAGGATCAAGGTGCTGCTATTCGATCCGCCCAGCGTCGCCGTCACGCCGGTGCTGGCCGATACCGTGTTGACTGCACCGCCCAGACTGGCAGCCAGATCGGCGCCGCTAGTGCCGGAAAATGCTCCGAGAGCCACCCCATTGATCGACAGCGCGCCGGCAGAAAAATGGCCTACGCTTTGCACGCTGGAACTGATTGACGTGCTCGCCGTCGCCGTGAAATTCGCAATGCCGGCATTGTTGATCGCATTGTTGATCGCATTGGCGATGGCCCAGGCGCTGGAACTCGATTGGCCGGGCTGCGCCCCGGCAACCGACGCGCCGATCGCAGTGCCGTCGATCTTCAAATCCCCCGCCGACAGTGCCGCCACGGTTTGACCGGACACGCTGGCCTGCTGCAAGGGCACGTTGACCGTTTCCGTGCCGCCGGTGGAATTGGTGAAGGCGGCAGGAATGGTAAGCTGCAGCGTCTGGTTGGCATTCGCGCCAATTTGCAATTGTTGCGCGGTAAAGGTGCCATCGAGCAAATTGGTGCCATCGAAATTCGTTTGTTGGGCGATTTGGCTGTTTGCGGCAATCAACTGGTTGACTTCGGTCTGTAGCGCCTGGCGGTCGGCTGCCGTGTACGTGGCATTGGCGGACTGGACCGCCAAGGTGCGGACTTTCTGAAAATTTTCCGTCATTTGGGCGATTGCGCCATTTGCCACTTGCAGCAGCGAGATACCGTCATTGGCGTTTTGGCCGGCTTGATCGTATCCATTGATCTGGGCGGTCATCTGTCCGATGATCGCGTAGCCTGCGGCATCGTCCGCTGCGCTATTGATGCGCAATCCGGTCGATAGTCGTTGTATTGCCGAATTGACCTTGCCCTCCGATGCCGTCATTGCTTGTTGCACGAACAGCGAAGGAACATTGGTATTAATCGCCAGCATCCTAAGCTTTCAATTTCTTTAACCCAAACCGGAGACCGAATGGCTTGACCACCACTAGCCGGCGGCAAAAACAGACAAAAATGTTGAAAGCGATGGCACCCAGTCGCAATGTCGACGAGGCTCTACGAAATCTATCGGTCAAACGAGGGATATCTTTAACGGCAGCAAGAATTTGCCGCGAAACCGCGAGCGCCATACGGCATATGGCGCTTGAAAACTGTTAGGCCCCTTGCAAAATCACCAATTGTGCGCCGTATACACGCAACCCTTTTGCGTGCAAATAAAGCATCAGAAAGCGCTCTGCCAGGAAGGCGGGGTAGCGGGTCGGCTGAAATCTTGCGCCCTCTACCGGCGCCAATGCACCGATACGCTGGAAGACCAGGAACAACACGTCGAACAGCAGCGTGCAGTATTCCTCGAATATTTCCCAACGCGTAATGAAAATGGGAAACCACCTGATTTCGTGCGCCACGTCAAACCACGGAAGATATTTGCTCAACCAAGGCGGCGATACCTGTTCGACGACGCGCACGAACTCGTCCCAGACGAAAGACGGATGATTTTGGTAAAACTGATCGCGAATCGTCGTTGGCAGGCAGCTTTGGCGTGGCGCAATCACATCCGAGGTTTGCAATATCTGCAAGGCTCTCTGCTTTTGCTCGTCCTGGTTGAGAAAACCCAACACCTCGGGCGAGCCTTGCGCAACCAATTGTTGAACATGGATTTGCGGGGTCTCCAGCAGGTTGAAATACCTGCGGTAATGGCAGAAGCCGATATATTCGGTCTTTTCCAGATTTTTCCAAGCCCAATAATGGGCAGTCAATTCGCTGAAGCAGGAATGCAGGCGCGCGATATTGTCGCCGCCGCCATTGTCGCGATAGGTGTATCCGGTGGAGGCGCGCGCCAAATCCCCAATCGCAAATGGCTCGATCCATCCGCTGGGCAAGGGATTGGCAACCTGATCGTGGGTAATCGAAAACATTTTCAACATAGGGCCACACGCTATCGGACAGTAAAGTTTTTAAATATATTACAAGTGCTGCCGGGGCGATACGCCGCTACAAGCAACGCGCGAACCCGCTCGCCAAATCGACCTTGGGATGCCAGCCCGGCAATCTTTCAAATGCAGTCCAGGGCTGCATCACCTCGCGCGGTCGATATGCGCGCGCGCCCCAGTCGATATTCAACGGGCAAGCACTGACCCGCGCGTAGGTCGCCGCGACCTCCTTCAAGGGCAACGGCGCTTCCGACGAGATACCGTATTCCTCCAACGCCTCCACCAAGCCGGCCTGCAAACGCGCGAAGGCGACCATGAAGGCGTCGACCACGTCGTCGATATAGACCAGATCGATCAACTGCTCGCCCGGCGACATCGCCAACGCAGCGCCGGAAACCGCTGCGCGCTGAAACAGGTTGACCAATTTCGGGCGCGGATCGCCGGGGCCATAGGTATCGAACAGCTTGAGCGTAATCGCCTTAAACGCATTGTTGTCGACATAAAACCGCAGGATCGCATCGAACGCCTGCTTGGTCGCCGCGTACAGGCAAACCGGATTGTATTCCAGGTTGCGAAAATGCTGCCACGAGGTGCCGGTGTTAATCAACATGCGCACATCGTTGACGGCCATCGCCTCCAACAATTGCGCGGGGAATTCCACATTCGAGCGCATCAGGCGCGTGACATCGCCCGCCGTATGCTGCGCCAGAAACAACGACGCCAAATGAAATACCGCGACCGGCGCCGCATCCTTGACGATCTTAATCATGCCTTCAGTCGTGCCGTCATGCACATGAAAACAAACATCGTCGCCCAGGCCATCGAGCAGAACGCGGCTCGATTCCGCCCGCACGACAACATGCACGCGCCAGCCGTCGCCGATCAAGCGTCGAACCAGGTGCGAGCCGATAAAGCCGGTGGCCCCGGTGAGCAGGATTGCGCGTTGCGTCATGATTCTCCTTGGAAGCTAAAGGGCGACACAAAATCCGCCAATGCGACGAAACGGCAATCGCGCTCCGACAGGATAGGTTCGGCGTCAGGCCAGTCGAGGCCAATCGAACTCCATAGTATCCCGCTGTCGTTGTCCGGCGCATAGGTGGAAGTGACCTTGTACATCATCAGCGCCTGCGGGCTGAGGGTATAAAATCCATGCGCTACGCCTGCCGGCAAATACAGCATGTGCGCATTATCCTCGCTCAGCGTATATTCGATATGCTGCCCATACGTGGGCGAGCCGGCGCGCAAATCGACTACCACGTCGAGCACGCTGCCCTGCACGCAATACACCAGCTTGGCGTGCTCGCGCGGTGGCGTCTGGAAATGCAGTCCGCGCAGCACGCGCTGGCGCGAGACGGAATAATATTCTTCGGCGAAATCGGTGCGCAATCCATGTTGCCGGAAAATATCTTCGTGAAACACCTTCACAAAGCAGCCCCGTTCATCGCGCCGAATATCGGGCACGAGTTGGAAACAGCCGGGGAAGGCGGTAGGCAATACGTTCATCGCGGCCCTAGAAATTGACGCCGAAAAAGGCCTCGATTTTATCGACGGCAAAATCCAGCATGTCGCGCGTCAATCCCGGATAGACGCCGATCCAGAAGGTATCGTGCATGATGCGGTCGGTATTGACCAGTTCCCCGGACACCCGGTACTGGCGCCCGATCATGTAAGGCTGGCGCGTCAGATTGCCGGCAAACAGCAGGCGCGTGCCGATCTTGTATTGATCCAGGTAAGTCAGCAAATCGACGCGGCTGGCATTTGCCGCCGGTTTCAGCGTCAAAGGAAATCCGAACCACGATGGCTCTGCATGCTCGGTGGCTTCCGGCAAGATCAGGAATTCGGCGCAGCTTGCCAGCCGCTCTTTCAGATAAGCGAAATTGTCCTTGCGCGCCTGGATGAAGCCTGCCGCGCGGTCGATCTGCGCCAAGCCGCAGGCGGCCTGCATGTCGGTAATCTTCAGGTTATAGCCGAGGTGCGAATACGTGTATTTGTGGTCGTAGCCTTCCGGCAGTGCGCCCAGCTTCCAGCAAAAACGCTTGCCGCAGGTATTGTCCTTGCCCGGCGCGCAATAGCAATCGCGGCCCCAGTCGCGGAACGATTCGGCAATCTGTTTCAGTTCGCTATTGTTGGTAAACACCGCACCGCCCTCGCCCATCGTGATATGGTGCGCCGGGTAAAAGCTGACGGTGCCGATATCGCCGAAAGTGCCAACCATCTGCCCGCGATAAGTCGAGCCGAGCGCATCGCAGCAATCCTCGATCAACCACAAGTTATACTTCTTGCACAACGCCACGACAACATCCAGATTGAACGGATTGCCCAGCGTATGCGCCAGCATGATGGCGCGCGTCTTGTCGGAAATCGCCGCTTCGATTTTGCTGGCGTCGATATTGTAAGTGCCCAGTTCGACATCGACGAATACCGGCACCGCGCCGAATTGCAGGATAGGATTGACCGTGGTCGGGAACCCGGCCGCCACGCCGATCACCTCGTCCCCCGGCTTGATCGCACGCGCGCCGAGCTTGGGCGAGGTCAGCGTGGAGAATGCCACCAGATTGGCAGATGAGCCGGAATTGACGGTAATCAAATGCTGCACGCCGATCAGCTTCGCCAGCCTGGCCTCGAACTGGTCGTTGAAGCGCCCGGTCGTCAGCCATGCATCGAGCGACGCCTCGACCATCATCTTCATTTCCGGCGCGCCGACCACCTTGCCGGCCGGCGGCACCACGGTGACGCCCGGCTGAAATGGCGTCGGCATGCTTGCCAGCGCGCCGTATTGGGCGACCAGTTCCAGGATTTGTTGCCGGAGTTGTTCTTTCGACTGTGCTGCGCTCATGACTGCGACCCGATTGAAGAGTTTTGATAAGAGAGAATTTGTTGCAGCGTCAACGCCCGCATATCGGCCTGCGCCTGATGCGCCTTGTGCCAGGCGACGATCCGCTCAATCGCTTGCGCCAGGCTCCAGCGCGGTTGCCAACCCAGGCGGGCCTTGGCCTTCGCGCAATCGAGCTTCAGGTACGTCGCTTCATGCGGTTGCGGCGTGCCATCCAGACGCCATGCCGCACCCTCGCCCCATGATTTGCAAATCCGTTCGACGATCCATTCTACCGGACGGGCATCGCTATCGTGCGGGCCGAAGTTGAAGCCTTCTGCATAGCTTGCGCCGTGCAGAAACAAATGTTCGGCCAGCGCCAGATAACCGGACAAGGGTTCCAGCACATGTTGCCACGGGCGGATCGCTCCGGGATTGCGGATATCGACTGCTGCGCCGGCGGCAATGGCGCGCATCATATCGGGTATCAAGCGATCCTGCGCCCAATCGCCGCCGCCGATGACGTTGCCGGCGCGCGCCGAGGCCAGGGCCACGCCGTGTTCGGCGTGATGCTCCGGGTGGAAATAAGAGTTGCGGTAAGCGGCAGTCACCAGTTCCGCGCAAGCCTTGCTATTGCTATAGGGATCGAAGCCGCCGAGCGCCTCGTTCTCGCGGTAGCCCCACAGCCACTCCTTGTTTTCGTAGCACTTGTCGCTGGTGACGTTGACCACCGCCGCAATTCCCTCGGTCGCGCGCACCGCCTCGAACAGGTTGACCAAGCCCATCACGTTGGTCGAATAGGTGTCGACCGGGTGCGCATACGAGTACCGCACCAATGCCTGCGCCGCCATGTGAATCACGATCTCGGGGCGCGCGTCTTGCAGCGCGCGCGTGAGGGCTGCGCCATCGCGAATATCGCCGATGATCGACGTCATTCCCTTGCCGACATCGGCGACCGCGAACAGACTCGGTTCGGTCGGCGGCGGCAATGCATAGCCGGTCACAACAGCGCCCAACTGCTGCAGCCACAGGCTTAACCAGCTTCCCTTGAAGCCGGTATGCCCGGTCAGGAATACCCGCTTGCCGCGCCAGAATTCCGGCGTCATGGCCATTGCTTCCAGGGCGCAGCGCCTTTTTGCCACAAGTCTTCCAGCAACACCCGGTCGCGCAAGGTGTCCATCGGCTGCCAAAAGCCGGAATGGAAGAAGGCGTCGATCTGGTTATCCCTGGCCAATCCTTCCATCGGGTCTTTTTCCCAAATCGTGCTGTCGCCTTCGATGTAATCGATAGCCTTCGGCGACAACACGAAATAGCCACCATTGATCCAGCTGCCGTCGCCGCGCGGCTTTTCCCGGAAGCTCAAGATGCGTTGTCCTTCGATTTCGATTGCGCCGAACCGTCCGGGCGGTTGCACTGCGGTCATGGTGCCGAGCTTGCCGTGCTGCTTGTGGAAGGCAATCGATGCAGCGATGTCGATATCGGCCACGCCGTCGCCATAGGTGAAGCAAAACGCCTCGTCGTTTTCGACGTACTTGCGGACCCGCTTGAGGCGACCGCCGGTCAGCGTGTCGTCTCCTGTGTCGACCAGCGTCACCTTCCACGGTTCGGCATGGCGCGAATGCACTTCCATCGTGTTGTAGTGCAGGTCGAAGGTGACATCCGACGTATGCAAAAAATAGTTGGCGAAAAATTCCTTGATGACATAGCCCTTGTAGCCGCAGCAGATCACGAATTCGTTGATGCCGTGCGCCGAGTAAGACTTCAGGATATGCCACAAGATCGGCTTGCCGCCGATTTCGACCATCGGCTTCGGCTTGATCGTCGTTTCTTCACTGAGCCGCGTGCCCAATCCGCCCGCGAGTATGACTGCTTTCATGTTGACTCCTCTCCACACCTATTATTAGCTTAACACTTCGTCCACCGCCCGCATGAAAACTTCCCTGCCATAGCCTTGCAGATAGAATTGCCGCGAGCGGGCCACGCGCTCTGCATGATTTTCGCCGGCCAGTTTCAGTTTATCGATCAGTTCGGGGATCGAGCGCCAGCCCAGATCCAGGTCGGCGAACAACTCCGTATGCCGCAACAGCGGCGGCCGGTCATCCAGCGCGAAATACACCAGCGGATAGCCGCAACCCTGCACCTCGATCGCGCCGCGCACGCCGGCCACCGGAAACGAATTGAGAAAGACGTGCGCGTCGATTTCCTTGAGCGTATCCCACAACGACGGCACCGACGGCATATAGGTAAAGCGCGCCGGATCGATGCCGCGCTCGCGCAAGGTGGCGCGGATGAATTCCGGCGCCGAATCGCCCAACGACCCGATATGCCAATAGTGCCCGCCGGTCGCGGCCAATATTCCGGCAACCACCAGATGATAGGCGAACGGCCCATCGAACTTGTATTTGGTGGAGGAGCCGGCGGTGACGATATTCATTGCATTCGGCACCGGCTGCGAAAAGGTTTTGACGCCGCGATCTTCGACGAACAAAGGCAACACGATCGACTTGCGTTGCAAGTGCTGCTCGCAGAAATGCTGGATGTGACGGGTGAAATCGACATGCACGTAATCTTCCAGCGTGCCGCCGAGCGCCGGATTATGGTCGCAATGATGCATGAAGATCTTTTTCACCGAACGCGGCAGGCTGACAGCGGCGACGAACGCGATAGGGTCCGGATGATGCACCATGAACATCACGCTTTGGGGGCGTACCGCGCGGAAAATGGTTTGAAGTTCGCGCACTTTCTCTGAAATACCGAGTTTTTGCAAGCGGTGCACCATCGCCATCGGCATACGCTCGGTCGCGGTTTCGATTTTTTCCGTGCCTTTAAGGTACTTGCCGAACAGGTCGGTCAGCACCACGACCGCGCCGCCCATCGCCTGCACCAGATCGGCAGTCACCAAGGAATGGCCACCGCTATTGTAGAACTCGGACAGGATAATCAAGCGCGCCGTGCCGGGCGTCCATTCGGCCTTGCCTTCGGGATCGTCGTGCATGCGCTGGCCGAGTTGCAGCAGCAAGCGGTCGAATCCGGCCAGGAACAGGGTGTGGCCGAATACATAGGGAATCATGTTGAACGAGGCCACGCCGGACGCGATCGCATACAGCGCCTGCTCGTATTCGCCATTCTCGATTTTCGATGCAATCGCCGGCTCAATCTCGTTGTGATAGAGATTCAGTCTCGGCAAGACATCCTGCTGCTCATTCATTACGCATGCTCTTTCGTCGCATTATCGATCAATTTGCATAGTATCAACAAGGAAGGACTAACCAATTGCCTGAGGATAGCGTGAAAGCAGCTTCTATTCGTTCGGCGGCTCACGGCAATCGCAAGCCGGCTAATACTGAATTTCGGAATCGCGCAAACGATTCGATATAGCGCCCGTCCCTGGTACTCAAAAACGCCATTTTGAGCGCATTGGCAATGCGCATCTCGTGATCGAGCCGAGATGCGGGAATGCCGCTGCGGGTGATGGCGAACGGATCGTAGGCCTTGGCAGAAAATTGATAGCATATCAACATGAGCGTAGCCAGCCGCTCCATCATGAAGACCTTCAAGCCGACCTCGCCGACCTGCGCGTGATAGTCGGTCGGTGCGTTCAGGCGCGTGGCCAAAGGGTTGTCTGCGGCTTCGGAAAGAGCAAACAAATGTTCGCCCAATTCCAGCCATTTGCGCCAAAACTTCGCTTTGGCGACGAAATAATTGGAAAAAATTGAATTGTTGAAATCGCAAACAAGCGAGCGCAAATCGACCGCAATACCAACCGATGAAACAAATTGCTGCATCGCATCCATTAACCCGGCATGATTCGCGTCGCCATGTTCAAAAATATTGATGAAAAATGCCTGTTGTTCGACGAAGGGCGAGAAAAAATAGACTTCGGCCTCGTTCTCTTCGATAAAGTCGACTACCGTGCGCCCGCTCAAGCCGGTCTTGGCCTGGAACTTGGGAGAAAAAAAGCCGTAATAGGTATTCTCGTCGAGCGGATTGTTCAACAAAAATCTGCGAATCGGCCAATATTCGCGCCAATCCGGGCGCTCGTTGTTTGCGTTATCCAATGGGATGAACAAGGGGTCGAGGCCGGCGCGGGTCGCGTCGTCGTAATATATTTGATAGATGCTAAGACTTTTCATGGCTGCCTGTCGCTCCCCGTTTACCGCAATTTATCGCGTATGGCGGCAAACGCGCTCAAATACTGCGGATAACCTTGTTCGCGGATCGCGATTTTCAACGCGTCGCTGATGACCGCATCCTGCCTGTTGTCGCCCAATTTGCTGGCCGACCACGCGCAGGCGAAGGTGTTGTAGGCGCGCACCTTCCACGCGGGATTGACGGTCAACAGCAAGGATGCGATGCGTTCCATCAGGAACACCTTGCGCTGCACCGCACCGGTGTAGGTGGTGGCGTGCAGCAAGGATTGCTGCAACGCACTTTCCGCCCCTTCGCACACCGCAAACAGCTTTTCATTCAAAGCAAGCCAGTCCCGCCAAAATGCCGGTCGCGCGACAAAATAATTGCTGAACACGATTTGGCGCGAATCCATGACCAGCGCCCCCAGCGGTATGGACATGCCGATCGACGCCAGGAACGCCTCGCTGGCGGGCAGAAAACCAGGGTCGAATACTTCGTTTTGCTCGAATACATTGAGGAAAAACGCGCCCATATCTGGCTGCGGGCTGAATGTCACGACATCGGTTGCGGGCGGCGACGAACGGATGAAATCCTGCACCTGCGCATGGCTCAAACCGATTTTCTCCGCGAAGCGCGGCGAAAAGAAACCGTACCAGCAATCCTCCGCCAAAGGCTCGGAGAGTAGAAATTTGCGGATCGGCCAATATTCGCGCCAATCGTTGCGCGCGCCGTCGAGGTTATCCAAAGGAAGATAGCCGGCGCCGATATTTTCCAGGGTTTTTTGAGAATAGACGATTTGGTAGAGCTTGATGTCGGGCATATTGGGTCAACTATTCAATAAACATTCACTAACCGGA
This sequence comes from Burkholderiaceae bacterium, assembly GCA_031291325.1. GTDB lineage: Bacteria > Pseudomonadota > Gammaproteobacteria > Burkholderiales > Burkholderiaceae_D > PKWO01. The sequence continues at coordinate 77,904 of JARLJG010000058.1, forward strand.
ACACCAGTAGACCGCATCCGATGCATTGCCGTCAAGACCAGCCTCTTATGTACCGCTTTTTCTTGATTTGTTTTTCCAGGATTCTGCTAATCTGGCGCTGGTTGAATATTAAACAGCGCAGCGACAAACTATGCTAAAAGCAGCTGGCAACGATTTATCGGTTCTGCACCGGCTCGCCGCCGAACACCGCGTGGCGGGGCGTCTGCAAGCGGCGGAAACTGTCTACCGCGAGATTTTGCGCATCGATCCGCGCAATGCCGCAGCTTTGCACGCGCAGGGCCTGATCGCGCACCAGGCGGGCGACAATCGACGCGCGATAGAGCTCATCCAACAAGCGCTTGCGGAAAATCCGACGGACGCGCCCGCACACAGCGATCTGGGCGGCTTGCTCAACCTGGAAGGCAAACTGGACGAAGCCGCCGCCTGTTTTCGCCGCTCCATCGAACTCGATGGAGGGAATGCGCAAGCGCACTACAACCTTGGCTGCACGCTGCAAGCGCAAGGAAAACTGGAAGAGGCCGAAGCATGTTATCGCGCCGCCTTGATCATCAAGCCGGACGCCGTCGACATTCTTTGCAACCTCGGCGGCAGTCTGCAGGAACAAGGCAAGGCCGACGCCGCCATCGCCTGTTATCGGCAGGCATTGGCAGCAAACCCCGCCGATATCAATTCCCTCAACAATCTCGGCGTGTCGCTGCAAACCAACGACAAGCTGGAAGAAGCCAAGGCTTGCTTCGAGCAAACGCTGGCAATCCGTCCCGATTACGTGCGCGCCTACATCAACCTCGGGATGGTGTATTACGACTACGGGGATTTTGCGCAAGCGCTTGCACTCTACCAGCAGGCATCGCAAATCGATCCCGATTATTCGGAAGCGCAGTTTTCCGTCGGAGTCGCCCTGCAAGCACTATGCAGACCGCAGGAAGCACTAGCCTGCTATCAAAAGGCGATGACGCTGAAGACCGACAATCAAAAGACACACGACAATCTATTGATGACAATGCAATTCATTCCGGGCGTGACGCCGGAAGAATTAGCCGTCGCCCATAGACACTTTGGCGAGCGGTTTGAAAGCAGCCTGAAACCCAATTGGCCGGCGCACCGCAACGGGCGCGACCCGCATCGGCGCTTGAAAATCGGTTACGTCTCCGGCGATTTTCGCGAACATGCGGTGTCGTACTTTATCGAGCCGGTATTCGCCAGCCACGACAAATCGCAGGTGGAAGTATTTTGCTATTCCAACAGTTCGCGCCGCGATGCCTTTACCGAACGGCTGGTAGCCGAAGTCGACCATTGGCAACCGTGCCTGAGTATGTCGGATCAGCAATTGGCGCAACGCATCGAGAGCGACGGCATCGATATCCTGGTCGATCTGGCCGGCCACACCGCGCACAATCGGCTGCTGACATTTGCCCGCAAACCGGCGCCGGTGCAAATCACCTACCTTGGCTATCCGGGTTCCAGCGGCTTGACGGCGATGGATTACCGGCTGACGGACAGCTATACCGAGCCGGGCAGCGATAATTTCTATACAGAGAAATTATTGCGCCTGCCGGACAGCATGTGGTGTTATCGCCCGGCCGTCGACATGCCGGAAGTTACGCCGCTGCCGGGCCTGACCAACGGCCACATTACCTTTGGTTCGTTCAACAACGTCAACAAGGTCGGCGTCGATTGCATCGCGCTTTGGGCAACCTTGCTGCGCGCCCTGCCCGGCGCGCGCTTGCTGCTGGCAACTGTGCCCGAGGGCGAAGTGCGCGAACGCCTGACGCGACAATTCGTCGAACTCGGCGTCGACGCACAGCGACTCGACTTTTGCGGCAAGTTGCCGCCGCATGAATTTCAGCGCATGCTACAGCAAGTCGATCTTAGCCTCGACCCGTTTCCGGTCAATGGCGCGACCACGACTTGCGAATCCTTATGGCTGGGTGTGCCGGTGCTGGCACTGGTGGGAGAACGCTTTCTGTCGCGCGCCGGATTGAGCGTATTGAGCGCCGCCCAATTACCGGATTTCGCTGCGGCGACTCCCGCAGAATTCATCAATACGGCCACGCTGCTGGCGAACAATCTTGCGCTGCTGGCCGATATCCGATTGGGGCTGCGCGATCATTTGCGGGCGACGCCGCTGCTCGATTGTCAGCGGTTTACGCGAAACCTGGAACAAATCTACCGCAATGTATGGGAAACCTGGTGTGGTAGCTAAGAACCTGTTTACGATCTTTTTGCCAATGATCCAAAAGGTGCGTAAACTGGATGCATGAGACGAGTATACCCAAGCGACGTGAGTCGAGAGCAATTTGAAAAAGTGCGTGCGCTACTGGAAAGCGCGCGGAAAAAGACGA
>JARLJG010000059.1 GCA_031291325.1 Burkholderiaceae bacterium
GGTGCAAGTGTGCGTTTTTCCGGCTTTCTGGCTAGGCGCGACGACGCGGCGGACTGCATTCCGCAAGGAGGAGCAAGGACGCCAGGGAGCCGGAAAAATGTGCAATTGCGCCTGTAGCGCTGTCACCTTATAGGTGAACGGGTTAATTTCACATAATCCTAATGTATTCATATACTAATCGAAATCTGAAAGCGGTCAACTGCCGTTTCTAGGGTTATTTCTCCACCTTCGACTGCCACACCGCCATCATGTCCTTCGACCCTTGCTCGCGGATGCCGTTGTCGTTCAGGATTTCTTCGGTGGCCGCCAGCAACTCCTTGCGTGGCAATACGATATTTTCGCTGATGCGCTGGTCGAATTTAATCACCACCAAATCGTCCTTCAAATCGCGCAGCAAGATCACCAGATGGCGCAGGCTGCGCACCGGCTTGTCGTTGATCGAGTAGATTACCGAGCCGAAGCGGTTGTCGTAGCCGGTCACCAGCTTGTGCGGAAAAAACGGCGCGCTGACGACCACCAATTCCTCGCGGTTCGGCTCCGGCGCTTCGCCGAACTTGGTCACCAGCGGGCTGCCGTTGTATGCATACGCATTCAGGGTGCCGGCATTGCCGGTGATTAAGTTGCGGAATTCGTTGGTCGCCCTGGAAAAGACGAGCGGGCCGACGATGAAATACGAAGGATAATCGTCCATCAGCGATGGAATCATCTCCGGCGGGCTGGCGCGCACCGGCAATTGGATCTTCTGCGTCTTGCCGTCGCGGATGATGGTCAACGGCAGCTTGCCGTTCTTGGCCAATTGTTGCACGCGGTATTGGAAGCGCATATTGAGATCGGGGCCGAGCTTGATCAAGCCCTGGTCGTCGATCGGCGTATCGCCGATATGGGTGATGACATCCCACTCCTTCAGCGGATAGGACGGCGTGCTTTCCGCCGGCTTTTGCACCACCATGCCTTGCACCGACTTGTCCAGCTTCAGGTAGGTGCGCAAGGCCGGGTTTTCCAGCGTTTGCAGCGAGTCGAACATCGCCGGTTTGCCGTCGTAGTGGCCATCGGCGATATCTTGCAGGAATAATTCGATTTCTTCGTTGGGGATGATGTAACCGATATTCTGCACATTGGTTGCCGTCGAGAACGCCAGCCCGATCATCTTGTCGCCGGCGATTACCGGCCCGCCGCTATTGCCGGGATTGATTGCCGCATCGATTTGAATGCGCAAGCCGGACGTGTAGTAGTTGTAAGGAACGAACTCGATGCGCGAAACGATGCCCTTGGTAATCGACAGCGAAGTGCCACCGGTCGGGTAGCCGAATGCATACACCGCGTCCTTGATTTCCGGCAAGATGTTGGCGCGCTGCGGCGCCTTGTGCGTGGCGAAGAACGATTCGTCGTCCAGTTTCAAGACTGCCAGATCGATGCCGCGCGCGATCGCTACCACGCTGGCGGAAATCTTGTCGCCGCCCTGCTTGGCCTGGATCTGGATTTGGCTGGCATAGCCGACCACGTGCGCGTTGGTCAAGATGCGCTTGCCCTCGATCACCACGCCGGATCCGGTAATATCTTGCGGCGCCGCCTTGCTCCACGGGCGGAATGGATCGGGCGCGCGGATCGTCGAAAAAATCTTGACCACCGCATTTTCCAATTGCGCGGGCGAGGCGGTGGCAATTTCGGCGTTTGGCGCATCCGGGTTTGTTGCTGCTTGTGCGCAGGCTGAAAATGCGGGCAGGGCGCAGGCGACGACCAGCAGGAGGCGACTGCAAATGCGGGGAATTGGGCGTGCTGTCATGGAGATTTCGATATTTTCAGGATTGATTATTATGCGATATTAAGCGGTTCAACCGTAGGAGCCGCCGGTAAACATCAAGTCGAAGCTGCGGGAAATGACGAAAATCAAGCCGCCCATGCCGCCGGCCAGCGTCAGCACCAGGATCAGCGCCAATGGCCACGCAGATTCGGACTTGCGGCCCGAAGCAGGGTTGTATTTGGCATCCCATTTGCTGTCGGGAGTCAGGCCCAGGACCAAGGCTTCAAGCAGCGCAGCCAGCAGCGACAAGATGAAAGGCGAGATCAATACCATCGCCCATGCCGGCCCCAGCTTGTTGCCAACGATGCCGCCGACAGCAGATAGTGGCAGGCTCGCCAGATGCAGCCAGGCCCAGCGATCGCGCCACCCATGCAGATAAAAGCGGTGCAAACCGGCAGCGCCGACAGTCGATGCCAACAAGGTGGCAATGGTTTTATTTTTGTGGCCGGCGGGCATCAGGCATCATTCATTGAGTTTGCTTTACAGTATGCGACAAGAACGTAGCATTTTGCCATACCTTGCAGCAGGTAAATTCCTGCCGACGATAATGAGCAGGGCCGGAGCATCAAAATTCTAATGAATTCAATGCAATAACGTGTCCCCTCCCCTTTGCAGGGGCGCCCGGCGAGGGGGAGGGTTAGGGAGGGGGTAGTGCGGTAGAGATACGTAATGCGGTAATTTGAGCGCTCTACCCCCATCCCAACCTTCCCCCTACGCCGGGTGCCCCTGCAAGGGGGAAGGAGTGTAAGTGTCTGATTTTGCGTTAAATTTGATGCTCCGGCCCTGCGATAATGAGGAAGGCGAACGACCGGATGGCGCACTGCGAAATCTGTATAAAATATTAATTTTGTTGTTCTGTCGCCGCTGCGTTTAAACCCTTCTTGCCAAGAAGCGGGTTTGTGCGCTATAATTTGCGGCTTTTTCCGTGTTCGAACACTTTTTGGAAACATTATGGTCGTTATTCGTTTAGCTCGTGGTGGCGCAAAGAAGCGCCCGTTTTTCAACATCGTAGCCACTGATTCGCGCAATCGCCGCGATGGTCGCTTCATTGAGCGTATTGGCTTTTACAATCCGGTCGCGTCAGGTGCAGAAGAGTCCTTCCGCATCGTGCAAGACCGCTTGACTTACTGGCAAGGCGTCGGCGCACAATTGTCGCCTACCGTTGCACGTTTGGTCAGCCAATCCGGCAAGAAAGCGGCAGCTTGATCGTTGCCACGGTTGTTGCAACCAAGCGTTGCGGCACTGCGTTGGTAGCGAAACTGTTGAAAAGCATATCGGTGTGAACTCGTCGCATCGGAACGCCTCGGGGGTGGCAATACCCTCGGACTTGGTGGCGGTTGGGTATGTGTCCGGCGCCTACGGCTTGCAAGGCTGGGTCAGGATCAAGCCCTACTCGAACGAAGCGGATGCGCTGTTGCACGCGAAAACCTGGTGGCTGGGAAATCCCGAACAGCCGCAGCAATTGCGCGATGTCGACATGATGCAGGCCAAGCACCACAGCGGCGATGTCGTCGCGCAGTTGGTCGGCGTGGCGGGACGCGATGTGGCAGAGGCCTTGAAGGGCAATGCCGTGCAAATATCGCGCCGGCATTTTCCCGCGTTGTTGGACGGTGAATTTTACTGGGTCGATTTGATCGGCCTGCAAGTCGACAATCTGCAAGGCGAGAGCCTGGGCGTGGTCGACAGCATGATGGACAACGGCGCGCACCCGATTTTAAAGCTTGCGCTGCCTGTCGTGGCAGGCCTTGAACAGAAGCAACAGGAAATATTGATCCCGTTCGTCGATCAGTTCGTCAAGCAAGTCGATTTGGCTGCGAAGAAGATCACGGTCGACTGGGGACTTGATTATTAATGCTGGAATGGACGCGCGTGCAAGGGCGTTGACGGTTTTTGGAGTGGCAACGAGATGCAATTCGATGTAATCACGTTGTTCCCGGAAATGTTCGCGGCGATTACGCAGTCTGGCGTCACCCGGCGCGGGTTCGAGCAACAGAAATGGTCGCTTTCCCTATGGAATCCGCGCGATTTCACCAGCGACAACCATAGGACGGTGGACGATCGCCCCTATGGCGGCGGCCCCGGCATGGTGATGCTGGCCAAGCCGCTGGATGCGGCCATCGATGCAGCGGTCGCGCGCCAGGCAGAGCAAGGTTTGCCGACCCCGCGCGTGGTGTATTTGTCGCCGCAAGGGCAGCGTTTGACGCATCATAAAGTGATGCAACTGACGGCGGAGCCGGGCCTGGTGTTGTTGTGCGGGCGTTATGAAGCGGTCGACCAGCGTTTGCTGGCGCGCCGTGTCGACGAAGAAATCAGCCTCGGCGATTTCGTGTTGTCCGGCGGCGAGTTGCCGGCGATGGCCTTGATCGATGCGGTGGTGCGGCAATTGCCGGGTGTGTTGAACGACGACGCATCGGCAGCGCAAGACAGTTTTGTCAACGGCTTGCTGGATTGTCCGCATTACACGCGGCCGGAAGTGTACGAAGGCATGCCGGTGCCGCCGGTATTGCTGGGCGGGCATCATGCCGAAATTGAAAAATGGCGGCGCGAACAGGCGTTGCAGGCGACCGTCGCCAAACGCCCGGATTTGATTGCGAAAGCGCGTGCGGAAGGCTTGTTGACACGCGCCGACGAAAAGTTTTTGAGCAGTTTGTAGTTGGTAGTAGCAGTAATGGCAGTAAAGAGCCGCTGCGATCTTGGATCGCCGGCACGTTTAACCCCATCCTCTACTGGGCACTCAGGCGCCAGCACGATGGCATATGGAGCTAAAAATGGACTTGATCCAAACACTAGAGCAAGAAGAGATTACCCGTCTCGGCAAGAATATCCCCGAGTTCGCCCCTGGCGACACCGTGGTCGTCAACGTCACCGTGGTTGAAGGCACACGCAAGCGCGCCCAGGCTTACGAAGGCGTCGTGATTTCGCGCCGCAATCGCGGTCTGAATTCCAATTTCATCGTCCGCAAGATTTCCTCCGGCGAAGGCGTCGAGCGTACATTCCAATTGTACTCGCCGCTGATCGCATCGATCGAAGTCAAGCGTCGTGGCGATGTGCGCCGCGCAAAGCTGTATTATCTGCGTGAACGCTCCGGCAAGTCGGCGCGTATCAAGGAAAAACTGCCGAACCGCCGTGCAACAAGCAAGCAAGCCGCAGAATAATTGCGCTGGTTTGCATGCAAAAAAAGGGCACCGGCTGGTGCCCTTTTTGCTTTAAGGAATTGCCTTGACCAAACTTCTCTTCGATCCGCACGACATTCCGGTGCAATCGCTCGCCGGTGAAGCGGCGCTAGGTCCCGAGCGGCTGACCGCGCCGTGGTTGCGCGCGCGCTTCGCCAATCCGCCCGCATGGCATCCCGAATCGTCGGACGAGCATTTGCTGGGCGCCAAAATCGCCACCTTGACACCGGCGTCGGTGCTGATGCCGATCGTCCAGCGCGAGGACGGGCTGACCTTGATGTTTACGCTGCGCAGCGAACATTTGACCGATCATGGCGGCCAGATCAGTTTGCCAGGCGGCAGGAGGGAAGAGCACGATGCGTCGGCAGTCGAAACGGCTTTGCGGGAAACCGAAGAGGAAGTGGGCCTGGATCGGCGGCACGTCGAAGTATTGGGCGCGCTGCCGGATTATTTGACCGTGACCGGCTATCGCGTCACGCCCGTGGTGTCGCTGGTGCAGCCGCCGTTTGCAATCCAGGCCGATCCCGAGGAAGTTGCCGAGGTATTCGAAGTGCCGCTCGCCTTCCTGATGGATGGCGCGCACCATCAATTGCGGGCGGTGGAGCAAGCGAACGGCGTGCGGCGCGCCTTTTACGCAATGCCGTACGAGCGCTTTTTCATTTGGGGCGCGACTGCCGGCATGCTGCGCAACCTGTTCCACTTCTTGCGTGCGTGAAACGCAGCGCAATGCTATACATGACGCCACGCTGACCTTGGTGTGGGTGTTTGCTGTCTGGCGCGATTCAAACTGTGTGGAAAATATTAACTGAATGTCCAAAATCTCCGTCTTTCCCGCGCAGGCGGGAATCCATGAGCCGATAGTCATAGCCGATTCAGTATGGATTCCCGCCTTCGCGGGAAAGACGGAGGGGATAATGAAAGTTCCTCTCGACTTTGAATCGCACCCATTGCTACCTGTCGATTTGATTCCGGCGCTGCGCTGCGCTATCGTACGGGGTAATTCAAAATAAGGCTGCTAGATGACATTTCTTTCCATTCTTTGCGCATTGCTGATCGAACAACTCAAGCCGCTGCGTGCCGACAATCCCATCTATACCGCGATCCGGGCGATGGCGACGCGCATGGAAGCCTGGTTCAATGCCGGGCAGGCTCAGCATGGGCGGCTGGGCTGGTGGGTGATGATGGCCTCGCTGATGGTGCCGACCGCCGGCATTTATTGGCTCTGTAAATGGTTTAATCCGGTCGCGGCCTTGCTGTGGAATATCCTGATCGTGTATCTGACGCTCGGTTTGCGCCACTACAGCCACTACTTCACGTCGATCCAACTGGCCTTGAGCGCCGGCGACGAGGCGACCGCGCGCACCCTGCTGGCCGAATGGACCAAGCAAGACACCGCTACGTTGAACGTCAGCGAAATTTCGCGCCTGGCGGTCGAACAGGCGTTGATTACCACGCACCGCAACGTGTTCGGGGTGTTTTTCTGGTTCCTGATGCCGCTCGGCCCGGCTTGCGCGGTGATGTACCGCGTGGCGGAATATCTGGCGCGCGCCTGGAACGAGCCGGACCACATGAAGAACGAAGAGTTTGGCCGTTTTGCGGCGAGAGCATTTTATTGGGTCGATTGGCTGCCGGTGCGCTTGACCGCGATTGCATTTGCGGTGGTCGGCAACTTCGAGGATGCCATCTACGCCTGGCGCAACTTTGCCGAACGCTGGCCCGACCCGGCGATCGGCATCGTGTTGTCGGCTGGCGGCGGAGCGATGGGCGTGCGCCTTGGCACGCCGCTGGTCAATGCCGCCGATGTCTTGCCGCCCGACGCGATGTCGATGGAATCGACCGGCATCGAAGCCGACACCCCGCCCGGCGAAGAGTCGAGCGCACGCGCCTTGCAAAGCACGGTCGGCCTGGTGTGGCGCGCGTTGCTGTTGTGGATGCTGCTATTGCTGCTGCTTTCGATTGCCGTCTTGTTCGGTTAGAGCTGGTGGCCAGCCGCGCCGCTCCCCGTTGCCCTTTCTGCATTGTGAAATCATATTTCACTCCAAGTCTTCTATAAGATATAATACGTATGAATTTCCTGGCAGGCCGTTCGACCCGAGCGGCCGCCAGGATTGCCCTGTATCCCTATAGGGAGGGGATGTCTGCGGACGGTATGGCGTTCGTTTTCAGGCATCGTTAGGCAGACGGGCGGCAAGCCGCTCGTGTTGACTGCTTCACTTATTCATCAAGCGGCGACCATGGACGACCCCGTTCAACCTCGAAACGCATCAGTGCGGCAGTTTTTCATTCTCGGACTCACCAAGGATGGGCGGCGCTTTCGTCCCAGCGATTGGGCCGAGCGTCTATGTGGGGTGATGTCGCAGTTTCGTCCGGCGGGAAGCGGTGGCGCCAACGCGCACCTGAAGTATTCGCCGTACGTGCGGCCGACGGTGTTGGATGGCAACAAGGCCGTGGTCGTGCATGAAGATTTGCGCAAGATCGAGCCGCTGGCCTATCATTTCGTGCTCGATTTTGCCAAGGACAATGACCTGCAGGTAGTCGATGCCTGCCTGTTGCCGGACACCGACGGCGACAAGCGAAGCGCTTAGCAGGGAAGAACGCCGCCGCTAAAGCTTAGCGGCGGCTGATCGCAGCAATTAAACCACCGAGACCTTGACGTCGATATTGCCGCGTGTCGCGTTCGAATACGGGCAAACTTCGTGCGCTTTCGCCACCAAGGCCTGGGCTGCCGCGCCATCGAGGCCGGGCAGCGAAACCTTCAATTCCGCAGCCAGACCGAAGCCGCCCTTGTCGTTCGGGCCGATGCCGACTTCGGCGGTGACCGTCGTGTCGGCGGGCAATGCCAGCTTGGTCGCCGCAGCCACAAATTTCATCGCCGACAGGAAGCAGGCGGCATAGCCGGCGGCAAACATTTGTTCCGGGTTGGTGCCGTCGCCGCCAGCGCCGCCGAGTTCCTTGGGCGTGCTCAGCTTGACGTCGAGATGCTTATCGCTGGAAACCGCGCGGCCATCGCGACCGCCGGTGGCGGTTGAGTGAGCGGTATATAGAATCTGCATGAATTTCTCCTTGGAAATGTTGGCGGTTGAAGCGCGAACAAGCGCACTGCTTCAAGACCGCAATATACATGCTTTTTAAGTTGTGCGCAATTTAATTGTGTAAAATTGTTTTTCCATGATCATGAACCTGGCTCGGTCGTTGCGTTGCGGATCAAGTCGTCGCGGATCGACGCCAGCGTGGCGCGCAGTTCGGTCAGCAGTTCGGGCGTCTGGCCGCTGGCGCACAACACTTGCTGCGGCACCTGCTGCGCCTTGCGCTTCAGTGCGCGGCCGTTTTTTGTCAATGTGATGCGCACCTGCCGTTCGTCGACCGCGTCGCGCTTGCGCTCGATCAAGCCGGCGCTTTCGAGGCGTTTCAACAACGGCGTCAAGGTGCCGGAATCGAGAAACAGACGAGCGCCGATATCTTTGACCAGCACGTCGTCCTGTTCCCACAGGATCAACATGGCCAGATATTGCGGGTAAGTCAGGCCCAAATGTTCCAGCAACGGCTTATAACTCTTGGTCATCGCCAACGAAGCCGAATACAGCGCAAAGCAGAATTGATTGTCCAACTTCAACAATCGGTCGATATCGGATGGTGCGAGAACTGCGGTATGAGGCATAAACTTCCCAAGTGTCGGAGAAACGGTAACAGCACCAGGGCAATCGCATGAAGGATGTTCGTCCTGTTTGCTTCGATTTGCTTCCTTTGCCCGACTTCGAAGAGAGGTATCCCCTCTCCCGCAGGCGGGAGAGGGTTAGGGTGAGGGCGTTTGCCAAGTCAAACGGCTTTGCGAGCGCCCTCACCCCCGCCCCTCTCCCGCTTGCGGGAGAGGGGAGAACCGACCTTCACGCGATTGCCCTAGCAACAGCACAAGTATAAACAAATGCCGCGTCCCGTATTTTTTTCTTGCTGCCGCTTGCGGCGCGCGCATGGGATAATCGCGTTTCTTTTTCACTCAGTTGCGGTGCTTCATGCGTATGCGGAAATTCGTTTTGCGACCCCTGTTTATTCTACTGGCGCTGTCCCTATGGATGAATATTTGTGTCGCCAACGACTTGCCGGCGACCGTGACTGGCGCGTTGAAGCGGGCCGGGATTCCGGGCAAGGCAGTCGGCATCGTGGTGCAGGAAGTGTGCAGCCAGAAGGCGCTGTTGTCCGTCAATCAAGGCCTCGCCTTCGCCCCGGCATCGACGATGAAATTGGTGACCACGGATGCCGCGCTGGAACTGCTCGGCCCGACCTTTACCTGGAAGACCCAGGCCTACGTCACAGGCAACGTGGCCGGGGACGTGCTCACCGGCAACCTGATCTTTAAAGGCAGCGGCGATCCCAAGCTGGTGACCGAAAATTTCTGGTTATTCCTGCGCCAGATCCGTGCCGCCGGCATCCGCGAAATTCGCGGCAAGGTGTTGCTCGACCGCAGCGCCTTCGAGGCTATCCCGTACGATCCCGAAAAATTCGACGGCGACCCGGTCAAGCCCTACAACGCGGTGCCCGACGCATTGCTGCTCAATTACCAATCGCTGCGCTTCCAGTTCATCCCGGTCAGTGCCAACGGCACGCCGACCGTGGCAGTCGATCCGCCATTGCTCAATTACGACATTGCCGGCCCGCTATGGAGCAACGACGACTGCGGCGATTGGCAAAGCCGGCTGGGTATGAATATCGGGGTTGCCGGCGTGCGATTCACCGGGCGCTTTTCCATCGCATGCGGCGACAAGTCCTGGTACGTGCGGCCTTACCAGATGACGCCCAACCAATATTTTTCTGCGGTCTTCAAGAAAATGTGGGCCGATGTCGGCGGCCAGTTTTCCGGCGAAGTGACCGACGGCGTGACGCCGCCGGATGCTCGCCTGGTGGCAGTGTGGGAGTCGCCGGCGCTGGCCGAAGTCATCCGCGACATCAACAAGTTCAGCAACAACGTGATGGCCCGGCAATTGTTGCTGACGCTGGCAAGCAACGCAGGCGACGCGAATGCGCCAGCCAATGCCGGGCGCGGCGCGCAAGCGATCCAGGCCTGGCTGCAAAACAAGGGTATTGCCGCGCCCGAGTTGGTGATCGAAAACGGTTCCGGCTTGTCGCGCAATGAGCGCATCGCGCCGGCCAGCATGGCCAACTTGTTGCAGGCGGCGTATTGGTCGTCGCTGATGCCGGAACTGATCGCCTCGCTGCCGCTGGTCGGTTACGACGGCACGATGCGGCATCGCCTGACCGACCAGGAAGTGGCCGGCAACGCGCATATCAAGACCGGCACCCTGAACGACGTGAAAGCTGCCGCCGGCTATGTGAGCGCGCAATCGGGCAAGCGCTATATCGTGGTATTTTTCATCAACCATCCAAATGCCGCCGGCGGCGGCGCGGCGCAAGATGCGCTGCTGGAATGGATATTCGAGCATGGCTGACCCATTGGCGCATGCCGATTCCGCAGCATAACGCGGGTAAAATAGCGCAGATTCTCCTATCGAGGCTTATCGTGACTTTCATCGAAAAATTATCCGCCGCATGGTCCGCCAACAATTCGCTGCTATGTGTCGGGCTGGACCCGGATAGCGGAAAATTCCCGCCGCATTTGCAGAAACAGACGGATGGGATTGCGCAGTTTTGCAAGGCAATCATCGACGCCACCGCCGACCTGGCGTGCGCGTACAAGCCGCAGATCGCCTATTTCGCCGCGCAACGGGCCGAAGAGCAACTGGAAGAGATTTGCGCCTACCTGCGCGAAAAATATCCGCACATCCCCATCGTGCTCGACGCCAAGCGCGGCGACATCGGCGCCACCGCCGAGCAATATGCGCGCGAGGCATTCGAGCGCTACGGCGCCGACGCGGTAACGGTCAACCCCTACATGGGATACGACTCGGTCGCGCCCTATCTGGAATGGACCGATCGCGGCGCCATCGTGTTGTGCCGCACCTCCAATGCCGGCGGTTCGGATCTGCAATTTCTCAACGTCGACGGGCGGCCCTTATACCAACACGTCGCGCAACTGGTGGCCGATAAATGGAACCGCAACGGCCAATGCGCGCTGGTGGTGGGCGCTACTTTTCCGTCCGAATTGGCGCAGGTGCGCGCGCTGGTGGGCGACATGCCGCTGCTGGTGCCGGGGATCGGCGCGCAAGGCGGCGACATCGAGGCGACCGTGAAGGCTGGCAAAACCGCCAACGGCAGCGGCATGATGATTAACTCGTCGCGCGCAATCCTGTATGCCAAAGGCGAGGTGGGCGAAGATTTTACGAAAGCCGCGCGGCGCGTGGCGCTGGAGACGCGCGACGCGATCAACCGCTATCGCATTTGATGGTCGAATATAATGCTGCTGTAGCCGTCGCGGCTTCGGCGCAAGGCATGAATATTGCCAGGATTCGGCATGCCGGCGACGGCTGGTTGTCGCAAAAGACGCCTATTACTCTTTACTCTTGGAATCGGCTTCCGAATCAGCCTCTATTTCTCAACATATAACTGGAAATCGTATCGAAATGAATCATAAACAATATATCGCTATCGCCCTGATTTTGTCTGCATTCGGATCGACTGTGTTTCCGCTGGGAATGTCTTCGGCTTATGCGGAAGGTGAAACAGCGAAACCGGCCGACACCGTCAGTGCGGAGGTAGCCAAGCCGCTGCAGGCCGCGCAAGAACTGTATAAACAAAAGAAATACGCGGAAGCGCTGGCCGCGCTCAACGAGGCGTCGGCTCTCAAGAAAACTCCGTACGAAGCTTACGTGATCGATCGCACGCGGGCCGCCATCGCCACGGCATCGGGCGACGACAAGCTGAAATTGGAGTCGTATCAAGCCGTTGTCGCGTCCGGCAGACTGGCTGCCGACGAGCAATTGAAATTCGTCCAGGCAATCAGCCATTTGTACTATGAAAAGGCCGATTATGCGCAGGCGATCGCCTGGACCGAGCGTTTCCTCAAGGAAGGCGGCGTCGATCCTCAAGCGCATGAGTTATTGGTTCAGAGCTACTACTTGAGCAACGACTTGCCGCGTGCCGCGAAGGAATTGCAAATCGACCTGGATGCTGCCGAGAAAGCGGGTACGCCGCCGACCGACAAGCAATTGCACATCCTGATCAGCATCGCGACCAAGCAAAACGACAATGCCGGCTATGTGCGCGCGCTGGAAAAGTTTGTGACCTACTATCCGAAGAAGGAATATTGGGCCGATCTACTCTACCGCCTGCAAACGCGGCCGGATTTTTCATCCCGGCTCACGCTGGACGTTTACCGCTTGAAATTCTCGCTGGGACTTCTGTCCAAGCCCGCCGAATATGTGGATATGGCCGAATTGGCTATCCTGGCCGGGTTCCCTGCCGAGGCGAAAAAAGTGATGGAAGCAGGTTACAAATCCGGCGTGCTGGGCGCCGGCGCGGATGCTGAGAAGCAAAAAAGCGTGTTGAATTCGGCGACCAGGAAAGCTGCCGACGACCTCAAGACCATCGCCCAGACCGAAGCCGACGTGCGCAAGAACAAGGACGGCAGCGGCCTCGCCAACCTGGGCTATGCATACGTCACGATGAACCAATTCGATAAAGGGCTGGCGCTGATGGAGCAGGGCGTGAAAGCGCCGGGCAGCAAGCGCGCCGAAGAAGCCAAACTGCATTTGGCGACCGCCTATGCGCTTGCGGGCCGCACGCAAGAAGCGATCGCGGCGTTCAAAACCGTGCAGGGCAGCGATGGCAGCGCCGATTTGGCGCATTATTGGGTTTTGCAATTGACGCATCCAATGCCGTAACCTGTTGCAAATGCTGGATTTATCGTGGTTTCGATAAATCCAGGAATGCCCAAAAAGCGTGCTGCGAGAAATATGTTTGAATACCTGATCGGCGTGGAAGGTGGCGGAACCGGCGCCGGCAGCGTCGGCGAATATATGCTGGGCCGGCAAACCG
Organism: Burkholderiaceae bacterium; assembly: GCA_031291325.1. Taxonomy (GTDB): domain Bacteria; phylum Pseudomonadota; class Gammaproteobacteria; order Burkholderiales; family Burkholderiaceae_D; genus PKWO01. Next base: position 12,901 of record JARLJG010000059.1, read on the forward strand.
TCCACACATGCCTGGGCGGCGTGCGTCTGGCCGACGGCACCCTGGCCGATGCCTCGCGCCGGGTGTCGACTTTCGCCGCCGATTATCTCGGCATGCAAGAGCGCGGGCGCTTGGCGACAGTCGCCGTCGCCGACATCGTCGTGCTGGATCGAGACCTCAATGTAAAAGCAGTCTATGTCGAAGGCGAGCAGATCGACCTCGTCGATTGCGCTTTCCCGGTAACTCAATAGAGAATCGAGAATGAATCTCAGCAGACAAGAATTAACACCGCGCCAACTGGCCGGGCAATTAATCATGATCCGCATGCTTGGCACAGAACTGGATGCCGACACTGCGCAATTCCTGCGCGAAAACCGTATCCGCGCGGTATGCCTGTTCCGGAAAAACATGGTGGATGCGGCGCAACTTTGCAAATTCACTGCCGACCTGCGAGCAGTCATGGGACCGAATGCGCTGATTGCCATCGATCAGGAAGGCGGCGCAGTGGTGCGCGCCGCCTGGTTGCCGGCGCCGCCCGCCGGGATGGGCTTGGGCGCAGCCGACGACGAGGCCTTGGCGCATGCAGTCGGCGCGGCGGTGGCGCGCGGCGTGAAGTCGCTCGGCTTCAACTGGAATTTCGCTCCGGTCCTCGACATCAACAACAATCCCGACAATCCGGTGATTGCCGAGCGCTCGTTCGGCGCCGATCCGCAGCGCGCCGCCGAATTGGCGCTGGCCTGGATGGAGGGCAGCCTGGGCGAAGGCGTCGCCTGTTGCGTCAAGCATTTCCCCGGACATGGCGATACCCATGTCGACTCGCACTGCGACTTGCCGACTGTCGACAAACCGCTGGCAACGCTGGAACAACTGGAGTTTGCCGCATTCCGGCTTGCGCTTCCCAAAGCGCCGGCAGTGATGACGGCGCATATCGTGTATCCGGCGCTCGACCCGCAATACCCGGCCACCATGTCGCGCCGCATCTTGACCGATTTGCTGCGCGCAGACTGGCAATATCGCGGCGTCGTGATTACCGACGGCATGGATATGCAAGCGATTGCCGGGCGCTTCGGCGTCGCCAAGGCGGCGGTGTTGGCGTTGGAAGCGGGAGCCGACATGGTGATGGCGCTCGGCACACGCGCGACGCAGCAGCAAACGCTGGATGCGTTGAGTGAGGCGATTGCTGCCGGCCATATCGCCGCCGACGATTTGCACGCGCGCCTGCAGCGGCTGGACGAGTTGGCATCGACGTATCCATGCGTCAATCGCCACTACGGGCGCGACGCCGAAGACCGCTTGTTGATGGCCGAGGCATGGCGGCGCGGCCTGACGGCGTTGCGCAATCCAACCCGCCCCTTGCGGGGGACGAAAGTGCGGCTGGTCGCGCGCGCCGACGTGGTCAGCGATGGCGTGTCGGAAGCCGGCGTGCCGGCGGCTGACATCGCCGCTCTGCTGCGGCGCTTTTACGATGTCGAACTGGTTACTTTTGGCGATGCCGAAGCGTTCGACTGGAATGCGTTGCCGGCTGACGGACGGGTCGTGATTCTGGCTTCGACCTCGCGTTTGCGCTATGGGCCGCGCGTGCGCAGCAGTTGGCGGCCGGATTTGCACCTGGCTTTATGGAGTCCCTATCAGGCGCTCGATATCGCCGCGCCGGCATTGCTGACTTATGGTTTTGTGCCGCCTGCGCTGGAAGCGATTGCCGATTGGCTGACGGGAAAACTCGAAGCCAAGGGCAAGTGCCCGGTGGCTGGTTTCGATCCGGCTTAGATTACAGCGCCCGCCACAATGCAAACACCAGCAGCGTATAAAACGCCGCCACGATATCGTCCCACATCACGCCGAAGCCGCCCTTGAAATGCTTGTCGAAATAGCCGATCGGCGGCGGTTTCACCATGTCGAAGAAGCGAAACCACAGGAAGGCCCAGCATTGCGTGCCAAAGCCAGCCGGCATCGCGAACAGCAAGACCAGCCAGAATGCGATGATTTCATCCCACACCATGCTGCCGTGATCGGGCGCGCCGAGATCGCGCCCGGTCTTGCTGCAGACCCATACCCCCAACACAAAGCCGAACACAAGAATGATCGCCCAATGGAACGGTGTGAAGAGCGCCGGCCAGCGCGCGGTCATTGCGACGTACGACAGCCACGCAAACAAGGTGCCGGCGGTGCCCGGCATGATCGGCGACAAACCGCTGCCGAAGCCTTGCGCCAGAATGTGCGCCGGGTGCGCCAGCATGAAGCGCGCGGTGGGTCGTTTGACGCGTGCGGTTTGTCCCGCTTCCAATGTGGTCATGGCGAACTGAAATGATCGAAGGAAGTCACGTCAAGCGCGACCGGTTGATTGGATAGATCCAGCAAGCGCAAGCCGGGTTGCGCCTCGATGCAGCCAATGCGGGTCACGGCGACGCCAACCTTTTGCGCGGCGGCCAGCACTTGCTCGCGCTGTGCCGGGGCGGCGGTAAAGCAGAGTTCGTAGTCGTCGCCGCCGGCCAGGCAAAAGTTGCGGCGCAGCGTTTGCGATTGCCGGCTCAATATCGGCCCGGCTGGCAGCGCATCGATTTGCAGGCTGGCGCCGACTTGCGAACGGTCGAGGATATGTTGCAAGTCGCCGCCCAAGCCGTCCGAGATATCGATGGCAGCATGAGCGATCCCGCGCAGCGCCAAGCCGAGCGCGACACGCGGCGTCGGCGCATGCATGCGCTCGCCCGCTGCCTGTTGCGCGCCAGGCTCCAGGCGCAATTCGTTGCGATACCCGGCCAGTGCCAGCCGCGCATCGCCAAGCGAGCCGGAAACCCAGATATCGTCATCGACCTTTGCGGCATCGCGGCGTAACGCAGCGGCCAGCGGCACTTCGCCGAACACCGTGATGCAGATCGTCAACGGCCCCTTGGTGGTGTCGCCGCCGATCAATTCGCAGTCGTGCAAATCGGCCAGCGCCAGCAAGCCGCCCGAAAACGCGGCCAGCCAATCGGGATTGGCTTCCGGCAAGGCCAAGGCCAGCGTGAAGGCCAGCGGTTTTGCGCCCATCGCGGCGAGGTCGGAAAGATTCACCGCCAGGCACTTATGGCCCAACTTGGCCGGCTCGGCCCCGGCGAAAAAATGACGGCCTTCCACCAGCATATCGGTAGAAACCGCGATTTGCATACCCGGCGACGGCGTCAGCAACGCGCAATCGTCGCCGACGCCGAGCGCGCAGCGGTCTGCGCGGCGCAGCGGACGGGTAAAGTATTTGGCGATCAAGTCGAATTCGGACAGCATCAGCGCATTGTACAGAAAGGAGCCCGCTCAGATCCGAAATCGCCAAGTTGGTGGGTGCGATTCAAGTTGGGAGGAACCTTCATTATTCGCTCCGTCATTCCCGCGAAGGCGGGAATCTATAGTGAATCTGCTTTGGCAAACGGCTTATGGATTCCCGCCTTCGCGGGAAAGACGGAGGTTTTGCACATTGAGCTGATATTTCCTGCCCCGTTTGAATTGCGCCCTAAGCTGGCAGCGTTTCCTGTTTTGCCAATTCGTCCAGCAATTGCTGCCGAAGCGCAGCCTGCTGTGGCGCAACGCCGAAGCCCAGCATGACGCCGTGTTGATCGTGGAATCGGCAAACCGTTGCGTCGCCTTCGCGCGACGCGCGCCATGCACCCGCGCCGAGCGCATGCAATGGCGGCGGCACCAGGGCCAACGGGTAGCAAGGCGTTTTGACGATGATCGGTGCCGGATTTTGCGCAATCGCAGTCGGCGAACCGGACAAGCTGCGCGCAATCGCGCGCGCCGCCGTCATCAAGGGCGCGACGTAGGGCAGGGTCTGCGTTACGCCATCGTCGAAGGTATATTCGGCGCAGTCGCCCAGCGCATGGATATCGGGCGTGCTGCTTTGGCCGAAGCGGTCGACCAGGATGCCGCGCTTGGTCGTCAGATTCGCCGCCTGCGCCAATGCCAGGTTGGGGCGCAAGCCGACCGCCGACAACACCAGGTCAACCGTCAACGTGCCGCCATCGGCCAATTGCAGTTGCAGCGCGCCGGCAGCATGGCTGACTTGGCGCACGAACGTTCCCAAGCGCAGCGCAATGCCTTTGGTGCGCAGCGCGTCGGCCATCCCTTGCGACAACACAGTTGGGGCGATGGCGGCCAGCGGCAATGGATTCGGGTCGATCAAGCTGACTGCATGCCCAACGCCGGCCAAATCGTCGGCGAATTCGCAGCCGATCAAGCCTGCGCCGAGAATGGCGACGCGGCACTTGGCGGAAGCGGATTGTTCCGCCAGGCGCGTGCGGAAGGCTCGATAGTGGTCCAGGCTATTCACCGACAGCACTTGATCCGCCGCGTCGCCTTCCAACGGCAGGCGGATCGGCGCTGCGCCGACGGCGAGCACCAGCTTGTAGTAGCCGTGCACGCCTTGTGCGGTCGCGATGGTCTGGTTCTCGCCATCGATGGCGAGAACATCGGTTGCCGTCAACACGGTCGCATCCAATTGTGTTGCCATTTGCGCTGCGCTTTGGCTCGCCAATTGTTGGGCCGACTTGCCCTGTGCCAATGCGTTGGAAAGCATCGGCTTGGAGTAAAACGCACCGTCGTCAGCCGTTACGATCAAGATCGGACGCGTCTTGTCCAGCTTGCGGAACTCGCGGGCGACGGTGTAGCCGGCCAGGCCGGCGCCAACAATGATGAGCGGTTTCATGTTATCCACGCATTCAGATTTGAACCATGTCGAAGTCGGCCTTGGCGACGCCGCAATCCGGGCATTCCCAGTCGGCGGGGATGTCGTCCCAGCGCGTGCCCGGCGCGATGCCCTCTTCCGGCAAGCCGGTCGCTTCGTCATAGATGAATCCGCATACGATGCATTGATAAGTTTTCATGGCGATTTCCTTTGAAGTAAATTAATGAGTTGATGTCGAATTACGCTTGTGCCGGCTTTTGCAAATTCGCCAAGGCGGCGCGATAATGGTTGGCGTGCCGCTCTTCCACCCTGGCCAGGGCGGCAAAGCGCTTGGCGGCGATTTCCAGCGTGCGCTTGAAGGCGGCAGCATGTTCTATCGATTCGGCAATTTGTTCATCGAATTCGGCAACAGCGGCGTGATTGCCTTCTTCGACCGCAAGATGGCGGAATTTCGGATACATCTCGGTGTATTCGTAGGTCTCGCCCTCGATGGCTATTTCCAAAGCCTTGGCTGGAGTCAATTGCGCTTTGGGAAACAGCAAGTCGAGATGGCCGAACGCATGCATCACTTCTTGATCGGCGGTTTCCTCGAAGATCGCGGCAACGTCGTCGGCCCCGGCTTCGCGCGCCAATTTGGCGAAATAGCGGTATTTGATATGGGCCATCGATTCGCCGGCAAATGCGGATTCAAGGTTTTCGATGGTGATCGACTTGGTGCTGGTGTTGTGATTGCTCATGGTGCTCTCCTGTTAAGTGTGAAGGGTGTCTTCGTAAATGTAAATCGGTATGGGGAGAATAATAGACAATATCTATTAATAGATAAAATTGATTGTTTTTATTGTTTCAATAGTTTTTATGATTTTCCAAAGAATCGTCAATCCGATCGCGGTGCATCTATGTTTTATTTGCATGCGATGCGTACAAATACGTATAAATTTGGCTTGAGCGCTCTGCTAAAATCAAACACTTTTCGTTAGCAACCAGGAAGGCAGCCGAGTATGGATTTCAACACAGACCAAAAAGAAGAATTGCGTCAGCAACTCAGGCATGCCGCGCTCGAATATCATGAATTTCCGACGCCCGGAAAAATCAGCGTCACGCCGACCAAGCAATTGACCAACCAGCGCGATCTGGCCCTGGCGTATTCGCCGGGCGTGGCGTCGGCTTGCGAAGAAATCGTGGTCGACCCGGCCAATGCGTTCAAATACACGGCGCGCGGCAACCTGGTTGCGGTCATCACCAATGGCACGGCGGTGCTGGGCCTGGGCAATATCGGCCCGCTGGCGGCCAAGCCGGTGATGGAAGGCAAGGGCGTGCTGTTCAAGAAATTTGCCGGCATCGACGTGTTCGACATCGAAATCAACGAACTCGACCCGGACAAGCTGTGCGACATCATCGCCTCGCTGGAACCGACCTTCGGCGGCATCAACCTGGAAGACATCAAGGCGCCGGAATGTTTCTACATCGAGCGCAAGTTGCGCGACCGCATGAAGATCCCGGTGTTCCACGACGATCAGCACGGCACCGCGATCATCGTCGGCGCGGCGATCTTGAACGGCTTGAAAGTGGTCGGCAAGGATGTCAATAAGTGCAAGCTGGTGGTGTCCGGCGCCGGTGCGGCGGCGCTCGCTTGCCTGGACTTGATCGTCGATCTCGGTTTCCCGATCGAAAACATTTTCGTAACCGACCTGGCCGGCGTGGTGTACAAGGGCCGGGTCGAATTGATGGACCCGGACAAGGCGCGCTTTGCGCAGGAAACCACTGCGCGCAGCCTGGCCGACGTGATTCCGGGCGCCGATATTTTCCTCGGACTATCCGCCGGCGGCGTGTTGAAGCCGGAGATGGTCAAGCAGATGGCGGCCAAGCCGCTGGTGCTGGCCCTGGCCAACCCGACCCCGGAAATCCTGCCGGAAGAAGTCAAGGCGGTGCGCGACGATGCGATCATCGCCACCGGCCGTTCCGACTATCCGAACCAGGTCAACAACGTCTTGTGTTTCCCTTACATCTTCCGAGGCGCGCTGGATTGCGGCGCAACTACCATCACGCGCGAAATGGAAATCGCTTCGGTGCGCGCGATTGCGGAATTGGCGCAAGCCGAGCAATCGGACGTGGTCGCCACTACCTATGGCATACACAATCTGAGTTTCGGCCCGGAATATATCATTCCGAAACCGTTCGATCCGCGCCTGATGTTAAAGATCGCGTCGGCTGTCGCCAAGGCGGCCGAAGACTCCGGCGTGGCGGCGCGGCCGATCAAGGATATGCAAGCCTATGCCGAACGCTTGCAACAGTTCGTGTACCACAGCGGCACCTTCATGAAGCCGATCTTCCAGACCGCCAAAATGGCGCCGTCGCGGCAAAAGCGCATCGTGTTTGCCGAAGGCGAAGACGAACGCGTGTTGCGCGCAGTGCAGGTGGTGGTCGACGAAAAACTGGCCAAGCCGATCCTGGTCGGACGACCGGCGGTATTGGCGCAACGGATCAAGCAATTCGGCCTGCGCCTGAAGTCGGATGTCGATTTTCTCGCCATCAACCCGGAATTCGACGAGCGCTACCGCGATTATTGGCAAACCTATCTGGATATCACCAAGCGCAGAGGCGTCACCGAGCAATACGCAAAAATCGAAATGCGCCGTCGCCATTCGCTGATCGGCTCGATGATGATCCACAAGGGCGATGCCGACGGCATGATTTGCGGCACCTTCGGCACCACCGCATTGCATTTGCATTATATCGACCAGGTGCTGGGCCGGCGCGAAGGCGTCAACGTGTATGCCGCGATGAATGCGTTGATCTTGCCGGATCGCCAGATCGTGCTGGTCGACACGCACGTGAACGAAAATCCGAATGCCGAGCAATTGGCCGAAATCACCTTGCTGGCCGCCGACGAAATGCGGCGCTTCGGCTTGAATCCGCATGTCGCGTTGCTGTCGCATTCCAACTTCGGCTCCAGCAACAGCGAGTCGGCGAAAAAGATGCGCGCGGCCTTGCAGATCATCAAGCAAAAAGCGCCGGATCTGGACGTCGACGGCGAGATGCATGGCGACACCGCGCTCGACAATGCGCTGCTGAAAACGATGATGCCGGATTCGACCTTGAAAACGGGCGCCAATTTGCTGGTGATGCCGAACATCGACGCCGCCAATATCTCCTACAACCTGTTGAAGACGGCAGCCGGCAACGGCATTGCGATCGGCCCGATTCTGCTCGGTTGCGCCAAGCCGGTGCACATCCTGACGCCATCGGCGACGGTGCGCCGGATCGTCAATATGACGGCCTTGTGCGTGATGGATGTGGTGGCGGAGCGGTAATTTAATGCGGGACCTGCTGGCTTTTCTCCGATCATTACCCGCAAGTCTTAGCGACGAGAATATTCCAGTTGCATAGGCAGAACGCTCCTTCCCCCTTGCAGGGGGAAGGTTGGGATGGGGGTAGTGCGTTTGAAATATCGCATGTCATTTCTCGGGCGCACTACCCCCACCCTAGCCCTCCCCCTGCATTGGGGAGGGGGCGACGGTAGCTGGATTTCAGGGCCAATGCCTTTTCGAACTATCGACGCTAAAACCTGCTGGTAATACTAGGGGTTTTTGCCGGACGCCCTTGCAAAAGGGCGCAATATTCCCACCGCTTAATCCTGCTGCTTAAGCGGCACCCGCCCAGTCTGCACCAGCGGCGCGGCGCGCGAGCAATGCCCCGGCTGGTCGTCGAAGAAAATGTGCGGCTTGAACGCAGCCAGCACGTCCGACTTGGCGACGCCACCCATAAAGAAGGTTTCGTCGATTGCCACATTCCATACGCGCAAGGTGCGAATCACGCGTTCGTGCGCCGGCGACGAGCGCGCGGTAACCAGCGCGGTGCGGATCGGCGCGGCGCGGCCTTCTTCGTTCTTGAAATTGTTTTGAATGAACGAGAGTGCTTTCAACAGCCGCGCGAACGGGCCGTCGGCCAGCGGGCGCAGCGCGTTTTCGCGTTCGTGCTTTTCAAACGCTTCGATCCCTTGTTCCTGGAAAATCCGTTCCGACTCGTCCGAAAAAATCACCGCATCGCCGTCGAAGGCAATCCGTATCTGGTTCAATTCTTCCAGTCCGTTTTCCGGCTTCTGGTACAGCAGCGCCGAGGCCACGCCGGAATTGACCGCCGCTTGCACGTCGTCTTCGTGCAGCGAGAGGAACAGGCTGACGTTGAAGGCCGCCAGATAGGGCGCCAGCGATGCGCCGCCGGACAATACCGCGCGCGTGATGTCGAGGTCGTAATGCTTGATCGAATTGAAAATCCGCATCGAGGTTTCCGACGAATTGCGCGACATGATGACCACTTCGACCAGGCGTTTGTTTTCGGTCAACGCATTCAATTTCAGCAGCGCCCGCACCAGCGCATAGCCGGCGCCGCGCTTCAATATTTCATTCTCGTTGTCGAGTTGATGGCGGCGATAGGCTTCCAAACCCTGCGTGCGGAAAAGATTTTCTTCCGCTTCCAGGTCGAAAAGCGCGCGCGAGGAAATGCCGATGACCAATAGATTGTCGAGCGATACGGGCATGGATTGCATGCTCCTGTGAGGTGGCGGTTGGAGTTGATTGCTGCGGAGTCGGCATCCAGATTTCAGATGCAATTTTCTTAATTATATCTTACGCCGGAAGTCGCCCGGCACGCGCCCGGTCCAACGCCGGAATGCCCGGTAAAACGCGCTGGCGTCCGAGAAGTTCAGCAGCACCGCAATCTGGCCGGTGCTCAACATCGGGTCGGCCAGGTATTTCAACGACAAGGTGTGGCGCAATTCGTCGAGCAAGACGGCGAAGCTGCTGCCCTCGTCCGCAAGGCGCTGTTGCAGCGTGCGCGGCGATATCCCCATCAAGGCGGCGACCTGCTCCTTGCTGGCCATGCCTTGCGCCAGCAATTGTTGCAACACCGCCGAGACCCGCAATTTGATGTTGGCCGATGCTTCCAGCGACGCCAACTGTTTGCGCGCCAGTTCTTCGTGCAGGCGGCAAATCTCTGGATTGCGCGCCGGCAGCGGCATATCGAGCGACGCCAGCGGCAAGCCGATGCCGGAAAATGCGCTGTTGAATTCAGGCTCGCAACCGAGCGATGCGCGGTAGGCTGCCAGCGGGCTGATTGCCGCGTGCGCCAGACACACACGTTGCGGCGCGAAGCTCGGACCCATGATCCACTGGCCGAGGCGCACGCCGCAGGCCAGCACCGCTTCCACCTGGAACGGCGAAAACGGCAAGCTCGCTTCGACCGGGTGATACACCAGCCACGCCAAGCCATCCTGTTCCACCAATTGCATGCGCGCGCCGTCGCTGACCAGCCGCTGGAAGCGCTGCAAGTTGCCGATCGCTTCGCGCAGGCTGTTGCACGACAGCAGCGTATAGGCGACCACATTGAACGAACCGGGCTCGATGGCGCTGCCCATGTGCAGGCCGAATGCGGGATCGGCAGTCAATTCGGCGGCGGCGCGCCACAGGTTGACCACCGCATCGAGCGAAATGCGCGCCAGCGGATCGACCGGCAGAAAATCGATGCCGGCAGCCTTCAACAGCGCGGCCTGATCCACGCCGCCGCGCTTGGCGGCGGCGACGATTTCTCCGACCCAGCCGATGGCAACGCTCTTTTCGTGAATGTCGATAGTCTTGCTCATTGCCTGGGTCGTCTGGACAACTTCAATGCTCGCAGGGACAATTGATTTCCTGGCGGCGCGGATTATGATCGGATACTTGCAAATAGCTACGTTTAATCATAACAGAGACAGAAGCGAGAACAAGCGATGCAAGAATACCGCAGCGAAGTCTTGATCGTCGGTGGCGGCATCGCCGGAATTGCGACCGCGCTCGATTTGCTCGACAGCGGCAAATCGATCGTGCTGCTCGACCGCGACCAGGGCGAAGCCTTCGGCGGCTTGGCGCGCGAGAGTTTCGGCGGGATGTTCTTCGTCGATTCGCCGGTGCAGCGCCGCCAGGGTTTCCGCGACTCGGTCGATCTGGCGTTGCGCGACTGGCACAGCTTTGCCGAATTCGGCCCCGACGACGTATTGCCGAAACAATGGGCGCAAGCCTATGTCGAGCGCTGCACGCCCGACGTCTATCATTGGGTGCGCAAGCACGGGATCGGCTTCTTTCCCGTCGTGAACTGGGTCGAGCGCGGCGAATTCCGCCCCGGCAATTCGTTGCCGCGTTTTCACATGGTATGGGGCACAGGCAGGGAACTGGCCGACAAATTGATTGCTGCACTGCGGCGTCATCTGCATGCGGACAAGCTGACGCTGCGCTTCGGCCACCGGGTCGAGAATCTGTTGCTGGAAAACGGCAAGGTTTGCGGCGCCACCGGCGTCGAAGAAAAAGGAGCGATCCCATTCGAGGCGCGCGCCGAACATGTCGTGGTGGCCACCGGTGGCTTGAACGGCAATCTCGACAAGGTGCGCCAACATTGGCATACCGACTGGAACCGCCCGCCACAGGTAATATTGAACGGCTCGCACCGTTTTGCCGATGGCATGCTGCACGACGCGGTGGAAAAAATCGGCGGCAATCTCACGCACCTGGACAAGATGTGGAATTATGCGGCAGGCGTCCATCATCCGCGCCCGCGCAAGCCGCAGCATGGCTTGTCGCTGGTGCCGCCGCGCTCGGCTTTGTGGTTGAACTGGCGCGGCGAACGGATCGGGCCGCAGCCGCTGGTGTCGGGCTTCGATACGCGACGATTGGTGACCGACGTGTGCGCGCAGGAGCGCGCATACTCGTGGCAAATATTGAACCGCCGCATTGCATTGAAGGAGTTGGCGGTGTCCGGCAGCGAATTCAATCCATCCATCGCCAACAAGAAATTGTTTGCCTTCCTGCGCGAAGTCCTGTTTGGCAACCGCTGGCTGGTCGACGATTTGACCAGCCATTGCCAGGACTTCGTGATGGCCGCCAGCCTGCCGGAACTGGTCGAAAAAATGAATGCGCTGCAAGGCGACGACTCGGTGCAATTGAGTGCGCTCGACCATGCGGTGCGCCAATACGACGACACCATCGCGCGCGGCACGAGCTTGATGAACGACGAGCAATTGCGCCGCATTGGCGCGCTGCGCCAGTATCGCGGCGACCGCGCGCGGCTGTGCAAGTTTCAGCGCATCGTCGATGGCAGTGCGCTGCCGCTGATCGCAATCCGCGAATTCATCGTCAGCCGCAAGAGTTTGGGCGGCATCCAGACCGATTTGCGCAGCCGCGTATTGACGCACGGCGGCCAGGCAATCGACGGCCTGTACGCGGTCGGCGAGGCAGCCGGTTTCGGCGGCGGCGGCGTGCACGGCTTGCGCGCACTGGAAGGAACCTTCCTCGGCGGTTGCATTTTGTCCGGGCGCATCGCGGCGCAAGCCATTGTCGGCAATACCTAATATTCTAACGGAGACAACACAATGAAAAAAACAGGAGCCTGGCTCGCCACGTATGCGCTGGAACAAATCGGCGCGCGCTTCACCTTCGGCATTCCGGGCGTGCACACCACCGAGCTATACGACGAACTGAACAATTCGCAACGCATCACGCCGGTGCTGGTCACGCATGAAGGCGGCGGCGCGTTCATGGCCGACGCGATCAGCCGCTTGTCGGATTCGATTGGCGTGTTGACCGTGGTGCCCGCTGCCGGCTTGACGCATGCCAGCAGCGGTATTGGCGAAGCGTTCCTGGATGGCGTGCCGATGCTGGTCATTTGCGGCGGTCCGCGCACCGATGTCGATTTTCGCTACCAGTTGCATCAAATGGACATGCACAAGTTCATGAGCGGCTTGACCAAGGCCACCTTCCGCGTCGCCAGCCACGATCAAGTGGCGCCGATGCTGTTGGAGGCGTATGCGATCGCGACCGGCGGCGAGCCCGGCCCGGTATTTATCGAAATCCCGGCCAACATCTTGCTGCTGACCGGCGAGGTCGATGCGTTGCCGAGTTACGTTGCGGCAGCGCCGCCACCGCCGGCAGCTGCCGAAGACATCGACCGCGCGGTGGAATTGCTCAAGCTTGCCAGGCATCCGTGCCTGTTCGTCGGCTGGGGCGCGCGCGATGCGGTCGATTCAGTCACGCGCATCGCCGAATGGTTGCAAGCGCCGGTGACGACCACGCTGCAGGGGATCTCGGTGTTTCCGGGCAATCATCCGTTGCACGCCGGTTTCGGCTTCGGCGCATCGGCAGTGCCGGCGGCGCAAAACGCATTCAAGGATTGCGATTGCCTGCTGGCGGTCGGCACCCGCTTTGCCGAAATCGCCACCGGCAGCTTCGGCGTCGACGTGCCGGAAAACCTGATCCATATCGACATCAATCCCGACGTGTTGAGCGCGAATTATCCGGCCAAGGTCGGCATCGCCGGCGACGCCGGCACGCTGCTCAAGCAGTTGATCGAAGCGCTGGAAGCAGCGACACCCAAGCGACCGTTACAGACCGCGCTGCGCGAGCGCATCAAGAGCGACAAGCAAGCCTACCGCGAGAGCTGGTGCAAGCACGACGCACCGCAACTGGTGAATCCGGCGCGCTTCTTCGATGGTTTGCGCAGCCAGATGGCAGATGACGGCATCGTCGTCATCGACGACGGCAACCATACCTTCCTCACCGCCGAGCTGATGACTTTCCACGCGCCGAAAAGCGTGATTCTGCCGACCGACTTCAATTGCATGGGCTATGCGGTGCCGGCGGCCATCGGCGCAAAACTCGCGCACCGCGAGCGCTCGGTGCAAGCCATCGTCGGCGATGGCGCCTTCATGATGACCTGCATGGAAATCGTCACCGCTGCAACCAACAAGCTAGGCGTGATCTATTACGTGTTCAACGACGGCGAATTGTCGCAAATCGCGCAAGCGCAGGAGATCCCGTACAACCGCAAACCGTGCACCGTGCTCGGCAAGGTGAATCTGGCTGGCGTGGCGCAAGCCACCGGCGCGGCCTATTTGCACATTGCCGATAACGACGGCATCGCGGAAGCGATACGCTCGGCCAACCAAACCGCTAGCAAGGGCGTGCCGGTGATTGTCGATGTGCAAGTCGATTATTCAAAGCGCACCGCCTTTACCGAGGGTGCGGTGAAGACCAACTTCCGGCGCTTTTCGCTGGGACAAAAGGCGCGGGTGCTGACGCGCGCGGTGATGCGCCGGATAACCGGATAGCGTTTGGCGTTCTTCTGGTCGGGCGATGAAACATTACACATTATATTGTTTTGTGCTAATATGAGTAATGTTATGAGGCAACACGTCGCGCTCAGAAGGACTTATGAAGGTCGATCCAAAACACCTGATTCTCGATCTGCTGCTGGCGGTCGGCGACAAGCCATTGACCGTCCGCCATGCGATTCTTGCCTGTTCACTTTTCAATATCAGCGAAAACAGCCTGCGCGTAACCCTGGCGCGGCTGTCCGCAGCCGGCCTGATTGATGTCGCCGGGCGCGGCGCGTACCGCCTGGGGCCGGCGGCGATCGATCTTGCCGGCGATGTCTCCACTTGGCGCTCCAACGATGCGCGCCTGCGTGCGTGGGCCGGCGGCTACTTGGTCGTGCATTCCGCCGCGCTGGGCCGCAGCGACCGCGTGCTGTTGCGGCGGCGCGAGCGCGCGCTCGGCATGCTGGGTTTCCGTGAATTCGAGCGCGGGCTGTACATTCGCCCCGACAATTTCTCCGACGATATCGAGCAGGTGCGCCAGCGCCTGTACAAGCTGGGACTGGATCGCGATGCGGCGGTGTTTCGCGCCGACGGTTTCGATCCCGCGCGCGAAGCGGCGATTCGCCATTTGTGGGACGGCAACGCGCTGACGCAAACCTATCGTCGCCTGCGCGGCCAACTCGACGACTGGCTGGCCGGCGCCGACCGCCTCACGTTGGATGTTGCAGCACGCGAATCTTTCATTCTCGGCGGCCAAGCGATCCACGCATTGATTTTCGATCCGCTATTGCCGCAACCCTTTGTCGACGCCAACGAGCGCGACGCATTCATCCAGGCGATTCGACGCTTCGACGACAGCGGCCGCACGATCTGGAATCGTTTTTTCGCGTCCGTGGACGAATCCGCGCCGCCTTTGCTGCTTATACAACAACCTGTACAAGAACCCATACAACAAACAACCGAGTTGGAGACCATCGATGAATAAGCCAATAGAATCCGTGCAAGGATCGACCTACCTTGCCGATACGCATGAATTGAGCAACCTGTCGCGCGAGTTGTGCGACTTCAATATGTATACCGCAGATGCGGCCTTGACCGAGGCGGTGCGGCGCGAAGGCGGGCAATGGGCCGAGCAGGAACTGGTCGCGTTCGGCAAGCTGACCGGTTCTGCCGATTATCTTGAACTCGGCAATCAGGCCAACAAGGTGCTGCCGGAGTTCGACACGCACGACCGCTTCGGCAACCGCATCGACCTGGTGAAATTCCATCCTGCCTACCACCAGTTGATGAAGTCCTCGATCGAGCACGGCTTGCACGCATCGCCCTGGACCGCGCCCGGGCCGGGCGCGCACGTCGCGCGCGCCGCCAAAAGCTATCTGCATGGACAGGTGGAAGCGGGCCACGGTTGTCCGATTACGATGACCTTCGCCGCCGTCCCCACGCTGCGTCTGCAACCGGACATCGCCGCCATCTGGGAGCCGAAGGTGACATCCCGCGTGTACGACCCGCGCAACGTGCCGGTCGCGCAAAAGCAGGGCGTCACCATCGGCATGGCGATGACCGAAAAACAAGGCGGCTCGGACGTGCGCAGCAACAGCACGCGCGCTTATCCAATCGGCTCGGGCGGGCCGGGACAGGCGTATGAGTTGGTCGGCCATAAATATTTCGTCTCCGCGCCGATGTGCGATGCGTTCCTGGTGTTGGCGCAAACCTCGGGCGGCTTGTCCTGCTTCCTGCTGCCGCGCTGGCGTCCCGACGGCAGCAAGAACCCGATGCAGGTGCTGCGGCTGAAGAAAAAAATGGGCAATGCGTCGAATGCATCGAGCGAAACCGAGTTGCGCGGCGCGCTGGCCTGGATGATCGGCGAAGAAGGGCGCGGCGTGCGCAACATCATCGAAATGGTCAGCATGACCCGTTTCGATTGCATGATCGGCTCCAGCGCCGGCATGCGCATGGCCGCCTCGCAAGCGCTGCATCATTGCTCGCTGCGCTCGGCCTTCGGCAACGTGTTGAACCAGCAGCCGTTGATGCAAAACGTGCTGGCCGACCTGGCCTTGGAGAGCGAAGAGGCGATCACGCTGACCATGCGCATCGCCCGCGCGATGGACAATCGCGCCGATGCACATGAAGACTTGCTGGCGCGCCTGGTCACGGCAGTCGGCAAATACTGGATCTGCAAGCGCACGCCGAACCATGCATACGAAGCGATGGAATGCATAGGCGGCAGCGGCGTGATGGAAGATTGCATGTTGCCGCGCCTGTACCGCGAAGCGCCGGTCAACTCGATCTGGGAAGGCAGCGGCAACGTGCAATGCCTGGACGTGTTGCGCGCGCTGTCGAAGACACCGGCGGTGGCCGAAGCGTTTTTCGCCGAAGTCGGCCAGGCGCGCGGCACCCACGCGGCGTTGGATGCGCTGGTGGCCGATCTGGCCCGCGACCTCAAGGATTTGGGCGATTTCGAATATCGCGCGCGCGACGTGGTGGACCGCATGGCCCTGGCCTTGCAGGCCTCGCTACTGATCCGCAACGCGCCGGCTTTCGTCGCCGACGCCTTTTGCCAGTCGCGGCTGGAGCAGCGCGGGCACCACAACTACGGCACGCTGCCGCGCGGGGTCGACGCGACGGCGATCATTGCGCGCGCTACACCGATTGGCTGCAAGAATTAGGAAATTTCACAGTCTTTTTTCTGGTGTATGAACGTGACTTTAAAATATGTTGAGAAAAAATATTTTAAATCTTCAGCAAGACGATCAATCTTTTGCGCTTCTTTGTGAAAATCTATTGCTTTGTAGCTTTTTCGCTTTGCGCCTTTGCCGCTGATCGTAAAGCTTGCGCGCTTAATATCGAAGTCAAAAGGCGAAATTTCGTTAGTCGCCAATCCAGGAAGCCAAATGCTGTGTGCAACTATGTTTCGAAAAGTGTAAGCTGTTTCAAGACGCTGTGCCAACGTATCAAATGTTTTTCTCGGTTCATTGCTTTTGTCTGGGTGCTTGGCTGATATGAGTTTGATCAATATATTTATTCGATCTCGATACCCCAATTGCCAATAGACAACTAGTGCTTCCTTGTGTGTCATTCGTGTTAGCGTGCGCAAGGTTTTAATGATAGTGTGATTCCAGCCTTGCCCACACTACCACCACTTCGCCAATTCTCTGGTAGTGCTCCGGTGTCAGGATATTTGTCATCTCAACTCTTCACAGAATATGTTTCAATTGGTTTGAATTTTCTACATTAGGTCAATGAACCGCATCGCCATAATGTCGAGACAGCGGACTAATGCCATTTGTAAATTACCAAAGCAAAATTAAAATAATGGTTGCGATTGATCGGTGCAATTGCATGCCAATCGTCAAGGCACACGAATATAAATTTAGGTAAGAGGATAGGGTGGAATTGAAAAAGCACTGACCGAGTTAGTGCTTTCTGATGTTTCTCTCCGCAGGCCAAGTGCACTTATTGGTCAGCACTCGGCGTCGCTCGCGCACGAATCCACGCCGCGCCACTGAAAAAAAATATTTACTGACAATCTGTCAGAGGCGGATTTATAAGATATGGATCGGCGGAATAAAATCAGGCGGAAATGGCCGGCCGCGTCTATTTTTTAGGTTGCTCGGACTTTTTTGTGGGTAAAAATATTTCTTTTTTGTAATGTCGCTTCGGTGCAAATCAGTGAAATGCCCGGAAACCTGCGTGGATACTGACTCTGCAAGCATTCCGCTACGCAGCAGCGTTGCCCAAACTGACCTTTCCGTAACGCCCGAGCGCATCTATTTCACAAGCTACCCACAAAATAGTCCGATGAACCATTTTTTAATAGTGATCGCTCCGCGCAGTGAACGATGCAGAAGCAGCTACGATAGAAAGATTTGCGTTCAAAAAATCAACCCCGTGATGTAAGCGGGGTTGGCAGGGAAGTCTTTGTGTACGTGCTAATTTAATGCGTAACTGTGTTGACCGGTTTGCCTCCAGATATGCTAGGCGATATGCTGCCTCCGACACCAGGCGACTTCGTTTTGCTTCTTTCGATTGCTTCTTTAGCGGCCTCTTTACCAGTCTTTTCTGCCTTCGCGTCTGCTGCAGGACCGGCCGTTTTAATTATGCCTTTTGCACCGGTCGATTCATCCATCAGCGGGCCAGAAACAGGCCCACCACCGGAATCAGCGCTGGGATCTTTTTTGGTCGCACTCGCGGGTATGGAAACGCCCAAAATGAGTATGGGAATGATTAGAAATTTTCCGATAATCGCCATCTATTTTCCTTAAAAAGTAAATTGATTAGCTAATGCTATTCCAAAGTTCGAGAACTCCGCAAGATTTTAATTATAAATCGGTGGTCTTGAAAATTTCGCTACACTCTTTACGAAATAAGTCAGTCGTTAAATGTGGCCATCCTATTTTTCGACTCACGCAACGCTTGATTCAGTGCCTCGACGCATTGTCGCAATTCGGCCATTTGTCCGCCAGTTACCGCATTATGCGACGCGTTCTCTTTCCCTCGCCGCTCGTTGGTCTGGTTGACCGCTCCCAAGGCTTCCATCACTTGAACTGCGTAAAAATCATTTAACTGGCTCGATCAACTGAGCCAAGTTTTTCTGTAGAGGAAATTCTCGCGCTGAAGACGAATATTATGACTGAAATATCGTGCGCGCTACGCCGATTGGCGGTAGGAACTAGCTGATCGAAAGCCGCGCTATGCCGGCGCCAACTGCTTGCGATTGAAGCGATCTCTCGCCAACAGCTCGAATTCGTTGCATGGAATCGCCGGGCTGAACAAATAGCCCTGATATTCGTGACAGCCATTATCGGCCAGGAATTGCCGTTGCTCTTCGGTCTCGACACCCTCGGCGATGACTGACTGGCCGAGGCTGTTGGCGAGTGCGACGATGGTCTTGGCGATGGCCGCGTCGTTCTGGTCGACCAGCACGTCGCGCACGAACGATTGGTCGATCTTCAATTGATCGAGCGGCATCCTCTTCAAGTACGATAACGACGAATAGCCGGTGCCGAAGTCGTCGAGCGAGAAGCTGACACCCTTGCTCTTGAGGGTGATCATTTTTTCGATCACCGTCGACACGTCGTCTACCAACAGGCTTTCGGTCAGTTCCAGCTTGAGTCGCTGCGGATCGGCGCCAGTGCTATCGAGAGCTTTCAGCACCTGTTGCACAAAATCGGCTTGCCTGAATTGGTAGGCGCTGACATTGACCGCGAGCGTCAGATCGGCCATTTCCTTTTGCGTAGCCCAGATTGCCAGTTGCCGGCACGCCGTCTCCAGCACCCATTGGCCCATTTGAAGAATCAAGCGCGTTTCTTCGGCAATTTGGATGAACTCGATCGGCAATACGAGGCCGCGTTGGGGGTGCTGCCAACGCAGCAACACTTCGGCGCCGGCCAGATGGTTTTCACCGATCACTTGAGCCTGGTAGTAAACCATAAAATTGTTGTCGCGCAGTCCCTGGCGCAAGTCTTTTTCCAGCGCGGCGCGCCGCATCACTGCGGCTTCCATCGCCGGGTCGAAGAATCGAACCGTATTGCGGCCGGCCGCCTTCGACTTGTACATCGCAAGATCGGCCTGCTTCATCAAGTCGTCGGAAGAATTTTGCTTCTCAAGATACAAGGTCGCGCCGATGCTGGCAGTATTGGCGTACGTGAAGTCGCCCAGTTGATAAGGCAGCTGCAGCGATTCAAGAATCTTTTTGGCGACAGCCTTCGCAAGATTGGCGGCTTCATGCTCATTGGCACTCAGGTTGGCCAGGATGACGACGAATTCGTCGCCGCCGAGGCGCGCCACGGTATCGACCTCGCGCACAAAACCGAGCAGGCGTTTGGCAACTTGCCTGAGCAACTTGTCGCCGACATCATGGCCCAGCGTATCGTTGAGCGCCTTGAAATCGTCCAGGTCGATGAACAGCAGCGCGCCAAACAAGTCGTTGCGACCGCTTGCCAATATCGCCTGCCTGAGACGGTCGGAAAAAAGGGTGCGGTTGGGCAAGCCGGTGAGCTGATCGAAGAAGGCGAGGTCCTTGATCTCGGCTTCCACCTGTTTGCGTTCGGTGATGTCGGAGTGCGAGGCGACATAGTGCGTGATTTTGCCGTCCTTGTTCTTGACCGCCGAAATATTGAGCCATTGCGGATATTCTTCGCCGTTTTTGCGCCTGCCCCAGGCTTCGCCCTGCCAACCGCCGGTATTGCTGATGCTGGCCTGGATGGAACGATAGAACGCTTCGTCGTGACGCTTCGATTTGAACATGGTCGGCGTCTTGCCCAACAGGTCCTCCGGGGTATAACCGCTGATCTTGGTAAAGGCCAGATTGATTCTCTGGACGATGCCTTCGGCATCGGTGACGATGATGCCGTCGCTCGATTCAAACGCAGTGGCGCTGATGCGCAATTCCGTTTCCGCGCTGTTGCGCACGCTGATGTCGCACAATGTGAACACCGCCCACCGACCCTGATCGCTTGCGATCGAAGTCGCGCTCACTTCGACATCGATTTCATGCCCGTCTTGTCGCCGCACCTTGGATTCCGCTACGCGGGTGCCGTGTCGCGCGTCCGCGGCGCTTGGCTGCAACGCCTCCAGAATCGGATGATGCGCATGCAAGCGCTTCGGCACTATCGTATCGACCTGCCGACCGGTCAGTTCGTCGGGCGCAAAGCCGAGCATCGATTCGGCTTGGCGATTGGCCATCGTGATCGATCCCTTTTCATTGACGATAAGCAGCGGGTTTGAATTGGTATCGACGATGGATTTCAGGCGGAACGTGTAGGCGCGCAAATTCTCCGCCTGCAGCGACTCCAGCCGATTTCTAAAAATGCAAAAAGCCACGCCGATGCCGCAGAAGATTGCCAGCGGAGTGATCGCTGTGGAAGTCAAGCCCAACGTCGGCAAGGGCGGCATGAAAAAATATTCCGCCACCACGGCGCTGAGCGCCACAGACAGCAGTCCCGGGCGGACGCCGAAGCGATACGTCGATAGCGCAACCGCCGGGTAAAATGTGAGAAAGCCATAACCAGCGTCGCGCGGCAAAATCAGCAAGCGCACTGCCAGCGCGACCAGCACAACGGCCACGGCAAGTAAATAGTTCTGCCAGGCGGCTTTCGGCAAGGCGTCGAGGCGATCGCCATCGACGAGCGGTCGGTCGGTCGGATTGTTCTGATGCAAGGTCATTCTGTCATTGAACTCATGGCAAGCTGAAGTCCTTTGCAACCCACGCAAATTGCGCCGCAATTTTTCAATCCGGGATCGACGTTATTGTTTTTCTAGAAATTATAGTCTATCGGCGGAAAATGGGTTTGCAATTTAAGCCGAAACTGTGCCGCGCAGCCGGCGTCGATATGCAGGCGTGCCATTTTGCGAAAGCAAAACAGAGAACTGCGGAAGACTCACGGAATAGCGTTGAACAATGCGAGAAAACGGTGCTTGGAATTATTGCGCTCGATTTCACACATTTTACTTTAAAATCAATGACTTAAAGTTAATGGTGCCCGGGGCCGGACTCGAACCGGCACGCCTTGCGGCGGGGGATTTTGAGTCCCCTACGTCTACCAATTTCATCACCCGGGCAGGTGAACTACCTGAAAATCGCTACTTGAACCGCTACTTGAACCGCTACTTGAACCGCTACTTGAACCGCTACTTGAACCGCTACTTGAACCGCTACTTGAACCGCTACTTGAACATTACTTGATCGACTCAATCAGCTGAGTCAGTTTTTTGCCGAAATAATGTTGACGGCGAAAACGAATATTATGACCGATTCATGGTCTTCGCGCAATAGGGAGCTGGTCGAATTTTTGCGTTACAAAGAATGCAGTGTGCTAATCGCCCCCGATTTCCTTGTTTTTTGCTTGCAACAATGAAAAAGCCCGTTCTTTCCCGGCATAGCCGAAAGAGAACGGGCGTTGTTGCTGTCAGGCTTTCCGCGCTATCCCGGCCAATGTCGGGTCGGGGCGGGTTGCCTATCGGCGGCCTTGCTTACGACTTTGTGCCTGGTCGCGTCGTATTTTTGCAGTTCGTGCAGGCCTGCGGTTGACCAGTCGACGGGTCGAGGATCAAGGTCGACGAGCTTGGCGTGCCGCTCAGGTTGAGCATGTTGGTCAAGACGCCGGCGATGGCATCGTAGGAGCCGGTGATGCGTTGGCTCGACAACCAGTTGTCTTCGATGAAGCGGATGATCGAAGTCTGGTCGGTCAGCGTGTGGTCGACGTAATTTTGTTTGGCGTACGGCGAAATGATCAGGAACGGCAAACGTGGACCATAGCCGCAACGACCCTGAGCGCCGGCCTTGCCGCTTGCGCTCAACAGGGCGGTGACGGTGCCTTGCAGCGAGCCGGAACCATTCGATTTGCAAGCGCCAGGGCCGTTCAAGGTGTCGGCGGTGCCGGCAGCGGTCAGGCCGTTGCTGGTGAACGCTGCACTGGCGGTGGTGTTGGACGAAGGATTCAGGATCGGGCTGGCTTGATGATCGTAGAAGCCGTCCGAATCGTCGTAGGCGATGACGACCATTGTGTTAGCCCAGCCGGGTTGCTGTTGCAGGAAGTTGACGACTTGGGTGATGAACGCTTGTTCGTCGAGCGGATCCGAATAGCCTGCATGGCCGTCTTGATAGCCAGGGGCTTTCAAGAAGCTAACGGCAGGATAGTTGCCAGCCGATACGGCGTCGAAGAAGTCGTGGATGTCGTATTGGTGATTGGCCGGGTCGAGCGTCTTGCCGTCGGCTTGATACGTATTGCCGATGGCCGAAGTCGCGCTGGGGCGGGCATGCGTCAGATTCTGCGTGCTGGCATAGTATTGGAACGGTTGATGATGCGGGATATAGTCGAGCTTGGTGGTGCCGGTAACAGCAGAAGTCGTGCTGCGTTTGCAGCCGGTGGTGCCGTTCGGATTGGTGATCGTCAAATCGAAACCACCCTGGAAGAAGCCCCAGCTCACGCCAGCCGCATTCAACAGGTCGCCGATATTTTTGCCGCTTAACTGCGCCGCATCGCGCGTCATGCAAGCGTCGTTCAACGGTTGGGCGTCGCCGGTCAGGGTGATGCCGCCGATGCCGTCGTTAGCCAGTTCGCCGTAGTAACCGCCGCCTGCGGCATAGTTGCCGGCTTCGGCAGCCGACAGGTTGGTGGCGATCACGCCGTTGGTTTGGCCGGAAATCAGGTTGACCGCGCCTGGAGCGGACGGGCCGAAAGTCGTGTTGTACGAGTTGTCGTTCATCGCGTAGTGCTGCGCATAGTTCCACAACGCGGTCACGGTATTGCCGTCGTAGTAGCCCATGGTCAGGCCAGCGGTGTTGAGCGGCGGCGTCAGCGATTGCGGAGCGGCCGAGTCGCCATTGCCCAGCGTGGCGGGGAACAGATCCATCGCGCCGCCGTTGAACGCGGTTTGTTCGGCTTGGTAATCGTGGTCCTGGTCGGCGATGGCGCTTTGCGAGCGGTCGAGACGGAACGGGTTGATTGCATTGGCGCCGTTGCCGGTATTGGTCGATGTCGGGTTGGCGGTCAACAGATTGACGCCGGAAAGGGCAGCGAAGCTCTTCGTGACGTCGAGCGGTGTCGACAGATTGTTAACCGTTGGTGTGCCCGATGCGGCCTTGAATGCCGGTTCGCCCGCCGGGTTGGAAGCCGTCGGATAGGTGCCGAAATAGTGGTCGAAGGAAACGTTTTCCTGGAAAATCACGACCACGTGTTGAATCGGCGTAGCGGCCTTCGCTGCGGCTAAGGTAGTAGTAGTGGTTGATGTCGTGGTGGTGCTGGTTGCCGTCGACGAATTATCGGAGCCGCAACCGCCCAGCAGCGCGGCTGAAATCGCCAGCGCCAGAGCGGGCTTGAGAAAGCGCTTCCCCGCAGAAGTTGAGTGCAAATTCATTTGTTCCCCTAATGGTGATGAGTAATTGGTTCGGATTGCGTTCGACCAGAATCCAGAGTTGATGCGGTAATGCTGTGATGCGTTGACAGATAGTCTTATCCGTTATTCCCGTGCTGCTGGTATTTCATGTTGTTCTAATCGATACTCGACGGCGATGAGACAAATTGCGCCGATGCAGCAACGCGCGGATCTGGATTGTAAGATCGGTGTGTTACAGGATCATGACGAAAGGATGGGGTGTCTCCGAACGCGCGTCAGTGTCAGCTGAAAGTCCTGTTTCATCGAACTGACATATTTGCGCATTACACTTAGCAGTTTTGATCGCGGCATCGATGCGGGTTCATGCGGCTCGACAAGGCCGGAGCGCAATACGATCGCATCTCACATTCGTTGGACTTTTATGAAAATCCGGTTTCGATTCTCCCGCTGCGCCGCATCCGCAAGGCGTTTTGGCGGCGCGCCGCTTGCGCTCGCACTATCTGCATTTCTATTGGGAGCCTGCAATCCTGCGGACAAAAGCGGCGCGCCTGCCACTGCACCCGCGGTAGCGACAGCCCCAGCTGCAGCCAAGCCGGCCCTGTCGCCCGCAGCGCAAGCCGCATTGCAGCGCTTGAACGCGCCGGTGGTGCCGTTGAGCGCGGTGGCGGAGCTGGGGAAGAAGATATTTTTCGACGCCTCCTTGTCGACTTCCGGCAAGCTTTCCTGCGCGTCTTGCCATAGCCCGGAAAACGCCCATGCGCCCGCCAATGATTTGGCCGTGCAACTGGGCGGCTTGAGCATGCAGCAGCAGGGCGGGCGCGCGGTGCCTTCGCTGCGTTACCACGATCACGCGCCGGCGTTTTCAATCGGCGCAGACACGACAGTCGATGAAGACGATAAAATTGCGGCAGCAGCGGCAGCGCAAGCGCAGGACAAGGCGGCGCACGCTGCGCCGGTAGCCAAGGCGACTTTGTCGGCCGACGCCGCGACGCAAAAGCTGGTGCCGCAAGGCGGCTTCGACTGGGACGGCCGCGCCCTGAATCTTACCGACCAGGCCGGAGGGCCGCTGCTTGCTCCAAACGAAATGGCAAACAAGGATGTGAGCCAGCTTTTGGCCAAGCTCAAGGCGGCGCCGTACGCGTCGGAGATGCAGCTTTTGTTCGGCCCCGGCGTATTTACGTCGCCCAACCTGGCGCTGGGCGAGGCATACTTTGCGCTCGCGCAATACCAGAAAGAGGATCGCAGTTTCCATCCATATGACAGTAAATACGACTATTACCTGGCCGGAAAAGCGCAACTGAGCGAACAGGAAATGCGCGGCTTCGACTTGTTCAAGGATCCGAAAAAAGGCAATTGCGCGACCTGCCATATCGAAAAGCCCTCGCGCGATGGATTGCGGCCCCCAGCCTTTACCGACTACGAGTACGAAGCGCTGGCCGCGCCGCGCAACAAGGCGATCGCAGCCAATCGCGACGCCAAATACGTCGATCTGGGCATGTGCGGCCCGTGGCGCAAGGATGTCGCCAAGAAGGTCAATTTTTGCGGCTATTTCAAAACCCCGAGTTTGCGCAACGTCGCCACGCGCAAGGTGCTTTTCCACAACGGCGTGTTCCACTCGCTCGACGAGGTCTTGCATTTCTACGTGGAACGTGAAACCAGGCCGGAGAAATGGTATCCGCACGCCAAGGACGGCAAGGTCGACAAGTACGACGATTTGCCGGCAATCTATCGCGCCAATGTCGACACGGTCGATGCGCCGTTCGACCGCAAGCCGGGCGATGCCCCGGCTTTGACCGACGACGAAATCAAGGATGTGATTGCGTTCCTGCAAACGCTCAACGACGGCTATCAGGCGGGCGAGAAGGCCAAATAAGTTTGGCGCAAGATCGGTTCGACTTGGTCGGGCCGGTCAGCGAACCCGCTTGAACAGGCGGAAATGCTCGTCGCGGTCGTTCGGGCGGCGGCCTTCCCAAATCAACTGCCATTGATCCTCGGCATTGCTGACACGTTTGGCCGCCTCCTTGTTGCGGCCATTTTCCTGCAATAGCAGGTATTGGCAGTTGGACGCGGCAAATTGGGAAAAATTGATGTGGCCGAAGTAGGCAAACGACGCCAATTGGTCGGCGCCGGCGTCGGAATCCACGCAAGGCCGATCCGCCGGCAGTTTTTGCGCGATCTCGGCTGCGACGTTGGCATAACTCTTCGCATAATTGAGGGCTGGCAGCCACAGCGTCATGAGCAGCAGCCAGCACAAAATGCCGCCGCCGCTCGATAGCACTACCGCGCGCCACAATACCGACGGGCGGCGCGAAATGCGCCAGTGCACCAGGAAAATCCAGCCCACAGTCGCACTGAGCGCGATCGCGAAAGCGAACGGGCGGAATTCCGGTTTAAATCCGGGCAAAAGTTTGAGCACTTTTTGCGCCGGTAGCGGCCAGCCGGTTTGCAATGAAATCCAGTACATCCAGATGCCGAAAGCCAGCATCGTCAGGGTCATCACGGAGAACCAATCGACCGCATTGATCGCGCCGCGCTTCATGGTCGGCAGGCCGAATGCCGCCAACGCCGCCAGCGGCGGCAACAGCGGCATCAAGATGCCGAATTCGGAATTGGGATTGACCAGGCACAGGACGATCAGCACGTTGAAGAAGGTCAGCGGCAACGCAATGTGCAAGGCTTTGTATTGCTTGCGCCACGCATAGACCGCCCATCCGGCGAACGGCCACGCCGGCCAGGCGAACCAGATACCATACTTCAACAGGTATTTGATCGATTCCCAAGTTGGCCAATCGATTTGATCGATATTCCAGCTCAACCATGCCTGCAGCGGCGAACTGTCGAACGGCTGAACCAGATAAAGCGCGGCCAGCCATGCGCATGCCACGGCCAACGCGGCCGGCAAGCTCAACAATAGCAAGCGCGGCAGCCTGGATTTGGCGCTGATTGCCGCTAACCCGATCAGGCTGGCCAACAGCGCAGCCGGCACGACCCAGCCGCGCGCCAATACCAACAGCCCGAGCGCGAGCCCGAGCTTGAGCGCCGCTTTCCTCGATGAAGAATCGAACAGGCGGGCAGCGGCGTACATTGCGTAGGCGACCAGCGAGACTTGCAGCGCCTTCGGGCTGGCGGCATGAACCGAATAAAACAGGCCCAGGCAACCGAGATAAATCAATAATGCGCCATCGGCCAGCGTGCGTCCGTAATCCTTGGGCTCGGGCTGGCCGCCGAAGGCCAGCCTCAAAGGTTGCGCCTCGCTGCGCCGCCCGAGCAGGTAAGTAGTGTGCCAGACCGACAGCGAGCCGATTGCGAAGAAGCCGATGCTGGCGATGCGCGCCGCCAGCGGGTCGCCGATCAGCCAGCCGAACAGGCGGATGCAAATCGCGCCCAGCCAGAATGCCAGCGGCCCCTCTTCCGGCATGGACAGATTGCTGATATGCGGCCACAGCCAGTCGTTCAACTGGCCATGCGCCATCGTCCATTCGATGCCGAAGCTGGCGGCGTCCAGGTTTTTCCACGGATCGCGGGCAATCAAGCCCGGCAAGATGTACAACAGGCACAGCGCAATCAATCCCCAGCGCGGCAAAGCAATGGTCGCGGACGCGGGGAGGCGGACTGGCTTCATAGTGGGGGGAATTTATGGTTATTCGTTCCGGCGTTATTGTGCCGTAAAATCATGACGAAAAAGTACCGCGAAATAAAAAAGGCAGCCTGAGCTGCCTTTTCAAACGGTGCAGTAGAATTATTCCGCTGCAACTTGCGTCTTGGAACCCACGGAGCCGAACTTCTGGCGGAATTTTTCCACGCGGCCGGCGGTGTCGACGATCTTGTGCTTGCCCGTGTAGAACGGATGCGATTCGGACGAAACTTCGATCTTCACCAGCGGATAGTCCTTGCCTTCGAAGTTGATCGTTTCGCGCGTTTGCACGGTCGAACGGGTGATGAATTTGAAATCGCAAGACAAATCGTGGAACACGACTTCGCGATAATTCGGGTGAATGCCTTCTTTCATGTTTTCCTCGGATGGTTGGGTAGCCAATCGCCACTTCGCGGGTCGTGCTGCTTCTTGACCTGATTGTCGATCACTTGCCTGGGGTGTAAAACTCAAGATTATATAATGGAATCATGGGTTTGTGCCATTTTTTCGGCGAGGCGGTCAGGGTGATCGCGCTATTGGCAAGACCGCAATACTCCCTCTCCCGCTCGCGGGAGAGGGAATATTCTTGCAATTCGATACGTAGCGCGATTGCCCTCGCGAGCGCTATTTCGATGGCACGGAAGAATCAGGTTGGGTTTGCTGACCTGTCGATTGAATTTGCTCGACGCGAGGCGTTGCCGCTTCAGCTTGTCCTTCCATATGGGGAGGGGAGTCTTTTGACGGCGAGAGAACCTGAACAAAGGGAGTGGCAGCGAAAAGCAGGGTTAAGAACGGCAAGACAAGGTTGTCGTAATCGGTATTCGCCATTCGCGGTTTCTTGGTTGCGCCCTTTGCGAATGCATCTCGCTCAACCGTAGACATTTCGTTTTCAGATTTTGAAGCCGCTTGGCGGCGAGCAAGAAGCGATTTTCGAATTTCGAGCGAAAAGACGATGATTGAAGTTTTGCGTACCAGTCCATACAGGCCAGCCGCTGCAACACAGACAAGTGGAACAGTCCAATCGGAATCGAATTTGAAGATGGCGAAAGCCGCCGAAATAAAAGTGGCTGTAAAAGGCACGAATCCCATCTGAATGGCGTTTTGGCGCTTTTGGTCTACCGGAAGCGGGTCGGCAACATGGCGCGAAACGTCGGCGCCGTGCGCCCAGAAATTGTATTGCTTCCCTTCAAATTCGTAGACGGCATGGCATACGGGGACATATAAAGGTGCCCCTTTCGTGTTGATATTTCCTTGCCAATGCCAATCCTTTTGGTGATTGCCCTGTGCGTAACGCCGGATGCTTTGATCGATGATGTTGTTAATTTGCGGCGTTGCGCGGTCTTTGTAGGCGGCAGACTCGGTTGCCCCGAATTCTTCCATCGGAATATCGGACGTATAGGAGGGGTCGAATGCAACACTGCCGGTAGCCGACCTCTTTTCCAAAAGATCGGCGACAGCCTGATTCGATCCAAGAAGGCGTTTCCCAGCATAGGCAATGACGGAAAAACTGCCTGTGTCGGCGCCATTGGCAGGATTCCAATCGGTCACGGTTCTGGACTTGCTGACAGGTACCCGTTGCGTCTGTCCATTCTGAGTCCGCGATTCGATTACTGTGTAATATTCTGTTCTGTCGTATCCAAACGAAGCCGTCCAATGGACATCGAATTCGCCAGGAAACGCATAGGCTGGCGCATAGAAACGTTCTTTTCTGGTAAACGTCGCGCATTCAAGCAAGCTGTCGGGCGTGAGGTCTCCGCTAGCCAGGTACTCGTAGACGGCATCCGTCAATGTAGTCAGTTCGACCGACAGCGGCACAATCGAAGATGGCGCGTTCCGAGGTGAGATCGTCTCTTCTTGATGAATTTCAGCGATGGTTCCGCAGAATTCGCATTTAAGCGCTTGATGCGTCGCCGAGTACGCAAGACGCGCACCGCATCCTGCGCATGTCAATTTAAGGGATTCATCCCCCATGCTTTCTCCCTCGGATGTCCTTAATCTGCCGGCCATCTGGCAATTGCGCAGATGGACAGCCAAATGATACGTCAGTGTGCCGGTGGATTATCGTCCCATCAAGAATTTCCGCGCCGCATCATATCGAAGAATTCGGCATTGTTCTTGGTTGCCTTCATCTTGTCGAGGATGAATTCCATTGCCTCGATTTCATCCATGCTATAGAGCAATTTGCGCAATACCCAGATTTTCTGCAATTGATCGGGTTTAATCAGCAATTCTTCGCGGCGGGTGCCGGATTTGTTCAAATTGATTGCCGGGTAGACGCGTTTTTCCGCCAGGCGTCGTTCCAGATGCACTTCCATATTGCCGGTGCCCTTGAATTCTTCGTAGATCACGTCGTCCATGCGGCTGCCGGTTTCGATCAGTGCGGTCGCGATGATGGTCAGCGAGCCGCCTTCTTCGATGTTGCGGGCCGCGCCGAAGAAGCGCTTCGGGCGTTGCAGCGCGTTGGCGTCGACGCCGCCGGTCAAGACCTTGCCGGAAGCCGGGATCACCGTGTTGTAGGCGCGCGCCAGGCGGGTGATCGAGTCCAGCAGGATCACCACGTCTTTCTTCATTTCGACTAAGCGCTTGGCTTTTTCCAGCACCATTTCGGCGACTTGCACGTGGCGGGTGGCCGGCTCGTCGAAGGTCGAGGCGACCACTTCGCCGCGCACCGAGCGCTGCATTTCGGTCACTTCTTCAGGGCGTTCGTCGATCAACAGCACGATCATCGTGGTGTCGGGGTGGTTGGTGGTGATCGCGTGCGCGATGTGTTGCAGCATCACCGATTTGCCGGACTTCGGCGACGCCACCAGCAAGCCGCGCTGGCCTTTGCCGATCGGCGAGATCATGTCGATGATGCGGCCGGTGATGTTTTCTTCGCCGCGCATCTCGCGTTCCAGCGGCAAGGGCTTGTTCGGGTGCAGCGGCGTCAGGTTTTCAAACAGGATGCGGTGTTTCGACGCTTCCGGCGATTCGCCGTTGACCTTGTCGACCTTGACCAGCGCAAAGTAGCGTTCGCCGTCTTTCGGCGTGCGGACTTCGCCTTCGATCGAGTCGCCGGTGTGCAGGTTGAAGCGGCGGATTTGCGACGGCGAGATATAGATGTCGTCGGTGGAGGCCATGTAGCTGGCGTCCGGCGAGCGCAAGAAGCCGAAGCCGTCCGGCAACACTTCCAGGGCGCCATCGCCAAAAATCTGTTCGCCTGACTTCGCGCGCTTTTTCAGGATCGCGAACATCAGTTCTTGTTTGCGCAGACGTGCTGCGTTGTCGATTTCGAGGCTGATAGCCATTTCCAGCAAGGCTGAAACGTGTAACGCCTTCAATTCGGATAAATGCATAGTATTGAGTGTCCCGGGACGGGAGATAAGAGGTGGGGGAGGGGGCTGCGTGGTGCGGTTAAAAGGTGACGGCGCTACAGGCGCAGCGCCGTCGACAATGCTTAAATGTTGCTATCGATGAACGAGGTGAGTTGACCTTTGGCCATCGCGCCGACTTTTTGCGCGGCTGCAACGCCATTCTTGAACAAGATCAGCGTCGGAATGCCGCGCACGCCGAATTTGCTCGGCACAGCTTGATTGGCGTCCACGTCCATCTTGGCAATTTGCAATTTGCCATTGTATTCCTTGGCGACTTCTTCGAGGATCGGTGCAATCATTTTGCACGGTCCGCACCATTCGGCCCAGAAATCGACCAGCACAGGTTTGTCGGACTTCAACACGTCCGCTTCAAATGACGCATCGGTAATGTATTTAATATTTTCGCTCATGGTGTCCTCAAATTGAGGTAAAAAGAATGTAATAGCGCCTCATCGACCTAGCGGTTTTACCTGAAATCGGCTGTTTGCGCTGCCAAAACACAGTCAATAACTGGTGGCGTTGGGCGCGAATTCAAGGAGATTGAAAGCTGCTGCAAGAGGTAATGTGGCGGGATATTTTGTAAATCATAACCCATTTTCACAAAATGTGTAGCAGAAAGCTGCTTATCGGCGTGGACTCGCATAAAATGGGTAGCCGAGCCGGCGAAATTTGACGCGATGGCCGTTGTTTTTCGATGCGAAGACGGGGCGGCGCGATCGCTTTGTCGACTTCCCGCTATTCCCCAAAACGAATTCCCCCGCATAAATGGCATGTTGCATAAACCTCTACTGATTTCCCCATCCTCGGCATTCTGGGAAGAGGTCGCGCGCGCGCTGCTGACGCATCCGTTACTGATTACTGCGGCGGGGCAGGCGCGCGACTGGTCGGGCCTGCGGGTGCTGGTGCCCACCTATACCCACGCGCAGTCGCTCAAGTCAGCCTTGTTGCAAATTGCCGGGGCGGCGTTCGTGCCGCCGCGCATTGTCACCTTGTCGGGTTGGTGCGCGCTGTTGCCCCCGCCCGCCGAGAAGCCATTGGGCGACGGTGCGCGCCTGATGGATTTGTACGCCGGGCTGCGCCAGCATGCGTGGTTGAAAAAACTGTTCGGCGCGCGCCGCAATACCGATTTGCTGCCGCTGGCGCAAATGCTGTTGACGCTGTCGGACGAATTGACGCAAAGCCTGTTTCCTTCGATTGTCGGCGCGGGCGGGCTGGCCGAGGCGCGCTGGCAACAGGCCTTGCAGCAATTGACGCCCGAGGCGCGCCAACTGCTCTCGGACGAAGCGCAATTGGTATGGTCGATCTGGAAATCGCAACTCGACGGCAGCGACGCGCTGGCAGTGCGTTATCGGCAAACCATGCGCCTGGCCGAGCAAGCGCATGAAACGCTGGTCTGGATTGCGCCCGCCGTCGCCGAACCGTTCGATCTGGCATTCTTGCAAGCGTATGGCGAGCGGCAGACGGTGCTGCCGATTTGCCTCGATTGGAACGCGGCGGCCATTGCGCCTGCGTTTGGCGCCGCGTGGCCGGAATTGTGTGAAGAAGAATTTGCCGAAGCCCACGCAAGCGCAATCGACACGCCGCCGCAATTGGCGCTTAGTCCGGCCATGAACATGGAGCAAGAGGCGCAGCGCGGCGCGCAAACCATCGTCGACTGGCTGCAGCAAGACAAGGCCAATATCGCCGTCATTGCGCAAGACCGGGTGGTCGCGCGCCGCCTGCGCGCGCTGCTGGAGCGCTCGCAGATATTCGTCGCCGATGAAACCGGCTGGAAATTGTCGACCACGCGCGCCGCTTCGGCGCTAGCCGCCTGGTTCGACGTGGTGGCTGCGCGCGGCGAGACGATAGCCTTGCTGGATTTGCTGAAGTCGCCCTTCGTGTTTGCCGGCGTGGCGGACAAGGAAGCGCATTTGATGGCGATCGAAGCCGGGCTGCGCAACGCCAACGTACTGGGCGGCTGGGACGCCGTGATCGAAGCCTTGATCGCGGTGCATGGCGCACGCGACTTGCTGGCGACCATTGCACAACAGGCGGCGCCGTTTGGAGGCCGCAAAACCATTGCGCAATGGGGCGCGCTGACCGAATCGACGCTGCGTGCGCTCGACATGTGGCAAGCGCTGCAAGACGATGCGGCAGGCGTCCAGGTGTTGGCGCTGTTGCAAGCGATTGTCAATCAATGCGAGGGCCAGGCGCAGCCGTTTTCGTTCGCCGAGTGGCGCGCGTTCATCGGCCTGCAACTGGAATCCACCTCTTTCCTGGCGCCCGGCAGCGACCGCCGCGTGGTCATGCTGCCATTGAACGGTGCGCAATTGCGCCGCTTCGACGCGGTGCTGGTGCTCGGTTGCGACGCCGAGCATTTGCCGTCGCAGCCGGGCGAAACGCTGTTCTTCGCCAACGCGGTGCGGCGCGAACTCGGATTGGCAACGCGCGAAAGCCGACAGCGCCAGCAATTGCGCGATTTCGTCGCGCTGCTCTGTTGCAACGGCGAAGTCGTGCTGTCGTGGCAGACGCAGCGCGACGGCGAACCGAATCCCGTCAGTGCGTGGATCGAGCGTCTGAATTTGGTGCTGCAACGCGCCGGTGCCGCCAAATTGCGGCGACATGAAGTGCAAATCGGCAGCCGCAACTTGCAGGCGATTGTGCAAACCATGCCGACTCCGGCAGCGCCGCATCTGCTGCCGCAAAAATTATCCGCCAGCGGCTACAACAGCCTGGTTGCCTGCCCCTATCAATTTTTTGCGACGCGCATGCTGGGCTTGTCCGGCCTGGACGAATTGACCGACATGCCGGAAAAGCGCGACTACGGCGACTGGCTGCACAGGATCTTGAATCGCTATCACGAAGCGCTGCGCGAGCGCAATATTCCAGTGCAGGATCGAGAGGCCGTTTTGCGTGAAATTTCCGCCGCCGTCTTCGACAGGGAAGTGGCCGACAATGCCGGCGCGCTGGCCTATGCAAGCCGTTGGGAAAAAGTCTTGCCCGCTTACCTGGCGTGGGCCAACCAGCACGAAGAAGACGGCTGGCACTTCGTATTCGGCGAGCGCAAATGCGAAAAGACCTTGCGTTGGGACGACGGCGAAATCTGCCTGCATGGCCGCATCGACCGCATCGACGAATCCGATGGCGGAGAACGCGCGGTACTCGATTACAAGACCCGCAACGCAGCAGCATTGCGCGAAAAGCTGAAAGAAGGCGAAGACCGGCAATTGGCGTTTTACGGCGTCTTGTCCGATCTGCCGTTCGAGCGCGCCTATTACGTCGGCCTGGAAGCGGTAAAGGGCAAGATCGGCGATGTCGAGGCGTCCGGCTACGAGGAAGCCAAGCAAACACTGGCCGCGCAGTTGACGGGTAACCTAAGCGCGCTCTCGCACGGCGCGCAATTGCCGGCGACCGGCATCGAAGCGGTGTGCGCCTATTGCGCAGTGCGCGGCCTGTGCCGCAAGGGGGCGTGGTGATGAACGTGCCTTCTACAGCGCGCGCCTACGAGCGCAACGACGCCGCCATCGATGCGCGGAATTTTGTTGCGATCGCTTGCGAACCGACGCGCTCGGTGGTGGTTGAAGCCTGCGCCGGCAGCGGCAAGACCTGGCTGTTGGTGGCGCGCATGCTGCGCCTGCTGTTGAGCGGGGCGCAGCCGTCCGAGCTGTTGGCGATCACCTTTACGCGCAAGGCCGCGCAAGAGATGCGCGAACGCTTGATGGAATTGCTGGAAGAACTGGCGGTGCAGCCCGACGCCAGGGTGGCGGATTTGCTGTATGAGCGCGGCATCGAAAAAAGCGCAATCGCAGCATTGATTCCAGTGGCGCGCGGCTTGTATGAGCGCGTGTTGTCCAGCCCGCAAGCATTGTCGATCGACACCTTCCATAGCTGGTTTGCGCGCCTGATCCAGATTGCGCCGCTGGCTTCCGGCGTGCCGCACGGGTATACGTTGACCGAATCTTCCGGCGAATTGTTGACCGAAGCGTATCGCCGCTTCATGCAAACGCTGAACGACGAAGATCAAGCCGAAATCAAGCAATCCCTGCTCGATTTGTATGCGTCCGTGGGCGATTGGAATACCAAGAAATTGCTCGATGCCTTCGTCGGCAAGCGCGCCGAGTGGTGGGCGGCCAATTCGCGCGACCAGCCGCTGCAAAGCTTGTCGGCGATGTGCGGCGCGGATGGCGAAACCGATGCGCGCCTGCGCTTATGGTCCGATGTGCGCCTGGGTGAGCGCTTGCGCAATCTGGCATGGCTGTTGGGGCAGGGAACCAAGCGCAATCAGGATCGCGCGGTCGCCATCGAAAGCGCGTTGACCTGGGAAGCGTCGATTCCAGCATTCGCCCAATTGTTGAATCAGTTTTACGACGACAAGGGCGGATTGCGCGGCAACGATCACAAGCGCGGGAAATTGCTGTCCGCGCTGGAACAGAATTTGGGCGATGGTGCAGTTGAGAGCTTTGAAAGCGAATTTGCCGCTATCGGTGGTGAATTGCTGACGCTGCAAAGGCGCAGCGGCGAGATCGCCGTGCTGGCCTTGAATCAGGCCTTGTTTACGGTCGGCAGCGCCTATCTGGAGCGCTACCAGGAAATAAAGGCCGAGCAGCGCGTATTCGACTTCGCCGATCTGGAGTGGCAAGCCTACCGCTTGCTGACCGACGACGAGCAGGCCGCCTATATCCA
Organism: Burkholderiaceae bacterium; assembly: GCA_031291325.1. Taxonomy (GTDB): domain Bacteria; phylum Pseudomonadota; class Gammaproteobacteria; order Burkholderiales; family Burkholderiaceae_D; genus PKWO01. The sequence continues at coordinate 48,135 of JARLJG010000059.1, forward strand.
TAGCCGCCTCGATTCCCGCTACAAGCATATCTTGCTCGACGAATTCCAGGATACCAATCCGCTGCAATGGAGCATCGTGCGCGCCTGGCTCAACGCCTATGGCGACGACAGCGCGCAACCCAGCGTGTTCGTGGTGGGCGATCCCAAGCAATCGATTTACCGTTTCCGGCGCGCCGAACCGCGCGTATTCAAAGCCGCCAGCGACCGGCTGGCCGCGCGCGGCGCCGATGTGTTGCGGACAAATCAGACCCGGCGCAATGCGCCGGCGGTGGTCGACGTGCTCAACCTTTGCATGAGCGGCAATCGCCTGTTTTCGGCACAGACCACGCTGGCGCAGCACGCGGGCGCGGTGTGGCGGCTGCCCTTGATTCGGGCCGGGCAGGACGACGACGACCAGACCGCGCAGCAAATCCTGCGCGATCCATTGACCACGCCGCGCACGGAACAGGAAGACCGGCGCCGCTACGAGGAAGGACGGGCCGTCGCTGCCGCGTTGATCGAAGCGCGGCGCGAACTGCAAGAACAAGGCGGAACGGCAGTCGGCTGGTCGGACACGATGCTGCTGGTCAAGAAGCGCGCGCACTTGCGCGCCTATGAAAACGCGCTGCGCGAGGCCGGCATTCCGTTTATCTCGGACAAGCGCGGCGGACTGCTGGATTCGCTGGAAGTGGCCGACCTGATCGCGCTGCTGACTTTCTTGATTACGCCCGGCGACAATCTGGCGCTGGCGCACGTGTTGAAATCGCCGATCGTCGGCGCCGACGACCGCGACTTGATCGCGTTGGCGGCGCGCGGCGAGCGCGTCTGGTGGCAACGCCTGAAGGCAGCGGCAGAGGAATCGACCTCCGCCGCGCTGCGCCGCGCCGCCGAATTGTTGGCTGCGTGGTTGCAAGCAGCGCCGCATTTGCCGGTGCACGATTTGCTCGACTTGATCCTGCATCAAGGCCAATTGCTGGCGCGCTATGCGCAGGCGGCCAATCCGATGGCGCGCGCGCAGGCGATCGGCAATATCGAAGCCTTCATCGAATTATCGCTGGCGCTGGACGCCGGTCGTTATCCGAGTTTGCCGAAGTTCATCGCCGCATTGCAGACGCTGCGCAAGGGCGCAGACCGCGACACACCGGACGAGGCCAGCGTCGATGCCGCCATCGACGCAGTGCGCATCTTGACGATCCACAGCTCCAAAGGCCTGGAGGCGTCGATTGTCGCCGTGCTGGACGCCAACCACAGCGAACCGGCGCGCGACGATGCCGGCGTATTATGCGACTGGCCGCAAGATGCCGACGCGCCGACCCATTTTTCTGTGTTCGGGCGCAAGGACGAACGCGGCGCCGCGCGCGATGGCTTGTTCGCGGAAGAGGAAACATTCAAGACGCAGGAAGACTGGAATCTGCTGTATGTCGCCGCCACTCGCGCCAAGCGGATCTTGATCGTCAGCGGCGTGGCCGGCGTCAGAAAGGCGAATGCTGCTGGCGTGGTCGACGGCAGTTGGTATGCAAGATTGAGCGCGCTGCCGGAACGGCAGGTCGCGCCATCCGATGCGCTGCCGGCGGGCGCTTCGGAAGCGTGCTTCACCTTGCCGATTTATGCGCCGCCGCTGTTGCCGCCATCGGCGACCGATGTTGCGCTGCCGCAGTCGGCCGAGATCGATGAAGGCATCTTGCTGCATGCGTTGATGGAGCGTCTTGGCGACGGTCGCGCGTGGCCGATACGCGTGCCGCAGGACGGCGAAATTGCGCAGTGGCTGAATTGCCCGAACGAAGTCGCCGCCGTCATCGGCGCACAGGCGCGCGCGATATTGTCGACCTCCAAGCTGGAGCGCTATTTCAACCCGCGCCTGCATCTGGCGGCCTACAACGAGTTCGAGATCGCGGTCGATGGCAATTTTTACCGCTACGACCGCCTGGTCAAGTTCGATGCCGAAATCTGGATACTCGACTACAAACGCCAGTTGCTCGACAGCGAGCGGGCGGCGTACCGTGCGCAACTGGCGCGCTATCGGCAAGCCGCCGAATCGGTCTTTGCCGACACGCCGATCCGCACCGCGCTCGTGACAGTCGATGGCGGCTTGTGGGAACTGTAGTGCCTGCCTAACCTGTATAAGACCTGTATCATTGCGCGTTCGGCGACGAAGCGAGGCAAGAAATGGATGCACTGCAACTACTACATGCAATCTTGCATATCGATCAATCGATGTCAGCCTTGGTCAGCCAGTACGGGACCGCATTTTATTTGCTCTTGTTTGCGGTGGTCTTTTGCGAAACCGGGACGATCCCGTTATTTTTCCTTCCGGGAAATCCATTGTTGTTCGTGTGCGGGGCCTTCAGCGCGACCGGCACGATGAATCTATGGGTCTTGATGGCTACGCTGGTGGCCGCAACCGTGGCCGGGCGCACCGTCAATTATTGGACCGGGCGCGCGCTGGGTCATCGCGTCTACACGCATGAGTACGCCTGGTTGAACCGGGATGCATTGAACCGCAGCCACGCATTTTGCGAGAAATATGGCGGCGTCACGATGATTCTTTCGCCTTTTCTCGCGGTGATCCGCACCTTTGCGCCGTTCGTCGCCGGTGTTTCGACGATGCGATTTTCGCGCTTCCAGTTGTTTAACGTGCTGGGTGCGGCGATCTGGGTCGGCGTGTTGGTGCTGAGCGGCGATCTGTTCGGCAACATCCCGGTGGTGCGCAACCATATGAACGCGATCGTGCTGGTCGGCGTATCGATCGGGGTGGGCGCGCTGATACTGGGGGCTGCTTGGAAGATTTATCGGTCGCGTTTTGGCAAGTAGCGGTGCGACGCGCGGTCGCGCTATTTCAAACCTTCCGCCATCACACTGAAGCCGACTACGGTGATGCCGTTGCCGCTCGACGCGAACACCGCGCCATTGTGCATCTTGGCGATCGCCTTCACGATCGAGAGGCCCAAGCCGTGGCTTTCAGTGCTGTTGGCGCGCGCCGAATCGACCCGGTAAAAGCGGTCGAACAAACGCGGCAAATGTTCCTTCGGAATTTCGTCGCCCGGATTGGAAACCGCAATGCGCACCTCCGACGGATCGCCGGATACGTCGACCACGATTTCCGCCTTGGCCTTCGAATGCTGGATCGCGTTATGCAGCAAATTGGTCACCGCGCGCCGGAATAGCGAAGTTTCGATCTGCGCCGATGCGTCGCCTTGCACACGCACTTTGACGTCCGCTTCGTCCATGATGAAATCGAGGAATTCGACCGTCTTGTTGACCTCTTCCGCAATCGAGACCGAAACCAGCCGGCTGGCGCGCTCGCCCTGGTCTGCGCGCGTCAGGAACAGCATGTCGCTGACGATGGCGCGCAGCCGCTCCAACTCTTCCAGGTTCGATTGCAAGACTTCCACCAATTGTTCCTTGCTGCGTTCGCGCGACAGCACGACCTGGGTTTGCCCGATCAGGTTGGCCAGCGGCGTGCGCAACTCATGCGTGACATCGGCATTGAACATCTCCAGTTGCTGGTAAGCGGATTCGAGCTTATCCAACGCGCCGTTAAACGAAGCGCCGAGGTTGGATAGCTCGGTCGGCAATGCAGACAATTGCAGCCGCTGCGACAGGTTTTTCGGACTCAGTTCCTGCGCTTCCTGCGATAATTTGTTCAGCGGTTTCAACCCCAGCCGCGCGATCACATAGCCAAGCACCGTCACCAGCAGCGCGCCAATCGTCGATAGCACCAGCAAGCCGATCAGGAAGGCGTGTCTGGTGTGAAAAAATGGCGCCGAATCGACGCCGACCATGAAACGCACGGCGGGCATTTGCCCCTCGGCAGGGATTTCCTCGACTTCCGTCTTCATCGGATACGGGCGGTTAGCGATCATCATTTCGCCGATTCCTGTCTTGCCCTGCATTGCAGCGATCACTTCCGGCAGCGATTTGCCGTACTGGAATCGGGGATCGGCGCTCCATACCCAGAATTCCGTGTTACCGTCCGCCGGCGACAAGGTATCCAATTTGGCAGTGACTTTTTCCCAGCGATCAGGTGTCCTGGTTCGCACAATCGTGTATTTCATCATCTGGAATTTGGTGTTGAGCTGTTCCAGCTGATGGCGGTCCAGCGCATTTTCCAGCACCCGATGCAATGCGAACCCAACCAGCGCAAACACCACCAGCGCGGCCACGGCGAACATCGCCGCCAGCCGCAAGGCTATCGAGCGGTTCATTGGTTAACCTCCGCGTTGCGCACTTCCAATACATAGCCCATGCCGCGTATCGTATGCAGCAGACTATACTTGAACGGGCCGTCGATTTTCGCCCGCAGGCGCTTGATGGCGACTTCGACCACGTTGGTATTGCTGTCGAAATTGATGTCCCACACCAGTTCGGCGATGGCGGTCTTGGACAGGATTTCGCCTTGCCGGCGCGCCAGCACGGCCAGCAGCGCGAATTCCTTGGCGGTCAGGTCGATGCGGTTGCCATCGCGGAAGGCTTTGCGCGCCAGCAAATCGATATGCAGGTCGCCGATGTGCAGCTGCGTCGATTCCTGCACCCGGCCACGGCGCGTCAACGCCTGCAGCCGCGCCAGCAATTCCAGGAAGGAAAACGGTTTCACCAGATAATCGTCAGCGCCGTCTTGCAGACCCTTGATGCGGTCTTCGACGCGGTCGCGCGCGGTCAGCATGATGACCGGCGTCGATTTGACCGCGCGCAGCGATTTCAACACCGCAAAGCCATCCAGCCCCGGCAGCATCACGTCCAGCACGATCACGTCGTAGTCGTATTCGATCGCCATATGCCGACCGTCGATGCCGTTGTTGGCCAGATCGACCGCGCAATCCTGCTCGGTCAACCCGCGATGCAGGTAGTCGGCAGTCTTTTGTTCGTCTTCCACTATCAAAATCTTCATCGGACTTCCCGTGATTGCGTTGCCCGTCGCGCGGCTCGCAATGGCAGCGCGGAAATACGGCGATTCTTCACTATATGTTACAGAAGTAGTCTGCAATCTGACTGCAAGATGACAAATTTGTCAGGGAAGCCGGGTATGCCGTCGTTCGACCGACGGCATACCCGCCTACTATCGACCGCCTGCCGTCAGGCGGTGGCCTCCTGCGCGCGCCAGGCGGTCAGTTCGGCGATGGTCAGTGTCGTCAAATCGTGCTGCACCGCAAAGCGCGCGATGTCGTCGCCGCGCATCATCGAACCGTCTTGATTCATCAATTCGCACAGCACGGCAGCCGGCTTCAATCCGGCCAGCACGGCAAGATCGACCGCGCCTTCGGTATGGCCGCGCCGTTGCAGCACGCCGCCCGGTTCGGCGCGCAGCGGGAAGACATGGCCGGGGCTGACCAGGTCGGACGGTTGCGCGTCATCGGCGATGGCGGCGCGCACGGTGGCGACCCGGTCGGCTGCCGAGACGCCGGTGGTGATACCGTGCCGCGCCTCGATCGAGACCGTAAACGCGGTGCCGTAACGGCTCTCGTTATGCGCGACCATCGGCGGCAATTGCAATTGCCGCAAGCGGGCGTCGGACAAGCACAGGCAGACGATGCCGCTGCATTCGCGAATCAGCAGCGCCATCGTTGCGACGTCCACTTTTTCGGCGGCGACGATCAAGTCCGCTTCGTTCTCGCGGTCGAAATCGTCCATCAAGATGACCGGACGACCGGCACGCAGCGCAGCCAAAGCGCGCGTCAGGCGCTCGGGAAAATCGTCGGTAAGGTCGGTAATAACAACGGGGGAAGACAAAGAACTGGATATTGACATAGAAACGCTCCACTCAAAAAATTGGCGAAAACGTTCCAGGGCACGCAAATAGCCGCACGGCCACGGCGAAAACTCGACGCGGCAATGCGGTTATCGGCACATCTTCTCTCATCCGGACTTTAGGAGCCTGTTTAATGTCTTTTCGGGACGCATCCCGAAAAGACATTAAACAGGCTCCAACCGTCGGCCCTGGAATCTCACCAGATCTGCTGACCTTGCAGGCTGAAGCCGGCAAGCGCTCGCGGGCTTGATCGCCGAATGTGACTTCGGCAACTTTACCGCCGGTGGGGAATTACACCCCGCCCTGAAGACGTACTAATTATCGGATTGGTAAATCCGACCATGAATTGTAGCATCGATGCGGCGCGCAACATCGCAAGGCAATCATTGCATCTTCCCTTAAATGAGCGCTAGGAAGGCGTTCCGTTGGTCGAATCGCGACCACTTCCCTGGGAAAGCGCCAACAACTGTTCAAATTCATCCAAAGGAACGGGGCGACTGTACAGGTATCCCTGGAACATGCGGCAGCCATGGCTTTCCAGGAACTGGCGCTGTTCTTCCTCCTCGACGCCCTCCGCGATCACCTCCAACGCCAGGCTTTTGCCCAGATTGATGATCATCTTCGAGATAACCGCATCGTCCGGGTCGGTCAATACGCCTCGGACGAAGGATTGGTCGATTTTCAGCTGGGTCAGCGGCAATCTCTTGAGATACGAAAGCGACGAGTATCCGGTGCCAAAATCGTCGAGCGAAAAACGGATGCCTTTTTCCCGCAGCGCTTTCATTTTGACGATCACGTCGTCGACATCGTCGAGCAGCAGACTCTCGGTCAATTCCAGCTTCAGCCTTTCGGGATTGACGCGGCTCTTATCGACGGCATTCAATACCTGTTCGACGAAATTCGCCTGCCGGAATTGGCGCGAGCTGACATTGATCGCCAGCGTCAGATGTGCAGTCTCGGCGCGCTCGGCCCACGCGGCGAGTTGACGGCAAGCAGATTCGAGCACCCATGCGCCCAGCGGAAGAATCAACCCGGACTCTTCCGAAAACTGGATAAACTCGGACGGCGGCACCACACCGCGCAGCGGATGTCGCCAGCGCAGCAGCGCTTCGACGCCGACAAACCTGCGGTCGACATCGACCTGCGGCTGGTAGTACAGCATGAATTGACTCTCTGTAATTCCCTTGCGTATGTCGGTTTCGAGGGCCGCGCGGTAGGATACGGCAGCCTGCATTGCCGCATCGAAAAACCGCAGCGCATTCCGCCCTGCGAGTTTCGCCTGGTACATGGCCAGGTCGGCCTGCTTGAGCAACTCATCGACGGAAGTGGGCTGTTGACCAAACAAGGTGATCCCGATGCTCGCGGTGGAATGATGTTCCTTGTCCGCAGCCGAATGCGTGATATCGAGCGCCGCAAGAATCTTTTCGGCTACCCTTTCCGCCTGCGACGCGGCCTCTTGCTGGTCCTCGCTCAAGCCTTCGAGCACCACCACGAATTCGTCTCCGCCCAGCCGCGCCAAAGTATCGACGTTGCGCACGCAGCTTGCCAGAACCGGCGCAACCTTCCGCAATAGCAGGTCGCCCTGGTGATGCCCGCTGGTGTCGTTGAGCGTTTTGAAATTATCCAGATCGATGAACAATACGGCGCCCGTGCGCACGCTGCGCGCGCCCACGATAATCGCCTGCTGCAAACGCTCATGAAGCAGGCGACGGTTGGGCAGATTGGTGAGTGAATCGTAAAATGCCAGGTGTTTGATTTCCTCTTCCGATTTCTTGCGATCCCCGATATCGGTAATCGTGCTGACGTAGTCGGTTATTTTTCCATCGCCATCGCGGGTCGCCACCGATTGCCCGTATACCCAGACGACGGTCCCATCGGGTTGCACGACCCGATACTCCTGGCTGAAAGGGCGCTGCTCTGCATTGGCCGCATTCCACTCCGTTTCGACCTTCTGCCGGTCGTCGTCGTAGACGCGATCGCTCCATCCTTCGCCGGTCGCTTGATCCTGCGTCAGGCCCGAAATATCGCACCAGCGCTGATTGACGAATATGCATTTTTGATTTGCATCGCTGCGCATGATGCCGACAGGATTGACCAGGGCCAAGGTTTGAAAGAAGTTCTCGCTGGAGCGCAATTGCTGTTCGGTTTGATGATGCAAGGTGATATCGCGCGCGACTCCCAGCACACCGACCAGCTCACCGTCCGCGCTATACATCGGCGTCTTGATGGTTTCAAACAAGCCGCGATAATTGTCGGAGGCAAACGTAATCCACTCGTCGTTGACCGTCGGACGGCCTGCCGCCATCGCTTTGCGATCATGCTCGCGAAAGAAGTCGGCCAGTTCCTTGTCGACAAAATCGTAGTCCGTCTTGCCGACAATGTCTGCTTCCTTCGCGCCAAAGAACAGCTCGAATCTTGGATTGCACGACAGATACACACCGTCCCTATCCTTGAGCCAAATCAGGTCCGGGATAGTGTTTACCAACGTATGCAGATGCAGGCGTTCCCGATTCAGCTGCATGGTCCGGTGCCGCACCTGGCGGCGCAGCGTGAAGCCCCACAGCATCAGCAAGCACCCCGCGAGCGACCCGATCAGCAAGGTATAGCCTAGATAGCGGCGATACGGCGATTGACTAAACGGGATCCCCATCCACTTTTCGCGCAGTGCCTGCTGTTCTTTCGCGGTCATCGCCGAAAAACCGCGCGTCAGCAGACTCATCGTCTTGACATCGCCTTTATGCACTGCGCGATGGAATTCACCGGAGTAGAGATTGAATGCCTTGTGGAATTTCGCCTCGGCGCTGTCACGATACAGCAGATAATTTGCCGGCGGTTCATCGAGGCAAAATGCCTTGATCTTTCCCGCGATCGCGGCCTGCACCAGCGTTTCGTAGTTAGGGTAGCTTTCCAGACTGTCGATGCCGGCGTCCTTCAACTTTCCGACGCAGGCGTCGCCGTCCTTTACCCCGACCAAAAAGCCGCGCAATGTTTCCGTGTCGGCAATCCCGCCGATGTCGATATGGGTGTAGATCGATACCGGGATCTCGGCGTAAGGCGGAGTGAAATCGAGCGTCAGTTCTCGTTCGGGAGTCTGAAAGATCGTATCGATCACGTCGGCCCGCCCGCCAGCCATATTTGCCTTCGCTTTATCCCAGTCGGTCGCAAGGATTTCGACATGCACGCCGGTCTTCTTTTCCCATAGCTGCCAAACATCGACCAGGTAGCCGTTCAGCACGCCGCTGGAGTCGCGGAAAATATACGGAGGGTAGTTGTCGTCCATCGCCACCCGCAAGGTGCCAGGATCGGCACTTGCAGCGACCGGCGCATCGGCGGCGTAGCAAGAAGACGAGTGGGCAATCGGAAGCAGCGCCAGTAGCCAAAGTGCAAACAAACGAACAAACTGATGCCGAAGCGAGTTTACGATTGAAATGTCCATCAAATTTTTGCGGCGCGCACCAGTTTCTTGAACCAAGAGCAATCGACTTGCCGATTGCCCACATGTTTTCAAATAGTAGCGCGGTTCATCAGATCAAGATCGAGATTTTGCTTGCCGTCGCTGCATTTGTTGCCAAACAGCATTGCAACCGACGGCTAAGACGGTGTGATGCGGATGGCTGGCAGGCAATGACGTACGAATTTCGGCCAACATATCAACTTGAAAAGTTGATATGTTGGCATTTCGGCGTCCGCTTCGACGCAAATACTTAGATGTTTGAGTCTGAAGACAATTGCTGCTTCACATGGACAAGCAAGGGGAAGCACGACGAGCCAACGGCAGGAAAAGGGATTCGATCATCCCGGCCGCCATTTCGCTTGCAAGCGAAATGTTGTTGACCGGTGGATGGGGTAAATTGGATTTCAGCCCGATTACGCCAGAATATCGCGCGTCATTCTCCCGTCTCGATCAAACTAGACCTCGTCAATGCCATAGAGGTGCGACCGGCACACGACAGGGGACGAACCACGATTTTGCAATAGCGGTCGGCCCTCTATGCCCTTTGGTATGCCAATGATTTCAGGCTCGTTTGAGTGCGAAAATTGCCCTGTCTGCAATGCTTTTCTTGGTTTTTCGCAAATCGTCAATTTCGCTTTTCGTGAGCATACGGGGCTGCGACAAACCGCCGATTGCTTTCGCGCTAGGCAATCGAACAATAAATTGCCCGGCTTTCGTGTCACGCTTGATCGTCAGCATTTTCAATACGAGTTCGGATTGTGTCGGTATCTTCCGTGTTGATAAGGTATCGTGCTTCCGAAGCGCTGAGGGAGTCGAAACCGAAGCCGAAACGTCGTTGCCACCAGTTTTCGATTTGTCCATGTTTTGCTCTCAGTTCGTTAAGTCGATCAGTTGACAAAGCCAGTATCGCAGAATATGGCTTGCCGGTCAAAACCGTCGCGCCAATGACAATGCCATGTTGTTGCAGGATATGACCGCGCAGATTTGCAATCGTTCCGCCTTGGCCGATGAAGTCGTCGACTATTATGTAATTGCGACCGTGTTCAATTTCGCCTTCAAAAATTGCTTGTCGCGAGAGTCGAGCGAAGCCGCCTGCACCGGTGTGGTTGACAACATTCGCTTGTACGACTAACTCTTCAAGCTCCCAATTTGTCGCGTATGCAAGAAAATCCGCAAGCACTTCAGGTATGGCATTTACACCAATTGCCTCTTCGGCGTGAACACTGATTAAAACAGGGTTCTTTCCTGTGCCGAATGCTTCAAGTTGGCGAACGACCTCCACGTTAATTGTTTCCGCTACAAGGCTGACCGCAGCGCCGATATCGCCGGCCTTCGCCTGCGCGTAAGAGGAGTGTTTTTTCACGGTGGACTCATCCGCATGAATCCACACATTGGGAAAACTATTTGCCCAAGGGCCGCGAAACGGTTTTGTATGCATTTTTCTTCACTGGTGTCCGGTTAAATATCGAGACCGAAAACGGGGACGAATTACGATTTTACGCGGTGCAAAACTTGAAAATTAAGATTCGACAAAATTGCCCCTAGCTTCGATGGCCCATCAATTGCTTGCGCAGTATAGTCGGGCAGTCGCCCCCTTGCCAGCATGCCGCCGGCTTGATTCCTGAGACAACACAAAATAAAAAAGCCACCGCAAGGGTGGCTTTCATATTTTGGTGGAGGCGGCGGGAATCGAACCCGCGTCCAGAAGTACTCTACAGACAGTTCTACATACTTAGTGCTGTCATTTAATTTAATCCGGCCAACGCGGACGCACACGCTGTGGCAAGACGAGTCACCTTAAGTTTAGCGCTGACCAAGTGACCCGGCTTTGCGCGATTCCCTGTGAATGACTCTACTGCTGTTGCCAGCCCACCCCAGGGAAGAGATGGTGTAGAGCTAGACAGCAATTAAGCTGCTAGTGCGTACGAGTTATCGTTTGCAGTTATGTTTTTTCCGGTTGTATTTACGAGGTGACCAGCCCTCGGTATGCCCTGCGCCGCTTTGCAACCCCTGTCGAAACCAGGTCGCCCCCATAAGCAGTTGTTACATTGTAGCTTATAAGTGGGGCTGGCGGCGCGCTTATCAAGAGCGGACAGCGATTCTTTCGGGGCGCTTCAGGACGGCAGAAAGTTGACTAAATGCAATGGCGATTCGGCCAGCGCGTCGGCGCCCCAGCTTAGCGGTTCTGTTTGGCCGCCATAGCCCCATCCGGCGGCGACGGTGGCCATGCCGGCGGCTTGGCCGGCCTGGATGTCGCGCAGGTCGTCGCCGACGTACCAGCAGTCTTGCGGCGCGAGGCTCAGGCGGCGGGCGGCTTCCAATAGCGGCGCCGGGTGCGGTTTGGAGTGCGGCGTGGTGTCGCCGGAAATCACGCAGCCGGCCCGGTGCAGGCCGATTTGCGGCACCAGCGCGTCGGTGTAGCGGGCAGCCTTGTTGGTGACGATGCCCCACGGCAAGCCGATTGCCTGCAAGTGGTCCAGCAGAGCCTGGATGCCGTCGAACAGGCGGCTTTCCAGCGCCAGATTGGCTTCGTAGCTTTCCAGGAAGGCGACACGCAACGCTTCATAGTCTACATCGCCGGGTTGCAGGCCGAAAGCAGCGCCGATCAAGCCGCGCGCGCCGGACGAGGCATGCGGGCGCAGCAGATGAAACGGCGTCGGTTCCAGGCCGCGCTGGCGGCGCAGCCGGTTGACGGCGCCGGCCAGGTCGGGTGCGGTATCGGCTAGCGTGCCGTCAAGGTCGAACAGGATGGCGCGGGGGGCTGCTAACGGCATGGGCGGTGTCGGGTCGATTTGCTTATTCTGGACGGGTGGCGGCGAGCAGGTAGTTGACGCTGGTGTCTTGATTCAACGAGTACATTTGCGTGAGCGGGTTGTAGCCCATGCCTTTGAGCGCATCGACCGTCAAGCCGGCATTGCGCACGTATTGCGCCAGTTCGGCGGGGGTGACGAATTTGCCGTAGTCGTGCGTGCCTTTGGGCAGCAGGCGCAGCAGGTATTCGGCGCCGATCACCGCGAACAGGTAAGACTTGGGGTTGCGGTTGAGCGTCGAGAAGAATACGTGGCCGCCCGGTTTGACCAGCGTCGCGCAGGCCTGCACGATGGCGGCAGGGTCGGGCACATGCTCCAGCATTTCCATGCAGGTGACGACGTCGAAGCTGGCCGGTTCGCGCGCTGCCAGCGCTTCGGCGGCGATCAGTTCGTAGCGGATCGCGATGCCGGTTTCCAGGCTGTGCAGATCGGCGACTTTCAGCGCTTTTTCACCGAGGTCGATGCCGGTGACATCGGCGCCGCGTTGCGCCATGCTTTCGGACAGGATGCCGCCGCCGCAGCCGATGTCGAGCACCTTCTTGCCGCGCAAGGGCGCGCGCGCGTTGATCCATTCGAGGCGCAACGGGTTGATTTCGTGAAGAGGGCGGAACTCGGAGCTGGGGTCCCACCAGCGATGTGCAAGGTCGCTGAATTTTTGCAGTTCTATCGGGTCGGCATTCATAGGGTGAATGATACCCCTAAATTTGCATTTCTTGATGTCCAGGCGCCGTTTGCCATGCAGATGCAAATTGCGCAAGGGCGAAAAAAAACCCCGCCGTAGCGGGGTTTTCCGGATCTGGCGAAAAATTATTGAGCGGTGCGGGTACCGACCACTTCGATTTCAACGCGACGGTTCTTGGCGCGGCCTTCGGCTGTCTTGTTGTCGGCGATTGGCTGTTTCTTGCCTTTGCCTTCGGTGTAGACGCGGTTGGCTTCGACGCCCTTGGAGATCAAGTATGCCTTGACTGCTTCAGCGCGGCGCACCGACAATTTTTGGTTGTAGGCATCGCTACCGATGGCGTCAGTATGACCGACGGCGATGATCACTTCCAGATTGATTGCGGACAGCTTGGAGGTCAGGTCGTCCAGCTTGGCTTTGCCTTCAGGTTTCAGCACGGATTTGTCGAAGTCGAAGAATGCATCGGCTGCGAACGTGACTTTTTCTGCAGTCGGAACCGGAGCGGCCTTCGCTGCAGGAGCAGGAGCTGGCGCCGGTGCTGGTGCCGGAGCAGGCGCTGGAGCGGCTTCCTTCGTGGCAATTGCGCCATCGCAGCCGGCTACTGCGTCAGCCGGCGTCCAGTAATTGGTATGCCAGCACAGGCCGAATGCGCTGCGTGCGATCGTGCCATTGCTAGCTTGCACGTAGGCGCTGTAAGGAGTCGGTGCCTTGATGTCATCAGCTTGGGCGGCAAACGTAATAAATGCGGCAGATGCAGCAATGGCCAATTTTGCAAAAGTATTCATGTTTTTATCCTCTTTGTTCAGATATCCGCAGACAGGCTGCACGAAAATGGGCAACTTAAAAGTTGTATGGTATCACTTGTTTGAAGTCGATAGATAACAAATTAGTTACAAGCGACTAGGTGACAGCTCCCCGCCATTTTGCCACAGGCGCACCGACGAAGCGGGTTGCCAAATCGGCTAAACGGAGTTTTTAATATATTGTGGTGCATTTGCAACGAATATTTTCAGAATTTGACAATTGAAACGCCTCATTTCAGGGCATGCCATTGTAACGCTAGTGCGCTACGCCGCGCACCTCGATTTCAACGCGCCGGTTCGGTGCCAGGCAATTGATCAATTTTCTGAGGATCGTCATGCCGTCGCAGTTCTGCAGTGCTCCTTGTTTGCCCCTGCCGCGCGCTTCGATCAAATCGTTGACGCCACTTTGTTTCAGATAGTCGGCGACCGCGACCGCGCGTTTTTCGGACAGGGCCTGATTATGGGCGTCGGACCCCAGCCGGTCGGTGTAGCCGTTGACGACGATACTGTCGACGCGCGTGCATGTGGCGAGTTTGCTGCGAAATTGTGCATCGATCCGCACTTTTGCGGCATTGGTCAGTGTGGCGCTATTGAATCCGAAAGTTTGATCGCTTTCCAGCGAGAAACTGAAATCACAGTGCTTAAGAGGCGCAATCATGGGCGCTGTGCTGTAGTTTGGTGGTGTAGGGGCTTGTTGCACGATGGGCGGTGCGGTTACATTGACGACAGGCGGAGCCAGTTCGCCATCGCAACCCAGGACCGCGTCGGCAGGCGTCCAATAACTGGTGCGCCAGCAAAACCCGGAACTGCTGCGGACGATCACGCCACGCCCATCTTGTACGTAAGCACTATTTGGAGCCCTGGCTTTCACGTCAGTTGTTGTTTGGGCAACTGCGGTGCCCATAAGTGCGAAGGCAATGATAAGGGCGATTTTTTTCATGTTTTCTCTGAAGGCGCGAAAAAAGCGCGGAAAGAGAATTGTTATTCAATTCTCAACCGGCATTTAAAGGGTATCTCTAAAAAATGGCAAAAGCGTTCAAGGTCGCGGCGAGGAGCGAACATGTACGCAGGTGCATAGAGCACCGCAGACGCGAGATTGGGCGCTTTTGGCAATTTTTAGAGGTGTCCTTAATATAATACCGCGCATATTAACGCTATTGCATCGTTTTTGACAGCGCCCCGGCCATTCAAACCGGAAGAGTATGTGTCCGGCGTGTTAAAATTACCGATTCAACGCTCCCTGCGTCTGCGGGGAGTAAGGATGTGTTTTTTGCAATATCCTTTGCAATATCCTTGTTAACCTCTGTTACCGACCGCCGAACCGCCAATGGATCAATTCGCTAAAGAAACTATTCCGATTTCCCTAGAAGAAGAAATGCGCAAGAGTTACCTCGATTACGCGATGAGTGTGATCGTGGGGCGTGCCTTGCCGGATGTGCGCGATGGATTGAAGCCGGTGCATCGGCGCGTGCTGTACGCGATGCACGAGACCAATAACGTGTGGAATCGTCCGTACGTGAAGTGCGCGCGCGTGGTCGGCGAAGTGATGGGTAAATACCATCCGCACGGCGACCAGTCGATCTACGACACGCTGGTGCGCATGGCGCAGGATTTTTCGATGCGTTACACGCTGGTCGACGGCCAGGGCAATTTCGGCTCGGTCGATGGCGACAACGCAGCGGCGATGCGCTATACCGAGTGCCGGCTGGACAAGATCACCAGCGAAATCCTGGCCGATATCGAAAAGGATACCGTCGATTTCGTGCCGAACTACGACGGCAAGGAGAGAGAGCCGTCGGTCTTGCCGACCCGCATCCCGAACTTGCTGATCAACGGTTCTTCCGGCATCGCGGTCGGCATGGCGACGAATATTCCGCCACATAATATTACCGAAGTGATCGACGGCGCCTTGCATGTGCTGCGCAACGCCGAGTGCACGGTCGACGAGTTGATCGAAATCATCCCGGCGCCGGATTTTCCGACTGCCGGCATCATCTATGGCGTCTCCGGCGTGCGCGACGGCTATCGCACCGGGCGTGGCCGCGTGGTCATGCGCGCCAAGACGCACTTCGAGGAATACGGCAAGGAAGGCCGCACCGCGATCATCGTCGACGAGCTGCCTTACCAGGTCAACAAGAAGTCCCTGCTGGAGCGCATCGCCGAACTGGTGCGCGACAAGAAGCTGGAAGGCATCTCGGACATCCGCGACGAATCCGATAAATCCGGCATGCGCGTGGTGATCGAATTGAAGCGCGGCGAAGTCGCCGAAGTGGTGTTGAACAACCTGTACAAGCAGACGCAATTGCAAGACACCTTCGGCATGAACATGGTGGCGCTGGTCGACGGCCAACCGAAGCTGCTGAACCTGAAGCAGATGCTGGAATGCTTCCTGTCGCATCGCCGCGAAGTGGTCACGCGCCGCACCGTGTTCGAATTGCGCAAGGCGCGCGAACGCGGCCATGTGCTGGAAGGCTTGGCGGTGGCGCTGGCCAATATCGACGATTTCATCGCGATCATCAAGGCCGCGCCGACGCCGCCGGTGGCCAAGAGCGAATTGATGGCGCGCGCCTGGGATTCGTCGATGGTGCGCGAAATGCTGGCCCGCACCAGCGCAGAAGGCGTCGGCGGCATCGACGCCTTCCGTCCGGAAAACCTGCCCAAGCATTACGGCATCCAGACCGACGGCTTGTACAAGCTGTCCGACGATCAGGCGCAGGAAATCCTGCAGATGCGTCTGCAACGCCTGACCGGGCTGGAGCAAGACAAGATCGTCAACGAATACAAAGAAGTGATGGCGCAAATCGCCGACTTGCTCGATATTCTCGCCAAGCCGGAACGCGTCACCATCATCATCACCGACGAACTGACCGCCGCCAAGAACGAATACGGCATCGGCGCGAAAGACGAGCGCCGTTCGCAGATCGAGTTGAACGCGACCGACCTCGGCACCGAGGATTTGATCACGCCGCAAGACATGGTGGTCACGCTCTCGCACACCGGCTATATGAAGTCGCAGCCGGTGTCCGAATACCGTGCGCAAAAACGCGGCGGACGCGGCAAGCAGGCGATGGCGACCAAGGAAGACGACTGGATCGACCAGTTGTTCATCGCCAATACGCACGATTACATCCTGTGCTTCTCCAATCGCGGTCGCATGTATTGGCTGAAGGTATGGGAAGTGCCGCAAGGCTCGCGCAATTCGCGCGGCAAGCCTATCGTCAACATGTTCCCGCTGCAAGACGGCGAAAAGGTTACCGTCGTGTTGCCGGTGTCCGGCGAAAATCGCACTTTCCCGGAAGACCGTTATATCTTCATGGCGACCAGCCTGGGCACCGTCAAGAAGACCGCGTTGAGCGACTTCAGCAATCCGCGCAAGGCCGGCATTATCGCGGTCGACCTCGACGACGGCGACTTCCTGATCGGGGCCGCGTTGACCGATGGCCAGCACGACGTGATGCTGTTCTCCGATTCCGGCAAGGCAGTGCGCTTCGACGAAAACGACGTGCGTCCGATGGGACGCACCGCGCGCGGCGTGCGCGGCATGAACCTGGAAGACGGCCAGCAAGTGATCGCACTGCTGGTGGCAGAGAACGAACAGCAATCGGTCTTGACGGCGACCGAAAACGGCTTCGGCAAACGCACGCCGATCACCGAATACACGCGCCACGGACGCGGCACCAAGGGCATGATCGCGATCCAGACCAGCGAGCGCAACGGCAAGGTGGTGGCGGCGACGCTGGTGGACACGACCGATGAAATCATGTTGATTACCACCGGCGGCGTGTTGATCCGCACCCGCGTGTCGGAAATCCGCGAAATGGGCCGCGCAACGCAAGGCGTGACCCTGATTGCAGTCGAGGACGGCACCCGTTTGAGCGGCTTGCAGCGCGTGGTCGAGTCCGACGTGGAGGATGACCAGATCGGCACGGAGGAATAATGACCGTCTACAATTTCTCCGCCGGCCCGGCAGTCTTGCCGAACGAAGTATTGCGCCAAGCCGCCGCCGAAATGACCGATTGGCATGGCAGCGGCATGTCCGTGATGGAAATGAGCCATCGCGGCGAAGAGTTCATGGCGATCCATGCTGCCGCATTGCGCGATTTCCGCGAATTGCTGGCGGTGCCGGAGAATTACAAGATACTGTTCCTGCAAGGCGGCGGTCTCGGCGAAAATGCGATCGTGCCGATGAATCTGCTGGGCCGCAAGCCGCAACCGGCGGTGGTGGATTTTGTGCAGACCGGCTCGTGGAGCACCAAGTCGCTGAAGGAAGCACGCAAATATTGCACGGTGAATATTGCGGCCTCATCGGAAGCGAGCAAATTCACGACCATCCCGCCGCGCGCAAGCTGGCAACTGACGCCGGACGCCGCCTACGTGCACGTCTGCACCAATGAAACCATCGACGGCGTCGAATACCAATTCACGCCGGATGTCGGCGAGGTGCCGCTGGTGGCCGACATGTCGTCGCATATCCTGGCGCGCCAGGTCGATGTCTCCAAGTACGGCGTCATCTTCGGCGGCGCGCAAAAAAATATCGGCCCGGCTGGCTTGACGGTCGTCGTCGTGCGCGAAGACTTGATCGGCCACGCGCTGCCGATCTGCCCTTCTGCTTTCGACTGGAAGATCGTCGCCGAAAACAATTCGATGTACAACACGCCGCCGACCTATTCGATTTATATCGCCGGTCTGGTGTTCCAATGGCTCAAGCGCCAGGGCGGCGTGGCCGCAATGGAGCAACGCAATATCGCCAAGGCGGCGTTGTTGTATGAATACCTGGATTCGACCGGGTTTTACCAAAGCCGGGTCGATGTCGCACATCGTTCGCGCATGAACGTGCCGTTTTTCCTGCACGATGAAACGCTGAACACAGCGTTTCTTGCCGGCGCCAAAGAGCGCGGACTGCTGCAACTCAAAGGCCACAAGTCTGTCGGCGGGATGCGGGCATCGATTTACAACGCGATGCCGATCGAAGGGGTGCAAGCCCTGATAGCGTACCTGAAAGAATTTGAAGCCCACCACGGATAGACGTATAGACGGATAGAGACGCGTGCCGGCCAGGCTTGCACGCGCAACGACAATATGAGCGACGACAAACTCAAGCCTTTGCGCGAAAAAATCGATGCAATCGATGCGCAAATGGTCGATTTGCTGAACCAGCGCGCCCGTTTGGCCCAAGAAGTCGGCCATGTGAAGGCCGAGACCAATGCGCCGGTGTTCCGTCCGGAGCGCGAGGCGATGGTCTTGCGCCGCGTGGCCGAACGCAATCCGGGGCCGCTGGCGTCGGCCGACATGCAAATGATTTTCCGCGAAGTGATGTCGATTTGCCGCGCGCTGGAACGGCGCGTGACGGTCGCCTACCTGGGACCTGCGGGCACTTTCAGCGAACAGGCGGTGTACCAGCAATTCGGCCATGCGGTCGAGTGCGTCCCGTGCGTGTCGATCGACGAAGTATTTCGCGCGACCGAGGCCGGCACTGCCGATTTCGGCGTGGTGCCGGTGGAAAACTCCACCGAAGGCGCGATCAACCGCACGCTCGATCTGCTGTTGCAGACTTCGCTGGCGATCAGCGGCGAAATTTCAATCGACGTGCATCACAGCCTGATGAGCAAGAGCGGCAACATGCAAGGCGTGACGCGCGTATGCGCGCATTCGCAGGCGCTGGCGCAGTGCCAGGCCTGGCTCAACCAGCATTACCCGAATCTGGAGCGGCAGTCGGTTGCCTCCAACGCCGAAGCGGCGCGCATGGCCGGCGAAGACCCGACGGTGGCCGCCATTGCCGGGCAGATCGCCGGGCAGAAATTCGATTTGCAAGTCATCAGCGCGCATATCCAGGACGATCCGAGCAACCGCACCCGCTTTGCCGTGGTTGGACGCTTGCACACGACGCCCAGCGGTCGCGATCAGACTTCGCTGGTGCTGGCGGTGCCCAACAAGGCCGGCGCGGTGTACCACCTGCTGGCGCCGCTGGCCACGCATGGGGTGTCGATGACGCGCTTCGAGTCGCGCCCCGCGCGCACCGGCACCTGGGAGTATTACTTCTACGTCGACATCGAAGGCCACGAAAAGGATGAAAAAGTGGCGCGTGCGTTGGCGGAATTAAAGCACAGTGCGGCGTTCTTCAAGGTATTGGGATCGTATCCGCTCAGTTTGTAGTTGATGTTAGACTTTGCTCCCCTCTCCCGCCAGCGGGCGAGGGGAGCCAATCGCGTAACATCAGTTTGTAAATCCTCGATCTGGAAAATATCATGTCTATACAATTCGGCCCCGATTACGTGCGTGCGATTGCCCCCTACCAAGGCGGCAAGCCGATTGCCGAAGTGGCGCGCGAGTTCGGCCTCGACGAAGCGAAAATCGTCAAGCTGGCCTCGAATGAAAATCCGTCCGGCATGCCGGATTCGGCCAAGCAGGCAATGTTGGCGGCGCTGGCCGATATTGCACGTTATCCCGACGCCAACGGCTTCGATTTGAAGGCCGCGATCAGCGCCAAATACGCGGTGCCGGCGGAATGGATCACGCTCGGCAACGGCAGCAACGACATCCTGGAATTGGCCGCGCATGCGTTCGTCGAGCCGGGCCAGGCTACAATTTTTGCGCAATATTCGTTTGCCGTTTATCCGTTGGCGACCCAGGCAGTCGGCGGACGAGCAATCGTCGTGCCGGCAAAGAATTATGGCCATGACTTGCAAGCGATGGCGCAGGCGATTACTGCCGACACCAAGTTGATCTTCATCGCCAACCCGAACAATCCGACCGGGACGTTTATTCCGGCAGCGGAAATCGAAGCATTTCTGGATGCCGTGCCGCCGCAAGTGGTGGTGGTGCTGGACGAAGCGTACAACGAATTCCTGACGCCGGAACTGCAATATGAGTCGACGGCCTGGGTCAAACGCTACCCGAACCTGCTGGTCTCGCGCACCTTCTCCAAGGCTTATGGGTTGGCAGGATTGCGCGTCGGCTTCGGCATCGCGCAACCGGCGATTACCGACTTATTGAATCGTATCCGGCAACCGTTCAACGTCAATTCGCTGGCGCAGGCAGCGGCCATCGCTGCCTTGAACGATCAGGCATTTTTGCAGCAGAGCGCGCGCTTGAATGCGGAAGGCTATCGCCAGTTGACAAAGGCGTTCGACGCACTCGGCCTGGAATATGTGCCGTCGTACGGCAATTTCGTGCTGGTCAAGGTCGGCAGCGATGACGGCGCAGGCGCCCGCGTGAATCTGGCCTTGCTGAAAAAGGGCGTGATCGTGCGGCCGGTCGGCAACTATGGCTTGCCGCAATGGTTGCGCGTGTCGATCGGCTTGCCGGCGGAAAATGCCATCTTTATCGAAGCGCTGAAAGCCGTATTGGCCTGAGTTCGCCATGCGCCGATCCATTCGTTTATCGTTATCGCGCCCCCGTGTTGAATAAAATCGTTATTTTTGGCGCGGGGCTGATCGGTGGCTCGTTCGCGCTGGCGCTGAAAAAGGCGCATGCCGTGCAGCAAGTGGTCGGCGTCGGACGCAGCGTTGCCGCGATGGAACGCGCGCGCGAGTTGGGCATCGTCGATGTCATCGCGACCTCGGTCGCCGCCGCAGTTGACGGCGCAGACTTGATCTTGATCGCCGCGCCGGTGGCGCAGACCGGCGCGATTCTGGCGGCAATCGAGCCGCACCTGCAACCGGGCACGGTAGTGACCGACGCCGGCAGCACCAAGACTGACGTGGTGGCGGCAGCACGGCAAGCGCTGGGCGCGAAGATCGGGCAATTCGTGCCCGGTCATCCGATTGCCGGACGGGAGTTGAACGGCCCGGATGCGGCCATCGACCATTTGTACGTCGGCAAGAAAACGGTGCTGGCGCCCTTGCCGGAAAATTCGGATGCAGACATCGCCCGCGTCGCGCTAGCCTGGGAGGCGTGCGGCGCAATCATCCATCGCCTGACCGCGGAAAAGCATGACCGCATCTTTGCCGCAGTCAGCCATTTGCCGCATTTGCTGGCGTATGTGCTGGTCGACGACGTTGCCAAAAAACCGCATGCGGATTTGTTGTTTCAATATGCAGCCAGCGGTTTCCGCGATTTCACGCGGATAGCGGGGTCGTCGGCTGAAATGTGGCGCGATATTTCGCTGGCCAATCAAACCGCGTTGCTGGAGGAGCTGGATTCGTATATGTTGCAGCTGGGCCGCTTGCGCGCATCGCTGGCGGCAGCCGATGGCGCGGCAATCGAGGCGGTTTATTCCAATGCGCAGCAAGCGCGGCAGAACTGGATACGGACGATTGAAGCGGCGGAAAGCCAGAAGAATATCCAGGGCGGGGATTGACGCCGGGAAGCGGCGCGTTACTATTTACTTCCCGATGCTACGTGCTTTGCTCCCCTCGCCAGCAGGCGGGAGAGGGGCTGGGGGTGAGGGCGGTTGATCGGAGAAGGAAAAGAATAATTGTTACGCGCTTCCTGGAATGGTTGCATGCACTTGGCATCGCCGCATTGCACTTTTGGAATAACGAAGTGTTGGTGGAAACTGAGACAGTAATGGAAGTGATCTATCGGGTGCAGACAACTTCTCTTCGATCAATCGCCCTCACCCCCGGCCCCTCTCCCGCCTGCGGGAGAGGGGAGCAAAGCGCGTAACATCAGATCGCAAATTAAATAAACGAGACAGGTTTTATGAAACACTATCCGCACTATCTGGAATTGCAACCGGCGATGCACGCGCGCGGCACGGTGCAATTGCCTGGCTCCAAGAGCATCTCCAACCGCACGCTGCTGCTGGCTGCGTTGGCCAAGGGCAGCACGCAGATTTTCGACTTGCTCGCTTCCGACGACACCCATGTGATGCTGACTGCCTTGCAAACGCTGGGCATCAAATGGGAGCAGGTCGGCGACACGCGCGACTATGTCGTGCATGGCGGCGACGGTGCGTTTCCGGTGCATCATGCCGATTTGTTCATGGGCAACGCCGGCACCGCGATACGTCCGTTGACGGCAGCGCTGGCGGTGCTGGGCGGCGATTATCGCTTGCATGGCGTGGCGCGCATGCATGAGCGGCCCATCGGCGATCTGGTCGACGCACTCAATGCGGTCGGCACGCAAATCGACTATACCGGCGTGCCGGGTTTCCCGCCGCTGCATATCCGGCGCGGCCATATCCACGCGCATACCATGCGGGTGCGCGGCGGCGTCTCTAGCCAATTCCTGACAGCCTTGCTGATGGCCGCGCCCTTGATGGCGAAACAGCATCCGGTGACGATCGAAGTGATCGGCGAATTGATCTCGAAGCCGTATATCGAAATCACGCTGAAGTTGATGCAGCGCTTCGGCGTCGAAGTCGCGCGCGATGGCTGGCGCGCATTTACTGTTGCGGCTGGCCAGCATTACATCGCTCCCGGCAGTATTCACGTCGAAGGCGACGCCTCCTCGGCTTCCTACTTCCTGGCGGCGGGCGCGATTGCCGGCGGCCCGGTGCGGGTGCAAGGCGTGGGCGCGGACAGCATCCAGGGCGACATCCGGTTCATCGACGCGCTGCAACAAATGGGTGCGACCATCACCACCGGCCCCAACTGGATCGAAGTCGAGGCCAGCGGCCCGCTGAAAGCGATCGACGCCGATTTCAACCATATTCCCGATGCCGCGATGACCATCGCAGTCGCCGCGCTGTATGCGGACGGCACCAGCACTTTGCGCAATATCGGCAGTTGGCGCGTCAAGGAAACCGACCGTATTGCTGCAATGGCGACAGAATTGCGCAAATTGGGTGCACAGGTGGAAGAGGGCGCCGATTACCTGCGCGTGACGCCGCCGGCAGAAATTGCCAAGGCGAGCATCGACACCTACGACGATCACCGCATGGCGATGTGTTTCTCGCTAGCTTCGCTAAACGGCGCGGCGCGGCGCGGCAACGTCATCCGCATCAACGACCCCAAGTGCGTGGCCAAGACTTTCCCGGACTATTTCGATGCCTTCGCGCAAATCGCCCAGAACAACCTGTTCTGAAGAAGACATCGCGCTGCGCGACTTGCAGCGCATCCCTGGGGTTGGCCCGAGTATTGCACGCGACTTCTATCTGCAAGGCTGGCGTCGCGTCGATGAACTGAAAGGGTGCGATCCGCAACAGCTTTACGACCGCCAATGCGAATTGCAAGGCGGACATGTCGACCGCTGCTGGCTGTATGTGGCGCGCTGTGCAGTGTATTTTGCAGAAACCGCCAAGCCCGATCCTGCCAAGCTGTTGTGGTGGAATTGGAAAGACAAGATCGAAGCGTGATAGCGCTATTTTTCGGAGTTCACCATGAGCGCATCCAGTTTTCCCGTCATTGCGATAGACGGCCCCACCGCATCCGGCAAAGGCACGGTCGCGCATCGGGTCGCCGAGCGATTGGGTTTTCATTACCTTGATTCCGGCGCGCTGTATCGGCTCACGGCCTTGTCGGCGTTGCGTTCCGGCACGCCGCTTGCCGATGAACATGCGTTGTCCAAGCTGGCCAGCGGCCTGCATTGCAGTTTCTCCGGCGACAAGATCATGTTGGCCAACGACAACGTCACCAATGCGATCCGCGCTGAAGAAGTCGGCAATACAGCATCGAAAATTGCTTCTTTGCCAACCGTTAGGCAGGCGTTATACGGGCTGCAGTTAAGCTTTCGCAAGCCGCCTGGACTGGTGGCCGATGGCCGCGACATGGGGTCGGTGATCTTCCCGCAGGCATCTCTCAAGGTTTTTTTGACCGCCAGTCCCGAAGCGCGCGCCGAAAGACGATATAAGCAATTGATTGACAAGGGATTTTCTGCTAATATGGAAGACCTTCTGAAAGATTTGTGGGAGCGCGACGCGCGAGACACCAACCGCGCCATCTCGCCACTCAAGCCTGCCGAAGGCGCGCATTTGCTGGACACGTCTGCGATGACTGCCGATCAAGCAGTCGAGCAGGTGCTGCAGTGGTATGCGGAGCTGAAGAAACATTGAAGAGAAGGGCTGGACCTGTCGTGTTCAGCGTGTTGTTGTGGTGCCCGCTCAGGCGCAAGGTCTGAACGGGTGTTGATAAACTTAACCCAATAGTTGCCGCAAATTCGCGTGCAAAATTGGCTAACCTGTGTAAATTTATGTCTACTGTTGCTACCTCCCCTGCATCATCCGATATGGAAAGCTTTGCCGCCCTGTTTGAAGAATCGCTGTCGCGTCAAGACATGCGCTCGGGCGAAGTGATCTCGGCTGAAGTCGTTCGTCTCGACCACAATTTCGTGATCGTCAACGCCGGCCTCAAGTCCGAAGCATTCATTCCTATCGAAGAATTCAAGAACGACAACGGCGAACTCGAAGTCAACGTCGGCGATTTCATCTCCGTTGCAATCGAATCGTTGGAAAACGGTTTCGGCGACACCATCCTGTCGCGCGACAAGGCCAAGCGTCTCGCATCGTGGCTCTCGCTGGAAAAAGCGATGGAGTCGGGCGAAATCGTGGTCGGCACCGTCAATGGCAAGGTCAAGGGCGGTTTGACCGTGTTGACCAACGGCATTCGCGCCTTCCTGCCGGGTTCGCTGGTCGACACCCGTCCGGTCAAGGATACGACACCGTTCGAAGGCAAGACCCTGGAATTCAAGGTTA
Organism: Burkholderiaceae bacterium; assembly: GCA_031291325.1. Lineage (GTDB taxonomy): Bacteria > Pseudomonadota > Gammaproteobacteria > Burkholderiales > Burkholderiaceae_D > PKWO01. Next base: position 73,181 of record JARLJG010000059.1, read on the forward strand.
TCAAGCTCGACCGCAAGCGTAACAACGTCGTGTTGTCGCGCCGCGCCGTGATCGAAGCATCGATGGGCGAAGAGCGTCAAAAGCTGATGGAAACGCTGAAAGAAGGCACGGTCGTCACCGGCGTCGTCAAGAACATCACCGACTACGGCGCGTTCGTGGATCTGGGCGGCATCGATGGCTTGCTGCACATCACCGACCTGGCATGGCGTCGCGTGCGCCACCCATCGGAAGTCCTGACCGTCGGTCAGGAAATCACTGCCAAGGTCTTGAAGTACGATCAAGAAAAGAACCGCGTTTCGCTGGGCGTCAAGCAATTGGGCGACGATCCGTGGACTGGCTTGTCGCGTCGTTATCCGCAAGGCACCCGTCTGTTCGGCAAGGTCACCAACCTGACCGACTACGGCGCATTCGTGGAAGTCGAGCAAGGCATCGAAGGCCTGGTTCACGTTTCCGAAATGGACTGGACCAACAAGAACGTCGCTCCGAACAAAGTCGTCCAACTGGGCGATGAAGTCGAAGTCATGGTTCTGGAAATCGACGAAGAACGTCGTCGTATCAGCCTCGGCATGAAGCAATGCAAGGCTAATCCTTGGGACGATTTCGCGATCACCCACAAGAAGGGCGATAAAGTCCGTGGCGCGATCAAGTCGATCACCGACTTCGGCGTGTTCATCGGCCTGGCCGGCAATATCGACGGTCTGGTTCACTTGTCCGACTTGTCCTGGACCGAAACCGGCGAAGAAGCCGTGCGTCGCTTCAAGAAGGGCGACGAGCTGGAAGCAATCGTGCTGGCCATCGATGTCGAGCGCGAGCGCGTCTCCCTGGGCGTCAAGCAACTCGAAGGCGACCCGTTCAACAACTTCGCTGCAATGAACGACAAGGGCGCGCTGGTTTCCGGCACGGTCAAGTCGGTCGAGCCGAAGGGCGCCGTGATCCAGTTGTCCGACGAAGTCGAAGGCTATCTGCGCGCTTCCGAAATCTCCCGCGATCGCGTGGAAGATGCCGGCACGCACCTGAAGGTCGGCGACAAGGTCGAAGCCATGGTCATCAACATCGACCGCAAGGCACGCAGCATCCAGTTGTCGATCAAGGCGAAAGACAATGTCGAAACCCAGGAAGCAATGCAAAAGATGTCGGCAGACTCGAATGCCGCTTCCGGCACAACCAGCCTCGGCGCATTGTTGAAAGCGAAGCTCGACAACAAGAACTAAGCAACAAGAACCAAGTAGAAGCAAGTTTTAGAGGGGCTTGCCCCTCGCTTGCATAAAGGTATCGCCGCAGCGGGCAACCGCTTGCAGCGCGATACCGCATCTGTTCGGTAATATGGAGCGAGCCTGCAAATGACAAAGTCGGAGCTGATTGCCCGTTTGGCTGAACGTTATCCGCAACTGGTGGCAAAAGACGCGGATTACGCGGTGAAAACCATACTCGACGCGATGGCGGACGCTTTGGCGACCGGTCAGCGTATCGAGATACGCGGGTTTGGCAGCTTTGCACTCAACAGCCGTCCGCCGCGCATCGGTCGCAACCCCAAGTCCGGCGACAAGGTGATGGTTCCCGAAAAACGGGTGCCGCATTTCAAGCCCGGCAAGGAATTGCGCGAACGGGTGGACGCGATGGTGGGGCAGCCGATCAAAGAAGATTAGGGTCGCCCTTGGAATGTTTGCAAGAAATCGGAACGGCATCTTCGGATGCCGTTTTTTTTCACGTACAATTCTGGTTTGATAGGCAAAGTTGGCGTCGCATAACCAGTAAACGGGGAATTTACATGATTAAACTGCTGTCGAGAATTGCTGCGGTGATCTTGTTCATCCTGTTTTTCGGATTTGCACTCGAGAACACGCAAGAAGTCGTCCTGCATTTTTTCCTGGATTATGAAATTCGCGGCCCCCTGGTGCTGATATTGCTGGGCTTTTTCGCCGTCGGCGCGGTGCTGGCGGTGTTGGCGATGACGCCGATCGTATTTCGCCATCGGCGCGATTTGTCGAAACATGAAAAGACCATTTTGCGCATGCAACAGGAGCAGGAGGCCAAACAGGCGGCCCGCAGCAAACCGCCGCAAACGGACGATGTGCTCATAAAATAACCCATTTCTCTCTCAAACGATACGGCGCATGGAATTTGAAACGTGGTGGTTGTTGGGAATTCCAGTCTTCTTCGGGCTGGGGTGGATCGCGGCGCGGGTCGATATCAAACAATTGCTTTCCGAATCGCGCAGCTTGCCGGGCGGATACTTCAAAGGCTTGAATTTCCTGCTCAACGAGCAGCCGGACAAGGCGATCGACGCCTTCATCGAAATCGTCAAGCTCGATCCCGAGACCGTCGAATTGCATTTCGCGCTGGGTAATTTGTTCCGCCGGCGCGGCGAAACCGAGCGCGCGATCCGGGTCCACCAAAACCTGTTGGCGCGCCCCGATTTGCCGCAGGAACAGCAAGTGCATGCGCAATACGAACTGGGGCAAGATTATTTGAAGGCGGGTCTGCTGGATCGCGCCGAAGAGACTTTCGACAAGTTGATCGACACCCAATACGGCGCGCAAGCGCGGCGCGCCTTGCTGGAGATTTTCCAGCGCGAAAAGGAATGGACCCGCGCAATCGAAGCGGCGCACGCATTGCAACAATCCGGCGCTGGCGGACGGCAAAAGGAAATCGCGCAATTCTATTGCGAGATGGCGCAAGACGAGCTGGTCCACACGCATCCCGACGCCGCCTTGGCGGTATTGGAAAAAGCGCTGGCGGCCGACCGCAAGAACGTGCGCGCGACAATGCTGATCGGCGATGCGCAACTGGCAAAAGGCGATGCCGAGGCCGCCTTGCTGACCTGGCGCCGGGTCGAGCAGCAAAGCGTGCCGCATGTGGCCCTGGTCGCGCAGCGCTTGATGGATGGCTACCGCGCCGTGGGACGGCCACAGGAGGGCGCGAATCTGTTGAAGGCTTATTTGGCCGAGGCTTCGTCGATCGACTTGCTGGAAGTCGTCTTCAAGGCCGTGCTGGAACTCGACGGCGTCGACGCCGCCAAGCAGTTGGTCAGCGACGAATTGCGCCGCACCCCGACCCTGTTGGGCCTCGACAAACTGCTGGAGGCGCGCCTGATGGATGCGTCGCCGGAAGTGCGCCCCGAACTCGCGCTGGTAAAAAATCTGGTGCACGGTCACGCGCAGAAATTGGCGCGCTATCAATGCAGCCGTTGCGGTTTCAAGGCGCGCCAATTCTATTGGCAATGCCCGGGCTGCAGCAATTGGGAAACCTACCCGCCACGGCGCACCGAAGAACTCAACGTTATGAACTGACGAATCAATCATGAAAATCACCATCATTGGAACCGGCTACGTCGGTTTGGTTACCGGCGCTTGCCTGGCCGAACTCGGGAACGATGTCTTTTGCCTGGATGTCGATCAAAAAAAGATCGATATCCTGAACAGCGGCGGGATTCCGATCCATGAGCCGGGCCTGGCGGAAATCGTCAGCCGCAATCGCGCGTTTGGCCGCCTGAAGTTTTCCACCGACATCGCCGCCAGCGTCGCGCACGGCGATATCCAGTTCATCGCAGTCGGCACGCCGCCCGACGAAGACGGCTCCGCCGACCTGCAATACGTGGTCGGCGCAGCGCGCAACATCGGCAAGCACATGAAGGGCTTCAAGGTGATCGTCGACAAGTCGACCGTGCCGGTCGGCACCGCCGACCGCGTGCGCGCGGCGATTCAGCAAGAACTCGATGCCGCTGGCAAAGAAGCGAAATTTTCGGTGGTATCGAACCCGGAATTCCTGAAAGAAGGCGCGGCGGTCGAGGACTTCATGCGGCCCGACCGCATCGTGATCGGCTGCGACGACACGCCCGAAGGGCAGCATGCGCATACGCAGATGAAGACCCTGTATGCGCCCTTCAACCGCAATCATGAACGCACGTTCTGGATGGATGTGCGGTCCGCCGAATTCACGAAATATGCGGCCAATGCGATGCTGGCCACACGCATCTCGTTCATGAACGAATTGGCCAACCTGGCCGATCAAGTCGGCGCCGACATCGAGGCAGTGAGGCACGGCATCGGTTCCGATCCGCGCATCGGCTATAGCTTCCTGTACGCCGGTTGCGGCTACGGCGGTTCGTGCTTCCCGAAAGACGTGCAGGCGCTGGAGCGCACGGCCCGCGACTATGGGCAGGATTTGTTGATCTTGCGCGCGGTGGAAGCGGTCAACGACAAGCAAAAGCATGTGCTGGGCAACAAGATCGTGGCGCGCTTCGGCGACGACCTGAGCGGCAAGCATTTCGCGCTGTGGGGCCTGGCCTTCAAGCCCAACACCGACGACATGCGCGAAGCCTCGTCGCGCGTGCTGCTGGGCGAATTGCTACGGCGCGGCGCGTCGGTCGCCGTGTACGACCCGGTTGCGATAGCGGAAGCAAAGCGCGTGCTGGCGCTTGATTTTGCCGACTCGCCGGCACTGTTGCAACGCTTGCGCTTTGCCGCAGATCCGATGGATGCGTTGGCAGGCGCGGACGCGCTGGCCATCGTCACCGAATGGAAGGCATTCCGCAGCCCGGATTTCGCGCAGGTCAAGCAGCAGCTCAAAGCGCCGGTGATTTTCGATGGCCGCAACCTGTTCGAGCCGGCCATCATGGCAGAGGCGGGATTTGAATACCACGGCATCGGTCGCTCGGTGTTGACGCGCGCATGAATCCGACGATCTCTTTCCCGCAGAAAAATTCGCGCGTGCTGGTGGTCGGCGACGTGATGCTGGATCGCTACTGGTTCGGCGAGGTCAACCGCATTTCGCCGGAAGCGCCGGTGCCGGTGGTGCGCGTGGAAAAGCGCGAAGAGCGCCTGGGCGGTGCAGCCAACGTGGCGCGCAATGCCGCAGCCTTGGGCGTGGCGGTCGGCTTGCTGGGGGTGGTCGGCCAGGACGAGGCCGGCAACGCGGTGGAACGCATGTTGACCGAGATGCAGATTGTCAGCCATCTGGCGCGCGATCCCGTCATATCGACCATCATCAAATTGCGCGTGATCGGCCGCCAGCAGCAATTGCTGCGCATCGACTTTGAAGATGCGCCGACCGATGCGGTGTTGCGCGACAAGCTGACCCAGTTCAATGCCTTGCTGCCCGATCACGATGTGATCGTGTTATCCGACTACGCGAAGGGCAGCCTGGTCAACGTCGCGCACATGATTGCCGCCGCCAGGAGCCTGAACAAGTTGATCCTGGTGGACCCGAAAGGCGACGACTTTACGCCTTACAAGGGCGCGACTTTCCTGACGCCGAATAAATCCGAACTCAAGCGCATCGTCGGCTCGTGGAAGAACGAGGAGCAGTTGACCGCCAAGGCGCAGAATTTGCGCGCCGAATTGGACTTGCAGGGCTTGCTGTTGACCCGCTCGGAAGAAGGCATGACACTATATACTGAACAAGGGCAGGTGCATTTTCCGGCGATGGCGCGCGAAGTGTTCGACGTATCGGGCGCCGGCGATACCGTGATTGCGACGTTGGCAGTCATGCTGGGCAGTGGCTTGCCAGTTGAAAAGGCGGCGGAAATCGCCAATCGCGCCGGCGGCATCGTGGTCGGCAAACTTGGCACGGCGACCGTCACCAAAGAAGAGTTGTTCCCCATGTTGTTTCCCTTATCTTAGAAAGGAATATGCATATGATTAAAAAGTTGATGCTATTTTTGGCTGCATTTATCGTCATGATGGGATGCGCTTTTGCCGATGTCGAAGTCAACAAGGCCGATCAGGCCGCGCTCGACGGCGTCAAGGGAATTGGCCCCAAGCTGTCGCAAACGATACTCGACGAACGCAAGAAGGGCGGCGATTTCAAGGATTGGGCCGACTTCGAGAAGCGCGTCAAGGGCGTAGGCGCCAAGAATAGCGCCAAACTGTCGCAGGCCGGCTTGCTGGTCAACGGTCAGGCAAAACCTGGCGCGCCGGCTGCAGCAGCGCCAGCGGCAAAAAGCGCGGCTCCCGCGCCGGCTGCAACGCCCGTCAAGAAATAAGCGGCAAGACTCCGAAAAAGGCTCCGCAGTGCGCTGCGGAGCCTTTTTATTGGGCGCGCATGCCGTAGCGCCTCGCACCGAGAGCGGCATCTCGGATTAAAATGCCTATTCATATTCCTGCAATCACCCAGACCTTATGCCATACCTGACTGTCGAAGACACCATCGGAAACACCCCGCTAGTCCAACTCAAACGCTTGCCGGGGGAGTACGGCAGCAACCGCAACAACGTCATACTAGGCAAGCTGGAAGGCAACAACCCGGCAGGATCGGTGAAGGATAGGGCGGCCCTGTCGATGATAAAGCATGCGGAACAGCGCGGCGCCATCAAACCCGGCGATACCTTGATCGAAGCCACCAGCGGCAATACCGGCATCGCGCTGGCGATGGTGGCTGCGCTGCGCGGCTACAAGATGGTGTTGCTGATGCCGGAGAATCTGAGCGAGGAGCGGCGTCAAAGCATGGGCGCCTACGGTGCGAAAATCGTGTTGACGCCGCGCACCGGCGGCATGGAATACGCGCGCGACCTGGCCGAGCAAATGCAAAAGGAAGGGCAGGGCATCATTCTCGACCAGTTCGGCAACCCGGACAATCCGCGCGCGCACTACGAAGCCACGGGGCCGGAAATCTGGCGCGATACCAAAGGGAAGATCACGCATTTCGTCAGCGCCATGGGCACCACCGGCACCATCATGGGCGTGTCGCAATTTCTGAAGGAAAAAAATTCCGGGATACGGATTGTCGGCGCGCAACCAGAAGAGGGTTCGCAAATCCCCGGAATACGCAAGTGGCCGGAAGCCTATCTGCCCAAGATCTACGACAAGGCGCGGGTCGATCAAATCGACTACGTGAGCCAGGCAGCAGCCGAACACATGGCACGTCGCCTGGCGGCTGAAGAAGGAATTTTCTGCGGCATTTCAGCCGCAGGCGCATGCGAAGTCGCGCTGCGGCTTTCGCAAACGGTCGAAAACGCTACGATCGTGTTTATCGTTTGCGATCGTGGCGACCGTTACTTGTCTACCGGCATTTTCCCCGCATAACAAAAAAGGACGCTTACTCCGTCACTTCCGGCGTGGCGCCTTCCTTCGGTTTGAATTGCTTGTCGCTGATGCGGAATTTATCGCGACGATCGCCCATCAGGATGCGCAGATCCTTGATGCTCAAGTCGCTCACTTCGTGCATGCGGATCAACAGCGAGGCCCCGACCGGCAAACGGCGATGGCGGATTTTGCTGATAACCGGGGGAGCAACCTCGAGCGCGCGCGACAATGCCGCATCGTTCTTGAGACTGAGTTTCTCGATTAGCGCATCCAACAAATTGTTCGGGTCGTAAGCGAGCTGGTCGGCGAGTCTTGAACTGTTCATAGTATTGTCTGACTAAGTTATCAAAATCAGGAAAATTCCATATCGCAAGATTATTGTACTAGCAATCTTGACCGTATGGTTTTACTGGAATGAATTGTTTTTAGGATGATGCATAAACAAATATGCAGCACTACGCAATTCTGACAAATCGATGTTGTTTCTGTGCACGTATTGTATTTTGGAAATATAGTAAGAAAATTCCAAAAGTGCAACTTAAATATTGCTAAACACGCTATTTGCTGTTGCTTTTCCGCCCTCATGCCGGATAGACAAGTGTTTTGAGCGGGGAAATGTCGAAATTTTTCTTTGTAGAATGATTATATTGCTTCTTCCGAAGTCTTGCTGTCGGAAATGCGGAAACTCGACAATTGGCGACTTGGCTGCGCCCTATCGATGCGTGATGAAGCCTGGTCGCGGGCGAATTTTTAGAGGTGCCCCAAAATTAAAGCGGCAAGGTGCAAACGGCATGCCGCAGTGGCGCGGCATGCCGATCGACTTTTTGCCTTACTTGGGCAGAGAACCTTCGACGCCTTCGACCAGCCAATTGATTCCCATCAGGTCGCCTACCTGCATGGCGGAGCCGGCGGCAACTTTCACCGCGCCGGTATTGTCCTTGAGCGGACCGGCGAACGGAATGAGTTTGCCGTCGACGATTTCTTGCTTCTTTTCATTGAAAACTTTGGCGACATCGGCGGGAACGGACGGATTCAACGGCGAGAGCACCACCAAATTCTCCTTGATGCCCCACAGCGTTTGTTCCGGCTTCCAGGTGCCGGCCAATTGATCCTTGACGACATGGCTATAGAAGACGCCCCAGTTTTCGGTATTTGCGGTCAATTGGGCCTTGTGGCCATACTTTGCCATGTCGGTATCCCAGCCGAACGCATGCACGCCTTTTTCTTCCGCGACTTGAACGACCGCCGGCGAATCGGTGTTTTGCGCCAGCATGTCGGCACCTTGCGCGATCAACGTTTCCGCCGCCTGCCGTTCCTTGCTCGGGTCGTACCAGGTGTTGACCCACACCACCTTGGTCTTGATCTTCGGATTGACGCTCTTTGCCCCCATCGTGTAGGCATCGATATTGCGCACCACCTCGGGCACCGGGAAGGAGCCGACGAAGCCCAGCGTGTTGGTTTTCGTCATTTTTCCGGCGAGAACGCCGAGCAGGTAGGCGCCTTCATAAAAGCGCGTCTGATAGGTGCCGACGTTGGCTGCGGTCTTGTAGCCGGTCGCGTGCACGAAGTGCACCTTCGGGAAAGCTTTGGCCACCTTGATCGTCGGGTCCATGTAGCCGAACGAGGTCGTGAAGATCAATTGATTGCCGTCGACCGCAAGTTGGCGGATGACGCGCTCGGCGTCGGACGTTTCCGGCACGCTTTCGACGTAAGTGGTCTTGATCTTGCTGCCGAATTCCTTTTCGATGGCAAGCCTGCCCTGGTCGTGCTGGAAACTCCAGCCGCCGTCCCCAACCGGCCCGACGTAGACGAAGGCGATTTTCAGCGGCTCGGCGGCGTGGGCTGCGGGGGCGATTCCGACGCCGGCACTGGAAACCAGCGCGAATGTGGTAAATGCCGCGAATGTGGAACGTAGACGAAACATTGAAAACTCCTTTATCAGAGTGTGCATTAAACTTGACCCCAGGCGCATGGTCGGCTGGCAGATCGCTGGGAAATCCGTACTCAATCATCGCAAAAAAACGAGCCTCGACGCAGCATTGTATGCCGCGAACAAAAAGGCAATTGAAAAATTCTTGGCGTTACCCTTTAGTCACCCTTTGGTTACCCTTTACACACATTGAATGCAATTATAAAAAGGATTGTCAGCAATTCTTATGCCACCAAAAATATTTCAATCATCGGAAATGATTAAATAATTTCTGGAGAATTGGCACGGCTTTGCGAAGTTTTGCATCAAAATGTTGCATCGTTATGGCGATTCGGGCGCTTGCGGTGCGCGTGCCGCATGTTTTTTGCGCATCGAATTTACCCATCGGTTGCGTGCGCCAAGAATTACAATGTGTACAAAATCGGTATAAATTGTCGACAAAATGCGGATTCCCGTCCTTTCTCTGCGACCGAACAAGCGTCGCGCATGTCGGCGGTGGAAATTTGCACGATTTTGGCGACGCTGGCACAACAATTGCGTTTGAACCTCGATCTGCGTTGGCTGCAGCCGCCTGGCAGTCTGGCCCGTTTTACACCTGCCCTTAACTATTGCTGACTGATTTTTTCGATGAACATTCCTGCGGTCAACCAGAATTCGCAGCCACGTTTGGTGCTCGACGGCATCACCAAGCGCTATCCGACCGTGGTTGCCAACGACGGCGTCAGTCTGCGTGTCATGCCGGGCGAAATCCATGCGCTGCTGGGCGAGAATGGAGCGGGAAAAAGTACGCTCATGAAGATCGTCTACGGCGTCACCAAGCCGGATGAAGGCACGATTCTGTGGGAGGGGCGCGAACTGCATATTGCCAATCCGGCGCAAGCGCGGCGCATGGGTATCGGCATGGTGTTCCAGCATTTTTCCCTGTTCGAGACCTTGACCGTCGCAGAAAATATCGCACAGGCCCTGGATGAACGCATGCCCGCCGCAGTGCTGGCAGCGCGCATCACGGAAGTGTCGGCGAAATACGGCTTGCCGATTGCGCCGCATCGCCTGGTGCACAGCATGTCGGTGGGCGAACGGCAGCGCGTGGAAATCGTGCGTTGCCTGTTGCAGCAACCCAAGCTGTTGATCATGGACGAGCCGACCTCGGTGCTGACCCCGCAGGCGGTGCAGACCCTGTTTGCCACGTTGCGCCAATTGGCGCGCGAGGGCTGCAGCATTCTGTATATCAGCCACAAACTCGACGAGATCCGCGCCTTGTGCGATAGCGCCACCGTGTTGCGCGGCGGGCGCGTCAGCGGCACGGCGATCCCGGCCAACGAGTCGAACGACAGCCTGGCGCGGATGATGATAGGCGGCGAGTTGAGCGAATGCCATTTGGAACCGCAACAAGCGGGCGAGGTACGGCTGAACGTCGATAAATTGTCGTTATCAACCATCGATCCGTTCGGCACCACGCTCAAGGAAATCGATCTGGCGGTAAAAAGCGGCGAAATTGTCGGCATCGCCGGGATTTCCGGCAATGGACAAAAAGAGCTGTTGGCCGCGCTATCCGGGGAAAGCGCGAGCCCGCGCGCAGCCAACATCACGCTCCTGGGGCAAGCGGTGGGGAGAATGAATCCAGCGCAGCGCCGCCGTCTTGGCTTGACGCTGGTGCCGGAAGAACGGCTCGGACGCGGCGCGGTGCCGGCGATGAGCCTGGCGCAAAACGCTTTGCTGACCGGCGCCCGTCAAGGCATGGTTCGGCACGGACTAATTCGGCACGCTGAAGTACGGCGTTTCGCCAGGGAAGTGATCGCTCGCTTTGCTGTCAAATGCGGCAGCGAAGAATCGCCGGCAGCGAGCCTGTCGGGCGGAAATCTGCAAAAATTCATCGTCGGCCGGGAAGCGATGTTGAAGCCGCAAGTGATGATCGTCGCGCAACCGACCTGGGGCGTCGATGTCGGCGCTGCGCAGTTGATTTGGCAGGCCCTGATCGACTTGCGCAAACAGGGCGTGGCCTTGCTCGTCATTTCGGAAGAAATCGACGAATTGTTCGCCATCAGCGACCGCATTTGCGTGTTGGCCGATGGCCGCCTGTCGCCGCAGGTCGCGCTCGCCGACACCAACATCGAGCAGATTGGCAATTGGATGAGCGGCAACTTTGCCGCGCTGCCGTCCGGGCGCGCTGCCGGCGATACTGCCGCGCGCATCAAACAGGAGAACAATCTTGCTCAAGCTTGAGCGCCGCCCGGCGCCTTCCAAGGTCATGCGCATTGCCTCGCCGCTGATTGCGGCGCTGGCGATGCTGCTGACCGGGATCGTTTTTTTCACCGTCCTCGGCAAGGACCCGCAACAGGCTTTTTACGTATTTTTCATCAAGCCCTTGCAAACCACGTATGGCATCGGTGAACTGCTGTTGAAAGCGACCCCGCTGCTGTTGTGCGCGCTCGGATTGGCTCTCGGTTTCCGCTCCAACGTGTGGAATATCGGCGCCGAGGGCCAACTGACTATCGGCGCCATCGCCGGCGGCGGCGTCGCGCTATGGCTGGGCGACAGCGCGCCGGCCTGGGGGCTGGCGGCGATGTTGATCGCCGGCGCACTGGGCGGCATGGCGTGGGCGGCGATACCGGCATTTTTGCGCAATCGCTTCAATACCAGTGAAATCCTGGTGACCTTGATGCTGGTGTACATTGCGCAGTTGCTGTTGTCGTATCTGGTGCACGGCCCGTGGCGCGACCCGCAAGGATACAATTTTCCGCAATCCAAGCCGTTTGCCGATGCGCTGCTGATGCCATTGTTAATGGATGGGGCGCGCACCAACTGGGGCTTTATCCTGGCGTTGGTGCTGGCGCTCGCCTCATGGCTATTCAGCCGCTGGACCTATGTCGGCTATCGGATGCAGGTCGCCGGCCAAGCGCCGGCTGCTGCCGCCTACGCCGGTTATTCGAGCAAAGGCACTGTCTGGATCGCGCTGATGATTAGCGGCGCTACCGCCGGCCTGGCCGGCATTTGCGAAGTAGCCGGGCCGATCGGGCAACTGCAGGCCGAAATTTCGCCGGGCTACGGATTCGCCGCCATCATCGTCGCCTGGATCGGCCGTTTGCATCCGTTGGGCATCGTGCTGGGTTCGCTGCTGATGTCGCTGCTCTATCTGGGCGGCGAATCGGCGCAGATGCAAATGGCTTTGCCGGCGGCCATTACGGGGTTATTCCAGGGATTGCTGCTGTTTTACTTGCTGGCTGCCGATTTGTTCATCAACTTCCGGCTAAAACTTGTGATGCAAGTTCGCGCCCGCGAGCCGGCTTCCACCAGCGGGGAGAGCGCGTGAGTTCCGTCAGTCCGATCCTTCCTATCGTTGCCAGCACCGTGGCGGCAGCGACGCCGTTGATCTATGCCGCGCTGGGCGAAACCGTGGTCGAAAAAGCCGGCGTGTTGAACCTCGGCATCGAGGGCATGATGCTGGTCGGCGCAGTGGCCGGTTTCGCCGCCAACCTGGCCTCCGGCAGCGCGACCCTGGGTTTCGTCGCGGCGGCGGCGGCGGGCATTCTCTTGTCGCTGATTTTCGCTTTTCTGACGCTCAGTTTGCAAACCAACCAGGTCGCAACCGGCTTGGCGCTGACCCTGTTCGGCATCGGCCTGTCGGCCTTCGCGGGACACGACTTGGCAGGCACGCCGATACCGGGATTGAAGGGAATCGCCATCCCGCTGCTGTCGGATATTCCGATACTCGGCGACCTGCTGTTTCACTACGATTTCATGGTCTACCTGTCGGGCGTGTTGTTCCTTGCGGTAAGCTGGTTCCTGAGCAAGAGCCACGCCGGCTTGAAACTGCGCGCCATCGGCGAGTCGCCGGCGGTGGCGCACACGATCGGTCATGCAGTCATTCGCACCCGCTACCTGGCGGTGATGTTTGGCGGCGCTACCGCAGGCATTGCCGGCGCCTATCTGTCGACGGTGCAGACGCCGATGTGGGTGGAAGGCATGACCGCAGGCAAGGGCTGGATCGCGCTGGCGCTGGTGGTGTTTGGAACCTGGAAGCCCCTGCGCGTGGTATGCGGCGCGTACTTGTTCGGCGGCGTGACCGTGTTGCAATTGTATGCGCAGGGTTTCGGGCTTGGCATCCCTTCCGAACTGCTGTCGATGTTGCCCTACGTCGCAACCATCGTGGTTCTGGTCATCATATGCCGCGACCCGAAAACCATTTTGTTGAATCAACCGGTGTCGCTGGGGAGCAGTTTCCATCCCGACGCCTGACGCCGGTCGGGTGTCCGACTTGCGCAACGATGCACCAGGTCCACTTCTTGCGTACGGCACATTGTATGCAATTTTTGGTTGTGTTGAATACATTTTAGATGAAAGTCGAAGGTCATTGAAATGAAGATATTTTTACGCGTGTGCGGACTGGTTTGTGCGCTGGCCGTGTCGGCTGCGGTGCAGGCAGAGACAAAACCTGTCAAACCGCTGCCGGTGCGCGTGGTCGTGGTGACGACCTTTGAATTGGGTGAGGATTCCGGCGATAAACCCGGCGAGTTCCAAGCTTGGGTCGAGCGTTTGCCCTTGCCGCAAAAGATCGCCTTTCCCCAAGGCTACCGCGCACTGCGTTATAACGCGGAAAAGCAGGTGCTGGGCATCGTAACCGGCGAGGGTTCGCTGCGCGCTGCGGCCTCGATCATGGCGTTGGGCATGGATCCGCGCTTCGACCTGTCCAAAGCATACTGGGTCATCCCGGCCATCGCCGGCATCGACCCGACCGTCGCGTCAGTCGGGTCGGCAGCGTGGGCGGAATGGGTGATCGACCGCGATTTGAGTTTTGAGATCGATGCGCGCGATATTCCGGCCGATTGGTCGACCGGTCGCATTCCGCTGGGACGCAGCAAGCCGTTTGAACAGCCGGCGCCCGAACTGGCGCGCTTCGGCGGCGTCAGCGGCTACCACCTCAATGCCGGCCTGGTGAATTGGGCGTTTGCGCTGACCAAGGATATCAAATTGGAAGATACCCCGTCGCTGCAGGCGAATCGCGCGCGCTACCCAGCTTATCCGAACGGCCAAAAGCCGCCCTTCGTGTTGAAGGGCGACGAAACGGCAGCTTCCGCCTGGTGGATGGGCGAGCACATGAACGCGCAGGCGCAGCAATGGGTCAGTTACTGGACCGGCGGCAAAGGCGTTTCCACCACCACCGCGATGGAAGACTGCGGCATCTTGCAATCGCTCAGTTTCCTGGCGCAAGCCAAGCGCGTGCAAATCGAGCGTGTGCTGGTTTTGCGCACCGCCGCCAACTATACGGTGCCAGCCGCCAACGAAACCACGGCGCAGTTGCTGGCAAGCGAAGCGGCGGAAGACGATGCGTTGTCGGCATTCATCCCTTCGCTGGAAGCGGCCTACAAAGTCGGCAGCCCGGTGGTCAACGAACTGACCAGCCATTGGAATAAATATCGCGACCACCTTCCCGGCGCAACGCAGTAAGCCGACCGGAAAGGCTGGCAAAATTTGAACTCCAGGCAAGCGCAATGAAAATCAAAGGTGGCGAGACAGGACCCTCTTCGGCGCGATCGGCCGGCAAGCGCGGCACTGGAATCATCGATCAGAAAATTTATGATTCCATCCTCAAGGCAGTCGTCAGCCAGCGCCTGCCACCGGGGACGAAGTTGACCGAAGCCAGTCTTTGCGACTTGTTTTCAGTCAGCAGAACCATCGTGCGCAAGGCGATACAACGTCTTGCGCATGACCATATCCTGGAGTTGCGCCCCAATCGCGGCGCGATTATTGCGCAGCCGACACCGTTGGAGACTCGGGAAATATTTGCTGCCAGGCGTGCCATCGAAGCTGCGCTGGTGCCGATGTCGGTGAAAAATGCGACCCCTGCGCAAATCGCGCGGCTGCGGCAAATCGTCCGCGACGAGCACGCGTCTTTCCATGCCGGCGACTATGCCAAATGGATACGGCTGGGCGGCGAATTTCATATCCTGATCGCCGAGTCGGCGAACAACGCGGTCATGACCCGCTTCCTGCGCGAGTTGGTTTCGCGCTGTTCGCTGATTATTGCGCTGTATCAGCCGCCGGGCAAGACTTCCTGCCCCAATGACGAGCATGAACAATTGATCGACGCGATTGCCGCAGGCGACACAGCGCAGGCGGTTGCGATGATGGAACAGCATTTGCTCGATATCGAACGCAAGCTGCATTTGAACGACGAGCAGCCGGAAGTTGACCTGGCTGAAATTCTTGGCCTAAAATAGGCACATAGACGGGGCCGATTCGACCTGCAATCGGCCCGTGCTATTGCCGGGGTAGCGTCACCTATTTCTTGCCCGCCTCGCTCTTAACCAAGTCGGCAATCTCCGCCTCGAATTTGGCGAAGCGCCCATCAAGTGCCTTCAGCAGTCGCTTCTTGTCGACTTCCGACAGGAAGGAGTAGCGCAGGCTGTCGTAGGACAGTTTCTTGACTTCCGCATAGTCGGTCTTGTAGCGGCTGGCGAACAACACATATTCCCCGGACAGATTGTTGCGCGACACGCCGGGATCGTCGGTCGAGAGGACGAACGGCACGCCGTACTTGCGATATAAGGTGACCGGATGGGATTCGTCTTTGACGCCCAGGATGAATTCATTGCTGCTCAAATTGATTTCAACCGGGATGCCGCGCTCGCGCATTTTCTTCATGATGCCGATGGCGTCGGTTTCGTGCGCCAGATCGATGCCGTGGCCGATCCGGTTCGCGCCGGCCACGTCGATCGCTTCCCTGATGTGGAAGGTCAAGCCTTCCGGCGGCACCATGCCGAGCGCCAACTCGCCCGCGTGCAAGGCCAGCTTGACCCTGGGGTATTTCGCCTTGAGGAACTTGAACATTTGCATGTGCAGCGAATAATCGCGCATCGAGACGTTCAAATTCTCCGCGCCGACGATGTTGACGCCGACCACCAGATCGCTTTGGCTGGCTGCCTTGAATGCGGCCAGCAGTGAAGAAAATACCTGCGATGGCGACAGCAGCCGCAGCACGAATGCCTGGTAGCGCATCGTGAATTGCGCGTCGTCGACGCCTGCGCTGCTGGCCCTGATGTCGGCGAGGTAGTTGTCGATCTTTCGATTGAATTCCCGATCCTGTTCAAGCGCCGTCGTCAATGCCGCCATTTGCGCCGACAAGGCATCGCGGTCGACACCGGCTTGCAATACCTTGGCGTCGAAATTCGCGTCCTCGATCATGGGGCCCAATTCCAGCATGGTTTCGATATAGCTCAGGTTTTCCTGGATGGCGCGCTGTTTCAACAAAAGCAGACCCGCGTTGTTGTTGCTGGTCGAGACCGGGTCGAAATAGCCGAAGGTATCGAAGAACTGGCGATCCGGCGGCGGCTGGATCGCGCCGTGATTGCTGAAGTCCTTGTCCGACCAGTGTTGCAATAACTCGCGGTAGATCGCGTTGTCGGCCAGCACTTCTGCCGACGACAGGCAATTGCGCTGGCCCGGCGTTTTGGCGCGCTCGGCGTCGATCAGTGCTTTGTCGGTTTCAATCGCATACGTCACTTTGTTGACGCAATAGTGCTGCCGATCAACCCATTCAAGGTATTGCTCTGCGTACATCGCGCCGGAATAGTGGTGATGCAAATCGCCGCCCTTGGGCATCATCGAGAAGAATAGCGTCAACTCCGCCAATTTGGGTTGGGCGCCCGCTACCAGGGTCGAAAAATAGCGATTGGTGATTTCCTCATTGTGCGAAATCGGAGCGGCATGTATGCCGTAGGAATTTGCCATCAATATGACGATCAACGTCGATGCGGCCATTAGGTGCCGGGTTGTCTTTTGCATGCTTCGTTCTTTCCGCGTTGTTGGTTGCATCCACGACCTGCAATGCAAGACACTGCTCTGGGTCGCAGTGTTTCCAAAGTAAGAGATAGGTCAAAGATAGGTCAATAATCTTACACTCAAATTGCATACAAAATGAAGAAATGAAAATGCCCTGTGCGCCGAGTCTTAGTGCACCTTCTCGGTGCTAATTGACAGCTTCTTCCCCACATTAATGCGCGCAAGCACCAATCGATTGCGCCAAGCGCCATCTGCGATAAGCGCATTCATTCTCCACGCGCTTGGCCTCGTTACTGTAAAACTGGTGGCAAAGCAATGATTGTCGTAGTGAATCTGCGCCGTCCAAGTGTATACAATTTCTAGATATCTATGAATTCGATATTCCTCTATTTGACGGATATTGCTTGGGCACGGTCTTTGCTATGTAGGATTGATAATCGGCGTCCAGGCGAGTCCTGTGAGCGAGTGCAATATCGCTTGTCCAAGTCTTATCTGCGGCTTCCAGTTCTGGTGCACGCGCTTGGCAAGGAATATAAAAATATATCAGGGTTCGCAACATCGACAATTAAAGGGGAAGAAATGGGAAAGCAGCGAGGATATGTAAAGGGTGCGGGTGCGCTGACCAAGGTTGCATTGGCCGTAGGCGCGATGTTTCCGCTAGGCGCCGTCATGGCGCAGACGGCGGGCACAACGGCGCCGGTTGCGACCCAGACCCCGACGCCGGCAGCAACGCCTGGCGACGGTCAAGTCGATACCGTCACCATCAATGGCGTCAAGAAGGGCGAGCTGATCCTGCCGACCAGCGTCAAGTCGTCGTCCGCGTTTGGCATCGATCTGGATGTCATGGACACGCCGCGCAGCAATACCATTTTGTCGCGCGTCCAATTGGAAGCCTTGAATGTGCAGGACCCATCGGAATTTTCGTATTTGACCTCGAGTAGCTACGCCGACGCGTCGTTCGGTCTGCCCAACATTCCGCGCATTCGCGGCCAGTACGGCGACGTGTTCTTCAACGGCATGCGCGACAGCTTCTCCGAAAATGGTTACGGCGCCCCGATGAGCTTCAACAGCATCGACACGATGGATATCGTCAAGGGGCCGGCAAGCGTGCAGGCTGGCCCCGGCGCAGGCGTCGGCGGTTCGATCAATATCGAAACCAAAGCGCCGAGCTTTAGCAAGTTCTCCGGAACCGCAACGTTTGACGTCGATACCGACGGACACCGCCGCCAGAGCCTGGATTTTGGCGGGCCGGCCAGCGATACGCTTGCTTACCGCATCAGCTATTCAGGCGAAGAGAGCAGTAGTTACTACGATTACATGTTCTTGCACCAGCAGTCATTGTACGGTGCTTTGACCGCCAATATTTCCGACAAATACACGATCCAGGTAAATAGCGAGTACACCGAAGGCCGCTATCGGGAAAACGACGGTGTCAACCGCGCCAACCAGCAGTTCATCGACAACGGAACTTACCTGACAGGCGGTGTGGTCGGCGGGTCGTCGAATATCTCGGGATTTGGTTCCACGGTGCAGCTCGGCAACCCGGTTCTGCTGAATCGCAGCGCCGATGTCGATGGCGCGCCAGGCACCGGCGCCCGTTCCGAGCGCTATAACCTGCAGGTGATTCAAACCTACGAATTCAACCAGAATGCCTCGGTCAGCAACAACACATTCTTCAACTATATGAATCGCTATAACCAGACAGAAATGTATTGGGCCGATTCGTCGAAGAATAGCTACACGCTCGAAAACAAGACCGACTTCAAGTTCAAGTTCGACACGCCGGTCGGCGATCAAACCGGTGGCAATGGACTGGTCCTGAAGCAGGCCATCGACGCCGGCTTTACCTTCCGCGAAGCGCACAACAATGAGGTGCAAAATTTCGCGAATGAACCGGTCAGCATCTTCGATTTAAGCAATAATCCTAGCACCCTGGCCTTCCCGTCTTCCTTGCAGGCCGCTGGCGGAGCGCTTCCGTATACCGGTGCTTTCGGTCAGCCGCTGTATGGCGTCGCCGCACGCAATTCGTTCTACCTTAACAATTCCATCGTCTCGGATCTGTACGATGTCGCCGCGTTCCTCGAACATCGGATCGAAGTATCGCCGCAGTTCAGCGCCATGTATGGTGTGCGTCTCGACGGCGTCAAATTGCACTATGGCGATCCGCTCAATGACCCAAATTCGCAGGGATATCCGGCGAGCGCGACAACCAATGCCTATTTGTTGAAAAACGCCAATATCAGCCCGGTATACAAACCCTTGCCCTGGGTCTCGACTTACCTGACCGCGAACTTTGCCCAATACGTCGATCCAAATTCTCAAGATGGCGGTGTCGGTGTCTACGGCGAACCGGCGACCGACCAATTGCGTCAAAGCTCGAAATTGCTGGAAGCCGGCGTGAAGCTGGACCTGCTGCACAAGAGCCTGTTCTGGGGCACGGATGTATTCAAGCAGGAAAGGACAATTCCATCCAGTTACAATGGCAAAGCCAATGCGCGTATCCTCGGTTTTGAGACGGAATTGAATTACCAGCCGAATGCGCACTTCTTTGCCACGGCCAGCTATTCCTATATCCAGACCAAGCTTGACTCGCCCGAGACTTTCTATAACTTCCCGGCGCAAGCAGGGACCAACGTCGACGGCTCCGGTATTCTCGCTGTTTGGCAGCCGAACCAGACGTTCAATGACCCGGGCGTGCCGCGTCAAATGTTGAACTTCCTGGCGAATTACAAGGCCGACAATGGCTTTGGCGCCCAGGCAAACATGCTGGTAACGGGTCCGATCGAAATCTCGCAGTCCGGCTGGCTGGATATTGGCAAGTCGCAAGCCAACGGCGCCGTGCTGCCGAATTCGGCGCTCGCCAATGGCGGCTACTTTCAAGCGCCGGTCATTCCGTGGCAGTACACGATCAACACGGCGCTCTCATATAACTTCATGAAAGACTATCAGCTCAAGTTCTCGATCTACAACTTGACCAACCGGCGCAACCTGATGAATGACGCCCCGATCTATGGGAACGACTTCATCACCGTGCTGCCACCGCGTAGCTTTGCTCTGATGGGCAAGGTAAAGTTCTAGGGAAAATCGGTCCCGTCGTTGCCCGCTGTATGACGATCCATGCGAGTGGATCGTTGTCCAGCGGTTTTTTTTTGCCGACGAATCACCGCCACTGTGTAACAATGCGATAAGAAAGGGGAGCGTCGTCGGCTCGCCATTTTTTCAAATTTACCAATGAACCGGGAGCGCACGATGTCGACATCGTTATCCACTCTGCTGCGGCAGATGCCCAAGGCCGAACTGCACATCCACATCGAAGGCTCGCTCGAGCCGGAATTGATTTTTGCTTTGGCTGTGCGCAATGGCGTGACGCTCGCTTACGACTCGGTCGAATCACTGCGCCGTGCCTATGCGTTCACCGACTTGCAATCGTTTCTCGATATTTATTATGCGGGCGCCAGCGTGCTGCTGACCGAGCAGGATTTCTTCGACATGACCTGGGCTTACCTGCTGCGCGCCGCAGCGGATAACGTGCGTCGCACCGAGATTTTCTTCGATCCGCAAACCCATATCGCGCGCGGCGTCACGTTTGCTACCGCGATCGACGGCATAGATCGCGCGTTGCAGCAGGGGAACACGGAATTGGGAATCAGCAGCGGCTTGATCATGTGCTTCTTGCGGCATTTGTCGGAAGACGAAGCGCTACAAACGCTGGAGCAAGCGCTGCCGCATCGGCATCAATTTATCGGCGTCGGCCTCGATTCTTCCGAACGCGGCCATCCTCCCGAAAAATTCGCTCGCGTGTTCGCCCGTTGCCGCGAAATGGGCTTGCATCTGGTCGCGCACGCCGGCGAGGAAGGCCCGCCGGAATATATCGGCACCGCGCTGGACCTGTTGCATGTCGAGCGCATCGACCACGGCGTGCGTTGTCTGGAAGATCCCGCGCTGGTGCGCAGACTGGCGCAGGAGCAAGTGCCGCTGACCGTTTGTCCGCTGTCGAACGTGAAATTACGCGTCTTCGATAGCATGGCCGATCACAATTTGCCGGCGTTATTGGATGCCGGATTGCTGGTCACTGTCAATTCGGACGACCCCGCCTATTTTGGCGGCTGCCTTGGCGACAATTTCGTTGCGCTCTTCGATGCCTTGCCTTTGCAACGCGAGCACGCGCAACAATTGGCGCGCAACAGTTTTCAAGCAGCTTTCCTTGATTCGGAGTGCAAGCAGCGCTATCTGGATGAAGTCGCTGCATTTTTCAAGTCGCCGACGGGAACCTAGCACAAGCCCTCGGGCGGGTAACGCGCCCGCCCGAGGATGAACGATTATGGTTGAATGCAGATAATGGACATCATCGCTTCAATATAGTCAATCATGCCGACGATGCTAACCTTGTGCATGAATTCATAGGCCAGCCAAGCATGTCGGAACCCATACGCTTTTACTATCGCGGCGTCATCCAAACCGTTGTCGATGCCGCTCCCACGCGCACCGTGTTGCAATACGTGCGCGAGGATTTGCATCGCACCGGCACCAAGGAAGGTTGCGCCGAAGGCGATTGCGGCGCTTGCACGGTGGTGATCGGCGAACTGCACGACGGCCAGTTGCAATTGCGTTCGGTCAACGCCTGCATTCAATTGCTGCCGACGCTGGACGGCAAGGCCTTGTTCACCATTGAGGATTTGAAGCAGGCCGATGGCGCGCTGCACCCGGTGCAGCAAGCGCTGGTCGAATGCCACGGGTCGCAATGCGGCTTCTGCACGCCGGGCTTTGCGATGTCGCTTTGGGGCTTATATTTGGACTTGTACTTGCGCCAGGAAGGCAAGGCGGCCGTTCCCGAGCGCCGGGAAATCGACGCAGCGCTGTCCGGCAATTTGTGCCGCTGCACCGGCTATCGCCCGATCATCGATGCCGCGCAACGGATGATGGAATTGCCGCCGGTGCGCCTCGATCGTCGCGCGCTGACCGATATTTTGCAGGGATTGCAGCACGAGCAAGCGCTCGCCTACGCGGTCGACGGTCAAACCTTCCACGCGCCGCGCACGCTGGCGCAATTGCTGGAACTGCGCCGCGCGCATCCACGCGCCTGCATTCTGGCCGGGTCGACCGATGTCGGCCTGTGGGTGACCAAGCAAATGCGTGACCTGGGCGACATTCTTTATCTCGGCCAGGTCGCCGAATTGAAAACAATCTGCGAAGCCGACCGCATGTTAGCTATCGGCGCGGGCGTCACGTTGAACGACGCCTATCGCGCGTTATGCCAACATTATCCGCAGTTGTCGACGCTGTGGCAGCGCTTTGCCTCGCTGCCTATCCGCAATAGCGGAACCCTGGGCGGCAACGTCGCCAACGGCTCGCCAATCGGCGACTCGATGCCCTGGCTGATCGCCCTGGGCGCAGAAATCGTCTTGCACGGCAGCGCCGGGCAGCGCCGCCTGCCGCTGGAGAATTTTTATCTCGGTTATCAAAAGAAGGATATGCAGCCCGACGAAATCGTCGAAGCGGTGCGCGTGCCGCTGCCGCAGCCCAAGGTGCAATTTCGCACCTATAAACTGGCCAAGCGCTTCGACCAGGATATCTCGGCAGTGTGCGCAGCGTTCGCCTTTACGCTCGATGGCGAGGTCGTGCGCGACGCACGCATTGCCTACGGCGGCATGGCTGCCACGCCCAGGCGCGCCAGCAAGACCGAAGCCTTCGTGAATGGCAAGACCTGGGACGAAGCGACGCTTACGCAAGCGATGCAATTGCTGGCGCAAGACTATGCGCCGCTGACCGATATGCGCGCATCCGACCAATACCGGATGAAAGCCGCGCAAAACCTGCTGCGCCGCTTTTGGCTGGAAACGCGCGCCGATGCGCCGCTCTGCGACGACGAAGTCAATGCCTTCGCGACAGTATGAACACACCGACCGAAACTTTCGTTGCCGCCAGCGACACGGCCCCCTGGGCCGAAGTCGGCCAGCCGCGCATCCACGAGTCGGCGATCTTGCACGTGCTGGGCGAGGCCACCTATACCGACGACGTGCCCGAGTTGCGCGGCACGCTGCACGCGGCCCTGGGCTTGTCGCAAAAAGCGCATGCCAAAGTCAATGCGATCGATCTCGATGCCGTCAAACAATCGGCGGGCGTGGTCGCGGTCTACACGGCGGCAGATATTCCCGGCGTCAACGATTGCGGACCGATCATCCACGACGACCCGATTCTCGCCGATGGCTTGGTCCAGTATGTCGGCCAACCGCTGTTCATCGTGATCGCCGACAGCCACGACCACGCGCGCCGCGCTGCGCGGCTGGCGGTGGTCGATTACACCGAGTTGACGGCGATCCTGACGCCGCAAGCGGCCAGGCAGGCGCAATCTTTCGTGCTGCCGCCGATGCGCCTGACGCGCGGCGATTTCCAGCCAGCCTTCGAGCGCGCGCCGCATCGCGTCACGGGCGAATTGTATGTCGGCGGGCAGGAGCAGTTTTATCTGGAAGGCCAGATATCCTATGCGATCCCGAAGGAAGACCGCAGCATGCTGGTGTTGTGCTCGACCCAGCATCCGTCGGAAATGCAACATGTCGTCGCGCATGCGATCGGCGTCGCTTCGCACAATGTTACGGTCGAATGCCGGCGCATGGGTGGCGGTTTCGGCGGCAAGGAATCGCAATCGGCATTGTGGGCGGCGGCAGCGGCCATCGGCGCGGTGCGCCTGCAACGTCCGGTCAAGTTGCGCGCCGACCGCGACGACGACATGCTGGTGACCGGCAAGCGCCACTGTTTTTATTACGAATACGAAGTCGGCTACGACGACGCCGGTCGCATTCTAGCCGCCAAGGTCGAAATGGTCTCGCGCGCCGGCTTTTCGGCCGACTTGTCCGGCCCGGTGGCGACCCGCGCAGTCTGCCATTTCGACAATGCCTACTATTTGTCGGATGTCGATATCCTCGCGATGTGCGGCAAGACCAACACGCAATCGAATACCGCGTTTCGCGGTTTCGGCGGCCCGCAGGGTGCGATTGCGCTGGAATACGTGATCGATGAAATCGCCCGCAATCTGCGCATGGATGCGCTCGACGTGCGCCGCCTGAATCTGTACGGACGCAACGACGCCGAGGGCCGCAACGTCACGCCGTACGGGCAAAAGGTGGTCGACAACGTGCTGCATGCATTGCTCGACGAACTGGAGCAAAGCAGCGCCTACCGGCAACGGCGCGCGGCGATCAATGCGTTCAACGCCAAAAGCCGGATATTGAAAAAGGGCTTGGCGCTGACGCCGGTCAAGTTCGGCATCGCCTTCAACGTCGCCCATTTGAACCAGGCCGGCGCCTTGGTGCATGTGTATGCGGACGGCTCGGTGCTGGTCAATCACGGCGGCACGGAAATGGGACAGGGCATCAATACCAAGGTCGCGCAAGTGGTCGCGCATGAACTCGGCATCGATCTGGCCCGCGTGCGCGTCACCGCGACCGACACCAGCAAGGTCGCCAACACCTCCGCCACCGCCGCCTCGACCGGCGCCGACTTGAACGGCAAGGCCGCGCAAGATGCAGCGAGCAAAATCCGCGCGCGCCTGGCAGCAGTCGCGGCGACGCTATTCGACTGCAAGGCCGAAGATTTGCGCTTCTCCGCCAATCTGGTGCAGGTCGGCGACCAATCGATTGCCTTCGCCGCGCTGGTGCAAAAGGCTTATCTGGCGCGCGTGCAATTGTGGTCGGATGGCTTTTACGCGACACCCGGTTTGCATTGGGACCAGAAGACCATGACCGGCAGTCCGTTTCACTATTTCGCCTACGGCGCGGCAGTCGCCGAAGTGGTCATCGACACCCTCACCGGCGAATGGAAATTGCTGCGCGCCGATGCGCTTTACGATGCCGGCCAGTCGCTCAATCCGGCCATCGACATCGGTCAGGTCGAAGGCGCGTTCATTCAAGGAATGGGCTGGCTCACCACCGAGCAATTGTGGTGGAACAAGGACGGCAAGTTGATGACGCATGCGCCGTCGACCTACAAGATTCCGGGCGTCTCCGATTGCCCGCAGGATTTTCGCGTGCACCTGTTCCAGAATCGCAACGTGGCCGACAGCATCCATCGCTCCAAAGCCGTGGGCGAGCCGCCGTTGCTGTTGCCGTTCTCGGTATTCTTCGCCATCCGCGATGCCGTCTCCAGCGTCGGCGAGCACAAATTCAATCCACCGCTGAATGCTCCCGCCACCGGCGAAGAGATCTTGAAGGCAGTCGAAGCCGTGCAGAACGCAGCGCACTGAGGCAAATGGGAGCGCGATCATGACCAACTGGCTCACCGCATGCGAACTGGAAAAAGCGCCGACCGTATTGGTGACGGTGGCCAGCGTCGAAGGCTCCGGCCCGCGCGAGACCGGCGCCAAGATGCTGGTGACCGCGCACACGCAAATCGACACCATCGGTGGCGGCCACTTGGAACTTCGTGCCTGCGAAATCGCCCGCGAGATGCTGGTCGCCCCGGCAGACGACAACCCGCCGCGCAGACTGGAACGCTTTGCACTCGGCCCCAGCCTGGGCCAATGCTGCGGCGGCGTCGTGTATCTGGCATTCGAGCGCATCGCGCGCCAAGCGCGGGAGAATTTCGATGCATTGCGCGAGCGCATGCAACAACAGGAAGATTGCTGGCGTCTGGTTGCGCTGGACGACGCGACGCCGCCAGCGGTATTCGATCGCGCAGGCCGTTGCTTGTCAGGCCAAATCGCGCAAGTGCCGCTCGAACTCAACTACGAACGCCCCTGCCACGTGATGCGCGACCGCGCCGGCCACCGCTGGCTGATCGATCCCTGCCGCGCCTACCGTCCGCATCTGATCTTGTTCGGCGCCGGCCACGTCGGCACCGCCATCGTCCGCGCACTGGCCGACTTGCCGTGCCAAGTCACCTGGGTCGACGAGCGCGAAGACCTGTTCCCCGCCACGGTTCCCGCCAACGTGCAGATCGAAGCAACCGACACCCCGGAATACGTAGCCGACAACGCCCCGCCCGGAGCGACTTTCCTGGTGCTGACCCACAGCCACGCACTAGATCAACGCCTAAGCGAACACATCCTGCGCCGCCCCAGCCACGACTGGTTCGGCCTGATAGGATCAAGAACCAAGCGCATGCAATTCGAGCACCGCCTGGCAGAACGCGGCATCCCGAAACAGCGCCTGACTGAAATGGTCTGCCCTATAGGCGTACCCGGCATAACCGGCAAGACGCCGGCAGTCATCGCGGCTTCGGTGGTTGCCCAATTGCTGCAAGTGTGGGAAGCGGCGGAACGCGCAACACAACTCGATGCGCAACCAAAAACGGTTACGCGCATGATTGCGAGCGCATAGAGTATCCTTGCAATATCGGCTATCTGAAAATGAACGACCCAGCGTCCTTCGATAGACCAAATACGATAGCGCCGGACGAATTCCGCTTGGAGGCTGCCGTTTTAAATGCCAGTAAATCGGATAAGAAATGAAACCTGTCTGAGCCGCAGGCGAGTTTGTTTCATTTCCCGATTTACTGGCATTTAAAACGGGAACCCGAAGGGCAGCCGCCTAGCGGTCGCCTTTCTTTGCTTCCTTTCTTTGGCGA
>JARLJG010000060.1 GCA_031291325.1 Burkholderiaceae bacterium
GGTGCAAGTGTGCGTTTTTCCGGCTTTCTGGCTAGGCGCGACGACGCGGCGGACTGCATTCCGCAAGGAGGAGCAAGGACGCCAGGGAGCCGGAAAAATGTGCAATTGCGCCTGTAGCGCTGTCACCTTATAGGTGAACGGATTTACTTCATATAATCCGAATGTATTCATATACTTATCAATCTCTGGAAGCGGTCAACTGCCGTTTCTAGGTTAAAATGCCGCCACCGATTCGGATTCATCTTATTGAGACAATTTTCATGACAATACTGAATTTCTACGAAAAGCCGGCCATTCTCGATCGCAAACAGCACCGCAACTTGCGTTTGAATCCGTCGCCCAACGGTTTTGCCTTTGCCGCTTCGACGATTGCCATTCCGCTGGCGATTGTCGAATTTCCGCAGGCCGTTCTCGAGTATCCGATCGTCTTTGCCATGGGCGACAAGGGGGTGGGCACACCCATCGCTTTGGCGGGCATACGCGAGAAAGAAAATCTCTTCATCGACGCCAAGGGCAAATGGCAGGCGCAGTATATTCCGGCATTCGTGCGGCGCTACCCGTTCTTGTTGAATATCGACCCTAGCAACAACGCGCCGCTGGTGCTGGTCGACGAGGCATTCGACGGCCTCAGCGTCAGCGAGGGCGAACGCCTGTTCGCGGAGGATGGCAGCGAGACCGAAGTCACCAAATCCATGTTGGCGTTCTTGGGCGACTTCAAGGCGCAGGCCGAGTTCTCCAATCAATTCATGGCACGCCTGAAGAAACTCGATTTGCTGGTGCCGCAAGCAGTCTCGGTCAATCGCGGCAGCGAACCATCGATCACACTGGACGGCTTCCATATCGTCGACGAAAAACGCCTGGCTGCGCTGGACGATGCGACCACGCTGGAATTGGTGCGCAGCGGCGACCTGGCGCGTATCCACACGCATCTGCTGTCGCTGGGTAATATTCAAAGGTTGGTGCAGCGTTTGCAGGAAAAATTGCAGACGACGGCGCTCGCCTGACGCGACCGGCGGCATCCGGTACGCAATGCGCAAATCGGATACCGCCCACTCATTGGAATAAAAAATGCAACACTTGGAATTTCACCTGCAGGGCGACTACATCGAATTGAACCAGTTGCTCAAGCTGGTCGGCATTTGCGACAGCGGCGGCGCTGGCAAGATGTTGGTCGCCAGCGGCGAGGTCTCGGTCGATGGCCACGCCGAGTTGCGCAAGACTTGCAAAATCCGCGCCGGCCAGTTAGTCAGCCTGGGTAATATCCGCATCAAGGTGCTGCAAGAATAAGCTACGCCACGTAGATTCGACCTACGCGGCCCAGACGTCGTCCTATCTTTTTGCCTTGGCCGACAGCCAGCTATCCAGCGCCAGGCGACCGGGGCCGAACGCAACAATCACCAGCAATAGCGCGCCCCAGCAGAAATGGTCTTTCAATCCGGCCGGACACTCGAAAGTGAACAGGTCGGGATAGGAAATCACCGCCATCAAATTGACGAAAAACAAGCCGAACGCCGCCGGTCGGGAAATCACACCTACCAAGAGCAGAACCGGGAACACCAATTCTCCGGACGCGCCCATGACCGCAGCCAGATCCGGCGGCAGCACCGGCACATGATATTCATCGTGGAACAAAGCCAGCGTGGCACTCCAATCGCTGATCTTGACCAAACCAGCCTTGAAGAATTGCCAGCCCACCCATACGCGGATTGCAAGACTCAACAGCGAGCCGCCCCATTCGGTGATCAGTCCGTCGAAACGGGTGATCGATTGGTGCAAGCGCAAGATTTTTTCCATTTGTCTCTCCTGCTTATTGTGTCGACGCTTGCTCGGCCGCTTCCGGGGCGACGATCATGTCGGCGAAAATGCCGAGTTGCAGCCATTTCTGCAGATTTGACGCGAAATCGAAATCGGCATCGATCGCCAGCCCGGCGTCCAGACTCTCACCCAGGGTCTCGCCACCAGCCAGCGCCGACAACACCGTGTAAGCAGCCGGAGTCAGCGCCAGCAGATCGGTCTTCCAGTGCGGCCGCACGATCAAGCCGAAACTTGCGCTGGCCAGGTCCTCTGGAAATATATTTTCCATGCCGGGTTGATGCGCTTGCCACACGTCGACCACCGCCCAATCGGAACGCATCAGGCTGCATGCAGGACGTAGCGTAAAGCGTGCGCTATCCAGGTGTTGCGGCGAGAATTTCGCCAACTCTTGCGCGCCTATCGGGTTGCCGTCGGCGGCATAGTGCGCGCGGTGCAGCGCCCACTCCAGCCGCGCCATATCGGGAAAGTACGGGTAGCCGGCCACATGCTCGAAGTCTTGCAGGAAGTGCGCAAAATGCGCGCCGAACATATTCAGGTCGCCATTGTCGGACGGGTAGGATTTGCCGTAGGCGCGCGCCAGGCCGCCGAAGAACTCGTCGCCCACCAATTCCTTCAATACCGGGTAAGCGTTGCCGAGCGCCTTGGTCCAATTGCCGGTCAAATTGCCCCGATAGAGGGCGAAGCGCGGCCCCGTAAGTTGACCATCGCCTTTGAATAACGGCAGCGCCTGCGGCTCTTTGCGCGCATCGAACAAGGCCTGGGAAAATGCCGATTGGGTGCCGACCAAATCGTCATGCGGCGCGCCGTTGCACACCTGCTGCGCCATCGTGCGCGCGCGTTCGGCTTCATCGAGTAACACTTCAAGCTGCGGAATGTCGGTATCCCATTCGATCAAGGTCGACACCGCGCCGAAGCGTTGCAAGGCAAATTGGTACAAATCCCACACGGGCTTTGCGACGCGGTCGCCGTGATGGTCGATGACGGCGTCCGGCGTCACGAGATGTCCGGCCAGGTGCATTTCGCCCACCGTGTGCGGCGCAATTGCCAGCATCGCCGCGATCGCGTCTTCCTGGTGATTGCACTGGTTGACGTACAGGTTGTTGACGTCGACCAGGATGCCGCAACCGGTGCGCGCCGCGACTGCCGCCAAAAACTCCGCCTCGCCCATTGCATCGGCGCGATAACGCAAATAGGTGGACACGTTTTCCAGCAATATTTGCCGGCCCAGCACTTCCTGGATATGGTCGACCCGTTGGCAGACCAGCTCCATGGCTTGCGCGCTCAAGGGTATCGGCAGCAAATCGTTCAAGTGGTGTTGATCCACCGCGCCCCAGCATAAATGCTCGGAGATCAAGGCCGGTTCGATCCGTTTGGCCAATGCGTGCACGCGCTGCAAATGCTGCTCGGAAAATCCCTGCGCCGAGCCGATGCCCATGCCCACCCCGTGCATGCTGATCGGATAGTCGCTGCGCAACTGCTCCAATACGTGCGCATCCCAGCCGCCGGCATTGAAATAGTTTTCGCTATGGATTTCCAGCCAGTCGACCTTTGGCCGACGTTCGAGAAACTCCCGGTAATGCGGCGTGCGCAGCCCGATGCCGACTCCCAGCCGCGTCGGCGGCGACGGATAACGAGATGGGTTGGTCGGCATCGTGCTACTCCTTTGGACTTGGATTGAACGATTATTTGGCAGGCTTCATGCTGCCGCCGGCCTTTTGGCAAGTACCCTTGGCGACATATTTCCATTCGCTCTTATCGTTGTCGGCTTTGCTTTGGCCGGCGCAGGAATGGACGCCGGTGACGCTGGCGCAATCGTTTTGGCCAGCTTTCGCGATGCCAAAGCACTTTTCCTTGGCAGTATCGGCAGCTTGTGCCGATCCGATGCCGGCGACGCAGACGGTGGCGAAGGCAGCGGCCAGCAAGACTTGACGTTTGTTCATGGTGAATCTCCTGTAGAAAGCAGTATAGAAAGAAAAATGGCAACCGCCATGCGATGCGGTTGCCAACTAGTCGGCGCGAGCGCCTATTTCCTTACACGGTCACGACAAAAATCGCGCAACCGCCGCTTGCTTCGCTGCATCCCAGGAAATCAGCGGGTTATTTTGCGCCTTTCGGCATGGCTGTCGTACCGCCAGCCTTTACGCAAGTACCCTTGGCGACATATTTCCATTCGGTCGGATCCATGTCCTTTTTAGCCTGGCCGGCGCATGAGTGGGTGCCCATCACGCTGGCACAGTCGTTTTGCCCGGCCTTCGAAATTCCAAAACATTTTTCATTGCTCGACCCTGCGTCGGCGGCATGGGCGACGCCCATTCCGGCAACACATACGGTGGCAAGTGCAGTCGCAAGCAGAGCGTGACGTTTGTTCATAGCATTTCCTTCATGGCTTATCGAGAAATTTATTGTGTAGACTACTCGGACCTGCCGAGTAGTTGCACCATCAATACATGTGCTGACCGCCGTTGATCGCAATATTTGCGCCGGTGACGAAGGCTGCTTCGTCCGACGCCAGATAGGCGACCAGGCCCGCGACTTCTTCCGGTTTGCCCAAACGGGCCATTGGAATTTGCGGGATGATCTTGCTATCGAGCACTTCCTGCGGAATCGCCGTGACCATCTTGGTGCCGATGTAGCCGGGAGAAATCGTATTGACCGTTACTGCCTTGCGCGCCACTTCAAGCGCCAGCGCTTTGGTAAATCCATGCATGCCGGCCTTGGCTGCAGAGTAATTGGTTTGGCCGAATGCGCCTTTTTGCCCATTTACCGAAGAGATGTTGATGATACGGCCCCAACCGCGCTCGACCATGCCATCGCAGATCGGCTTGGTCATGTTGAAGACGGAGTCCAGATTGGTCCGCATGACCGCATCCCAATTGGTCTTGTCCATCTTCTTGAACGTCATGTCGCGCGTGATGCCCGCGTTATTGACCAGAACGTCGATCGGCCCCACTTCTTTCTCGATTTTGGCCACACACTCCTGCGCCGAATCGTAATCCGCAACATCGCAGGGATACGCATGAAAATTATGGCCAAGTTCTTTCATCGCCGCCAGCCAGTTTTCCGCCTTGGTATTGCCGGGCGAATAAGTTGTTACTACCTGATATCCCAACGCCGCCAGTTTGATGCAGACTGCTTCGCCCAAACCGCCCATGCCACCTGTCACTAATGCAACTCTTGCCATTTCGGTCTCCTTCATATGGCTAACTTCGATCGTGAATGCCGCTAAATCTCTATCATCTGGATGTTGCCGCAAGACGGCAACATCCATGATTTCTAGCCATCCAGATGGCTTTTAACGCTTTTAACGCTTAAACGGCCGAACTGCTAGTCCCGCTCAACGGCCAACGCCACGCCCATGCCGCCGCCGATACACAAGGAAGCCAGTCCGCGCTTGGCATCGCGACGCACCATTTCATGCAGCAATGTCACCAAGATACGGCATCCCGAGGCGCCGATCGGATGGCCCAATGCGATCGCGCCACCGTTGACGTTGATCTTGCTGGTATCCCATCCCATTTCCTTGTTGACCGCAACCGCTTGCGCAGCGAACGCTTCGTTGATTTCCATCAAATCGAGATCCGCATGCGTCCAACCCGCCTTCTTCAAGCAAAGATGGCTGGCGGGAACCGGCCCGATGCCCATGATGCTAGGATCGACCCCGGCCGATGAATACGCCTTGATCTTCGCCAGCGGCGTCAAGCCCAAATGCTTGGCCATCGTCGCCGACATCATCACCACCGCCGCCGCACCGTCGTTGATGCCCGATGCATTACCGGCAGTGACCGTGCCATCCTTGGCAAAGGCTGGACGCAAGCCCGACAGGGATTCCAGCGTAGCGCCGGCTTTGATGTACTCGTCGCTGTCGAAAACTATCGTACCCTTTTTCTGCGGTATTTCAAGTGGTAGTATTTCATCCTTGAATTTGCCGGCCTTCTGTGCTGCTTCCGCCTTGTTTTGCGAAGCCAGCGCAAATTCGTCTTGTTCGAGCCGTGAAATGCCGTACTTCTTGGCGACATTTTCAGCGGTCGTTCCCATATGGTATTGGTTGTAGACATCCCACAAGCCGTCGACGATCATGGTGTCGATCAGCTTGGCGTCACCCATGCGGAAACCGTCGCGCGAATTGTTCAACACATGCGGCGATGCGCTCATGTTTTCCTGGCCGCCCGCGATAACGATATCGGCGTCGCCACAGCGGATCGCCTGCGCCGCCAGATGCGTCGCCTTCAAGCCGCTGCCGCACACTTTGCCGATCGTCATGGCCGGCACGCCGAAGGGCAAACCGGCGTGGATGCTTGCCTGCCGCGCCGGGTTCTGACCCAGCCCGGCGGTCAGCACTTGACCTAATATGACCTCGCTCACTGCTTCCGGCTTGATCCCGGTCTTTGCCAACAACCCCTTGATCACATGCGCGCCAAGATCCACTGCGGATACCTTGGCCAGAGTTCCGCCAAACTTACCCACTGCAGTCCGCATTGCGCCAACGATGACGACGTCGTCCATATTGCCTCTCCGTTATAAAACTTCACCGAACGTTAAATTGCCATGCGAGACAAAGCTACGCCATGCCAATTCGCCAAAAGCCTTTAAGTGCGCGCGATGCCGGATGGCACTGCTGTGGCACTTATGTCTATATTAGCGCTAAAAAGTTACGTGTTACTGACGCCCGTCAAATTTGACGCAGCTTTTGCTCTTGCATTTTTGTCGGAAAAGGAGTTGGCTTGGTGCAGCGAAGCCCGGAAAGCAAAAAAGCCAACCCGTTGCGGTTGGCTTATTTGCTTGACTTGATTGGTGCTGATGAGACGAATCGAACGTCCGACCTACTGATTACGAATCAGTTGCTCTACCGACTGAGCTACATCAGCGACGACGCATATTCTAACAAGGAACCGGGGTCCGCTGCTAGGGTTTTGAAAGCAAAAATCCCCGCCAGCGGAAGCTGACGGGGATTTGCATGTAACAAGCCTGACGATAACCTACTTTCACACTGGTTGCAGCACTATCATCGGCGCGAAATCGTTTCACGGTCCTGTTCGGGATGGGAAGGGGTGGTA
>JARLJG010000061.1 GCA_031291325.1 Burkholderiaceae bacterium
ACGTGGATCCGGACGAGTAAGGTTTCTGTCGCGGGGGCTGTCTGGCGTGTCAGTCCCCCTGGACAAAAAAAATTTTAGAGCATATGCGAACCACTGTCGGGGGGGGGGGGGGCCCCCCCCCCCCCCCCCCCCCCCCCCCCCCCGGCGCGATCCTCCCCCGATCTGCTATTTCGGAATGCCGTGGTTTTGCGAATTGTTCGGGCACATTCGGGTACAATTGCTGCAATTTTGTTTCAACCATCAACAGGAATCATCATGAAAGTCTTATCCGCCGCGTTCGCCGGGCTGCTCGTGCTGCTGGGCCTGATTTCATTCAATGTGTCGGCTGCCGACGCCAAACCGCAGACTATCGCTGCGCTGTATGCAGGCAAAGCGACCCTTGGCGGGAAAACCGTCGTCGCCCAGGGCAAGGTTGTGAAGGTCAACAACGGCATCATGAACCGCAACTGGATCCATATCAAGGACGGCAGCGGCGACGCCAAGGCCAAGACCAACGAACTGTTGGTCACGAGCCTGCAAACGGCGGAAGTCGGCGACCAGATCACCGTCACCGGCACGCTTGGCATCGATAAGGATTTTGGCGCCGGTTATGCTTATTCGATGTTGATTGAAGACGCGAAAATCGACGTCAAGAAATAAGAGTCGATTTGAGATGGCCTGCGTGCCGGCACTTTGCTGGCGCCGGCAGGTTTGGTTCGATCAAATCTGCGATTGCATTTCGTTTTGCAAACCGTCGCCCCGCAGGGATCGACGGTTTTGTTTTTTTCACCGCGTGCTTGCATCGACAAGCGCGGCATTGCCGTAACGGTATAAAATCCGCTCTGCGCAATTGAGCCTAGCAATGAAATGACGACCGCCAACCCCATCCCAAACGCTGCCCCCGTTCACGATATCGATTTCGAGCGCCGCTTCGGCGGCATCGCCCGACTGTACGGCGACGCGGCGCTCGCCAGATTCAGGAATGCCCACGTGTGCGTGATCGGCGTCGGCGGCGTCGGCTCCTGGGTGGTGGAAGCGCTCGCGCGCAGCGCCATCGGGCGCATTACCATGATCGACCTGGACAACCTGGCCGAATCGAACGTGAATCGGCAAATTCATGCGCTCACCGATACCCTGGGACTGGCGAAGGTGAGCGCGCTGGCGCAGCGCATCGCGCAAATCAATCCGTATTGCCAGGTTACCGAGATCGAGGATTTCGTCAGCGCCGACAACCTCGATGAAATGATCGGCGCGCGCGGCTACGATTTCGTCGTCGATGCAATCGACAATGTGCGCGCCAAGACCGCCTTGATCGCCTATTGCCGTGAACACGGCATCAAATTGATTACCATCGGCGGCGCCGGCGGCCAGGTCGATCCGACCAAGATCGAAGTGCGCGACCTGTGCCGCACCGAGCAAGAGCCGTTGCTGGCGAAGGTGCGCCAGCGCTTGCGCGCCCAACATCGGTTCCCGCGCGGAACCAAGAACAAGTTCGGCATCGATGCCGTGTTCTCGACCGAGCCGCTGCGCTTCCCGGAAATGGCCGAAGCCTGCAATATCGGCGACGAGCCGGATGGCGAACCTGCTGGCACCACCGGCTTGAATTGCGCCGGCTTTGGCTCGGCGATGGTGGTCACCGCCGCCTTCGGCTTGGTGGCGGCGGCGCAAGTGCTCAATCGATTGGCGGCGGCTGCCAACTCCGACAGTGAAAAGCCTGAAGCGCCGCCCGAGCAGGCAGCCCTTTAGCGTGCCGGTGTTGCGCGTGGAAACCTAGATGCCGATATCTTCGTTCCACAAAGCCGGCTGGGCGGCAATGAAGTCGCTCATCATGTGCACGCATTGCGGCTCCTGCAGCACGTCGACTTGCACGCCATGCGCGCGCAGCCACGACTCTTCGCCCATAAATGTCTGGTTTTCGCCGACAATCACCTGCGGTATGCCATATAACTTGATCGCGCCGCTGCACATCGGGCAAGGCGAGAGCGTCGTGTATAGCACCGATTCCCGATACACCTGCGCGGGCTGACGGCCGGCATTTTCCAGTGCATCCATCTCGCCATGCAAAATTGCGCTGCCTTTTTGCACCCGCCGGTTATGTCCACGCCCGATGATGATGCCGTCGTGCACGATGACGGAACCGATCGGAATGCCGCCTTCGGCCAATCCGAGCAATGCTTCGTCGATTGCCGCTTGCATGAAACTATCCATCTCGCTCCCCTTAATAGTCATTTTAGTCACCTTGCGCCTTGATTTTTTCATATTATTGCGGATTTTGGAACAGTTAGTTCCAAGATTTGAGCTATATTGTTCCAGACTAGTCGGTTAAACTCGGTCGAAATCGAATTACCCCAAAGCTCAGGTTGACGTGAAATTTTCAACCTATTTTTTTACGCTGAACGCTTGACTAGGCAATTATTGTTGTAGACAACATGACCGATGCAGCGACTCCTCTGTTTTTGACCGGCCAATTCGAATCCGCCGATGGCATAGGCCATTTGTTGGGGCGGGCGCGTAATATGCTCGCCAAATCGCTGGACGTGGTGCTGGCCGAATATGAAATCACGCATACGCAGGGGATCATCCTTTGGCTGCTGTCGACCGGCAAGGTTGCCACGGCAACCGACTTGGCGCGCGAGTTGTATATCGACGCGGCATCGATGACGCGCATGATCGACCGGCTGGAAAAGCGCAGGCTGACGGTGCGGTTGCCGCGCGGCGACGACCGGCGCGTGATCAATTTGCGCCTCACTCCGGCAGGGCGCAATCTGGCCGGGCAGATGCCGGCGATTTATTGTGCAGTATTGACCCGCAATTTTACCGGGTTCACCAACGAAGAAGTGACGCAGTTGCGTGGCTTGCTGCAGAAGCTTCTCGCCAATTGCAGCACGAATAGCACCAGCAGCGGCGCGCATTGAATTCGCTGTCGCGTCGAGTTCCCATTTTCCGTTGAACTTCAGGGCGGTTTTTTTTGAAACTATGATGAATTCACTTTTTCCATTCGGATCGCAAGCGGCGCGACGCGCATCGAAAACGCTGTTGGCGGCGGTGGTGTCGGCAACGCTGTTGAGCGCCTGCGCGAACTTCCAGGGCATCGCCAGCGATGCGCGCGCCAAAGCGCCGGGCGACTATGCCACTGCGGCCACGATGCCTGGACAAGGCGGCCGATGGCCGTCCGGGAATTGGGCCGCCGCCATCGGCGGCGCGCCGTTGCAGACGCTGATCGACGAAGCGTTGGCGAACAATCCTGGCTTGCAGATCGCCGCTGCCCGCGTCAGCGCGGCGCGGGCGATGGCGGAAGCCGCCGGCGCGGCGTCGAAGCCCATCGTTGGGGCCAGCTTTAGTGTGACCGAAGAACGATTCACGGAAAACGGCTTGATCCCGCCCCCCTATGCCGGCCAATACTATGCCGATGGCGAACTGGCGCTCAACTTCACCTACGATTTCGATTTCTGGGGCAAGCATTCCGCCGAATTGCGCGCTGCCGTCTCCGAGGACAAGGCAGCCCAGGCGGAACAATACAACGCGCGCCTGTTGCTCGGTGCCGCGATCGCCCGCTCGTGGGTTCAACTGGGGCGGCAGTACGAGCAACTCGATCTGGTGGAGCGGCAGCAAGAGATACGGCGCAACATCGACCGCCTGACGCAATTGCGCATCAAGGCCGGCCTGGATACGCAATCCGACAAGCAGCAGGCGGTATTGCAAACCGCGCTATTGCGGGTCGAACAGGCGCAATGGCAGGAAGCGATTGCGTTGACGCGCAACCAGTTGGCGGCGCTGATCGGCAAGGGCCCGGATCGCGGCCTGGCGATTGCGCGTCCGAACCTGCCGGCCGGCGATGCGCTCACGCTGCCGGACGACTTGCCGCTGGCCTTGATCGGGCGCCGCCCCGACATCGTGGCCGCGCGCTGGAAGGTCGAAGCGACGCAGGGCGACGTCGACGCCGCCAAGACCGCGTTTTATCCGAACGTGAATATTTCGGCGTTTGTCGGCTCGTCCGCGCTCGGCCTGCAATACCTGTTGCGCAACAGCAGCCGTATCGACGGCATCGCGCCGGCCATCAGCATGCCGATTTTCGAGGGCGGCCGCCTGCGCGCGCAATTGAAGGGGAGGGTCGCTGCCTACGATGTGGCGATCGCCACCTATAACCAGGCGTTGAACGATGCGTTCCACGAGGTCGCCGATCAGGTGCAATCGCTGCGCGTGAATGCGGCGCAAATCGACAACCAGCAGAAGGCGACGCAAGCCGCCGAAGCGTCGCTCAAGCTGGCGCAGCAGCGCGAGCGCGTCGGCACGGTCAACATGCTGCAAGTGCTGGGCGCCGAATCGCTATGGGTGGCGCAGCGCCGCCTGGAACTCGATTCGCAGGCCCGCCGCGCCGACCTGTGCGTGGCGTTGATCAAGGCGCTGGGCGGCGGTTTCGACGCCCGCGCGCAAACACTGGAAGCGCCGCAGCAAGAACAGCAGTCGGTTCACGCCCATCAATCAAACCCATCAGTCGAGAAATCCGCATCATGAATTCACCGAACCCAACAACTCAAGCAACTCCCGTCGCGCCCGCTGCTCCCGTTGCCAACGGCAAGCGTCGCGGTCTGTTGATCGCGTTTACGATGCTCTTGGCAATCGTATTGATCGGCTATGGAATCTGGTGGATGGTGTTCGCCCGCCACTATGAAAGCACCGACGACGCTTACGTCGCCGGCAACGTGGTGCAGGTGACGCCGCAAGTCGGCGGCACCGTGCTGGCGATCAATGCCGACGACACCGATCTGGTGCAGGCCGGCAAGCCGCTGGTCGAACTCGACCGCGCCGACGCCAAGGTGGCGCTCGATCAGGCCGAGGCGCAATTGGCGCAAACCGTGCGCGAAGTGCGCACGCTCTTCGTCAACAACGGCACGCTCGCCGCCAACGTCAAGGCGCGCAGCGACGAGGTCGAGCGCGCGGCAGCAGACTTGAAGCGGCGCCAGGAATTGGCCGGCACCGGCGCGGTCTCCAAGGAAGAAGTCGAGCATGCGCGCAGCGCATTGCAAAGCGCCGAAGCGGCATTGCAGGCGACGCGCGAACAATTGAATTCCAACCGCGTGCTGACCGACCGCACCTCGGTCGCCAAGCATCCGAACGTGCAGCGCGCCGCCGGCCAAGTGCAAGCCGCCTACCTGGCCTATAGCCGCGCGACGCTGCCGGCGCCGATCACCGGCTACGTCGCCAAGCGTTCGGTGCAAGTCGGGCAGCGCATTGCTGCCGGCACGCCGCTGCTGTCTATCGTGCCGTTGAACGCCTTGTGGGTCGACGCGAACTTCAAGGAAGTCCAGGTCGCGCGCATGCGCATCGGCCAGCCGGTGACGCTGCAATCCGATATCTACGGCTCCGACGTCGCCTATCACGGCAAGGTGCTGGGGCTGGCTGCCGGAACCGGCGCGGCGTTTGCGCTGTTGCCGTCGCAAAATGCCAGCGGCAACTGGATCAAGATCGTGCAGCGCATCCCGGTGCGCATCGCGCTCGATCCGGCGGAATTGGAAGCGCATCCGCTGCGCATCGGTTTGTCGATGCAAATCAAGGTCGATATCGCCGACGACCGCGGCACCTCGCTGACCAATGGCGCGCCGGGGCGCAGCTTGCCGGCCTACAAGACCGCCGTATTCGACAACGCCGGCCAGGAAGCGGATGCCTTGATCGCGCGCATCATCGCCGACAACAGCAACAAGAACGCAAGCGGCGAGGCAGAGTGAGTGTCGATCGCGCTGGCACTGTGCCCACTCGAACCTTGATCGGATCGCGCGCATGAGTTCTCCAAACCGTCGCCCGGTGCAACCGTTGCACGGCAGCTCGCTGGTAATCGGCACGCTGGCGCTGTCGCTGGCCGTGTTCATGAACGTGCTCGACTCGTCGATCGCCAACGTCTCGATCCCGGCCATTTCCGGCGACCTGGGCGTGTCGCCGCAGCAGGGCACCTGGGTCATCACCTCGTTCGCCGTCGCCAATGCGATTTCGGTGCCGCTGACCGGCTGGTTGACCATGCGCATCGGCCAGGTGCGCCTGTTCATCGGCTCGATCCTGTTGTTCGTGATTTCGTCCTGGCTGTGCGGGATGGCGCCGAATATCGAAACCCTGATTGCCGCGCGCGTGCTGCAAGGCGCGGTTGCCGGCCCGATGATTCCGTTGTCGCAGGCGCTGCTGCTATCGAGTTATCCACCGGCCAAAAGCGGCATGGCGCTAGCGTTCTGGGGCATGACCACGCTGGTGGCGCCGATCATGGGGCCGCTCCTGGGCGGCTGGATCTCCGACAACTACACCTGGCCCTGGATCTTCTACATCAATATACCCATCGGCATTTTCGCCGCCTGGGCGACTTGGTCGATTTACCACAAGCGCGAATCGGCGGTGGTGCGCTTGCCGATCGACAAGGTCGGGCTGGGCTTGCTGGTGATATGGGTCGGCTCGCTGCAAATCATGCTCGACAAAGGCAAGGAACTGGATTGGTTCAATTCCGGCGAAATCCTGATCCTGGGCGCGGTTGCCTTGGTCGGCTTCATCTATTTCATCATCTGGGAACTGGGCGACGCGCACCCGGTGGTCGATTTGTCGCTGTTCAAGGGCCGCAATTTCAGTGGCGGCGTGGTGGCGATTTCGGTGGGCTACGGCTTGTTTTTCGGCAGCCTGGTCGTATTGCCTCTGTGGTTGCAGACACAACTTTCGTATACCGCGACCGAAGCCGGCAAGGTGATGGCGCCGGTCGGCATACTTGCGATCATCCTGTCGCCGGTGGTCGGCAAGCTGCTGCCCAAGGTCGATGCGCGCTGGCTTGCCACGACTGCTTTCATCATTTTTGCGATTGTGTTCTTCATGCGGTCGCGCTTTACGGTCGAGGTCGACGCCACTGCGCTGATGATACCGACCGTGATCCAGGGCGCGGCGATGGCGATGTTCTTCATTCCGCTGACTTCTATCATTCTTTCCGGGCAGCCGCCGGAAAAAATCCCCGCTGCCGCCGGGCTGTCGAATTTTGCGCGCATCATGTGCGGCGGCATCGGCACCTCGGTTGTCTCGACGCTATGGGAAAACCGCACCACGCTGCATCACGCGCAACTGGCCGAGCATACCGGCGTGTCGAATCCAGCCTTCGGTGAATCGGTGCAAACGCTGATGGCGCGCGGCATGCCGGAACCGGGCGCCTGGGCCGTGATCGAACGCACCCTCGGCATCCAGGCCAGCACCTCGGCGGCGACCGATATTTTCTGGATATCTTCGGTCTTGTTCCTCAGCTTGATCGCGTTGGTGTGGATGACCAAACCGATAAGATCGGCCGCGCCGGTGGATGCCGGTGGCGCGCATTGATGCAAGCTGATATCGGGGCCTGCGTAGCGGGCCCCGAATCGGAGTTTCTTCCTATTTCGCATCGCTGCTTGTCGTGGACGCGGATCTCAAAATATGTCGTAGATGTTG
Organism: Burkholderiaceae bacterium; assembly: GCA_031291325.1. Lineage (GTDB taxonomy): Bacteria > Pseudomonadota > Gammaproteobacteria > Burkholderiales > Burkholderiaceae_D > PKWO01. Next base: position 7,420 of record JARLJG010000061.1, read on the forward strand.
CAAGAACGATTGTAAATTTCAAAAAAATTGCTAATTAACCACTTTTCTCGTTGTTAATTTGCAATAATTAACAATTGCACATCCATATGCGCGATACACTAACACTATTTATATCCCATATATCTGGGAAGAGTTTTCGCTTGCAGAATGGTAGAGTTGATGGACAAAGCTAGCGAACATGGACTTGGATCGGCTGGTTTGGAGAAATCCGGTCATTTTCGTCAAATTTCGCCATTACGTTTACTCATGTCCAATTGAATGTCGACAATATGGAATTGATGAGCAAACATGGCATAGGCGCGGGCTTCGGTTGTAATTTGAAGCGCACGCCGCGATTCACGATTCGCTCGGTGCAGGCAGGCGCATGTGCTGCGATTTTGATCGCCGGTATGTTCTCGGCGGTGTCGGCAGGCGCGGTTGGGCTCGGACCGATGCGCTTGCACTCGGCCCTTGGGCAGCCGTTGAAGGTCGAAGTCGGGCTGGTTTCGGCGCTCGACAGCGATCTCGATAAGCGCTGTTACAAGAGCAAGGTGCAGTCGCTCGATGGCATGGGGCTGGGAAATACGACGATAGAGATCGTTTTTGAAGGCTCCGCCCCGATGTTGGTCGTGACCACTGCCCAGTCGATCAATGAGCCGGCGCTGACGATGAGTGTGGAATACGGGTGCGCCTCCAGAACCCGGCGCGATTATCAGATTTTGCTTGATTTGATGCCGGTAACACCTGCGGTGACCGACAGCGCGCGCGTTGCGGCGCCGGTCGTCGCCCCGGAAAAGCGTCCGGCAGAATCGCCTCAATTGCCGACCGCGCCAGCGCTCACTGAAACGCCGGCGGTCGCGAAAAAGCCAGCCCATCGGCGCTTGGGAACCGAAATCAAGTCGGATGCCGGATACGCGCCAGCCACAGCGGCGGCAGCCGGCGAAAACAAAGAACTGCGGCACCGAAAATCTGCCGTCAAGGCGTTTCGCAGCGTGCTGCGTCTGGGCGGCGACGAGAGCGTCGACGGCCAATTCAACGATACCGTCGGGATGCGTTTGAAGCTTAGTCGCAGCTTATTCGGCGCGAATTCCGCAAGCGAAGAAGCAGCGTCGACACCGCCACAGCCGCAAGCGACCGTGCCGGCTGCAGCGCCGGTGCCGGCAGCGGTGGCTGCCGATGGCAGCGCAGTCGCGCCGAGTTCGACGGCACTGGCCGCCGCGCCGGGAGCGGTTCAGCCGACCGACGCCGGATTGCAAGAATTGCAAGCAAAAATTCGCGTGTTGGAGGCGGAAACCGAAGAACTGAGGAAACTCAACGCCAAACATCTGGCGGCGCTGGACACCGCGCAAGCGGCCAAGCAGGCTGGAACGCCCTTGCTCTACCTGTACTTCATGCTGTGCGCAAGTTTCGTCGCGATTGCGTGGTTGGTGTGGCGCACCAGGCAAATCCAGACGAACATCAATCAATCGTCCTGGCAGCAAATTGTCCCGGAGCAAGAACAGGCGGACGAATTCTCGAACCTGGAGCGCGAAGACGAAGACGATCGATCGCTGGAGCAGGGCGAGATCATGCCCGTGGCGAGGAATGTGACGCCGTTGAAGCAAGCCCCGAAAGCAGTGCCGCTCGATGATGAGCAAGTGCCATCGGCATTCTCGGCCGCGACGCCGCCGCAGTCGAGAACGGCGGCGGCGCCGGCCGACGAGCATCCCGAGGGCGAATATAAATTTGCCGCCAATGTTCGTTCGACCTTGCCGAATGCCGAGGAAATTCTCGACGAAATCCAGCAGGCCGAATTCTGGATGGATATGCAACAGCCGGAGCGCGCGATTGAAATCCTGGAATCGAATTGGGGCGGCGAGCGGCCCAGTTCGCCGCTGCCGTGGCTGTATTTGTTCGACTTGTATCGGACCGTCGGCGATCGCGAAAAATATGAGGATTTGACCGAGCGTTTCGAGCATCTCTTTAACGGCAAGGTGGTTCCTTGGGGCGACGGCAGCGCACTGGAGCATTTGCGCAGCCTTGAAGACTTCCCGTTTCTGTTGAAAAAGATCGTCCAGTTGTGGCCGACCGACGACCTGGTGCCGTTCCTGGAAAATCTGTTGGTCGACGATCGCGACGGACGGCGTCAAGGTTTCGACTTGGCCGCCTATCGGGACATTCTTTTCCTCACCAAAATCGCGTACGATATTCAGGAGTCAAAAAACGCCGCCAAGGCGTCGCACGATGCCATCGAATGGTCTGTCATTCAGTAAGTGCCTGCCTGATCCGGCAATCCTCCTTTATTGTACGGCCCGCAATGCAGCTTTGACCCAGCTGTATTGCGAAATTGCCAAATTTCGCTGTCGCTGTTGCACTCGAATTGGCAAATTAATCCTCCGATTGAATTCTCAGCAAGTCCAAAAAAGCGTAGGCTAGTGTGGTTCTTCGGCGTCGCCCGAAGAACCCGCCTGGCGTTTTCGCCGTCTTTTTGCGCGGGCAAATTCTCGTCGCGGTTCGGGTTTTATTTTGCGTAAGTTAAAATGAAAGAAAACGCGTAGAAATTTTTATTTTTGAAAATATTTTGCCGCTTTTTGTTTTTAAATGAATATTTTTGCAAGCTGATTGAATACCTAAACAATCTTTGGCGTTCTAAAATTCCCGCTTTGAAATGCCGTGTCCGGCGCTGTCCGGCAAATGCGAAACGGGATTCGCGCACCGACACGCTGTACCACTATTTAATCAAGGAGATCGTTTCATGACTACAACTCGCTATACACCGGAACACGAATGGCTGCGCATCGAAGCCGATGGCCTCATCACCGTCGGGATTACCGATTTTGCGCAAGGCCACTTGGGCGATCTGGTGTACGTGCAATTGCCGGAAGTCGGCGCAGAATTGGCCAAAGGCGAAGAAGCTGCCGTGATCGAGTCGGTCAAGACTGCCGGCGAAATCAATATGCCGACCGCCGGCACGATCGTTGAAATCAATACCTTGCTGGCCGACGAGCCGGGCAAGGTGAATGAGGAGCCGCTCGGCGCCGGCTGGTTCTTCAAGATGAAGGTTCAGCAAGTCGACGAAGTGAACGCGTTGATGGACGAAGCTGCCTACACCGCCTATATCGCCGGCCTCGAGTAATTTTTGCCAGCTTGGCGGCGCGGCAGCCAGGCTGCGCCTTGATTGAAGAATAATTGCGATGGGAGTTACCATGATTCAGAGAAGGTCTGCTTTGGCGGAATTGGAGCAACATGCGGATTTTGTCGGCAGACATATCGGGCCGGGCCGGGCCGATCAACAGGCGATGCTGGCGCAACTCGGCTTTGACAGCATGGACGCCTTCATCAAGAAGGCCGTGCCGGCCAGCATCTTGTCCGACCAGGCGCTGCAAATCGACGCCGCGAAGAGCGAGCCGGAAGTGCTGGAGGCGCTGCACAAGATCGCTTCGAAGAATCAGGTATTCACTTCCTACATCGGCATGGGTTATTACAACACCCACACGCCGACGGTCATTTTGCGCAATTTGCTGGAAAATCCTGCCTGGTACACCGCCTATACGCCATACCAGCCGGAAATTTCGCAAGGCCGCCTGGAAGCCTTGCTTAATTTCCAGACCATGATCTGCGACTTGACCGGCATGCAGATCGCCAACGCGTCGCTGCTGGATGAAGCCACGGCGGCTGCCGAAGCGATGACCTTTTGCCAGCGCGTTTCCAAGAGCAAGAGCACGACCTTCTTCGTTTCGCAGGATTGTTTCCCGCAAACCATCGACGTGGTGCGCACGCGCGCCGCGCCAATCGGCATCGAAGTCGTGGTCGGCGACCATCGCATCGCGTTGGAGCACGTGGATTGCTTCGGCGTGTTACTGCAATATCCGGCGCTGGATGGCGAGATCCAGGATTACGCCGATACCGTCGCCAAGGCGCATGCGAAAAATGCGTTGGTCGTAGTCGCTGCCGACTTGCTGGCGCTGACCTTGCTGACGCCCCCGGGAGAGTTCGGCGCCGATGTCGCCATCGGCTCCGCGCAACGTTTCGGCGTGCCGCTCGGCTACGGCGGCCCGCACGCCGCATACTTCGCCACCATGGATGCCAACAAGCGGCTGATGCCGGGGCGCGTGGTCGGTGTCTCCATCGACAGCCGTGGCAACCCCGCCTATCGGTTGGCGCTGCAAACGCGCGAACAACATATCCGCCGTGAAAAAGCCACCAGCAACGTCTGCACCGCACAAGTGCTACTGGCCAATATCGCCAGCATGTTTGCGGTCTACCACGGCCCGGCCGGCTTGAAAACCATCGCCCAGCGCGTGCATCGGCTGACCAGCACGCTGGTGGAGGGTTTGTTGCGGCTCGAATTTAAAATCGGCACGTCGGCATTCTTCGACACCATCACCGTTGCCACCGGCAGCCGCACGCAGGAAATTCACGCGGCGGCGCGGGCTGCAGCCATCAACTTGCGCGCAGTCGACAACAACACGGTCGGGATTTCGCTCGACGAAACCACGACCCGCGCGCAAGTCGAGGCATTGTGGGCAGTGTTTGCCAGCACAAAGACGTTGCCGTCGTTCGCCGATTGCGAAGCCGCTGCCGCCGACCGGATTCCTGCCGCGCTGACCCGCAGCAGCGCCTTCCTGACGCACCCGGTATTCAACAGCCATCACTCCGAAACGCAGATGCTGCGCTACCTGCGCGCGTTGGCGGACAAGGACCTGGCGCTCGACCGCGCGATGATACCGCTCGGTTCCTGCACCATGAAGCTCAACGCCACCACCGAGATGATTCCGGTCACCTGGAAAGAGTTCGGCGCGATTCATCCGTTTGCGCCGCTCGATCAGGCGCAAGGCTACCAGCAATTGATTACCGAACTGGAGCAGATGCTGGTCGCCTGCACCGGCTACGACGCCGTATCGTTGCAGCCGAATGCCGGTTCGCAGGGCGAGTATGCGGGCCTCTTGGCGATACGCGGCTATCACAAGAGCCGTGGCCAGGGCCATCGCAACGTCTGCCTGATTCCCAGCTCGGCGCACGGCACCAATCCCGCCACCGCGCATATGGCCGGCATGCAAGTCGTGGTCGTCAAATGCGACGAGCGCGGCAATGTCGATGTCACCGACCTGAAGGCGAAAGCCGAGCAGCATGCAGCCGATCTGGCCGCCTTGATGGTGACTTACCCATCGACGCACGGCGTATTCGAAGCCGCGATCCGCGAAATTTGCGACATCGTGCATGCCGCCGGCGGCCAGGTGTATATCGACGGCGCCAACATGAATGCGATGGTCGGCTTGTGCGCGCCCGGCAAATTCGGCGGCGATGTCTCGCACCTGAATCTGCACAAAACCTTTTGCATCCCGCACGGCGGCGGCGGACCCGGTGTCGGCCCGATCGGCGTGAAGTCGCACTTGGCGCCGTTCCTGCCCGGCCACGGCACGCTGGAAAACAGTTATGCGCCGGTGACGGCGGCGCCGTGGGGCAGTGCCAGCATCTTGCCGATCAGTTGGGCGTATATCGCGCTGATGGGGCGCGACGGCTTGAAGCAAGCGAGCCAAATGGCGATCTTGAACGCCAACTACATCGCCAACCGTCTGGCGCCGCATTACCCGATTCTGTACGCAGGCGAGGGTGGCATCGTTGCGCATGAATGCATCGTCGATCTGCGACCGTTGAAGGACGCGACCGGCATCACCGTCGACGACGTGGCCAAGCGCCTGATGGACTTCGCCTTCCACGCGCCGACCATGTCGTTCCCAGTGCCCGGCACCTTGATGATCGAGCCGACCGAGAGCGAATCGAAGGAAGAACTCGACCGCTTCTGCGACGCGATGATTGCGATCCGCGAAGAAATCCGCGCCGTCGAAAACGGCGCGATGAAAGCCGAAGACACCGCTTTGCGCCACGCGCCGCACACCGCGCTGGACATTACCGGCGAATGGGATCGGGCCTATACCCGCGAGCAGGCGGTGTTCCCGGTCAAGTCCTTGAAGCAAGGCAGCAAGTATTGGCCGCCGGTGGGCCGCGTCGACAACGTGTACGGCGACCGCAATCTGGTTTGTTCGTGTCCGCCGATGGCTGATTACGAGTAAGTGCGGAATAGAGGGCGGCAATATATAACTGATGTCACGTGCTGATGGTGGAATGCGCCGGGAACGAGTCCCTTCCCCTTTGCAGGGGCGCCCGGCATAGGGGGAAGGCTAGGATGGGGGTAGAGCGCCCAAATTACCGCTTTACGTATCTCGATCGCACTACCCCCTCCCTAGCCCTCCCCCTATGCCGGGCGCCCCTGCAAAGGGGAGGGGACTCGTGTCGGGCAATTTTCAGGGCCAGAGCGTAACATCAGTATTGAGAAGTACTACACAACTACACGCCAAACCTCACAGCACGGCAGGAGACAGTCACATGGCGATTAGCGTTTTCGAATTATTCAAGATCGGCATCGGCCCGTCCAGCTCGCATACGGTCGGCCCGATGCGCGCGGCGTTGACCTTTGCCACCAAGCTGAAAACCCAAGGCTTGCTGGCGCAGACCGAAGCGGTGAAAGCCGAGCTGTACGGCTCGCTGGGCGCGACCGGCAAAGGCCACGGCAGCGACAAGGCGGTCTTGCTCGGCCTGCAAGGCGAAGCGCCGGATCTGGTCGATACCGGCACCGTGGCCGCCAAGCTGGAAGTGATCCGAAGCAGCAAGCGCTTGCAGCTGCTGGGCGAAAAGGAGATTGCCTTCAACGAGGGCGAGCAGTTGTTGATGGTCAAGCGGCAGTCGCTGCCGTTTCATCCGAACGGCATGCGCTTTACGGCCTACGACGCAGCCGGCAACGAACTCCTGAACAAGGTGTATTACTCGGTCGGCGGCGGCTTTGTCGTCAATGAAGAGGCCGCCGGCAAGGATCGCATCGTGCCCGATACCACGACACTGCGCTATCCGTTTAAAAGCGCGGCGGAAATGTTGCGCATGTGCGCCGAGCATCAGCTCTCGGTCAGCCAGTTGATGCTGGAAAACGAATCCGCGTGGCGCCCGGAAGCCGAGACGCGCGCCGGGTTGTTGAATATCTGGAACGTGATGCAAGACTGCGTCAAGGCTGGTTGCCATGCCGAGGGCATTTTGCCGGGCGGGCTCAAGGTGCGTCGACGCGCGGCGGAATTGTTCCGCACCTTGTCGAGCCAGCCGGAAATGAGCCTGCGCGATCCGCTCACCACGCTCGACTGGGTCAACCTGTACGCGCTGGCGGTCAACGAAGAAAATGCCGCCGGCGGGCGCGTGGTCACCGCGCCGACCAATGGCGCAGCCGGGATCGTGCCGGCGGTGCTGCATTATTACCACCGCTTCGTGTCCGGCGCGAATAACGACGGCGTGGTGCGCTTCCTGCTGTGCGCGGCGGCCATCGGCATTCTGTACAAGGAAAACGCGTCGATCTCCGGCGCCGAAGTCGGCTGCCAGGGCGAAGTCGGCGTAGCCTGCTCGATGGCAGCGGGCGCCTTGACCGAGGTCATGGGCGGCACGCCGGAACAAGTCGAAAACGCTGCCGAGATCGGCATGGAACACAATCTGGGATTGACCTGCGATCCGATCGGCGGGCTGGTGCAAGTGCCATGCATCGAGCGCAACGCAATGGGATCGATCAAGGCCATCAATGCATCGCGCATGGCCTTGCGCGGCAACGGCCACCATTACGTGTCGCTCGACAAGGTCATCAGGACCATGCGCGATACCGGGGCCGACATGAAGATCAAGTATAAAGAGACGGCGCGCGGCGGGCTGGCCGTCAATGTCATCGAATGCTGATCGACGACCTGAATGCGTCGATCTTTTTCCCATCGTTAAGGAAGCAAAATCATGGAAACCACGACACAAGAATTGGCCTTTACGCCGCTCTATAACCTGCACAAGGAATTGGGCGCCAAGATGGTGCCGTTTGCCGGCTACTCGATGCCGGTGCAATACCCGACCGGCGTATTGAAGGAACATAACCACACGCGCACCCAGGCTGGCTTGTTCGACGTCTCGCACATGGGGCAGGTGCGCCTGTCCGGGCCCAATGCCGCCAAGGCGATGGAAACCCTGGTGCCGGTGGATGTCGTCGACCTCGGCCTGAACTGCCAGCGCTATGCGATGTTTACCAACGAGCAAGGCGGCATCCTCGACGACTTGATGATTTCCAACGGCGGCGACCATTTGTTCGTGGTCGTCAATGCCGCTTGCAAGCAGCAAGACGTGGCCCATATGCGCAAGCACCTGAGCGCGCTATGCACGGTGGAAGAATTGAGCGACCGCGCATTGCTGGCCCTGCAAGGCCCGGCGGCGGTTGCCGTGATGGCGCGTCTGGCGCCGTCGACCGCCAAGATGATCTTCATGGAAACCGGCAAGGTCACGCTGGTCGGCGTCGAATGCTTCATCAGCCGCTCCGGCTATACCGGCGAAGACGGCTACGAGATTTCGGTGCCGGCGGCGCAAGCCGAAGAATTGGCGCGCTTGCTGCTGGCGCAGCCGGAAGTGGCGCCCATCGGCCTGGGCGCGCGCGACTCGCTGCGCCTGGAAGCCGGCCTGTGCCTGTACGGGCACGACATGGACACCAATACCACGCCGGTCGAAGCCAGCCTGGCCTGGGCATTGTCGAAGGCGCGCCGCGCCGACGGCGCGCGTCCGGGCGGCTATCCGGGCGCCGACATCATCCTGCGCCAATTGGCCGAAGGCGTGGCGCGCAAGCGCGTCGGCTTGCTGGTCAAGGACCGCATGCCGGTGCGCGAAGGCGCGGAACTGGTCGATGCCGCCGGCGCTAGCGTCGGCAAGGTCACCAGCGGCGGCTTCGGCCCGACCGTCAACGGCCCGGTGGCGATGGCTTATGTCGGCATCGATTTCGCAAAACTCGGCACTACGCTGAACGCCATCGTGCGCGGCAAGCCGATCGCGGTGGAAGTGGTCAAGACGCCGTTCACCCCGCAACGCTACTTCCGTGGTTGAGAGGCTTCAATGAGCGATTCCAGGCAAGAAGGCAGCACGCCGCGTCCGGTGCAAGCCGGGGAAAAATTGCGCGGCGCGGCCAAGATGGCGCGCATTCCGGTCAAGGTGGTGCCGACGGAGCCGTCGCAATACCTGCGCAAGCCGTCGTGGATACGCGCCGAATTTACCGGCACCAAGGAAGTGTTGCGCCTGAAGGCCGTGTTGCGCGAAAACAAGCTGCATACGGTGTGCGAAGAGGCCAACTGCCCCAACATCGGCGAGTGCTTCAAGAGCGGCACCGCGACCTTCATGATCATGGGCGACATCTGCACCCGGCGCTGCCCGTTTTGCGATGTCGGCCATGGCCGCCCGAATCCGCTCGATGCCGACGAGCCGAAAAGCGTCGCCAGCACCATCAAGGCGATGGGCCTGAAATACGTGGTGATTACCTCGGTCGACCGCGACGATTTGCGCGACGGCGGCGCGGCCCATTTCGTTGCCTGCATCCGCGAGGCGCGGGCGCTCAATCCCGGCATCGCGATCGAAATCCTGACCCCGGATTTTCGCGGTCGCGCGGATGTCGCGCTCGACATTCTGGCGCAATCGCCGCCCGACGTGTTCAACCACAATCTGGAAACCATCCCGCGCCTGTACAAGCAGGCGCGTCCCGGCGCGGACTACGCAACTTCGCTGCAACTGCTGCAACAATTCAAGGCGCGCCATCCGGCGGTGCCGACCAAATCCGGCTTGATGGTCGGCCTGGGCGAAACGCTGGAAGAGATCGAACAAGTCATGCAGGACATGCGCGCGCACGGGATCGAAATGCTGACCATCGGCCAATATCTGCAACCGAGCGCGCACCACCTGCCGGTGCAACGCTACGTGACGCCGCAGGAATTCGATGCGCTGCGCATCAAGGGCGAGCAAATGGGCTTCACCCACGTCGCCTCCGGGCCGATGGTGCGATCCTCCTACCATGCGGATTTGCAGGCGCGTGGAGCGTTGGCAGGGGATACCGACCAGAAGTAAATGTGCCAGGCCATCAGCCGGTGTGCCGACTCCTGGCCGGGAATTCCAAGTAATTTTCTTTAAAAGCAAATATTTACAATTCGCGCGCCCTTCCAAAGGGGCGGCGAATTTATCTGCCATTTGGCCGAACGGATGAATTTCCTGATGGTTCGGCTTTCAACCCGATGGTTTGCCGCATGGGTTCAGCGCTTAAATAAATCCGTTCACTTTGCTGCGCGGCGCATCGAGCATAAGCGAAAAGTCGTACAGTCTCCGCTTTTCTCTCCGAAAATCTAGCTGTAAAAACTGACAGGTGTTCTTTGTCCCGCCACACCGCTACAGTGAATCCCGCTCAATTTGATGGCAATCAATCCGGCCACTGGTTCTGGCATGACGCCACGGGAGCGATTCGCTTCGATAATAAACAGCAATGGGAGAATGCAAATGAAATTGGCAAGCAAACTACGGCAATTGGCGCTGATTTGCGGCGCGATGTTGGCGCAGGCAGGGCTGGCACAGGCGGCGGGCATTACGCCGGAACCGATACCGCCCCGATACGGCATTCCGGGAGACCAGAAAGTTATCCAGGCCTATGCCGATACAAACGATGTCGGCGCCATGCGCAATCACGCATGGCGGATCTGGGAAGGCCTGACCGCCGACTCGAAATCGATTTATGAGGGCAAGGCGCTGCCGATCTGGGAAACCTGGCTTGCGACCAATCAAGTGTTTACCAACCCGCCGCAGTCGCTGTGCGAAACCTGCGAGATCCCGGCATCGTACCAGGCATTGTACGAGCCGGCGCGCGAATTCAAGGCGCCGCATCAATTCAGCCACGGCGCTGCGTTGCTGATCGCCAAGCCGGGCAAGCAAAACCCGGGTGGTCTGGTCGGCTTCAATAAATTCGACCCGGCCGAGGTGAAATTCCTGTGGACGCCGCACCAGCAAAACGGTGCGGCATTCAACTATACAAGCTACACCGATCTGACCAATTTGAATGCCACCTGGCCTGACAGCACGAAAATGCAGGACGCAAAAATCATCGGCACGCCGAGAAGCTCGATCGAGCTCAAGCCCGTGCTTTCTTTTGTCGCGGCCAAGACATTGACGGCGATTCCGTATTGGCAGGGCCCGCAAGCCAGTACCGACGCGGCTTGCGCCAATGTCAACGTCGAGCACTTGAAGCATCCGAGCGGGCGCTATAATCCGAGCAATTGCCATCCCGATCCGACCACCTGGACCAATTGCATCCTGGTCGATGCTGCCAACCCGACTGCGGCCTTGCGCGCGGCGACGGCGGCCGAGTTCAGTGGCGCCAACCTGAGCCAGGCGGCAGGCTGCACCAGCGTATCCAACGCGCAATACGTCGGCATCGATTCCCTCTACCACTTCAAGATGACGGCCAAGGAGGCAACGGACTTCAACAACTTCCAGGATAATGGGCAGAAAGTGGCCAGTGCCGGCGACTCCATGGTGCTGGTCGCCATGCATGTCAATACCAAGGAAATCACCGACTGGACCTGGGAGACATTCTGGTGGCAGGCCGGGCAAAAGACGCCGGACAACTATCCCGGCGACGGCGCGGGTCGGCCCAAGACCCTGGCTGCGCCGTGGAACAACTACAACATGTGCGCTTCGTATAGCCAGACCACCAAGCCCGGCAACAAGGGCGAGATGAACGTGTGCTTCAATCCCTACCTGGAAACCTCCGGCGGCATACCGGATGGCATTCGTTCCAATTGCACGACTTGCCACGGCACGGCGGCGTTCAACCAGCCTCCTACCGGCGGCTATCCGTTGAGCTATGCACAGCCGGTCGATTTTAATTCGGTGCAATATTTCCTTTGCTCGACGCAGACCGATTTTTCATACGCAATTCAGGGCAATCAGGCGAACGCGCCGGCAAATCCGCCGGCTTGGGCTTGCAATCGAAAGTGAATAGCTAGTAGGTAAAGCGTGACGGCCCCTGCCGTGCGGCAAGGGAACGAAGATTGCTGCGGGTCGGGTAGCGCGGCCCGCTGTGTATTTGCTACTCGTAGGCGGCGAGCCGTTTTTGCTCGTCGCTGCTGAAGTGGGCGTCGCGCAATTGCTGGATCGCCGCCTGCCGATCCGGGTCCGATAACGCCGCATTGTCGAGCAGGCTTTTGCGGTCCGCCTGGTACGAGGCAATGCGCTTGTTCCAATCCGCCACTTGGCGGTCCAGATCGGCCAGGCGCGCTGCCGCTTCCGGCGAAAATACCTTGGCGCGCATGCGGTAGATGTCGTCTTCGCTGGCGCCGTCGGCGCGCATCTTCAAGGCGTTCTCTTCCATCTTGGCGACCTTCAGCGGCGCTTCCTTGGCTTCGCGCAGGGCTGGTGGCATGGCCGCATCGAGGGCCAGCAGCTTGGCCTTCTTTTGTTCTGGAGTGAGGCTCTTGTCCTGGCTGATTTCCAGACGCGCTACCGCATCCATATCGTGGGCGTCGTCGAAGCCGAACATGGCTTCCACTTCCTTGGGTGTGAAAAAGCGCGCCCGCGTTTGCTGGATCGCCAGCAGCCGGGCGCGGATCGGCGAAATGCCGTCCGGCGGGCTTTGCGGATTCTTTTGCATCTCCATCACGGCGTTGCGGTATTCAAGATAACGTCCAAGCAAACGCTTGGCTTCGGCGGCGGCGCGCGGTTTGAGCGTGCGGTCGAGTTCCGCCTCGATTTTTGCGCGAATGCTGTCGAGGCTGGTTTCACTGCCTGCCGACAGGTAATAGTCGAACATGTGCCGCAGTTCGGCGTTGACCACCAGCGCATCGTCACCGTCGACCGTCAGCTCGGGCGCATTGGTGCCTTCCAACGAGTGGACGAAGGAAAACATATTCGCTTCGCCCGCCGTCTTGGCGGGGGCGCGTTCGACCGGACGCGTCAGGATGACGCCGCAAAATACGCTGGCGAGCAAGGTCGCCGAACCAAACACAACGAGGGTTCTGGTTTTCATTTCGGTATTGTTTTCAAAGTGTTGAAAGTCGCAAATAGAATCGACGAATCGACGAATCGGCGGCTTTGGCGCAGAGTCCGCCAAAGCCGCCCGATTGCAACTGCTATTGCGGCGGCTTACAGGCCCAGACCCTTCAAGCGGTTTGCCTGGTTTTCATACAGCGTGACCGGGTTGGTCGCAAATATGTCGACCAAGCCAAGCAGCTGGTTGACCGCATCCAGGTGGTTTTGCGGATAGCTGTCGCTGATGACCGTCCCCAGGTGGGCGGAGCAGGTGCCCACCAATCCATCATTCGGTGCGCCGGCAAATGCGAGCGAGCTCAACGTCAGAAATGGATCGGTGATATCGAGGATGTTGGTAACTTGTGCCTTGCCGGTCCAGGAAAAGTAATACACGCCATTCACCTGGGCGTCGCCGTTGCCGCAGGCGGAGGTCGGCACGCCTTGCGGATACAACTTGTTGAACGCCAGCGAACCGGACGTGCTGAGCGACTGCGCAGCAGCCAAGGCATTTTCCGGCAGCGTGGGCGAGCCGGACAGGAAGTCGATCAGACTGGCCAATCCGTTGGCGACGGAAACCAGGATGCTATTCGATAGCGATCCCGGAGGCGCGACGCCCAGCAACACGTCGGCCACCGCCGAACCCTTGTTGACGCCGTTGACCGAAGTAACCGAAGCGACCAGGTTGGGCGCGACGGCGGCGACGTAACGGATGGTCGGGCCACCGTGGCTATGGCCGATCAGGTTGACTTTCTGGGCGCCGGTGGCGGCGAGAATTTGCTGCACTTGCAGCAATAATTGTTCGCCGCGCACCTGGGTGCTGTTGGCAGCGGAAACCGTGTCGACATAGACCGTTGCGCCTTCGGCGCGCAAGGATTCGGGAATATCGTACCAATATTCGACGCCGGCTATGCTATCGAAGCCGAAAAGGCCGTGCACCAGCACGATCGGATACTTGGTTTTGGCATAGGTATTGGCCCAGGACGGGGCCGGAAAGACGAGACTTGCCAATAGAAATGCGGTAAGGAATTTCCAACGTAAGGTTTTCATTTTTGTCTCCATGAATGGTTTTTTTAACTGCTTGGGTGGATGGGTGAATCCGTGGTGCGCGCACCTCCTCGGTATAAATTAAATAGCTGCAACGTTCGCCGGCCCAGTCTGCGCCAGGCCTTTCGGTGAAATGGTTGCGGTGAAATGCTTGTGGTGAAATACTTGCGACAAAATACCGAGCGAACGCTCGGTATTTGCATAGTAGGGCGATATCATCGAAATTCCAAGCGGAACTGCAAATTTGACGTATGGATGAAACACACTTTCACTGTGGCAATTGGTACGAGGAAAAAGAGTGATTTCTATCATTGTCTCAGGGATATTTAAGTGTAGGATGGCAATCTCGGCGTGAAGGAAATCGGCAAATGATCGATCTCGTTTGACATTCCCTCAAGTTCGCCCGTTTAATACTGGTATGTTGGAGTTTTGGTTCCTGTGACTATCACCGCGGGTATTGCGGCGGCTGGTTATCGGTTCTCTATCGTTTAACCTGGAGCGAAATATTGCATTTTTCGAATGGTGATGTCTGCCCGCCAATTTGCAGGGCGACGTTGCTCGGCTCGAGTTCGCAATATGTCTGAAATGCGAGTCTTATTGGCCTTGCCCACTTTGCGTGCGGTGTGCGCAGAGATCTTGCTGGGCGCCATATTGGCGTGCGCGATGCCCGCTGTCGCCGCCGACCGCGCTGCGGCGGGCGAAGCGGTCGCCGAAAATCCGGCAATCCAGTTGGCCGCGAAGATTGCTAGCGTGGATGCCGGTCGCAGCATCGACAAGCTGGAACTGGTGGTCGGTTACGAAAAAGTCTATGGCGAAATCGATAAGGTTCCGCCGCGCTGGCCGGCGCTGGTGCGGCGCGCGCTGGTCTGTCAACAGGTTGACAACCAAGTGTGCGTGCAGTCGTCGATGGAGGCGATCAAGCGTCTGGGCGGCGTCGACTCGTTGGCGCTGAATCACCTGTTCGAAGTTTCCCGATTCGGGATGTCGAGCGAGAAGATACGCGCGCATCTACGCGACGCGCAGGCGCAGTACGCCGACGCGGTCAAGCCGGCAGCCGGCGCGCCAGCGCCAAGCGTTGCGACCTCCGTCGCAGCGGCCCCGGCTGCAGCGCGCCGCATCTCGTCCGACGACGCGGCGCCTGCCGTGTCCAACACGCCCGATCCGGTGGTGAGCCTGCCGCGCAGTCCGGCAGTCAAGAATACCGAGCCCAAGACCCTGCTGCAAAGGGGATTCTCCAAGCTCGGCAAATTGGGCGCCGCCGATGCTGCGGGTTTCTTCCTCGATGCGCTATTTATTGCGTTGGCGGCAGCGTTGGCATTTGCTTATTTTCTGTTTTCTGCAATGCGCGGCCGCCGCAGCGAACGCCGGGGGCGACTGCAGGCGCTGCAGGAAATTCAACGCCTGGAAAATTGCCTGTTAGAAGAAAAAGTGCGGGCCGATCACGAAATCTGGTCCGAGCAGTTGAAGGCTGAAGTAGCGCTGGAAGCGCAAAAGACGCATGCTGCCGATTTGGCGAGATTGGCGCAACAAGCTGCCGACGAAGCGTTGCAAGCCGAACGGGCGCGTTCTGCAGAGGTGCTCAAGGTGGAGCGCTTGCGGGTCGAGCAAATCATTCAAGCGGACAAATTGCGCCTGGCCGAAGTGACCAAAGCCGAGCGGTTGAAAACCGAAGAAGCGATCAAGGCGGCAAAGTATCGTGCCGATCAGGCAATCGACGCGTACGACCAAATGGCCGCGCGCGAACTGGTGTACGCGCACCAGCATAACGACGAATTGCAAGACCAGCTCAACGCGGAACGCCAACAGCGCGAAGCGCAAGAATTGAAGGCCACCGAGGCGTTGCATGCATTGGAAGCGTTCAAGATCAAGGAAAAGAAACTGTTGGACATCATCCGCGCCGAACAGCGCGTGCGCGCTTCCGAAGCGCGCCAGGCGGCGGAAAAACTCAAAGCGGCGCAGCAGGCTGGAGTCGCCTTGCAGGCGTCGCTGGTTGCCGCGCGCGCACTCAATGCCGACCTGGAGCGCCGCGCCGATGAAGCGATGCGCGCTGCCGAGGCAAGGCTGGCGGATGCGCGCCGATCCAATGAGAGACCTGTCTTGCAAGAGGTGCAGCCGGTGCAAAACACCGGTGCGCCGTCGCTCGACAATATCGCTTTAAAAGATGCGCATAGTGGTTAGGGAGGCCGCTAAGCCAGGTCGGCCTCCGACGTAAACGAATCGGCGTAGAACTCGTTTTCCGGCAGTTTGCACAGTGCGACAAAATCGCGCTTGGCCGACTCGACTACAATCGGCGCGCCGCAGGCATAGACTTGGTAGCCCGACAAATCGGGCAGATCCTCGATCACCGCACGGTGCACGAAGCCGGTTCGACCGTGCCAATTATCTTCGGGAGTCGCATCCGAGACCACCGGCACATAGCGGAAGTTGGGCAGCGTGCGCGCCCATTCTTCGCATAGCGCATGCATGTACAAATCCTTGGGGCGGCGTCCGCCCCAATACAGCACGGCGGGACGTTCGGTCTTGTCGTGCGCCAATTGCTCGACGATCGCCTTGATCGGCGCGAAGCCGGTTCCCGACGCCAGCAAGACGATCGGCTTGTCGGAATCCTCGCGCAGGAAAAAAGTGCCCAGCGGGCCTTCAAAGCGCAAAATGTCGCGTTCTTTCAGGCCGCCGAATACTTGATCGGTAAACAAGCCGCCCGGCATATGCCGGATGTGCAAGGTGATGTGTTCGTTCTTGTGCGGCGCATTCGCCATGCTATAACTGCGGCGTTTGTTGTCCTTCAACAGGAATTCTATGTATTGGCCGGCCAGATACTGGAGTTTTTCGGTGGCCGGCAATTGCAGCGAAACGATGGCGACATCGTCGGACAGGCGCTCGATTTTGGCCACGCGCGCCGGCATTTTCTTGACCGGGAATTCGCCGGCGCCCTGCACCTCGCGCGCCTCGATCACCAAATCGGAATGCGCAGTCGCGCAGCATAGCAGCAGTTGTCCTTGCTCAGCTTCGGTTTTCGTCAGTGCCTTTTCCTGGTGCTTGCCATGCTCGATGGAGCCGGAAAGCAGCTTGCCCTTGCAACTGCCGCAGGCGCCGTTCTTGCAGCCATAGGGCAGGGCGAGGCCGGCGCGGATGGCGGCTGCCAGCAGCGTTTCGCCTTCGTCGCAGGGATATTGCCGATTGCTCGGCTGGAGCGTGATTTGAAAGCTCATGATTGTGCAAAGTATTGAATATCAACCGGTTATTTTCGCATTTTTTGGGGGCATATTGCGATTGATTTCGCACAAGCACTACACTATGCGATTATTGCCGTCGTTCCAAACCAAATTCAATCCGAATCGATATCCATCATGCCTGACCCAATTCAAAGCGGCAAGACCGGAAAACCGAGGCTGACCATCATCGGTTGCGGCGACATCGGCATGCGCATCATCCGCCTGTTGCACGGGCGTTTTCGCGTATTTGCGGTAACCAGGCAGGCAGAGCGGATCGGCGAACTGCGCGCTGCCGGCGCCATCCCGATTCTTGCGGACCTCGATCATCCGGTCAGCCTGGCGCGGCTGGCGCGGCTGGCGTCGACCATCGTCCATTTGGCGCCGCCGCAATCGGTCGGTGCGACCGACCGTCGAACCCGGCATCTGGCCGCCGTGTTGCCTTCCAAGGCAACGCTGGTGTACATGAGCACCACTGGGGTCTACGGCGACTGCGGCGGCCAGCTAGTGGACGAAACACGGATGCCCAATCCGCAAAATGCGCGCGCCCAGCGCCGCGTCGACGCCGAGCAAACCTTGCGCGCCTGGGCGCGCCGCTCCGGGTCGCGCTTGTCGATTTTGCGGGTTCCGGGGATTTACGCTGCCGAGCGTTTGCCGATCGAGCGCCTGACCAAGGGCATTCCCGCGTTGCAGGAGCAGGACGACGTGTATACCAACCATATCCATGCCGACGACCTGGCGCGCATCGTGGTGCTGGCGTTGCTGCGCGGCGCGCCATGCCGCGTCTATCATGCAGTGGACGATTCGTGCATGAAAATGGGGGAGTATTTCGACGCGGTCGCGCGGCAATTCGATTTGCCGCAGGCGCCGCGCCTGCCGCGCGCCGAATTGAAAAGCAGCGTCTCGCCGATGCTGTGGTCGTTCATGACCGAATCGCGGCGTTTGAGCAACCGGCGCATCAAATCCGAATTGGGTGTCGTGTTGCGCTATGCGCGCGTCGCCGACGCGCTGCCGCTGATGCGCGTTCAGAATGCCTAACTTCGGTTGCCGATTTGCTTGCGCAATCCCCAGCCTAGTTCGCGCCGGATTTGCTTGATGTCGGGCAGTGGCCGATGATCGCTGTGCCGATGCTCGATCCAGTCCCGCACCTGTTCCTTGGTTGGATTCGTGGCCTTGTTCATGGCTGCCTCCTATTGCCTCGCATAAGACCGACACTAACAGAGCATCGCAACGTGCATGTCTGGAATATCGACCGGAATTCGGACTTCTTTAAGCTTTGAGCTGCAGTCGTGCGTATTCGCGCGCGGCGCCGATATCGCGCGCTTCGTATACAATGCGGCAGTTCATGCGCGCCGGTTGGGCGCAGCGTTGGATCGATGTCCGAGCCGGTGGACGGGAAAATAACCATGGTTCATCTGAGTATTTTGTGGGTAAAAGCGTTTGCACAACCCCTCGTCATTCCCGCGAACGCGGGAATCCGTAGTGAGGTGGCACGAGCGAATTCCCTATGGGTTCCCGCCTTCGCGGGAACGACGAGGTTTTTGCCAAA
>JARLJG010000062.1 GCA_031291325.1 Burkholderiaceae bacterium
AGGCGGGGACCCATAGGGAATTCGCTCGAGCTATGTCACTATGGATTCCCGCGGGGCGGCCTCCCGCCTTCGCGGGAACGACGAGGTTTTTGCATAACTTGCGCGAACGCGTTTCCTTACCCACAGAAAAGTCGGAACAACCATAATTTTTAACAACGTGGTATTACAAAGGAGCGGAAAAATGAGAAAACTATTGATTGCCTTGACGATGGGTCTGTGCGCGATGGCACTGCAGCCTGCGTCGGCGGCTGCGGCTGAAAAGGGCAGCGCGGCAGAAGCGACCGCGCTGGTCAAGAAAGCGGTCGCCTTCATCAAGGCCAATGGCAGGGACAAGGCGTTTGCCGAATTCAACAGTCCCACCGGCCAATTCAAGGACAGGGATCTCTACATCTTCGTCCAGGACAACAAAGGAACGACCTTGGCGCATGGCGGCAATCCGCGTCTGGTCGGCAAGAATACGACCGAGTTGAAGGATGCCGAAGGCGTGTATTTCATCAAGAAAATGATCGAAGTCGCCAGCGCCAAGGGCAACGGTTGGGTCGACTACAAATGGCTGGACCCGGTAAGCAAGAATATCGAGCAAAAGTCCACCTATGTGGAAAAATACGAAGACCTGGTGGTGGGCTGCGGCATCTATAAATAGCGTTGCAGTTCTTTCCCCTCGGCGGCGCCGGCTGCTTCGGACTCACCGCAGCGGCCGGCCTTGCGTTAAAGCCGCAAATTCTGCAGCGCCGTTATTCCCGTCTTGCATCGCGCCGGCAAGGCTTTTCCTTATTTCCCCTGTTGGCCCCGCCCAATTCGATCCCCGGTTGCCGGATCGTGGCAAAAATACTAAAATGCCGACAGCGCGCGGTTTTCGCGCGTGCGGGCCATGTGGAAGTGCGGCGAATTTGCGCAAGTTTGCGCGCGTTCGCCAGAATTCACTCGTAGTGACCCGAATCCACCCGGATCCACCCGGTTCCACACTAAATCCTGTCCAGATTCCATCGATGGTTTGTCGGACAAACCGAACACAATAAGAGCACGATGCACATACACATTTTCGATCACGGGATAGCGTCGAAGTCCGGCCATCATTTTGATTTTTGTCGTTCCATCGCCAACGACTTCGTGCAAAAGGGATTTACCGTCAGCGTATGGGGCCCGCATTGCGCGCGGGATTTCGTGGACGCCGAATTCACGAAAATCGGCTGCACATTTTCACGCCTGTTTTCCTATTTTTGCTATGCGCAGCCGGTTGACGAGCAACCGCAGCTGGCGCAACTCGAAGCCATCGCCCGCCAGGCGGCGGCGGAAATGAGCAGCGTGCCGCGCGCCGATCTGTGCATCTTCCCGTCGCTCACGGCGGAACATTTCTGGGCGTTTTCCCTGTCGAACCATGCGTCGCCGATGCTGGGCGTGGCGCATACGGAACCGACATATCAACACGCGACATCCGCGCAAGTCTGGTCGATGGCGAGCAAACTGGCGCAGCAGCGCAATTTGCCGGTGACGCTGGCGGCGATCGACCCGGTGATCGGCAATTACCTGCAAACCTTCCTCAATGGACTGCCGGTGGCGTTGCCGCCGGTGCCGATCGGCGGGGCGCAGCGGCAGCATTATTCGACCGGCTTGCGCACCATTGGCTTCTTCGGTCATCAGCGCGTGGAAAGAGGGATTGCGATCATCCCGGCGCTGTGCGATCAACTGCTTTCGCTCGGCTACCGCGTGGTTTTGCACGACACCAGGGGACAATTCAACTCCAGCGTCGACAACCCCAATCTGCATTTGCTGCGATCCTTCGTCGACGATTTGTATGGCGAGATAGCCAACTGCGATCTGGTGGTCTGTCCGATGGACCGCTACCGATATTCGCGCCGCCTGTCCGGCATTGCCTGCAGCGCCGTCGCCAGCGGCGTGCCGCTGGTGCTGGCCTCCGGCACCCTGTCTGCGGTGCGGTTTCAAAACCTGGGATCGTCCGCCTGCTACATCGAGGGTTCGGTCGAGCACATTCTGGAAGCGATAGCCAAGATTGCGCGCGACTATCCCGGCTATGCGGCGGCGGCCCGGCGCGGCGCGCAAATTTGGCACCAACAGCAAGGGGTCGGGCGGTTTGTCGATTATGCGATCGGCGCGATCGGGCAGGGGAGCGGCGCGGCGTCATCCCCGACACTGGATAGAGTTTCCGTCCTCTCATGAATAAGCCCACCGCCGTCGTCACCGGCATTACCGGCCAGGACGGGGCCTATCTGGCGGCGCTCTTGCTCGACAAGGGCTATCGGGTTTTCGGCGCCTACCGTCGCACCAGTTCCGTCAATTTCTGGCGCATCGAAGAACTCGGCATCGACCGGCATCCGAATTTGCAGCTGCTGGAATTCGATTTGACCGATGCGAGTTCCTGCATGCGACTGCTGCAAGCGACGCGCCCGCGCGAAGTGTATAACCTGGCCGCGCAAAGTTTCGTCGGCGCCTCGTTCGACCAACCGCTAGCCACGAGCGAAATCACCGGCATCGGCGCTTTGCATTTGCTCGAAGCGATCAGAATCGTCGACCCGTCGATCCGGTTTTATCAAGCCTCCACCTCGGAGATGTTCGGCAAGGCGCAAGCATTCCCGCAAATCGAAAGCACGCCGTTTTATCCGCGCAGCCCGTACGGCGTGGCCAAACTGTACGCGCATTGGATGACCATCAATTACCGCGAAACCCACAATCTGTTCGCCTGCAGCGGCATCTTGTTCAATCACGAGTCGCCCCTGCGCGGGCGCGAATTCGTCACCCGCAAGATCACCGATGCGGTGGCAAAAATAAAGCTCGGCAAACTCGATTGTCTGGAGTTGGGCAATCTGGACGCCAAGCGCGACTGGGGCTACGCCAAGGAGTACGTCGACGGCATGTGGCGCATGCTGCAGGCCGACGCGCCGGACACCTATGTGCTGGCGACCAATCGCACGGAGACCGTGCGCGACTTTGCGACGATGGCCTTCCAGGCTGCCGGCTATCGCATCGAATGGCGCGGTTCCGGCCAACAGGAAATCGGCGTCGACGCCGCCAGCGGCAAAACCCTGGTGCAGGTCAGTCAAGCATTCTATCGCCCGTCCGAAGTGCAGTTGCTGATCGGCGATCCGGGCAAGGCCAAAGCGCAGCTCGGTTGGTCGGCCTCGACCACCTTGGAAGAGTTGTGCCAAATGATGGTCCAGGCCGATTTGCGGAGAAACGCAATTGGCGTCACTTTCTGACCCGACGCCGGTGGCCTCGCGCGGTCGCGTGCTGCTGACCGGCGCAGGCGGCTTTACCGGCGGATACGTCAAGACGGAACTTGAGAGGGCCGGGTTTCGCGTAGCCGGCGCCGTGTTTGGCGCAGCGCTTCATGGCGACCAAGTCAGCCTGGACATCGCCTCGCTCGACGCTTGCCGCCGCGTCATCGAACAAGTGCGTCCCGATTACCTCGTCCATCTGGCCGGCGTCAGTTTCGTGGAGCACGCCGCAGCGGTCGAATTTTATCGCGTCAACGTGATCGGCACGCTCAATCTCTTGCAGGCGCTGGCGGACGTGGAGTTGACGCCGCGGCAAGTGCTCATCGCCAGCAGCGCCAACGTGTATGGGAATGCGGCGGGCAGTCTCGACGAGTCGCAGCCGCCGCAGCCGGTCAATCACTATGCGGCCAGCAAACTGGCGATGGAGCACCTGGTCAAGACCTGGTGCGAGCGCCTGCCTATCGTCATTGCGCGGCCCTTCAATTACACCGGAGTCGGGCAGGACGAGAGGTTCCTGGCGCCGAAGATTGTCGCGCATTTCAAGGCGCGCGCGGCGTCGATCGAACTGGGAAATCTGGACATCGAGCGCGATTTTTCCGACGTGCGGATGGTGGCGCGCGCCTATCGGCGCTTGCTGCAAACCGATTGCGCCGGCGAAACCTTCAACATCTGCAGCGGCCAGCCATATTCCTTGCGCAGCATCGTCGAGACGATGGAAGAAATCGCCGGCTATCGGATCGCGGTGCGCGTGAACCCGGCTTTTGTGCGCGCGTCCGATGTCAAGTCCCTGGTCGGCTCGGCAGAAAAGTTGCGGGCGCGAATAGGGGATTTGCAGCTCATCCCCTTGCGCGAAACGCTTCTTTGGATGTATCGCGCACCTAACCAAACGACATCGATTGGCTGATTCCACAAGCGGGCAATCAAAGGCGGCCCGTGCGCTCGACTAATGCCCCGCCGCGCTCGCGGCTTTGGGATCGTCGACCATTTTCTCCAGATACGGCATCCAGAAGGCAAGCTCCTTCCGATACTCCGATGGCGAAATCTCGGTGCCCTTGTTGTGCCAGATCGTGACCGAAATATGCCAATACAGCGAGGCCGTCTGCGCTTCCATATTGCAGATGCCGGTATTGAGCACGGTCGACTGTTTGTCGCATTGCGTGCCCTTGACGAAGGTAAAAGCGGGCGGCAGCAAGGCATCGCCATCGGCAAGCAAAAAGCGCGTCGGCGTTTCGATCTCGCCGAAGGTCTGGCCGGTGGGCGGCCCTTCGTGAAAAATGACGTAGAGTTGCGAGTCGCCTTCCTTTTCCGCCTCCGAGCGCGTGCCAATGAACAGGCGATCATAGATCGATCCGACATGGACGCGGCTATCGCCGGCGCGGTGACTCAACTGAATCTCGTTGACCACGTCGCAGCTTCGGATGACCCCGTCTGGATTGCAGCCGATCTTGTTCGGCACAGCCGTGCGATCCTTGGGAATGCACAGAAACAGCACCTTGGCGTTGCCGATAGTCGCCCGCGCGTGCTCGGCGCTATCGGCTGGGCACGCAATGGCGGCAAGATCGGGCGCGAGCGGCTGCTCGCTCGGCTTGCGGTGACAAGCACTCAAGCCGGCGATAGCGGCCAGCGCCAGCAATGCGCAGGCGAAATTCAAAAAAAGGCCCTTGCGGCGGCGTGTCGACATGTCCGATTTCCCTAATTGTTTGTCGCAGAAAATGGCTGTAGCGGGCACACTAGAGGCGATTCAGTTGTTGGGCTAATGTTCGTTGCGGTTGATGCAGTATATCTCGAACGGAACGTATATTCGCGTCAATGGGCAGCGGGACGTGAAAAACTGCAACTGCCTATTGGTTCGACAGATAAACGGTCGGCAGCGGCGTTGTCAGTTGACGCGGCGTCCGGTTGTTTGATCGAGGCATATTCGCACCCTGAAGAGCTTTTACCACGGCAGAAATTTGGCTTGCCGGTGCCAATTCCGGCGTTTGCAGAACGTACCAGTTAATGCCGGTATTGCATTGCGGCGTAGTGAGCGAACCGACGTAAGCGTAAAAATGACTGGTCATGAACTTGTTCAGGGCGGGCACCAGATCGACCTGGCCCGACATCGTCCCCGGCGCCATGAGATTGGCGATGACCTGATTCAACAAGGGGTTCCGAGGCATGTTGTGGCGTAAACCCGGTTCAAACAGGACCGCAAAAACCCCGTAATGCTGATTCTGGTCCTTGGCCTTGATATGCAACTCCAGCATCGCCGTATTAGCCTTGACCACATGCTCGTTCGGAAAATGAAAATGGAAACTCACCGGACTGTAGGTAAGTTTTTCATTCATGAAATCCACGGCAATAGTCGGCATCGGAAAGACGACATTGTTTTCCCCCTCGTTGTAGGTGCCCTTGACCAGCACGCCGAGCGGAATAGTGGCCGGCACCGGCGTCAGCCGCGTAAAGTCGATGGGAGATTGCTGCGGGCCATCCGGCGGCGGGTTTGACGGATCGGTAGCGGCAGGATCGCTTTCACACGATTTCGGCCAACCGTTTTCGGCGCTTTCGGGGTAGGAAAACGGGGGCGCGGCGGCGGATGAGTCCGGCGGTGCGAGTTCCGTCGGCGGTGTTTTCGCGAAGGCGATTGAAGTCAGCGCGAGGAGGCAGGAGAGGGTGACTGCGGAAATTGGGCGCATGGCGAATTTCAGGTTGGAAGTGTTAATTGATGCTGTATTTCACATAGTAATGGGTGGCAGAAAGTGTCGTCGATTCGGGGCCTTGCATCGCTTTTAATGCGACGCTGACCCCTTTTGATTTCCGACACCCATCCTCCAAAGCGCTGCGATACTGGCATCATCGAATTGCCGGAGGCGGTCCCTTTTGTGCGAAAAACTGATTGATTGAGGCGGTAATATTGTCCTGTGTTAAGTGAGGATGCGCGTGGCCGGACGCCGGCTGGGCCGTGCCTGGTTGACCGACGACCCCAACGACAATTGACTCCGCCTGCATTCCTCCATATTTGTTGCCCCGGAGAGTCGATGCGCGTGGATTGGCGGCGGGAGGGGCGACAACGGCTGCTTGGGCATTGGCGGCCAAATAGACCTTGCTAAAAACTTGCTTCACATAGTCGGTTGATTTGTTGCTGGGTGAGTTGACATTATTCTCTTTAACCTTGGCGTTGACATCCTCCACTGCTACGGACTTGAAGGGAGTGTTGCTTGGCGAATCTGCAGCTGACTTATTCGTTGGGGGCGTTTGAGTGGAAGCTGTGTCGGCTGGCGCGGCTGCCGGTGTCGGTTGGGGCGGTGCCCAGCAAGAGATTATTTTTGATTGTGCATCATAATTGGCATCACAAATCAAATCCAAGTGAATCGGCGCTAAAAACAATTGCGCACGGGCGGCGTTGCTGTCCAAGCTATTGGAGTCCTGTGCCATGCGGCTGCAGGATTGGGCAACCAATGCGTTATAGTACAAACCTTCAAATTGTGAAGTTGCGGAATTTGATTTCTTTGTTGAATCCCTCGCATCCAAGGCCAATTTGCGTATTTCCGGGCGAGCAAATTCATATAACCCACCTTCTGCAGCGGTGGCGACAAGTAACGACAGACCAAACGTTTGCCCGGTGAGCGAGTCGATTTTTGCAATTGTGTCGCGTGCCAGTTGCGTCACGAGATTTTCAGTCTGGAAGGCAGCCTCGTAGGCAAGGTACTTGTCAAAACTGTCTTTGACCGTTTGCTTGATTGCTGCCGTAATCGCTTGATTCGCCTGGTTTGCACTTGAAGAATTATTCTTGTTCTGAGGCTCGACAATGGCGTCGACGAACTGTTTTAATATCAAAGCCATCGCCTCAAGCTTCTGAATATCGTCACGGATGTGTGTCGCGGCAACTGAATTGTTTTTAGCTAAGGTGTTCAAGTCGACTTTGATTGCGGTTTCGGCGTTTTGTGCATCCGCGACGAGTGTTCCTGCATCGGCCTGCATCGTTTGCGCCAATTGTTCAACCGAAAATATCGTAGGTATCACGCAAGACAAGGGGTTTGCTTTGCACTCGGACTGTTCGCTTTTTGTCCAGGTGGAAAATTTGTTTTCAATATCCGAGCGAACCGTTGTGACATCGGTCTTGAGGGCCGCAATGGAAGATTTGATCTGTGCAACCGACTGCTGGTCTTCCGCTTTGATCGTTGCGAATTGGTTTTGAAGGTCGTTCAGTGTCAGTTGAATATTGGTCTTGTCGGGCGCATCGCTCGGATTACTCGACAAGCCGAAGTCTGCCTCAAGGCCTGTTTTCAAATCAGCCAGAATGGCTTGCGGCGAGGAAAGCGCCTTAACGTCAGGGTCCGCGCATATTTGAGTCACATTACTGGCAAAATTATTGACCTTCTTGAGTTCCGTTGTAAATGCGCCCGATATCTCATTGGTCGAAGGCGGCGTGGCACAACCAGCTAACAACACACTTATCGCTGTAACCCATTGGCAAAGCTTCATAGCACCCCCTTGGATAAATTCTAAGAAATTCGTGGCAATTTCAATCAGCCTCATACGCCGCAGAAGCGCCAATTCCGACGCTGCGACTGCAGATAAGATCGGACGCTGTTAAAGGGAACGATGTATTGATTTGCACGCAGTGGCCAACTTTAACGATACAAAACTGTGCAACACGCATCGGTCGTTCGGCGTTGACGTTACCCAGCAAAGAATCAATGGCCAGCGCCGCGCCAAACCACAAAGTCCAGCGAACACTCCCCCAAGCGGGGTGCTTAAGCGCCCCGCAAAAATTACTGCTCAGTAATTCCGTTCGTGAGATTCCAGCACCGAAGCATTCGGCACCTTGACCTGACTTCGTCCCGTTACTTTTAGTTATTTTTTCAAAAGATTGTCATGTTTTTTTAGTAAATGGAACCTGTCAACTTTGACAGGTATTGTGGCAGGATTCTGACAGATTCCAGGTTTCGGCGGGATGGTGTTGCTGGTGCTCAAGACTTTGAACGGGAGGCGGGCGGACGCCTGTGTTTGGCGCCCCCTGGTGCGCGCTTCAGTCCGCTTTGCCTTCCTGTCCGCTCAACCACTGCGCATAGTTGATGCGTGCGACATCGAATCGATCTGTCGTGCGGCAATAGACCGAGGGCGATCCCATGCGGCCTATCGGGGCGAAGTTGTTGATGTGCAGGCGCGGGCCGACCAGTTGGTCGGCGACGTGGAACATCACGACTTCGCCGATGATGAGGGTGTTGGCGCCCAGCGGCAGCGCGTTGTGCAGCTTGCATTCGATGCTCACTTGCGCGGCGGCCACGCGCGGCGGGCGCACTTGCAGCGAGGGCGCGGAGGCGACTTTGGCGGCGTCCATTTCGCCGATGTCGGGCGGGAAATCGGCGGCAGAGATGTTCATCGCGTCGAACAAGTCTTCGGTCACCAGGTTGACGACGAATTCGCGGTTTTCCAGGATGTTGCGGGCGGTGTCCTTGGGGCTGCCGTCCTCGTTTTCGCCGACGCTGATGACCAGGTAGGGCGGCTTCGAGCCGACGGCGTTGAAGAAGCTGAACGGGGCCAGGTTGACCACGCCGCCCGCGCTTTGCGTGGTGACCCAGGCGATCGGGCGCGGCACGATCAGGTTGGTCAGCAGTTTATAGACTTCGGCGGTGGTGTGCGTGGCGGGATCGATTTGCATGGGTGGCAGTTCCTCTTTTAGCGATCGAGTACGGTGAGTTGATTGATGACGGCTTCGACATCGTCGATGCTGCGCACCAGGCGTTCGGCGGCGGCCGATTGTTCGGCGCTGCGCACGCAGCCCTTGAGCCAGACCCAGCGCCGCTGGCCTTCGACGGCGATGCTGGTGTCGGCGAAGCCGCCGTCGGCCAGCAGCGCCTTTTGCACGCGCGGGATGATTTCGCGGTCGTACAGGTAGGCGTTGGGCAGGCGGCAGCGGCCCGATTGATAGCAACTGGTGCCGCGCTCGGTGCGATAGTGCGCCTCGGCCTGCATTTGCGCCTGTGTGATTTTGCTGGGTTCCTGCGGCGCGCATTGCGGCAGCGCCGTCGTCACTTGCAGGAACGGATCGTCGTAGTAGTGGCGCGGCGCGTCCTGCGCCTGGACCGCGCCGCACAGCGCCCATAGCAGCGGCGCGCCAGCCAGCCGGCGCAAGGCGAGGGCGGGGCGATGGCGGGCGGCGGTCTGCTTGTGCATCGTGGGCATGGTGCGCTTCGGAGCGGCGGTGGAAATATGCTACCACATCGCTGCCGCCTGCATGATAGCAAGCGGTCGGCCCGGTTCGCAAGTCTGTCTGCATGCCCGCCCATCCTTGGCGCGCCTGGGAACGGAGAAGCTCCAATTTGCCGATCAAAAGACACACATAGAATGGGCACGCGTGAATGTTGAGACGCTCAGGATATTGCAGGCGCACGATCCGAAGCAATGTTATCGGCTACTGGCGACAGGCGAGTTGAGCCGACAGGCAGCCGCCAATTATTTTTCGGCTGAAAACACCAAGGCATTTCAGCAGGCGCTGATCGATGTGTACGAATCGGCGCATCGGTATTGGAAGGGGCAACATCCGGGCGACAAGCCGGCGGCGCTGCGCGACGTGCAGATCGAATACAGCGGCATCCACAGCGCCTTCGTGGAAAAATACGGCGCGCACATTGCCAGGCAGATTGCCAAAGGCGAAGCCTTTCCGGCGCTGCCGAACGGTGCGCCGCGACCGGCGGCGGGCGGCGCATCGCCGGAATCGGGAGACGCTGGCGATGCCGCGTCGACCATGGCGCTGACTTGCGAAGCGCGAATTGCGCAATTGGATGCCGTGCTTGAACGTCCGCAGCCGATGGCGTCGGCGATGCGCGACACCTTGTTGCGCTAGGCTGGGGTTTCTTTGCGGACACAAACCGCCTGTGCATGGCGGCTGGATGCGGCTTTTGCCGCAGTCTGGCCCCGCTTCGGTCAAATCAATTTACGAAAGAGCGTTTTTGCTCAATAATTGCTTACCCCCGCACCGGAGAAGCCCATGCAATTGCCCTATCAGACCTTTATCGAGTCGTTGCAGCCTTCCGATCTCGGCTGGATCGACGCCAATGCCGAAGTGCTGAACCTGCCGCCCGGCGAAGTGCTGATAAACGAAGGATCGTCCAACGCCGACTTGTATATCCTGGAGAGCGGCTTGCTCTCGGTCTACAACGGCGGCGACGGCGTCGACGATGTGCGTTACGAAATCGCCCGCATCGGCGCCGGCAGCCTGGTCGGCGACCTCGGCTGGCTGGAAAACCATGTGGCGTCGGCCTCGGTGCGCACGCTGGAAAAATCCCTGGTGCTGCGCCTGGAAGGCCGGGCGATCGAAGAGAAGATCGAGGTCGACAGCGAGTTCGCCGCGCGCTTCCTGCGCGGCATCGCCTGCCTGATCGCCCAGCGCCTGCGCGAAACCACCAACAGCCTGACGCGCTTTGCCGCCAGCGCCACCAGGGTCGCCAGCGAGAGCGAACCGGCCAATGCGCTGCTGGCGCAGGTGGAAGCGTTCAAGGCGTTGCTGTCGGGACTCGACCGGCAATTGGTGGGCGCATCCGAGCATCCCGCCGAGGACGCGCGCGCCGCGCTGCAGCCGGCCTTCCGCGAGCTGTTGGCCGAATTCAACGCCTTGATGGCCAGCGATCTGAGCGCTCACGTGCGCGCCGACCTGGGCGCGATCGTGCAGCGCGAATTGCTGCCCTACGTGGCGTTGACCTCGGTGGCCGAGCGGCTCTACGCAAAGCCGCGCGGCTATGCCGGCGACTACCATACGATCGAGCTGATCTACCGCGACGAAGCCGGCGGCCATGCGCGCCTGGGGCCGCTGCTGGATCGCTGGTTCCTCGACCAGCCGTCGGCCAAGGCGATCCGCAACCGGCGCGCGCTGATCGGCGCGGAAATCGGCGCGGTGCTGGCGCGCCTGGGCACGGCGCGCGTAACCGGCCTGGCCTGCGGCGCGGCGCAGGAAATCTACGACTTGTTCAGCGCCACCCCCGACGCCCAGGTGCGCTACACCGGCATCGATATCGACCACCTGGCGCTGGAATCGGTGCAGCGCTGGGCCGAGGCCGTCGATGTGGCGGATCGCGTGCAAACCGTGCCCGGCAACCTGATCTACCTGGCCGGCGGCAGCCAGCAACTCGACCTGCCGCCGCAAGACCTGATCTACAGCATGGCCGCCATCGACTACCTGAGCGACCAGTTCGTCGTCAAGCTGCTGAACTGGATCCACGACCATCTGGCGCCGGCAGGCCGCGTGCTGTTGGGCAATTTCCACAAATCCAATCCCGACCGCGCCTTCCTCGACAGCGTGCTGGACTGGCGCCTGATCCACCGCGACCAGCAAGACCTGTCCCGCCTGTTCGAAGCCTCCAAATTCGGCCGCCCCTGCGAGCGCATCTTGTTCGAGGAAGAGGGCGTGATCATGTTTGGGGAAGGGGTCAAGCGGTAGGGGGCGTGGTGGTGCAGGCTGGGATGCAATCCCAGCAAAAGGCGCGCGACAGGCAATAGCTGGGATTACATCCCAGCCTACGCGCGGTATCCGGTAGGGCGCCAATGGCGAAGCGTATTGCGCCGCATGTTTGCTCCGCAATTCCCGACGCTTCGCCACCACCGCCGACGCAATCCTGCGGACAATTCGCGTCGCCGACAAGACGGCGAAAAATCTCGTGCGCGACGACGATGCAGCAAGTGGGTGTGTTGCGTTTCCATGCGGCGCAATACGCTTCGCTATTTGACGCCCTGCCGTACCCATTGCTGCCTTTGATGGCGCGGCAGCCGGCGCCAGCGCCAACAGCGCGGGCCGGGCGCTGCCGCCCGGCTTGCGCTCCTGAAACACTCGCTGCCGGGTCAGGTCTTGGTAACGGCGGTCTTGATGAAATAGGTGTACGGGCCGTTCGGGCTCTTCTCTGCGATGTAGGCCGCGCACCAGCCGGCGCCCCACGGTTGCCCGGTGTCGTAGTTGTTGTTGTGTTCGTTATCCCAGCTCCACGCCTTGGCCTGGGTCGGGTCGGACGGGAAGCTTCCCGGATACAGGCAGACCCGGCCTTGCTGCGCGCGGAACGGGGAGTCGGTGCCCCATTTGATCCAGCAAGTGCCGCGTTCTTCGTACAATTGCAGGTCCCACTTGAAGGTGCCGGTGGCGGTGACCGGTGCGACTTCTGCCGCTGTGACTGATGTTCCCATTGATGTATCTCCTGAATCAGAATATGCGCCAGGCAATAGAAAGACTCCGTCGCGCGATGGGCGTGACTACGCCGCGCGGCGGCCTTTTAAAGCCTCCGTTTTTTCAAGTGGGTTCTGGCCTCCACTGATGTAAGTCGGAATCTTTGCTTCGTTTGAGAATCGACTCACAGTCAGGATAGGCAAGGCGTGAACCGAAGCCTAGCTGTCAACTTTGCGAGGGTCGCTAAGCTGCGCGTCGATTGCGTTTTTCTGCGGAAATTGTTTGCGAGAGGTAATTGCGCCGCGCGTCTTGCCGCATGGACCTGCCTGCGCGTTACGGCATTGCGCGATGCGCTAGCGTCGTCAACGCAGGAAGTGCGCCAGCAGCGGCGCGGCGAGCACGTTGAAGATGCCGGCCAGCACCATCACCAGGCCGGCGATTGCGCCTTCGTCGGGATCGATCTGATGCGCGCGGTTGGAGCCGACCGCGTGCGCGCCCATGCCGAACAGCGCGCCGCGCGCCAGCGCCGAGCGCAGCGGCAGCCAGTACAGGATGGTCGCGCCGAAGGCCGCGCCGAACACGCCGGTCACCATCACGAACACCGCCGTCAAGTCGGGCACGCCGCCGATCTCGCCCGACACCGTCATCGCGAACGGCGTGCTGATCGAGCGCGGCAACAGGCTCAGGCGCATGCTGCCTTCCAGCCCCAGCATGCCGGCCAGCCACCAGGCCGACAGCATCGCCGTGCCGCTGCCGATCAGCACGCCGGCGGCCAGCACCAGCCAGTGGCGGCGGATCACCGCGCGCTGGCGGTGGATCGGCACGGCGAACGCCACCGTCGCCGGCCCCAGCGCCGCAATCAGCCAATGCGTGCCGTTGATGTAGACGCTATAGCTGGTGTGCGAGGCCACCGTGATGACGATCAAGAAAAACGGGGCCACGATTATCGGCGCGCTCCACCAGCGCGTCAGGCGGCGATGGAAGCGCTTGGCCAGCAGATACAGCGCAATCGTCACCAGCGACCAGAGCGCCATCGATTCCAGCACCGCGAATGCGGCGCGCTCGCTCCACCAGCGCTCCAGCAGGTTCATGGCCGGCGCTCCCCGGCGCGGCTGCGGTGCGCGCTCCAGCGCAGGCAAAGATCGACCGCCCCCGCCGTGACCACCATCACAGCCACCGTGCCGACCAGGATCACTGCCAGCACCTTTGCGCCGAGCCAGCCGAGCAGCTCATGATGATTCAAGATCGCCGGAATCGCCGGAATGAAAAAAAGCAGCATCTCCGCCAGGAACCAATCGGCCCCGCGCTGCACATTGCGCGGGCTGAAGCCGGCGGCAAACAGCGCCAGCAGCGCAAACATCCCCAGCACGCCGCCCGACACCGGCAGCCCGAGCGCGCGCACCAGCACCTCGCCGACAAGCCAGAGGGCGATCAGCAACAGGATTTGCAGCAAGCGGCTGCGCCGGAATGCGCGGCGAAAGAGAACGGCTGATTTGCGGTCGATCATGATGCGGCCATTATAGCGCGGCGCTGCATGCCGGATTTGATACCTATTGTATATTCAGCCTGCACCTGAAAATCTTCCCCGCCGCCGAACACTGCGCATGCGGGATCGGCGGCGCAGCCCTCACGCGTATTGCGCCAGTCCCAGCCCGAAGGACCAGTTCTCTTTCTGCACTTCCACCAGATTGATGAACACGTCTTCCGGCCGGATGCCGGGGCTGGCCGCCAGGCGTTGCACTATTGCCGCGTACAAGGCTTTCTTTTGCTCGATGCCGCGCGTGTTGCTGACGGCGATCTGGATCACCACCAGATTCTCGCTGCGGCGGATGCCCATGTAGCCGGGATCGCAGTCGAACTCATCGTCGTCGTGCTGGTGCAGCAGGATGAAGCGGTCGTTCTCCGGCACGTTGAAGGTCTCGCGCAGGGCGTCGTAGATGCCGTCGCCGATGGCCTTGCGGTAGTCGGCGGAGCGGCCCTTTTTGATGGAAATGCGTGCTAGCGGCATGATGATCCTTTCGATGCGGTTTGCGCGCGGCGCCGGCTGGCAGCCGCGCGTTGGGTTGCGGGATGACGGGATGATGGAACGATCATAGCCGGCGTTGAAGATTTCCACAATTTATGAAAGAATATATCGATGATGAATATAATTAATGAATAAATGAATGAATCAATGAAAGGGCCGCCATGCCACTGCTCGACCTCTCTTCGCTGGAAGCCTTCGTGCTCGTTTGCGAATTGCGCAGCTTCACCCATGCGGCCGACGCGCTCGGCTCCACGCAATCGGCGATCAGCCTGAAGCTCAAGCGGCTGGAAGCGCAGCTCGGGCGCACCCTGCTGGAGCGCACGCCGCGCCTGGTGCGGCTGTCGGCGCAGGGTCAGGACTTTCTACCGCTGGCCAGGGACATGCTGGCCGCCAATGCGCGCGCCTTCGCGCAAGAGGAGCGCGGCGCGCGC
The DNA here is from genome assembly GCA_031291325.1 of Burkholderiaceae bacterium. Lineage (GTDB taxonomy): Bacteria > Pseudomonadota > Gammaproteobacteria > Burkholderiales > Burkholderiaceae_D > PKWO01. The sequence goes on from JARLJG010000062.1 coordinate 14,824, forward strand.
CGGGTGGTGCTGGGCATGAGCGAGCACGTCGCCGGCCCGCAATTCGCGGCGCTGCTCAAGCTGCTCGGCGCGCACGATCCCGACCTGTCGATGGAAGTGCGAATGGGCAGCTCGCGCGATTTGCTCGACAGCTACGACGGCGGCGAACTGGACGCGGTGATCGTGCGCCGGCAAGGGCGGCGCAAGGACGGCACGCCGCTGTTCGAGGATCGCTACGGCTGGTTCGCGGCGCTGTCGTCGGAATTCGATTTGCGCCGCCCGCTGCCGCTCATTTCGCAATCCGACGATTGCGGCGTGCGCATCGCGGCGGTCAAGGCATTGCGCGGCGCCGGCATCGCGTGGGTCGACGCCGTGCTGGGCGG
>JARLJG010000007.1 GCA_031291325.1 Burkholderiaceae bacterium
CTTCCAGCCGGCCAAGCTCTTTGTCCACACCGCCGATGTTATAGAGCGATACGCTCAGGTCGCGCAGGGTTTGTGGCATTTCGCCCAGCGTCTCGCGCAGGCGGCGGCTAAGTTCCAGGCTTTCCGCATAGGCAGCGCGCGCTTCTTTCAGCCGGCCAAGCTCTTTGTCCACCTCGCCGACGTTATCGAGCGATACGCTCAGGTCGCGCAGGGTTTGCGGCGCGTCGCCCAGCGTCTCGCGCAAGCGGCGGAAAAGTTCCAGGCTTTCCACATAGACGGCGCGCGCTTCTTCCAGCCGGCCAAGCTCTTTGTCCACACCGCCGATGTTATCGAGCGATACGCTCAGGTCGCGCAGGGTTTGCGGCACGTCGCCCAGCGTCTCGCGCAAGCGGCGGCGAAGTTCCAGGCTTTCCGCATAGGCGGCGCGCGCTTCTTCCTGCTGGCCTAGGTCTTTGTCCACCCCTCCGATGTTATCGAGCGCTATACTCAAGTCGCGCAGGGTTTGCGGCGCGTCGCCCAGCGTCTCGCGCAAGCGGCGGCTAAGTTCCAGGCTTTCCGCATAGGCGGCGCGCGCTTCTTTCAGTCGGCCAAGGTCTTTGTACACCCGAGCGGAATAATTGAGCGCGATGCCATAGCTGCGCAACCGATTCGGCTCCTGCTTTGCGCCTTCGCCTGGCCGCAACAACGGCAACACCTGATCGGCGATTTGCCGCGCGGCGGCATAATCCAAGCGCTCCAGCGCCGCATCGATGGCGGCGAAAGCGGCTTCCGGGGTCAGTCTTTGCTTGTTCTCTGTCGCGTCCCACAGGCGTTGCCATTCCTTTTCCGCAGCCGATGGTTCGCGGCTGGCGGTCAGATCGGGGAGCGCATAGTCTTCGCGTGGGGTCGATTCTCGCGGCACTGTTTCCGGCGCGGGCAGATCGGCGGTGATTGAACGCACGCTCCACAGGTCGGGCACCATGCCGGGAATGTCGATGCGCAGTTCCGCCGGCAGAACCAGCACAATCGGGCAGGCGACATCGCGCTCCAGTATGATGCGCCGCTCGTTGAGCCGGTACAGCACGCGCCGCACCGCGCGGCGCTGCGCTTCCCGTTCTTCTTCGTTGTTGCCGGCGTTGCGCCACATTTCCAGCCACAGCGGCGGATGCCGGCCATCGAGCGGACGGCTGGTCAGCACGCCGATGAGCGTGTCGTCCACCTGCTCCAGCCCTTGCAGCACGAACTTGCGCAAGGGCAGCGTGTTGACGCTCAACGAATCGCGCAACCGCTTGCGCAGCGTGTCGACCGGCGCCGGATGACTGGCGAACAAAAAGATCAGCGCGAAGCCATCCGTCAATTCCAGATGGGGCCGCAGCTTGCGCCAGACTTCGTCCAGCGCGGCTTGATAGTTTGCGTCAGCCACCTTTGGCGATAGAGGAGCGCAACAGCGGGTGAACGTCGTACCAGTCGTCGCCGTTGCGATAGTTGAGGATGTATTTGCTTTCCATCAGGCGCGCAAAAATCGGCAATTTTTCCAAGCCATCGAGTTCACGCTCATGGCTTTTTTGAATTTTTTTCAACCATTCCTTATCGTCGCGCGCCAGCGGCATATCGTTGCGCAAGGCGCTTTCCGCGTCGTCCAGCACTTCATCCGGCAACGGCGACGTTTCATAGAGCGCTTGTGAAATGCACAGTCTCACCATACGGATGAAGTCTCGCAAATCGCCGCCGGAATTCGCCGCAAGCCGAAACAATTGCTCTTCCCTGAAAAAATCGTTCCATTCGGGGATGCGTTTGCCGATAACATCGCGCATGAGAGCAAGCCCGGTAGCGGATTGCACAGGCTCCTTTCCATCGGTCGGACGCTTTTCATAGATATGCACGCTGGGCAAGGTGAAGATTCTTCCGCCGGAATACAGCGCAGCCAGATTTCCGGCCAACGCCGACAGGTATGGCGGCACCGTGCAAATCAGATGCAGCGGCGGGAAGCGCAGCTTATCGGCGTGCCCGGAAAACAGCGTCTCCGCACTTTTGAACACTTCCGCCACATCCTTGATATCGCCCACGCCGCGCAATTGTTCGAGCGAATCGACGATCAACACGATTTTTTTATCCGGGGCCGTGTTGGAGCGCACCAAGTCAACTGCTTGACTAACGAACTTGTGCGCATCCGACACCAGTTGTGCGACATGTCCTCTCATGCCCTCTTGCAGCTTTTTCTTGAAACCAGGGTCTTGCTGCAAGGTCGCTTTGAGTTGCGCGCCCATAGCGGGAACCGTGAAACCTTCGATGGTGACATTGGATTGGAGGAAAGTTCCCACTCGATCAAAAAAACCGATCTCGCCGGGATCGGCATGGTAACGCTCTTTGATTTTTTCCGAAAATCCACCCAGCACGCTGATGAGGAAATCGGTGATTTCGACCGGCATGGTGAGGTTCAGGTAGTCCTGTATGTTCACATAGAACACTTCGCAGTCGAGGTCTTCCTTCAATCTCTCGGCAAGGCGCATCAATTCGGTGGTCTTGCCGGTTCCCCGGTTGCCGGTAAACAGGTAAGTGCCGCCGCCCTGGTCGAAGTCGACCTGATCGGCCAACGCCTCTATCAAATCCTTGCTGCCATGCAGGTGTTCGACGTACAGACTGGCATCGATAGAATCTTGAACCAGCTTGTTTTTCTCTTCACCCCACGCGATGGGGTCGTTGGTCAACGCGTTCATGCATTTTTTGACCTTGGCGCGCAATTCCTTGGCATTCAATTGGGCGGCGTCATTTGCCATGCAATACTCCCGATTCGACGTGTGACAAATATTACGTAATTCAAGCAGCTCCGGCAGCGCCGGGGGGCAGCCTCGGCGTGCAGCAACTAGAAACGTCGGCGTGCCTGTGCCTTCTTTCCATTATACCTATTTAAATATGGTGTTGAAGGTGGCGTTATCAAGAAGCCAATCACAAGGCAGTCGGCAATTGCTCCGAATCCTCGACGTACGCGTAGAAGTGTTTCAGATTCTGGTTGGCTGCGCTTTTGACGAAGCGCAGGCCGATCGCAAATCCGCCGGCCTCGCCTCGGCCGCTGTAGACGGTCTGGGCTTGCACCGTGACCGGCTTGTCGACGCCTTTGAAATTCACGCCGAAGGAGAGCTCGCAATCGATGCCTTCTTCGAGCCGGGTGGCCGATGCGATGCGGATGCCGGCAATCGATGCATCCACCGCTGTTGCGCTCAATGGCGGCGCGCCGGCGATGGCGATGCGCACGGCGACGTTGAGCGCGACCCGGGGCGAGACCCGCATGTCGAGCTTGAACACGCCGACCGCCTTGGTGAGGCTGGCGGCCTCGTCGTTCAGCCACCGTTCGCTCTCGGCCAGCAGCCGCACCAGCTCGGCGTTTTTCAGGGTGGCGTCGTCGATCATGCCCAGCGATTCGCTCAAGCGCGCCATGCCTTGATTCTGCTGCTTGCTGGCGGCGTTGATATCCTCGATCATGCCGGTGACGCGCTTGACGCTGTCGACCACGCCGCCCATTTCGGCGCCGGCCCGGTCCACCAATGCCGCGCCGGCGCCGACGTTGTCGACCGCCGAACCGATCAGCACCTTGATTTCCCTGGCGGCGTTGGCCGAGCGCTGGGCCAGGCTGCGCACCTCGGTGGCCACCACGGCAAAACCGCGCCCCTGCTCGCCGGCCCTGGCGGCCTCGACGGCGGCGTTCAAGGCCAGGATATTGGTCTGGAAGGCGATCGAGTCGATCACGCCGATGATTTCGCCGATCTTCTTCGACGATTGCGTAATCAAACCCATCGTGTCGACCACGTTGGCCACCACCACGCCGGCCTTGTCGGCCACCACGCTGGCGTCGCGCGCGAGCAGCAAGGCGGCGTCCGAGGTCTCGGAATTTTCGGCAATGCGCGCCGCCAGTTCGCGCATGGTTTCCACGGTCGCCTTCAAGGCTGCGGATTGCTGCGTGGTCCTGCTCGACAAGTCGAGGTTGCCGGCGGCGATCTGGTCCGACGCCGCCGAGATGGTGGTCGAGCCGGCGTGGATTTTGCGCAAGATATCGACCAGGCTCTCGCGCATCGACTTGATCGAAAACATCAGGCTGCTGTGATCGCCCTTCTTCGTTATCAGTTCCATCGTCAGGTCGCCCGAGGCCACGCTCTCGGCGATGCGCTTGGCATAGTCCGGTTCGCCGCCCAGTTGCGTCATCAGCAAGCGCGCCATGGCAATCGAAGAGATCGTTCCAAACAAGACGCCGACCAGCACGAAGGCAGCCAACAAGAACTGGCCGCCGCCGAATGCGGACGACAATTCGTCCTGGCCCCTGGCTATTTCCGCCGACTGGATCTTGGCCAACTCGTCGATCAAGGCCACATACGATGCCAGCACCTGCGGCAGCGCTTCGCCGACCTGCGCCCTAGCTTCATCGCGCCGACCGTCTTTCAAGGCGGCGAACATGTTGTTTCTGACCGCGAGATATTTTTTGCGCTCCGCTGCGATCTTCTCGAAAAGAAGCGACTCGGCCGGATTCTTTTCCATCGTGTCCAATTGCTTTTGAATCTCGCTGATGCGCGCAGTGGTGGCCTTGATTTGCGCCTCCATCGCCTTTTGGCCGGTATCGTCGGCGGCCTTGCCGATGGCCATCGTCCTGGTGCCGTTGACCAGGGTCGAATTGCTCCACTCGACAATCAGGTCGCGCTTGGCCAGCACGACGTTGATCATGTGTTCGGTGGACGATTTCGCCGAATGCAGCAGAAAAATGCCGGACGCGCCCATCGCCAGAACCAGGGCAACCACCAGCCCGAATCCGGCCGCAAGTTTGGTTCTGACTGTCAATTGAGAGAAATCCACGGCATTCCTTTTAAAATGAGAGGCTTTCGCGGACGCGGATACGGGGGTCGCCTCCGCCGTCGAGCTACAGGAAACATTGATTTAATTGTAACCGACTCGTAACAGCGCGTACACTACAACGCACCTTTACCGTGCACCGCAGCACGATTTCCGATGTGCTCCCGTAGTATTTGGGAATTCGACAATTTCTTCTTGCTACGTCGAAATACTTCTTTATAATCTATACCGATTCGTGTCGCCCGCAACGTGCATACCGTGCACGTTGAGCGCCGGAGCAAAGTCCCCACAATCCGACTTTGCGAAGGCGCACAGGAAAGCGCAACATGAATCGCGCGGGCAAGCAAGCCCACGCAGCAAACGCATGCCAGCCCTCCCCGCAGGCATTGCGCCGTTTGCCGGCCCCATCCCGCCGGTCTTGACTGTTGTTGCGGCCTCGCACGCGTGGCCGCCCATTGTTTCGATCGAGGGAATATGCGCAGCAACCTGCCGGTAACGAACAAGGAATATGTGCTTCAAGACTGGGAGACGATCGTCTCCAAAACCGACTTGAAGGGTCGCATCACCTATATCAACGACGATTTCCTGCGTATCAGCGGCTTTGCCGAAGACGAGCTGCTCAACAAAGCGCACAACATCGTGCGCCATCCCGATATGCCGGAACAGGCATTCGACGACATGTGGCGCACACTCAAGCACGGTAAAGCCTGGACCGGGCTGGTCAAGAACCGCTGCAAGAACGGCGACTGCTACTGGGTCGAAGCCAATGTCGCGCCCTTGATCGAAAACCACCAGGTGGTCGGCTTTACCTCGATCCGCGGCAAGCCGGCGCGCGACGCGGTGCAAGCCGCCGAAGCGGCCTACCGCGCGATCAAGGCCGGCGACAAGCGCTTGTATGTGCGCGAAGGCGCTGCCTATCGGCGCTCGCCCTTCGATTTCCTGCGCCTGTTCGGGCGGCTGTCGATCACCGCCAAAATGACGCTGGTGTTCGGCGCCTTCGTCGCCTTCTCGCTGACCAATGCGATCCTGGCCTGGTCCCTGGCCGACGGCGCCAACGGGAAACTGGCCGGATGGGCGCTGGCAGTTGCGCTGACCGGCGGCGCGGTCGCCATCGTCAGCGGGCTGCTGCACTATCGCGGCGTGGCGCTGCCGCTCAAGCGGGCGCTGAGCGATATCGAACAGTTGAGTTCCGGCGACCTGACCGGCAGGATTGCCGCCTCGGGACACGATGAAATCGCCAAGCTGATGCAAGCGCTGAAAATCCTGCAGATCAACATCAAGCTGCTGATCGGGCAAATCACGCAAGCCAGCGACCTGGTCAACAGCGGCGCCGGCGAAATCGCCGAGGGCGTGCTCGACCTTTCCGGACGCACCGAATCGCAAGCCTCCAGCCTGGAAGAGACGGCCTCGTCGATGGAAGAGTTGACCGCGACCGTGCAGCAAAACGCCGGCAACGCGCAACAGGCCAGCGATCTGGTCGCCAGCGCGTCCGGCATCGCCGCCAAGGGTGGCGATGCGGTCATGCAGGTGGTCGAAACGATGGATTCGATCCGCGCCAGCTCGACCAAGATCGTCGACATCATCGGCGTCATCGACGGCATCGCCTTCCAGACCAATATCCTGGCCTTGAACGCGGCAGTCGAAGCGGCGCGCGCCGGCGAGCAGGGGCGCGGCTTTGCGGTGGTGGCGGCGGAAGTGCGCAACCTAGCGCAACGCTCGGCCGGCGCCGCCAAGGAAATCAAGACCCTGATCGGCAATTCGGTCGAGCAGGTGCAGGCCGGCGGCAAGCTGGTCGACGACGCCGGCAAGACCATGCAGGAAATCGTCGACTCGGTGCGCCAGGCGACCGCGATCATGAGCGACATCTCCGCCTCCAGCAACGAACAATCGCAAGGCATCCAGCAAGTCAATCAAGCGGTCATGCAGATGGATGAAATCACGCAGCAAAACGCCTCGCTGGTGGAGCAAGCGGCGGCAGCGGCGGCCAGCATGCGGGAACAGTCGCAGCACCTGATGCAACTGGTGGGCGCCTTCAAGCTGATGTCGGGCGGGCAGCGCCTGCACGCCGTCGGCGCCGGCAAGCCGGCTGCCGCAACGGCAACCGCGCGGCAAGCGGCCATCCCGCTGCCGGCGCGCAGCGCGCCGGCGCGGAGCAGACAACTGAAGGTGGTCGGAGCTGCCGCGATGGATACCGATTGGGAAGAGTTTTAAGCCACTCGCTTACGCGTCGTCGTCGAAGAAGCGCATCGTATTGCGGCCGGCGGCCTTGGCGCGGTACATGGCCACGTCCGCCTGTTTCAATATCTGGTTGATGTCGTATTTGCGATCGCGGAATAGCGCGATCCCGATGCTGGGCGTGCTGCAGTGGGCCAGGCCATCGAGGTCGTAGGGTTCGCCCAGCGCCGCCAGGATTTTGGCGCCGACGCCGGCGGCCTGCGCGCGCGCTTCGCCGGCATCCGCGCTCAAGCGCTCCAGCATGACCACGAATTCGTCGCCGCCAAAGCGCGTCACGGTATCGATTTCGCGCACGCAAACCGACAGCCGCTCGGCCACCTGCTGCAGCAGCAAATCGCCCTTGTCGTGCCCGTGGCTATCGTTGAGGCTCTTGAAATTGTCGAGATCGACGAACATCAGCGCCCCGGTATGGCCGCTGCGCGTGCTGGCAGCCAGCGCCAGCCGCAGCCGGTCCAGCATGATGCGCCGGTTGGGCAAGCCGGTCAGCGCATCGACATACGCCAGTTGCGTGATTTCCGCCTCCGCCGCCTTGCGCGAAGTGATGTCGAACTGCGCGCCGACATAATGCGTGACAACGCCACCGGCGCCCTTCACCGCAGTAATGTGCAGCCAGTTCGGATACAGCTCGCCGTTCTTGCGGCGGTCCCAGATCTCGCCCTCCCAGGTGCCGGTGGCCGCGATGCTGCGCCACATCGCCTCGTAAAACTGGGCGTCGTGGCGCCCCGATTTGAGGATGCGCGGGGTCTGCCCGACCGCATCCTGCGCCGTGTAGCCGGTGGCCTGCGTGAATGCGCGGTTGACTTGCAAGATCACCTCGTTGGCGTCGGTAATCATCATCGCCTCGTGCGACTCGAAGGCAGTGGCGGCGATGCGCTGCGCCTCTTCCGACTGCTTCTGCACTGTGACGTCGGCGACGTAGGTGAAAAAGCCGATCACCCGGTGCAAGTCGTCGAAGTCGGGCATATAGTTGACCTGCAAATGCCCAATGCCGCCGGAAAACTTGGTGACTGTCCGCTCGAACACCTGCCGCTGCCCGCGCAACACCGCCTGCACATAAGGTTCGCTCACCGCATACAGGACCGGGCCGAGCATGGCCGGCAACGCGATGCCCGCCATCTCTTCCCGCGTCTTGCCGAACCAATCGAAGAACGCCTTGTTGGCGAAGCGGCAGCGCAAATCGGCGTCCCAGTACGCCAGCATGCCCGGCACGTTATCGGTGACATTGCGGAAAATGCGCTCGTTATCGGCGATCGACAAGTTGGCGTGCGCCTGCGGCTGTTGCCGTTGCGCTTGCTCGACAAAGCCGGCAGCACGGTTGCCGACCAAAAACCAGGCCACGAAGCCGCCCAGGAAAATCACCGCAAGCCAGGCAGCGGCCCACCCTTGCGGCGCACGCAAGGGCATCTCGAAGCTGCGCCAGCCGCCGCTGTCGACGAACCAGTAGAAACAGACTTCGGCGATGAAAAAAATGCCGACCCCGGCCATCGCCCGGCGTCCCAGCATCCAGCCGACCAGCAACAGCAGCATCGGCATGGTCGCCATCACCGGGGAACGCACGCCGCCATCCACCCACGGTATCGCCGCCACGCACGCACACAAGAGCGGCACGCCCAGGCGAGCGGCGATGGCGTAGCCGCGCAAAAACCGCTCGCCGGCGCCGGCAGCCCGCTCTTGTGTCGTCATATCGGTTGTGTTCGGCATCTGCGGAGTTCCAAACAAGACGTAACCACAAGTATATATATTTATGCGCGCAGGGATATATTTATACGCGCACGCATGCCGCCGACGCGATAAAATCCAACAACGCATCATTTTATGCAGTCAATAATATATGGTTCATCCGAGTATTTTGTGGGTGGAGACGCCAGCACAACCCTCCGTCGTCCCCGCGAAAGCGGGGATCCATAGGGAATTCGCCCGAGGCGGCTCACTATGGATTCCCGCCTTCGCGGGAACGACGAGGTTTTTGCCTAACTTGCGCGAATGCGTTTCCTTACCCACAAAAAAGTCGGAACAACCTAATATATAAACATTAACAAATAGATCGGCGCAACGCTAAATCATGAACCTCAAAGAAGAACTCGCCCTCTGGCTCAAGGGCAAGTCGAAATTCAACTTCGCAACCTCGATCATCGCGCTGGCCGCCGGGCTGTACCTGCTCGGCTCGGACGGCGACGACGCCATCCACCTGGTCGGCTTCGTGGTCGCCATCATCTCCGGTCTCGACCTGGTGCAGCGGCTGCGGGAACGCAAGGGCGAGTGACGCCGCCAACGGCCCCGCTTCCCCGCAACGGGACGACGCCGAAGTGACTTTTGGAAGCGCCCCGTAGCCAATTCGCCCATCCGCCGCATCACGCCTCCATCGGCGCGAACACGCGCGCCAGTTGCATAAAAACTTACTCAAGCAATTTATAGAAAGTAAGGCTTTATCGCATATTTATCCCATATTCATGGGATAGACAGCCGCTTTTAAATAACATACACTGTATTTTTATACAGTATAAATGTTCATGATTTTCCGGTCGCTTCGGCGCCGGCAAACCTGTGCGCACCCCAAGCGTACCCTGCGGGGCCGCGAGACTTCCATCGAAAGGCGCAACGGCACGCCGAATGCCGACAAGGAAAAATGATGGCCCTGGTAGCATGCAAGGAATGCGCAAGACAAATCAGCACCGAAGCCACCGCCTGCCCTGGCTGCGGCGCCCCCAACAGCAACATGGCCCAAGCTCAGGCAACGGTCGCGGTGGCGCCCGCCAAGGCAAATTACGAAGTCCTTTTGTTATCCATTCCCGCTGTCGCCACACTGCTGGATTGGTTCTGGATCGGCAACATGAATTTGTTTCAGTCGCCTGGCAACGCCCTGATGCTGGTCGCACTCGCAACGGTCTTGGGAAGCGCCTTCGTCGTCAGCGCCGAAGCACGCGCGCTCGGCATGGTCACCGACAAGGCAAAAAGCACAAACGGCCCGACCGCCTGGTTTTTCTCGCTCGTGCTGCTTTGGATTGTCGCGTATCCGCTCTACCTGTATAGGAGAAAAGCCTACGGCGTGCCGAACCGCATGCTTGTCGGCCTGGTGCTCGCCCTGGTCTTTACCGGCAGCCAATTTGTGATGGCGTCCAGCATTGAAGCGAAAAAAGCCGAGGTGCGCAACGTCTTCAGCGGCAACGCCACCCCAGAGGCGTCCCAGGAAGCGGCCGAACCGCAGGATAATTCTGTGGATAAATTGGTGGACGATGAAATGGCCAAATATGACGTTGCCCGACGAAACGGCTCGAAAGTGGCCATGTGCGTGCACGCAGGCGCAGTTGCCGCGCTGCTATCGCAGCTCAAGGACGAAGAGAGCTACCAGGGATGGAAACACAACCAAAGAGTCGATTGCAAAGCCGCCGGCTTGCCTTTTGAATAAAACCATCGACCTGACGCGACGCCAAGTCGCGTCAGGTCGATAGCCCAACTCGGGCTAGCCCTGCTCATATTTCCACGCTACAATCTCCACCGAGTGAAATTCAGCCTGCACCAGCTGTGCTTAACAAGCTGACAATCCAAATATTAAGGTCGAACGCATGGAACTGTTTGTTTGGAGCGACGCCCTCAGCGTCGGCAACGAATTCATCGACCGCGACCACCAGCAATTGATCGCATTGATCAACACCTTCCACGACGCCGTCTCGCAGCAGCGCGACCGCGAAGCCATCGAGACCTCGCTTGACCGGCTCATCGACTATACGCGCGAGCATTTCGCCCGCGAAGAAGCGGCGATGCAGCGCATCGGCTACGACGACTACCCGCTGCACAAGCAAGAACACGATGTGCTCATCCGCGACGCGGTCGAACTCAAGGATATTTTCACCAGCGGCATGGCCGCGCTATCGATCAAGGTATCGACCTTCCTGAAAGACTGGCTGCTCACCCACATCATGCAAACCGACCGCCTGCTGGCCCAAGCCATCGCCCGCACCGCCAATTAGCGCTGCCCGCGCCACCATCGACCGGCCTAGCGCCGGTTTTTTTACGCCCGAATTTCACCCGATTACAACGCGGTGGCGAATTGCGCACTTTAAATTAATCTTTTAGGTAAATATATCTTGCGCTATATTTATCTTTAAGATAAACTACATTCATCGACTTGCAAAACCCATCCCGGAGCAAACCATGTCAACAGTCAACGACTCCCCGTCAGTAGCCTCAGCCGAAGGCGAACAAAAGACCGGCTGCGCCAACGCGGGGAACTCGTTGCCGGTGATCGTCAACCGCAACGCCGCCAAATTCGGCTTTGAAATCAAGCTGATCCCGGTCGTCATCGACGGGCAGCAAACCGCGTGGGAACAAGTGCACATCTGCAGCAAAGTGACCGAAGTGCGGCGCGACTCGCCGGAAGCGCTGCGCGCCGCCGGATTGCGGGTGCCGTTCGTCGATTACGATCCGATTGCGGCAGAGGCCGAGGCGCGCGGGCGGGAGAGGTTTATGCCGAAGTGGGCGGGGGATTGAGGATTACGGTTTCAGCTTGACATGATTTTGGTATCATATACAATACCAAAATGAAAATCGTCCTCGATACGAATGTTCTTGTTGCTGCCCTCAAATCGTCACAAGGCGCCTCGTTTCGACTTCTTTCGATGGTGGAACATGACCGGTTTGTTTTGCAAGTGTCGACCCCGCTGATCATCGAATACGAGGCCGTTTTAAAGAGAGGTCTGACGGCATTGTCGTCGGAAGAAATTGACGATGTAATCGATTTTATTTGCTCGAAAGCGGTGCTGCACAAAATCTTTTACCTCTGGCGACCAGTGCTGAAAGACCCCGACGACGATTTTGTACTGGAACTCGCGGTCAAGTCAAACGCGACAATTGTCACATGGAATATCGCAGATTTCAAACGCGCAGCCCAGTTTGGAATTGCAGTCATGACGCCACGCGATTTTCTAGCATCACTGGAGATACAACCATGAGCGCATTCAGCATCCGTCTTCCTGATTCGATCCATAAAATGGCACGAGAAATTGCCGGTGAAGATCATATCTCTCTCAATCAGTTTATTGCGTCTGCGGTGGCCGAAAAAATATCCGCGTTGACTACCGAAACGTACCTGGCCGATCGAGCCGCGCGCGGTTCGGTTGAAAAATTCCGTGCGGCTTTGTCGAAGGCGCCTAACGTCGAGCCGGAAGCATTTGATCGAACATCGGACTAGATATCGATTTTGCTATCCGACCTCTGGCAAGCACGCAAAGCGGGGGGGCACAAAGGCAGGTAGGGTAGGCAGATTTCTGCCCACCCTAACGAAACCCGCTGCGCCGCGAACCAAAGACCGCGCCAACTGGACAAACCCGGCCCCCATTGCTATTGTGCTCGTCAACATCCATAAAAAGAGGAGACCTATGAGCGCATTTCCCGATTTCCATCGCTACGACGCCGTCGGCCTGGCCGAGTTGGTCAAACGCGGCGAAGTGCAGCCGTCGGAGCTGGTGGAAGAGTCGATTGCCCGCATCGAAAGCCAACAGCCGCGCCTCAATTTCATGACGCGCACGATGTTCGACCGGGCGCGCGCAGCCGCCGCCGGGCCGCTGCCGCCGGGGCCGTTGGCGGGGGTGCCGTTTTTGCTCAAGGACTTGCTGGCAAGCTTTGCCGGGGTGCCGACAGCCAATGGCAACCGCTTGCTGGCGAACCTGCCGGCGCCGCATGACAGCGAACTGGTGCGGCGCCACAAGGCAGCCGGCCTGATCGTGCTCGGCAAGACCAATACGCCCGAGTTCGGCCTGACCGCCTACACCGAGCCGGCCTTGTTCGGCGCGACGCGCAATCCGTGGGATCTTGAACGCGTATCGGGCGGCTCCAGCGGCGGCTCGGCAGTGGCGGTGGCCGCGCGCGTGGTGCCGATGGCGCATGGCGGCGACGGCGGCGGTTCGATCCGCATTCCGGCCTCCTGCTGCGGACTGTTCGGCCTCAAGCCGACGCGCGGACGCACGCCGACCGGCCCCGACCTGGGCGAGCTATGGAACGGCCTGGCCATCGAGCATGCGGTGACGCGCTCGGTGCGCGACAGCGCCGCCCTGCTCGACGCGACCGCCGGCGCCGATGTCGGCGCGCCCTACGCAGCGACGCCGCCGGCGCGCCCCTTCCTGGCCGAAGTCACGACGCCGCCCGGACGCCTGCGCATCGCCTACACGGCCACGCCCTTGCTGGGAAAAAATCTGCACGAGGATTGTCGGCGCGGACTGGAAGAAACCGTGACCTTGTTGCGCGAACTCGGGCACGAAGTATTCGAGGCCGCGCCCGCAATCGACCGCCAAGCGTGGGCCTCGGCCTTCACCATCGTGCTGGCAGCGCAAACGCGCGCCGATATCGAACTGACCGCGCGCGCGGCGGGCCGCAAACCGGCGTATGCCGACTTCGAGCCGGCCACCTACACGCTGGGACTGCTGGGCCGCACGCTGCGCGCATCGGACTACGCGGGCGCGGTGCGCTACCTGCAATCGGTATCGCGCGCGGTCGGCAGTTTTTTCGAGAGCTGCGACGTGTTCCTGACGCCGACCCTGGCCGCGCCGCCCCCGCCCATCGGCTCGCTCGCGCCGAATGCGTCCGAACGCGCATTGATGGCAGTGGTCGGCAGATTGAACGCCGGCTGGTTCCTCGACGCCATCGGCGCAGTCAAGCCAATGGCCGAAAAGAGCCTGGATTTTATCCCGTTCACGCCGCTATTCAACGCCACCGGGCAGCCGGCGATGTCGGTGCCGCTGCACTGGAACCAGGCCGGCCTGCCGGTCGGCATGCAGTTTGTCGGGCGTTATGGGGACGAGGCGACCTTGTTCCGGCTCGCTGGGCAGCTTGAGCAGGCGAAGCCTTGGTTTGAGCGCGCGCCGGAGGGGTGTTGAGGTTGCCCATCGAAGGGATCGGCGTTGCATCAGGGCTTGGTCTGGGCCGGTTCAATCGTTGCGATTTTGCCTGAGCGCGAAGCGGTAGCTCAATCTTGCCTGCGTAAACCGAGCGACCGCGCCAGCGCTTCGGTGAATTTCTGGCGATCCCGCACATCGAGATGCGATCCGTCAGGGCAGGTAAAGTTCTTTAACGCTGGCTCGTCTTCCGACGTCAAAACGCGCGCGCCGACCTCCCGTTCAAACACGTCCAGAAAATCGCTTCTCGGGTAGCGTTTGCGATCGATTTCGCGCACCATGCCACTAGTCGGCATTTCCACGAACAGAACCCTTCCGCCGTGCGCTTCGATGGCTTGTTTCAATTGTTTGATATATCTCGCCCCCAAAATAAAGTTGGAATTACCCGATGGCCGAATCGATTCAATTTTCGTTCTCAACAATTGCTCGGCATTTGGCGCGTGGGTGTCGAACGATCCATCTATCCCGAGATTTTTGGCTACCCTGGTGTAGTAAAAACTTGGCATCGAAACCAAACGGTAGTCGCCAAACCTGGAGCGATCCGGGAACGTCACGAGGTATTGACCGGCTTCCTCGCGCGGTAAAACTCTAGCCAGCAGCGATGTAAGCGGCGTCCCCCCATCGGCGTAGCTTCTCAAATGTTCGCGCACGTATCCGGTTATCAAAGCTTCGCTTTTGCTCAGGGAAAATATCGCATGGCCGCTCGTCGATTCAGATTCAAAATGGCGCACGTAGAGTTCGGGACCGGAATTCCCGCCCGATGTTGCGCTTTCTATGATATTCGGCATGTAATCGACAACAACCGTGCCGGTAAAAGAAGGGTCGTTTGCCATGCTTCTTAGCACCGGAACAAATGAGCTTCCGTCAATCGCCAATTGCACGGGCTCCATTGCGCTATCCATTCGCAACTGATCCGTGTCTATGCCGAGCTGAATGCGCGACGCGCCGATCAATACCAAGGCGCGACTGCCAAGGTGGCTGGCGCGCGCGCGTTCATTTGCCCACCTATCCATCGAATCGAGAACGGTCGCATGATAGCCAAGCATGTGCATGCTCGCTTCCATCGATACCACAAAAGCAAAAAAAATAGATGCCATCAACGCGAGAATGCGCAGCCAGGGCAGTTCCCCGAATCGTTCGTCAAAACTGAAAGTAGATGAATGCATTTGAATTTTCGCCTGAACAAAGAAACATGCCGATGAGCAAAGACGCGCCGATGCCAACGCGCCCGACGTTTCCGATTTTCAGGAATATTTCTTCGATCCTCCGGTCACGCATGTAAAAGTGCCAACGGACAGTCAATAACACCGCGATCGCCGCAATCAATTTCGGCCCGTCCAGCGACTCTATTTCCGAGCCATTGACCAATCCGCGCAAAATTGAAAACGCCCGCCCCGGCGTGCCTGCCCGAAAAGGAATCCAGGTCAATGTCACAAGCAGGAAAATCAACGCACTCCTGCCTTGCACTGAAACCAGCTTGGGCATCGAAATGTCGCGCAGCACCCGTTCCACCGCCAAATATAATCCATGCAATCCTCCCCACAATACAAACATCCACGAGGCGCCGTGCCATAAACCACCGAGCAGCATCGTCAAGAATAGCGCGACGTAAGTCCGCAATTGGCCGTGCCGATTGCCACCCATCGGAATGTATAGATAATCGCGCAGCCAGGAGGAAAGCGAAATATGCCAGCGCCGCCAGAAATCAGAAAGACTTTGCGCCGCGTACGGGTAGCGAAAATTGTCGGGAAACTGAAAACCAAAGCTCATCGCGAGCCCGATTGCACAGAGCGAATATCCGCTGAAATCGTAAAAAATCTGGCAGGAAAAACTGAACACGGCAAGCCAGGTTTCGATCATTGCGTAACGCTCGGGATGTGCAAAAACGCCCTCTGCCACCGGCGTAAATATGGCGTCCGCCATCACGACTTTGGAAAACAATCCAAAGCAAACCAGCATGAATCCCCATCCCACCTGCGCTTTCGTGGGCGAACGCGGATTCTCTATCTGCGGCAATAAAAGACTGGCGCGAACGATAGGCCCTGCGACAAGATGCGGAAAGAAGCTGACGAAAAGCGCATAGTCGCTGAACTTCCAATCCGAGCGGATTTCTTTGCGATAAACGTCAATGGTGTAGGAAAGCGAGGCAAATGTGTAAAACGAAATGCCGATCGGCAAAATGATGCCGATGGCGGGAGGATGATAGTTGATGCCGGCCAGCGCGCACCATGCGACGAAATTTTCAAGCAGAAAACTGCCGTATTTGAAATATCCCAGCAGGCCCAAATTGGAAACCAGACTGACCAGCAGCAAGGCCCGCCGCGCTTTCGGATTGACGGATTTTCCAATGAGTCGCGCCAGCCTCCAATCGACCAAGGTGGAGATCAACAGAAGAAAAATATAGGGAGGGTTCCATGCCGCGTAGAAAAGATAGCTAGCGACGAGCAATAAATATTTTTTCACCCGCCACGTCGGACTCACCCAAAAAAACGCATAGACAATCGCAAAGAAAATCAAAAAACTGAATGAATTGAATAGCATATTTCGGAGATTTTCTATCTTTTGTCTGGCACTGCGCGACGTCGAAGAATTGCGGAGTAGCATCGTAGCATATCGGACATACCGCAACCCATATTTCCCGTCAGGGGCAGCTGCGCCTGGCAATTGCAGCGTTGGCGCATGCGCCTGCCGAACCTGCGCGCATTGCATTTCTATCCATTATCTTCCAAACAACGACGTGGCAAAAATGCGACGTTCCGTTTTTGGTCGGCTGAAAATCCGCCGGCGGATTTTACAAGTGTGTCACACTAGGGAAGTAATTAATGCCCTGAATCAATCATTTCGCCGATTCATTGTCGGCCACCTGCCCGACGCCGCTTCGCATGACCAGGCAAGACTTGACCCAGTATTGCCTGTGACGTTCTCCCTCTTCGGTCGACCTGACCGAATCCGGTTGTTCTGCGGGATGTTCGGCGAAAGGATGACGCATCGCATTTATCTACACTACAAAAATACAGGAGACAAGATGTTAATCAAAAAACTTATCGTTGCACTCGTTGGGTTGACTTGCACGGCTGCGGTGTTGGCCGACGATGTCAAGATCGGTATCGTCAGCGGCTTCACCGGACCGTTGGCCAAGACCACGATGGAAGGCGTCAACATGGCGCGCGGTTATATCGCGATGGTCAACGACCAGGGCGGCATCAACGGCAACAAGATCGTGCTGGCAACGCGGGACGACGGCTACGATCCGAAGAAGACGCCGATCATGGTGGAAGATATCATCACGCAAGACAACGTCGTCATGCTGGTCAGCTCGGCGGGCACGGCCAATACCGTTGCGATGATCAAAACCGGCGCGCTGGCCAAGCATAACGTGCCGCTGCTGGGCGTGTTCAGCGGGTCGGACGCGATTCGCGGGCCGGGCTCGGAAAATATCTTCCATACGCGCGCCAGCTACAACGACGAAATCATGAAGATCGCCAGCGTGGTGTCGACGCTGGGATTGAAGAAGGTGGCGGTGCTGTATCAGGACGACGGCTTCGGCGCCGGCGTCAACGACAGCATCACCAAGGCGGCGGCCGAATACAAGTTCGATCCCTTCTTGCGGGTGCCGTACAAGCCGGGCGAAACCAACTTCGCCGCGCAGGCCAAGCAGATCATCGATGCGCAGCCGCAGGCGATCTTCCTGATGGCGGTGCCGGATGCGGCGGTGCATTTCATGAAGGCCTACGACGCGCCGCGCGGCACTTCGCAAATCTACACGCTGTCGTTCGTGTCGTCGAAAGACTTGTTCGACGCCGCCGGCGACACCCGCACGCGCGGCATCGCGATCAGCCAGGTGGTGCCGAACCCGAACGCGGTGGCGCTGCCGCTGGCGCGCGATTACCAGGCCTTCCTGAAGACGCCCTATGCGCAGGGCGCCAAGTCCAGCCCGGTCAATTTCGAGTTCTATATGAACGTCCGGCTGGCGATGGCGGCGATCAAGATGGCCGGACCGAAGCCGACGCCGGACAAGGTGACGGCGGCGCTCAAGTCGATGCACGATTATAAGCTGGGCGGCTATACGATCGATTTCAGCGACACCAAACGGCGCGGCTCCGCGTTCCTGGACATTGCCGTGGTCGGCTACGGCGGACGCTTGTCGTTCTAGGCGATTTTCGGCCGCCACGGTCGCGCCCGATCGTTCGACTATTGAATGATTCGGGCCGATTCGTGGCGATCGCGCCATTCACGCATCTCTAAAATATTTCCAAAAAAAGTGGAGACAACATGCTCACCCCAAAGCTTATCGCAGCGCTATTTGCGTTGACTTGCACGGCTGCAGCCTTGGCCGACGAGGTCAAGATCGGCGTCGTCGCCGGATTCACCGGGCCGATATCGAACACCGTGGTGGAGGCCGCCGACATGATGCGCGGCTATATCGCGATGGTCAACGACCAGGGCGGCATCAACGGCAACAAGATCGTGCTGGCAACGCGGGACGACAGTTACGATCCCAAGAAGACGCCGGGCATGGTGGAAGAAATCATCGAGCAAGACAATGTCGCCATGCTGGTCAACTCGGTGGGAACGGGCAACACCGTCGCGCTGATCAAATCGGGCGTGCTGGCCAAACATGGCATGCCGCTGCTGGGCGTGTTCAGCGGCTCGGACGCGATTCGCGGGCCAGGCTCGGAAAATATCTTTCATACGCGCGCCAGCTATCACGACGAAATCATGAAGATCGCAAGCGTGGTGTCGACGCTGGGATTGAAGAAAGTAGCCGTGCTGTATCAGGACGACGGCCTCGGCGTCAGCGTCAACGACAGCATCACCAAGGCGGCTGCCGAATACAAGTTCGATCCCTTCCTGCGGGTGCCGTACAAGCCGGGCGAAACCGATTTCACTGCGCAGGCCAGGCAAATCGTCGATGCCCATCCGCAGGCGATCTTTCTGATGGCGGTGCCGGAAGCGGCGGTGCCTTTCATGAAGGCCTATGACGCGCCGCGCGGGGCCTCGCAAATCTACGCGCTGTCCTTCGTTTCCGCGAAGGATCTGTTCGACGCCGCCGGCGACGCGCGCGCCAGGGGCATCGCGATCAGCCAGGTGATGCCCAATCCGAATGCAGTCGCGCTGCCGCTGGCGAAGGACTTTCAGGCGTTTCTGAAGACTCCCTACGCGCATGGCGCAAAATCGAGTCCGAGGTTGTTTGAATTCTATCTGAACATCCGGCTGGCAATGGCGGCGCTCAAGATGGCAGGCCCGAAGCCGACGCCGGAGAAGGTGACGGCAGCGCTCAAATCGATGCACGACTATAAACTGGGCGGCTATACGATCGATTTCAGCGACACCAAGCGGCGCGGCTCGTCGTTCCTGGACATTGGCGTGGTCGGCTACGGCGGACGCTTGTCGTTCTAGGAACTATCCCGTAGGGTGGGCAGATTTCTGCCCACGCGGTCGCTCCTTGTTCTACTCCGAAGGGTGTTGTGTGCCGTGCACCGCGTGGGCACAAACGCGTGCCCACCCTGCGACTGCATCATTCCTCCCGCGTCAGTGCATCCCTTGCATGCCGCAACTGCCCGGCCCGCCCGGATGCCCGCACGAGCCGCACGGGCTGTCGGCGAATGCTGCGGATTGCGCGGACGAGCTTGGCGACGAAAAGACGGAAAGCTTCTTGTCCAGTTCGATAGAGTGGCAGCTCGGGCAATCGGGAATCGTGCTGGAACGCACCAGCGCTTCGAATTCATGGCCGCATTGCTTGCATGCGTATTCGTAGATCGGCATATTGCTTCCTTCAAAAACGCTATTGTAACGCGGTGGACAAGCGCAAAGCAAAAAAGCCGGGGCTGCCGGTGTAGCGCCCGGCATTGTCGCAATCCGGCCAATTGCGACATTTTTGTTGCCCGCGATGACCGTTGAGCACAAATTCGCCCCCTTCCCCCTCGGGTGCGTTTTTTGCTTGCCATGTCGATCATGCCCAGCGAAATCTCCACCGACGACCCCGACGCCAGCATCGCCTTGCGCGGCCATAGCACCAACCTGGTCGGGGTGCCGACCGGCTTGCTCGCCAGCGTCGCCTTCAACGATTTCCCGCTGCCGCTGTGCATCAGCGGCACGCGGGAAGCGCATCGCAGCCTGTTCGAGCGCCTGAACACGCTGTCCGACCCGCATGAAGCGGGGCGGATTTTCCAGGATTACATGGCGCTGGTGTTCGACCTCGACCACGTGGTGGAGCAAAACGAGCGGCGCCGCTTCCGCGCCAGTTATATCCGGCTGTTGAAGGATTGGGGTTTCGATTCGAACACGCCGGCGGCGGCGGTGTTGAAGGGTTGGGTGGAGAGCCGCTTCGGCTTGTTCCCGACTTTCCACAAGGCGCCGATCCGCCGCTTCAATTCGTCGCAATGGATCGACTACACGGTGGAAAAAATGTCGGGCCGCTTCAACAATAATGCGATCCACATGCAACTGGATTTGCTGTACGAATTCTGCCAATGGATGCTGTTGCGCTTCCACTCGACCGGCAAGAAGCACATGCTGCTGTATCGCGGCACCAACGATTTGCGCGAGCAGCAACTGATCCAGCAAATCGATGCGCGCAACGCCATCGTGCGCTTGAACAACCTGGTGTCGTTCACGACGCAGCGCAGCATCGCCGACGAGTTCGGCGACACCATCATCGAGGCTGAAGTGCCGGTGGCCAAGCTATTGTTCTTCGACACGCTGCTGAGCGGTCACCCGTTGCGCGGCGAGGCCGAATGCCTGGTCATCGGCGGCGATTGCCGCGTCAAGCTTTCGTACTTGTGACGGATACCATGAATACTCCACTTGCACCCAGCCTGCACAGCCGCGCATTCGGCGCCTACCTTGGCCTGGCCGTCGGCGACGCGCTGGGCGCGACGGTGGAGTTCATGCTGCCGCAAGAGATCCGCCTTCAGTACGGCACGCACCGCGAGATCGTCGGCGGCGGCTGGCTCAAGCTGAAGGCGGGCCGCGTGACCGACGATACCGAGATGTCGCTGGCGCTGGGGCGCGCGCTGCTCGCTGGCGGCGGCTGGGACGCGCGTGCGGCCGCGGATTCCTTCGTCGACTGGTTGAAGAGCCGGCCGATCGATGTCGGCAACACTTGCCGGCGCGGCATCCGCCGCTACATGCTGGACGGCAGCTTGAGCGGGCCGCCGTGCGAGGGCGACGCCGGCAACGGCGCGGCCATGCGCAACCTGCCGCTGGTGCTGGCGACGCTGCATGACGGCGATGCCTTCCGCCAACAAACGCTGGAGCAGGCGCATCTGACCCACCATCATCCGCTGTCGGATGCGGGCACGCTGGCGCTGGGCGAGATGACACGGGTTTTGCTGCTGGGCGGCGATGCGGCGGGCTGCCGGCCGGCGGTCGATGCCTTGCTGGCGGCGCAACCGAAGTTCCGCTTCGATCCGTATCCGGGGCGCGCGTCGGGTTATATCATCGACACGCTGCAAACGGTGCTGCACCAGTTCTTCAACACGCGCTCGTTCGAGGCGTTGCTGGTGGACACCGTCAATTGCGGCGAGGATGCCGACACCACCGGCGCCATCGCCGGCATGCTGGGCGGCGCGCTGTACGGGGCCGACGCTATTCCCAGGCGCTGGATCGCCAGGCTCGATGCGCACATCGTCGCCGAGATCCGGCTGCAGGTCGACGGCTTGCTGCGGCTGGCGGGCTTTAGCCGACTAGCTGGTTAGCGCAAGCCGTCGGCCGCTTGCCGGCAACGCCACCTGCGGCGCGCGCGCCTGCTGGGCGCGCTCGTCGAGTTTGAATACGCTGACCACCTGGAACAGATTTCCGGCCTGCTCCTGCATGCTTTGCGCAGCCGCTGCGGCTTCTTCCACCAGGGCCGCGTTTTGCTGGGTGACGCTATCCATCTGGATGATCGCCTGGTTGATCTGCTCGATGCCGGAACTCTGCTCGTCGCTGGCGGCGTTGATCTCGCCCATGATGTCGGTGACGCGCCGCACGCATTCGACGATTTCGGTCATGGTCGCGCCGGCCTGGTCGACCAGCTTGCCGCCGGCCTCGACCTTGTCGACCGAGTCGCCGATCAGGGTCTTGATCTCCCTGGCGGCGGCAGCCGAACGCTGCGCCAGGCTGCGCACTTCCGCTGCGACCACCGCAAAGCCGCGCCCCTGTTCGCCGGCGCGCGCCGCTTCCACCGCCGCATTCAAGGCCAGGATATTGGTCTGGAAGGCAATGCCGTCGATGACGGCGATGATGTCGACGATTTTTTTCGACGATTCGTTGATCGAGCCCATCGTCTGCACCACTTGCGAGACCACCGTTCCGCCCTTGACGGCGACCTCGGAGGCGGCGCGCGCGAGCTGGTTGGCTTGCCGTGCATTGTCCGCATTTTGCTTGACCGTGCTGGACAGCTCTTCCATCGACGATGCCGTCTCTTCCAGGGAACCGGCCTGCAATTCGGTGCGCGCCGACAGGTCCATGTTGCCGGCGGCGATCTGGCCGGAGGCGGTGACGATGGCATCGGTGCCGCTGCGCACTTCGCCGACGATGCGCTGCAGGCTGTCGTTCATTTCCTTGAGCGCGCCGATCAGCTGGCCGGTTTCGTCGCGCGATTTCACGGTGATCGACGCCGTCAGGTCGCCGTCGGCCACCCCGCGCGCCAGCGCCACCGCTTCGTGCATCGGCCTGGTGATGCCGCGCGTCAGATACCACGCGCACAAGCAGCCGAATGCCAGGAACAACAGTATCAGGGAACTAACCAGGATCTTGCTGTCTTGCGCCACATCGTCGACATGCTTGCTCAGGTCGTCGACCTGACTTTTTTGATAGTCCAGATAATCCAGCACACTCTTCTTGTAGGCTTCCGATTCGGGGACGAATTGCGCAAACAATTTCGTCACCTCGTCGCTTTTCCCATCCTTTTTCGCCGCATTGATCTGGTCGCGCGTCGCAATGTAGGCTTTTCTGGCCGCAGCGATGATTTCCAAGAGCTCCTTTTCTTTGGGCGTATCGACATGGGCCTCCACGTATTTCTGTATGTCGTTGTTGCGCGCAGTGGAACCCTTAATATCGGCGCCGAAAAACTCGGCCAGAGAAGGATCGCTGCTTTTTGCAATCGCCAAGGTGCGGTTCATTCCCGCAACGACAATGCGATTCCATTCCTCGGTCATGCGTTCCTTGGTCAGCGGTTCCTGCATCATCGCCTTGGTTGTCGCCGCCACTTCGGAGAGGCACCACAAGCCGATCGATGAAGAGATCGTCGCCACCAGCATCACCACGAAAAAGCCGATGCCCAAGCGCGCGCCGATTTGCAAATCCTGAATCTTCATATTTTTCCCGAGCGCAAAATTGTATTTTCATAGAACAACTTTACTATCGCCTAAAATGAACGGAGATTCAAGCATTTGTGCTCAATTATTGTGCGTTATCGCAAAATATGGCGCGCCGAGGCGCGATAATGGGGATTTCCCCGCAACAAGCCCGCAATTGCCAATGCAGGACGACTTTATCTCCTCCACCATGACCGGCTGCGGGCGGTGGCCTTGAGCGCATCCCTAAAAATTGCCAAAAGTGTCAGAGCTTGCACCGCGCTCAACCTGCCTTGCCGGTGGTCGCTTGCGCCAGAACTTTTTCCAGCACGGCCAGATAGGTTTTTGCTTCGGCGGCAATCGCGTCTGCCGTTTTCTTTTTATCGACGATCAATACGTACTTGTTGATTGCCACCGTCTTTTCCTGCCGCACCACCATCTCCGCGACCGGCCGCGAATCCAGGCCGGATTTCGGATGCAAGAAAAAAGGTGAATTGCCGCCCGCCATATGACCTCAGCCAAAATGTCGACACGCATGCAGACCGTTGCGCTTCTTCACGTTGGGGGTAAGCTTGTGGCAAGCAGGGGAAAGCCAATGCCTGTTGCTGGAATCGGTTGCTGGAATCAAGTGCGCATATCAATAAGGCGCGGCCACCGCGCCCGCCCCCAACGCGTCACTCATTTGCGGTTGATCTCGATGTTTTCCTTGGTGCCGCTATTCGACACCGCAACCATGATGCCGATACCTAACGCAATCACGATGCCGATCAATGTCCAGGTTGCACCGATCTCGGCCAAAATCCCGGTCTTCCATAGCGCCGCCAAAATGCCGCAAATCAAGACGACAAAACCAACCAGATACATGCCCGCCCATTTCATCGCCACTCTCCTGAAGGAACCAGATCCGCAAAACCGCGCGCGTGCACAAAAATGTCGCCAGCCAGTGCGCCATCGGGATATGTGCAGCATGCCCGCCCAAACTGACGCCGTCTGTGCACTGGCGCACGATGAAAGCGGCAAGACCCGGAAAAGTCGCCGACAGTTCCTTTTGGATAACATTGAAAACTAGAGGGGAGCCTCTTCAAGCGCGCGTGCAGACCTGCCCCGTAATGGGGTAAAATGGCGTGGTCAAGTTTTTAATCGAGGGCAAGGCGCGCTACGGTGCCTGCCCAAAAGTGAGAGCACGACTGGGATACAATCCCAATAACGACGTTGCATTGAAAATAGGAGACTTTCGATGCCGCGCACCTTCTCCCAGCCGTCCGTTCGGTAGCGCACAGTCACGCGCAATCCGGCAGCACACAATGCATATCATTCTGGGGGAATCATGATTTCAAATACAGTACCATTTACGCCAAGTCGCGCGCTGCTATCCAACCTGACCGAACTGGTCGCCTTCGGCACCGAAGCGGCGCAGCAAAACATCGCCCAGGTTCAAAAGGCCACGGCCCTGTCGCAAACCCTCCTCCCCAAGGCAGCGCAACTGCACTCGCTGGACGGCGCGAACCAATTCACGCTGGCGCACCTTGCGGCAATGACCGCGCTGTCGACCGAACAGACGCAGGCCAACGTCAACGCCGTCTTCGACGTTTTTCGCCACGCCTACGCAGGCTTGGTCGGCTTTGGCATTCTGCCCAATTCCATCATTGCGTCGGCCAAGTTCGAACGCACGCTGAGCGACTACCAGGACCGCACGCTTGAAATGACGGAACAGGCCAATGCCGCCATCGCACAGCGCGTCGCCCAGCTTGGCGCAGGCTGCAGGGTGGAAGCGGCCTAGCATTACCGCCATGTATTTTTCGACGTAGGGGTATCAGATCGCATCGCGATCTGGCGCGACAATAAGGCGGCGTCTTGCGCCGCCTGGCGCGGTTTCATCCTTTATCCCCCGGTCCGAATGTGATACGATAGACCCTCATTTTAATGGCTTCAAGGCGTCAGGAATGTCGGATCGGCATCCCGCGCAGCAGCGGCGCACAGACTATTCAATGGCATTTTCACAAGATGGGCAGCGCGGCCGTGGCCACTACTCGTGCCACGTGTGACGGCTTTATTCCCTCTACCATTTCATCGTTAAAGAGCAACATGGGTAACAGTAAACTTTATTTTGCCGTTCTTTTCGCCGTGGCGGCGGCGGCTCCGCTGGTTCATGCGGACGAATTTCTGGACGCGGATTTGCGGCCGCTGGGCGCGCCTGACACTTCGTTGTGCGGCTTCGATGTCAATCGCACGCCGGTCAGTTTGATCCTCAACAAGATGGGCGAGCCGACCACGCGCACGGCGGCGCCGGAAGAGCCGCGCCACGTCACCTATACCTGGACCAAGGGACCGCTGAGCATCCGCATTTCCACCTACACCCTGCCCGGCTACGAGAGCAAGCCGCCGGCATCGATCGAGGTCGAAGGCAGCGACCCCGGCAAGGTGTGCGCGACCGGACGCGGCATCGCGCTGGGCGACTCGGTCGATTATGCATTGAAATTGTATGGCAAGAACCACGACACCTTCCCTTACAGCGGCGACGAAGCGTACAACTTCAAGTGGCCGCGCGCCGTCAACGTGCTGCTGTCGCTGACCAAGGACAAGAACGCCCACATCAAGCGCATTACGCTGAGCGGTAAACTGCAGTAACCAACGGGCGCTGCGACACGCGCCCATGCACTGATCCACCACACAATATTCCCGCGCAGCCGCCAACCGGATGCGCGGGAATTCTCGCCAGCGCGCATGACGCGCTGCAACGCCTCCCGCCCGACCTATCCGCTGCGCTCCAATATTCTGGCCGTGCTATGCTGTTCCGATCGCCGCGCCTCGACGGGCCTGCGCACGCATCGGAAGTCGAAAACGCATGAAAAATGCGCGCTGCCCTGGTGCACGGAAAAGGTCTGCTGCAACATCAAAACAACGAAAAATATCAATCCAAATATAGAGCCTGGCCAACAGGTTCATAGGAGACCAGCATGAACGTCGCGCACTATCTGGAGCAACATGCAGCAGCCGATCCCGAGCGCATCGCGATTCGCTTCGAGGGCAGTTCGACCACCTACGGCGAATTGAACCGCGCCGCCAACCAGCTCGCGGCGGGTCTGCGCAACGCAGGCATCGCCGCCGGCGACCGCGTCGCCTTGTATTTGCCGAATCTGCCTGCCTTCGTCGTCGCCTATTACGCAGCGCAAAAGCTGGGCGCGGTGCCGGTCACCATCAACGCCATCTTGAAAACCGAAGAAGTGCGCTACCTGCTGGACGACTCCGGCGCGGCGGCGATCTTTACGGTCGCCGATCTCGCCTGCTACGTGCCGGAAAATTGCACGGCGCTGCGGCTGCGCATCACGGTCGACGATGCCGCGCCGCCGCCGGGATGGATCGCGCTGCGCGACGCGCGCGATCCGCATGCGGACGGCTTTGCGTCGGTCGCACGCGCTGCCGACGATGTCGCGGCGCTGCTGTATTCGTCGGGAACCACCGGCTTCCCCAAAGGCGTCGCGCTGACCCAGCACAATATCCACAGCAACATTGCGCTGCCGCCGCAAGCGAAGTATTCCGACTACCGGCCCGGCGACCGGCTGGCCGCCTTCCTGCCCCTGTTCCACGTGTACGGGCAAAACTACATCATGAACGCCGCCATCCTGGCCGGCGTGACCGTCGTGCTGTTCCCGCGCTTCGTGCCGGAGCTGGTCTTGCGCGCCATCGGCAGCGAGCGCATCACCCATTTCTTCGCGGTGCCGACGATCTACATCGGGCTGCTCAACATGGATTTGTCGCCGTACGATCTAAGCTCGCTGCGCTACGAAATGTCCGCCGCCGCCACCATGCCGGAGGAAATCTCGCGGCGCTGGGCCGAACGCTTCGGGCGGCGCGTCTACGAAGGCTATGGCCTCACCGAGTGTTCGCCGTTCGCCTGCTACAACGACATCGAACGGCACCGCTTCGGCTCGGTCGGGCGCGCGGTCGACGGCTTCGAGCTGTCCATCCTCGACGAATCTGAGCAAGAACTGCCCCCCCCGGCGAACAGGGCGAAATCGCGATCCGGGGCGACGGCGTGATGCAAGGCTACTGGCGGCGCCCGCAGGAAAGCAGCACGGCGCTGCGCGGCGGCTGGCTGCACACCGGCGACGTGGGCCGCATGGACCAGGACGGCTACGTCTATATCACCGACCGCGTCAAGGACATGATCAATGTCTCCGGCTTCAAGGTCTGGCCCGCCGAGGTCGAACAATACCTGTACAAGATGCCCGGCGTGCAGGAAGTCGCGGTCTATGGCATCGCAGCAGCGCCGCAAGGCGAACAGGTAGTGGCAGCGGTGGTGCCGAAAGCCGGCGCGCGCTTGAGCGCCGACGACATCGTCGCCTATTGCCGCGCCAACATCGCCGCCTACAAGGTGCCGGCGCGGGTCGACCTGGTGGCGGAATTGCCGAAGAGTCCGAGCGGGAAGATACTCAAGCGGGTGTTGCGGGAGCAGGCGGCGCGGGGGTAGGGTTTGCGGTTTTGGTGCGGCGATGGTCCTTGATGCCCCCTGAATTGCGACGATGATCGGTCAATATGCGTGACACGGGTTATTTATTTGCATGACAGACCAACGATTGCCTTTATTGAAACCACACCATTCATTTAAGTTGTAAAAATACCACCTTCAAGGTGCGGACGATTACGACGACGTATATATACATCGTCGTAATCGTCCGCACCCATCAACCCATTAGCTACTGCGAGAATCTGATTGAAGATGCAATCAATAAAGATTTTCTGCGGAGTATATATACTCCACAGAATATCATTAATTTGAGCATCCTGATGCGAAGGAGTGACTTAACCCATTGAAAACAATAAGTTCTCTGTGTGAAAGATAAATGATTGCACACATACCAACCAAAAGCTACGGAGTATATATACTCCGTAGCTTTTGATTACCATCAATGAACGCGAGCTTTCTCAAATAAGGCTCCGCCGATACGCTTGTCGAGCCTCAAAAATATGGCCTAAATATGATATCCTGTGGAGTATATATACTCCACAGGAGGACTAGAGTGAACAAAACTCGAATTCAAGTTGCAAAATCGGACATCATCAAATATTTCAATGAGCATGAGCAACAAGTGCTAAAGCAAACCGATATTGCGGCAATTTTGTCAAAGCAACGAAGTTTCTGGCGACTGGCGCAAAGAACGAACACAAATGAATTTATTAAATTCTTAACTGAAAATGCAAAGCTCACCAAGTTTGAATTTCCATTTCCATATCGCAAGGAAATTCGCTTCGCCTGGGGGGATGTACCTCTTTTGGAAGTTTTACTGACCGTCAAGGCAAATAGCTATTTTAGCCACTACACTGCGGTACGAATGCATGGACTCACAGAACAAGTACCAAAGACCATCTACCTTAATCACGAGCAACCTCCCCGCAGTCAGACCCCGCAACTTGAGCAGGGAAGAATAAACGCTGCATTTAGCCGCCGACCGCGCGAATCCCAAAATTCCATCGATTTCGGCGACGTGCGTATTTGCATGGTAAACGGTATGCACACCAACCAACTAGGCGTCGTCACTGAAAAAGTGAATTATGACAACGACAAACCGGTGCAGGTTCGGCTGACAAACCTTGAAAGGACACTGATCGACATCACGGTTCGTCCGGTTTACGCCGGAGGCGTTTTTGAAGTGCAAAAGGCCTTTGTACTAGCAAAAGAACAAGTATCCGTCAACGCTTTGGCGGCCATGCTGCAAAAGCTCCGGTATGTCTATCCATATCATCAGGCACTTGGCTTTTACCTTGAACGTGCCGGCTATAAGCCACAGATGCTCGACCTGCTCCGTCGCTTTCCGATGGACTACGACTTTTATTTGGCCAATCAGCTCGGTGAAACGGAATATGTCAAAGAATGGCGCCTAAATATTCCAAAGGGGTTTTAATTCTTGCACCAATGCAAGCGTGAAATCAAAATAAAAATCGAAATCCTTCAACTTAACTTCCGGTCGCACCGTTGCAATCACCGACTGAAAATCTGCCTTGTGAAAATCACGATAATTTTCCATTAACCCAAGAAACTCCAACGG
This sequence comes from Burkholderiaceae bacterium, assembly GCA_031291325.1. Lineage (GTDB taxonomy): Bacteria > Pseudomonadota > Gammaproteobacteria > Burkholderiales > Burkholderiaceae_D > PKWO01. The sequence goes on from JARLJG010000007.1 coordinate 29,266, forward strand.
CACTCTCTTCATTTTGAACATTTCGGATAGTATTCCCTTATTCTTTTCCGACGAAATATCAAGGCTCAAAGTATCAACCAAGACGTGAATATCCACAAAATCACGCGCCCTCGCACTTCCATCTCGCCCTCGCTTGATAAAAGGCCCATACTCCGGCATCTGCTGGCAAATTGCACGCAGCTTTTCGCACACAATCATTTCCGGCGAATAGACGAAGATGCGGTATCCATCAAGATCCACTTCTTGCTTGCCCAACGTGTATTCAAATCGGCTGATGTCGATCAAAAATTTCTTTCCTTGTCCAAGCGACAACGCTCGTTTTCGAAGTTCATCGAGATCGGAGGAATATTTGTTGAACAAGTCAGATTGAATCAACTTGAATTCGACCGCATAGCCACCCCAAAACCCAGCCATGTCTTCAGATATAACTTGCGGCCTTTCCTCCATTTTTACGTCAAAAACCTCGAATCCGTTTTGGCGAAATGTCTTTTTCTGCGCCCGCTCCACACGAATACGAAATGCTTCAATTCCCTCTGGAAAATCATGCTGCATTGAAAAATCGAGATCAACGGAAGCACGTGTGCTAAGCCGATGAACAAGATTCATTGCATTTCCGCCTTTCAAAACAAGATGATCAAAAAATTCATCATCCGAGAACATGGCCATGACGGCCAATTTTTTGATTCGTTCAAGCACTTGCGTCGGATCGTTCGTCACGAATTTGATCTTCAATGCCATTCGCTACCGCCGCCAAATTAATCAGAAATATTGGCACAAAAGATATGCCGACGGGAAAATCCATCTATACGCCAACTCAACAACAACGCCCCACCTTCCCGCCATACCGCGCCTCCTGCCGTTCGCGGAAAAACTCCTGGTAGGTCATTATCGGCTCGCCGGGATGGGTTTGCTCCCTATGGGTGACATAGGTGCTGTATTCCGGCATGCCGACCATCAGCCGCATGGTCTGGCCGAGGTAACGTCCTGCTTTGGCTAGCTCGTCGAGCATGATCTCTCCTCAGGTTGGGAGCGCGCTGGCCGGCAGTTTTTCATACGGCGTCTCCTGCGCGCTGGCGCTGCGCGAGGCGCGCGCTGCCAGCACGGTGCGGATGCCGAACGCCAAGATGCTGACCACGACGAGGATGAAAAAGCCGGCGGTGGTCGCATCCAGATAATCGTTGAAGATGATCTGGTGCATTTGATCCATCGATTTGGCGGGCGCCATCAATTTGCCGTCGGCCAGCGCGGCCTCGAATTTATGCGCGTGGGTGAGGAAGCCGACGCGCGGATTGGCGTCGAAAATCTTTTGCCAGCCGGCGGTGAGCGTGCAGATCAATAGCCACACCGTCGGCACGATGGTGACCCAGGCGTGGCGGTCGTGCTTCATCTTGAACAAGACGCAGGTGCCGAGGATCAACGCGATGGCCGCCAGCATCTGGTTGGAAATGCCGAACAGCGCCCACAGCGTGTTGATGCCGCCGAGCGGATCGACCACGCCTTGATACAGGAAATAGCCCCAGGCGGCGACGCACAGGCCGGTCGCGATCAGGCTGGCCGGCAGCGATTCGGTGCGCTTCAGCGAGGGCGCGAAGGTGCCGAGCAAATCCTGCAGCATGAAGCGCCCGGCGCGGGTGCCGGCGTCGACGGCGGTCAGGATGAAGAGCGCCTCGAACAGGATCGCGAAATGGTACCAGAACGCCATCAAGGCCTTGCCGCCGACAAAGTTGGAGAGGATGCTTGCCATCCCCACCGCCAGGGTCGGCGCGCCGCCGGCGCGGGATATGATGGTCTTTTCGCCGACGTCATGCGCGGTTTGCGTCAGCATCTCCGGCGTCAGGACGAAGCCCCAATGGGAAACCGCTTGCGCAGCCGAATCGACGGTGCTGCCGATCAAGGCGGCGGGACTGTTCATCGCAAAATAAATGCCGGGTTCGATGGTGCTGGCCGCGACCAGCGCCATGATGGCGACGAAGGACTCCATCAACATCGCGCCATAGCCGATGAAGCGCGCCTGGCTCTCGTTTTCCAGCATCTTGGGGGTCGTGCCGGAGGCAATCAGCGCATGGAAACCCGATACCGCGCCGCAGGCAATGGTGATGAACAGGAAGGGGAACAGGCTACCCGACCAGGCCGGGCCGGAGCCGTCGACAAATTGCGTGACTGCCGGCATCTTCAGGTTCGGCGCGACGATCAGGATGCCGATTGCCAGCCCGACGATGGTGCCGATCTTCAGGAAAGTCGACAGATAATCGCGCGGCGCCAGCAGCAGCCAGACCGGCAATACCGACGCGACGAAGCCGTAGCCGATCAACATCCAGGTCAGTTGCGTGCCGGTGAAGGTGAACATGGCCGACAGGGCCGGGTCTTCGTTGACGTATTGGCCGCCGAAGATCGCTGCCATCAGCAACACGAAGCCGATCAGCGATACTTCGCCGATCCGGCCCGGACGGACAAAGCGCATGTAGACGCCCATGAACAGCGCGATCGGTATCGTGGCGGCGACGGTGAAGGTGCCCCAGGGCGAGCCGGTCAGCGCCTTGACCACGATCAGCGCCAGCACTGCCAGGATGATGACCATGATGGAGAAGGTGCCGACCAGCGCGATCACGCCTGGGATCTCGCCCAGTTCGGACTTGATCAAGTCGCCCAGCGAGCGGCCATCGCGCCGCACCGAGATGAACAAGACGATGAAGTCCTGCACCGCGCCGGCAAACACGACGCCGGCCAGTATCCACAGCATGCCCGGCAGGTAGCCCATCTGCGCGGCCAATACCGGCCCCACCAGCGGCCCGGCGCCGGCAATCGCGGCGAAATGGTGGCCGAACAGCACGTATTTGTTGGTCGGCACATAATCCAGGCCGTCGTTGTGCTTGTAGGCCGGGGTCATGCGCAGCGAATCGAGCTTCAACACCTTGTCGGCGATGAAGCGGCTATAAAAGCGGTACGCGATCAGGTAAGTGCAAACCGCCGCGAACACGATCCAGACGGCGTTGATGGATTCGCCGCGATGCAAGGCGATCACGCCGAAGGCGAACGCGCCGGCAACGGCAAGCGCAAACCATCCCAGCTTGCTGACGAGTTGATTCATTGTCTTCCTCCAATTATGTGGCCGTTCAAAATCGACGGTTTGGGCGACCCGTTCGGCTGTTTTTCGTGCCTGTGCGCCGGAATACCCGCGCGCCAAAGCGTCAAGTTCGTGGGAACTTGTTCCAACCAGCATAATACGCTACTGCCTACTGTCAAGCCATCAAGTCATCGAGACTTGAGCAAGGCAAGATTAACACGCAGAGCGATTTGCCGAAAGCGGATTGCCTGCCGCAGCGCAGCAAAGGCAGCGCTGCATTTGCAAAGCGCTGTCGCGCCATTTCGGAGTAATATCGCGCAAAATGCCACCCACCCACCGAGAGGACATCGCAATGCCGTCACTGTCATTTAGCCGCGCGCTGGCGCGCCTGGCTGCCGCGCTCATGCTGGCGTCCGGCCTGGCCCAAGCCGAAGCCCCGCCGACGCTGCGCGTCGACTATATCCACAGCGGCACCGCCAAGGCCGAGTCGTACGCGCTCGAAAGGGTCGTGATCGAGCCGCTGCCGTGGCCGGGCAACCCGGCGCAAGCGCTCGACCGGACCAACCTGGGCGCCAACAAGGTCGAAGTGGTCGACGCCGCCAGCGGCACGCTGCTGTATTCGCGCGGCTTTTCGACCATCTTCGGCGAATGGAGTTCGACCGAGGAGGCAAGCCATCTGGCGCGCGCATTCCAGGAGTCGGTGCGCTTCCCGCTGCCGGAGCATCCGGTGCAGGTGCGCATCTTCAAGCGCGACGCCAACAATGCCTTCGTGCCGGCCTGGAGCGTCGATATCGATCCGCGCGCGCAAGACGTGGTGCGCAAACAGGGGCCGGCGCCGGCCAAGGTGGCGCCGATCCGGGTCAACGGCGCTGCCGCCGACAAGGTCGATCTGCTGATCCTGGGCGACGGCTACACCGAGGCCGAGATGCCCAAGTTCCTGGCCGATGCGCGGCGCATGAGCGACCATCTGTTCCAGGTCTCGCCTTTCCGCGAGCGCGCGAACGACTTCAACGTGCGGGCGATGGCGGTGCCGACCCCGGAATCGGGCGTTTCGCGGCCATCGACCGGGCTGTACCATGCGTCGGCGCTGGGCGCGCGCTACGACATCTTCGGCAGCGAACGCTACGTGCTGGCGCTGGACAACCGCGCGCTGCGCGAAATCGCCCAATACGCGCCCTACGAATTCATCGAAATCCTGGTCAATAACGAGACCTACGGCGGCGGCGGCATCTTCGGCCAATTCAGCACGGCGGCAGCCGGCAACGACTGGGCCAACTATCTGTTCGTGCATGAATTCGGCCACCACTTCGCCGGCCTCGCCGACGAATACTATACGTCGGAGGTCGCCTACCAGCCCGACGGCGCGCGCGTCGAGCCGTGGGAACCGAACGTGACGGCCTTGAAAGACCCGGCCAAGCTGAAGTGGAAAGACAAGGTAGAGGCTGGCACGCCGCTGCCGACGCCGTGGCCCAAGGCCGTCTACGAGCAGGGGTCGGCCGAATACCAAAAGCAACGCGCCGCCTTGCGCGCCGCCAACCGCCCCGAAGCAGAAATGAGCGCCCTCTTCCGCGCGGATTTGCAACGCACCGACGCGCTCTTTACGCCGGACCCGAACCGCAACACGGTGGGCGCGTTCGAGGGCGCGAACTACGAGGCGACCGGCTATTACCGGCCGCAGATGCAATGCATCATGTTCGACCGCAGCGAGCAATTCTGCAGCGTGTGCCGCGCTGCGATCTTGACGATCATTGATTTGTATTCGGGGTCGAGGGCCAGATAAAATGGTTGTTCCGACTTGTTTGCGGGGAATTTTGCGGGAGCAATACGCACTCGTGCCGGTTTACCGAAAACCATCCCCGTCGTTCCCGCGCAGGCGGGAACCCATAGTGAGGCAGATCTAGCGAATTCAGTATGGGTTCCCGCCTGCGCGGGAACGAC
>JARLJG010000063.1 GCA_031291325.1 Burkholderiaceae bacterium
ACTCAACAACATCAGCAAGAAATGGACGATGCCGCTGCGGGACTGGAAAGGTGCGCTAAACCGCTTCACAATTCAGTTTGAAGAACGGATGACACTAGCTTAAACGAAACCCCGTTTACACAAAATTCCGCACACCCCCGATCCCCGAAGTGCACGATGCATCTTCGGATTCAACCTTGTCGCCGCAGTTTGCAATCGACCTCTCATTATCAACACTTCTAGCGAGAAAAAATGTCTACCTCCAGTCCTTTTCTTCAAGCACGGGATTTCCTTTTAGCGCATCGTTCCGATTACGCCACCGCCTACCGCGAGTTCCGCTGGCCGATACTGACGGAATTCAACTGGGCACTGGATTATTTCGACGCAATGGCCAGCAACAACGATAACCCGGCACTCTGGGTCGTCGACGAAACCGGTTCCGAGCAAAAGCTGTCGTTTGCCGAGATGTCGGCGCGCTCGAACCGGGCCGCCAATTTCTTGCGCGCTGCCGGCGTGGCGCGCGGCGACCGCGTTTTGCTGATGCTGGGCAACGAAGTGCCGCTCTGGGAAGCGATGCTGGCCGCGATCAAGCTGGGCGCGGTGATGATCCCCGCCAGCACGCTATTAACCGCAGACGATTTGCAGGATCGCCTGGAACGCGGCGACGTCAAGCACGTGATCGTCGGCCACGCCCACCTGGAAAAATTCGACACCCTGCCCGGCAGCTACACCCGCATCAGCGTCGGCGCCGATGCCGCCGGCTGGAAGCGCTTCGATATAGACGGATGCTCCGCCACGTTTGTCGCCGATGGCGCGACCAAGGCAGACGATCCGCTGCTGCTGTATTTCACCTCCGGCACCACCTCCAAGCCGAAACTGGTATTGCACACACACCAGAGCTATCCGATCGGCCATTTGTCGACGATGTTCTGGATCGGCTTGCAACCGGGCGATGTCCATCTGAACATCTCGTCGCCGGGTTGGGCCAAGCACGCATGGAGCTGCTTCTTTTCGCCGTGGAATGCCGGCGCTTGCGTATTCATTTACAACTACGCGCGCTTCAACGCAAAGGCGATGCTGGGCGTGCTGGAGCGGCACGGCGTGACCACCATGTGCGCGCCGCCCACCGTATGGCGCATGATGATCCAGGAAGACTTGGGCGCCTATCGCGAGCGGCTCAAGATACGCGAATTGATCGGCGCCGGCGAGCCGCTCAATCCCGAAATCATCGATCAAGTCCGCAACGCCTGGGGCATCACCCTGCGCGATGGCTTCGGCCAAACCGAAACCACTGCGCAAATCGGCAACCCGCCTGGCCAGTTGTTGAAGCCGGGATCGATGGGCCGGCCTTTGCCCGGCTATCGCGTGGCGCTGCTCAACGTCGACGGGGTCGAGGATGAAGAAGGCGAAGTCTGCCTGGCGTTGGACCCGCGTCCGCTGGGGCTGATGGCAGGCTACATGGACAGCGCCGAAAAAACCGCTGAAGTCATGCGCGACGGCTACTATCGCACCGGCGACGTCGCCAGCCGCGATGCCGACGGCTACATCACCTACGTGGGCCGCGCCGACGACGTGTTCAAGGCGTCCGATTATCGCATCAGCCCGTTCGAGCTGGAAAGCGTGTTGCTGGAGCATCCGGCGGTGGGCGAAGCGGCGGTGGTGCCGAGTCCCGATCCGGTGCGGCTGGCGGTGCCCAAAGCCTACGTGGTGCTGGTGCAAAACCAGAAGCCGAGCCGCGAATTGGCGAAGGACATTTTTGCCTTCGTGCGCGCGAATCTGGCTCCGTACAAGCGGATTCGCCGCATCGAATTCGCCGATCTGCCGAAGACCGTTTCCGGCAAGATCCGCCGCAGCGAATTGCGCAAGGGCGAAGCGCAGCAGCGCGCCCAAGGCGAACGCGGCGAATGGGAATTCTACGAAGAGGATTTCCCCGAACTGAAGGAGTAAGAACCCGGGGCCGCGCTCGCTGCGAAAGAAAGGCGATACAATTGTCTGCATCCCATCGCAACATTGCGGCAACAGGAGAGAGACTTGATTTCGCATGTCTTCATCGGCACCAACGATTTTCCGCGCGCATTGAATTTCTATAGCGCAATCATGGCCGAACTCGGCTTGAAATTGAAATTCAGCGAGCCGGAAGAATCGTGGGCCGGTTGGGTTTCGCCTTCTGCGCCGCGACCGCTGTTCCTGGTCGGCAAGCCGTACGATGGCCAGCCGGCCAGCTTCGGCAACGGCAACATGACGGCCCTGCTGGCCGCCACGCGCGCAACGGTCGACCGCGTCCATCAACTAGCCATGTCGATGGGTGCACTGTGCGAAGGGCCGCCAAGTTTGCGGCCGCACTATCACGCCAATTTTTATGGCGCCTATTTCCGCGACCCCGACGGCAACAAGATTTGCGTTTGCTGCCACGAACCGGAACTTCCCTAGTCCCGCAGCGCCATCCAGCCCAGCAAGGCCTTGTGAAAGCCGACCGGATCTTCGATTTGCGGCGCGTGCCCCAACCCTTGAAACTCGATCAAGGTCGCTTGCGGGATTGCCTGCGCCGCCTGCTTGCCTAAATCCCGGTAGTGGCCGATTTTGGCGCGCACCTCGGGCGGCGCGATGTCGCTGCCGATTGCGGTGGTGTCGGCGTCGCCGATCAGCAGCAGCGTCGGCACGCAGAGGTTCTTGAATTCGTAGACCACCGGCTGGGTGAAGATCATGTCGTAGATCAACGCCGAGTTCCATGCCACCAAAGCATGTCCTGGCCCCTGATTCAATCCCGCCAGCATGTCGACCCAGCGCTCGTACTCCGGCTTCCAGCGGCCGCCGTAATAGGTCGCGCGTTCGTAATTGCGCACGCCGTCGGCATTGAGATTCAATTCGCGCTGGTTCCATTGATCGACCGTGCGATACGGCACGCCCAGCGCCTTCCAGTCTTCCAGGCCGATCGGATTGACCAGCGCCAGACGTTCGACCCGGTCGGGATACGACAGCGCATAGCGCACGGCCAGCATGCCGCCAGTGGAATGGCCAATCACAATCGCTTTTTGCACACCCAGGCTCAGGAGCAAATCACGCGTATTGGCCGCCAATTGTTGGAAGGTGTACTGATAACTGTCCGGCTTGCTGGACGCGCAAAATCCGATCTGATCGGGCACGACGACGCGATAACCGGCGTCGCTCAACGCGTGGATCGTTTCCACCCAGCTTGCACCGCAAAAATTCTTGCCGTGCATCAATACCGCGACACGACCATTGGGCTTGCCGGTTGCGGCGACATCCATGTAACCCATCTGCAAGGATCGGCCTTGCGACACGAAGGCATAATGCTGCAATGGATAGGGGTAGCTGAAGCCCTGCAGTTCGGGGCCGTAAACCTGCGCCGCAATAGCAAACTGGCCGCCTATCGACAAGGCGGCCAGAAGCAGGGAAACGATGCAGCGTGGCAACGGACTAGCGGCGACGGCCGACGTAGTAACGCGAACGACCGCCGAAATAGACGGCCGGCCTGCCGTAATAGACTGGCCCCGGCGCGTAATACGCAACCGGCGCCGGATAATATGCTGCAGCCGGCGCATAATACGGCCCAGGCGCATAGGCGACCGGCGGCGGCGCGTAATACACCGGCGGCGCAAGTATGCTGGAGACGACCGCAGCGCCAATCACGGCGCCTGCCACCACCGCAACCGGATTGGCGCGATGAAATCCGACACGGAAGTCGCCAGCGGAAGCCTGGGTGGACATCGAAATAGCCAGGGAAGCAACCAACACGGTCGCCGCCAATTTTTGGTTAAGCATTTCTTACTCCTTCTGCCGCTGCCGAAACCGAGTTCAAGCTCCAATTCGCGCGGCCTTGGATACACTCTATGCCGATGGCGCGGCAATGCCAGAACGGAAACAATTATTTACACCTTCACTTGAAGAGCATTAGATATTAATATGATAATTTTTGCTTATTCCAAAGCCGGTTACGACCACACTTCAGGTTTTCCGGGATTGAATATTCGCCCCGCAGATGGTCACTGACAGTTTGCCGTGCGACAATCGCTACACAATAAACATTGAACAATGAGCCAGAAGTCGCGATGAGTATCTTGGAAGAATTGTCGTCGCAACACTTGCTGCAGTCATTGCCGCCGCGCGTGCTGCAGCAGTTGTCGCTGCAACCCGTGATCGAATTGCCGTCCGGCACGCAAGTATTCGACAGAAATAACGCTTGCGCCGGTTTTCCCGTCATTTTTTCTGGCAGCGTGCATGTATTCAAGCACCTGTCCAACGGACGCCGTATCGAGCTCTACCGTGTCACGCCGGAAGAGCCTTGTATTCTTTCGCTCGGATGCCTGCTCGGCGGCGGCCGCTACCCGGCTAGCGCCGTGACCGTCGGCGCGACGCGGATCGTGATGATGCCACCGAACCTATTCTCGGAATGTCTAGCCACCGAAGCAGCTTTTCGCAACGCCATGTTTCGCGCGCTAGGTGATCGACTGGTCAATGCAATGGATCTGGTGGAAGAAGTTGTGACCCTGCGACTGGATGTGCGTCTGGCCGCCACCTTGCTTTTATATCATGACGCTGCACCGATCCCTATGACGCATCAACAGCTCGCCGACGAACTGGGCACCGTGCGGGAAATAGTCAGCCGCATCTTGAACGACTTTGCCGATCAGGGCATACTTAAACTGGGGCGCGGTAACATCGAGATTGTCGATGTGCAGCGTTTGCGCGCCCTGGCGCATACGCGCTAATTGTCCGCACCGAAGCTAGTGGCATTTATTGTTATGTAACCTGGGTCACATACACTCGCTGCGCGCGCCGCTATCCTGTCTCCATTCATCAACCACTGGAGATTTCCATGAAAGCGAATGTCGGCAAGATCGATAAAGGGGTGCGGCTCGTGTTGGCGCTGGCGCTGTTGAGCTTGTTTGTCCTGTTGCAAGGCGACAGCAAATGGCTCGGCTTGCTGGGCTTCGTGCCATTGTTGACAGGTTTGATCAATTGGTGCCCGCTCTATACACTTTTCGGCGTCAGCACCTGCAAAAGGTAAGTGCATGAACCTGCCCGCCCCGGCGCCGCAGCAAATCACGAATGCGGTGGAAACGCCGCATCGTTACACACCATAAGCATCGTGCATAGCCTGGACAATGCCAGCCTCACCGGCTGAAGTCGAATTGGATGCGGCGACCACTCGCGCCGTGCAAGTCCCGGTACGTGTGTCGATCGAGGCAGGAGCAAGACCGGTGCAGAAAAGACCGAAGCCCAGTTTCGCAGTCCGAAGTCCGCTCGTATCGTTATCAAATCGATATATTCTCGACATGCAGACGATCTAACCACAAAATGTCTTGCGATAGTGCCACATAGGTTGCCCCAGATCAAAGTCGCCCTCGATGCGGTAAGGAAAAAGGTCTACAATGAACTGGCACCGCGTGGTTTCTCGGCACCGAAACGGCGAAAAAATCGGAGGAACAAAAATGAATGCGTCCCGCTTGCAAGCGCTAGCTTTGGCCCTCTTGTTGACAGGCTGTGCGACCGGCAAAAATCCGCAAGACCCGATGGAAGGATATAACCGCGCGGTCTTCGCATTCAACGACAAGGCCGATCAGTTTGTGCTCAAACCTGTGGCCACCGCTTACCACAACGTGCTGCCTTCCTTCGTGCAAACCGGTGTCGGTAATTTTTTCGGCAATCTGGGCGAGATCTGGAACGGGGTCAACGATATATTGCAGGGTAAGGTGGGAAATGGGGCGTCCGACTTCGCGCGCTTCGGTGTCAACAGCACGATCGGCATCGGTGGTTTGTTCGATGTCGGCTCCCGCATCGGCTTGGCCAAACGCAATCGCGATTTCGGCGAAACCCTGGGGAGCTGGGGTCTCAAACCGGGACCCTACGTCGTGATCCCCCTGCTGGGTTCGTCGACGCTGCGCGACAGCGTCGCCTTGCCGCTCGACTACGCCGGCAATCTCTGGTACTACAAGTATCCGGTCAGGCAACGCAACGAGGGCTCAATCCTGCAATTCGTCGATCAGAGAGCTAGCGTACTCGATGCCTCCAAGCTGCTCGACGAAGCAGCGCTGGATCGCTACGAATTCGTGCGGGACGCCTATTTGCAACTCCGCGAAAGCAAGGTGCGCGACGACGATCAATTCACCCCCAGGCTTGAAAAGCAGGAAAATGCGCCGCAAGCGCCGCTGCCGGATCAATCCCGCGTGGATCCGGACGCCAAAGCGCCGGCCGCAACCGTCGCCCCGAGCCAAGGCCAGTAGTCGCCACGCCGCTCGACGGAGCCCAGCGCTTTTTCAGGCTGAAATTTGTTCATTTCCCGAAAAATATTTCAAAATAGCGATAAACTTCGTTCGACTTTCTATTTCGGGAGATTTTCTTGTCCATTTTGACCAGCATTTTCAAAGATATTTTCACAAGCAGGAATCGTATTCAATCCAGCTCTGCACAAATCGAAATATCGCCGCAGTCATACTACGATGCTGGCATAAAATGTCTGGATCACCGCGATATTGCGGGAGCGCAGGCAGTCTATGCCGAATGCCTGCAGGTCTTTCCCGGCAATTCAAAAGCAAGGCACTTGGAATTCGCGATTCACTCCGTTACCTTGCAAGTGCGCTTCCCCGGTTCGGATTACCTGAAATGGCTTGAATGGTTCCATGCCACGCTCACCCCCAAAACCTACGTCGAAATCGGCGTGGAGTCCGGCGAGTCCTTGCAATACGCGCGCCCCCCGACCCGCGCAATCGGCATCGACCCTGCCTTGCGAATCGTCAACAGCGTGCAAGTGTGGTCCAAGATGTTCAAATTGCCGAGCGACGATTTTTTTCTGCAGCACAACTTGGCCGAAGTCTTGGGCGCCGAAAACTTCGACCTCGCTTTCATCGACGGCCTCCATACCTTCGACCAGGCACTCAAGGATTTCATCAATCTGGAGCGTTTCTCCACACCCACGTCGGTAGTCTTGTTCCACGACATATTGCCGCACATTCCGCTGACGGCGCAAAGAGAACCGGCAAGCGAACTCTGGTTGGGCGACACCTGGAAAGCGATCGCAATACTCTTGAAATACCGCCCCGACTTGCACATATTTACGATTCCCGCTTCTCCAAGCGGCTTGGCCGTGGTAACCAACCTGGATCGCGGCAATGACAGCCTGCATCGCAATTTTGACACTATTTTTAAAGAGGCGATGGCGCTCGACGTAGAATCCTACTTGCCGGATATCGAGAGACGCTTGAACGTGACCGGGAACGATTTCGGCTTGGTGAAAAGTCTACTGGAAACGCGCAAGCCATAAGAAGCGGCACGCAAACCAAACCGTATCGGGATCATTGCTAAAACATCGACTGCAGAAAAATCGGCTGCCACCCGGTGGGTGGCGCCACGATGTCCTGCAATGCGAGTTCCGTTTCCTTGGCGAAAATGTCGCAATTGCAGCATTTCCTGGCAGCGCCACTTAGCCTGCGACAGGCAGCTTTCGGCAAGGTTCCATTGCGTGCATAATGCGGAAACAGTCCTTGGCGATTTTTTGCATATACATATGACATAACAATCGTTCCATCCAGTCGTTATTGCCTTTAATGTAGGCTGGCCGAAGTAACCCGCAATCAAAGAAAAGGAGAACTCATGTCTGCCTGGTTTGAAGACAACTCGCTGTCGATCGGACACACGCCGCTGGTGCGGCTCAATCGCATAGTCGACGGTGCGCACGCGACGGTGTTTGCCAAAATAGAAGGCCGCAATCCGGCGTATTCGGTCAAATGCCGCATCGGCGCAGCCCTGATCTGGGACGCCGAGAAACGCGGCTTGCTCGGCCCCGGCAAGGAATTGGTCGAACCCACCAGCGGCAACACCGGCATTGCGCTGGCCTTCGTCGCCGCCGCGCGCGGCATTCCATTGACCCTCACCATGCCGGAAACCATGAGCATCGAGCGACGCAAGCTGTTGCTGGCCTACGGCGCCAAGCTGGTCTTGACCGAGGGAGCGAAGGGCATGAGCGGCGCCATCGCCAAGGCGGAAGAAATTGCCGCCTCCGATCCGAATAAATACGTGCTGTTGCAGCAATTCAAGAATCCCGCCAACCCGGCGATCCACGAAGCGACTACCGGCCCGGAGATCTGGAACGACACCGATGGCAAGGTCGACATATTCGTGTCCGGCGTCGGCACCGGCGGCACCATCACCGGCGTATCGCGCTACATAAAAAATACCAAGGGCGCCAAACTGACCACCGTCGCGGTCGAACCGACTGCCAGTCCCGTATTGACGCAGACCCGCGCCGGCGAACCGGTCAAGCCGGGGCCGCACAAGATACAAGGGATCGGCGCCGGCTTCGTGCCGCAAGTGCTGGATTTGAGCCTGGTCGACGCCATCGAGACCGTCAGCAATGAAGAAGCGGTTGACTTTGCCCGTCGTCTCGCGCGCGAAGAAGGCATTTTGTCCGGTATTTCGTGCGGTGCGGCAGTTGCAGTCGCGGCCCGTTTGGCCAAGCGCCCGGAAAATGCCGGCAAGACGATCGTGGTGATTCTGCCCGATTCCGGCGAACGCTATCTCAGTTCGGTATTGTTCGAGGGCGTGTTCGACGCCGCCGGCTTGCCAGCTTGAAGCGGGCCGCGTCGCTTGGCTGTCAAGCCGAGCGACGCGTCCTCGCCTTCTGCCGCGACTCTCCCGTGCGGCGATCCGATCGTATCCCCTTCTCCAACGCCCGAGTGCGGATCAGTTGACGGAAAAACGACTGCATCTGACCCCGTTCGCACGGACACTACCAGCGTCGCGCTCCGCATTCCATGTAAAGCTCATTGATGCGCGCACCCACTACCGGAAGCGACTCGGCAGAAGTCAGAAACTTCTGCGTAATCAGCTTTTGCCCGGCAGGTGTGGCAGTGAATTCGGCCACCGCATTTTCTTCGATGGCGCTCAAGACCGGCTCTTGTTCAGGGGGCGTTTCGCCCGACAACGAATAAGCTCTAAGCACATTGCGTCTGGCGACCTTTTGTCCGGTAGGACTGTTGAAAAAAGCGTTGGCCGCCTTCAGGTCGGCTACACTCAGATTTTCCGCCAACAGATGCTGGAACGTGGAATAAAGCCTGTCGTTGCCCAAGCCGTTAAAGCAAGCCGCCATCGTTTTCGACATCCCACCGCGCTCCGACGCCTTTCGCGCAATCCTCCGCAGGCTGACCATCCCCGCTTCGCTCATCGTCAAACCAAGCACCGATCCGCTCGCTGTATTGACCACTTGTTGCGTTGCGCCGTTCGATGTGCAGGGTGTGTCCTGATAGGTGATCGATCCGTCCGCCAGCTTGCACTTATAATTCTCTGCCGCAGCCGATACGCAAAGACTCAGCAGCAATACTCCAAATTGCATCCGCCCGAATACAGCCATTCTCCCCTCCTTTGATTGCGCAATTTCGATCGGCACAACGCTCCATCCGGGTTACATCGCTAAGCACCGGCGAATTTTCCCTAAAAAAACCGAACTACCAGTTTGCAAGGCCCGGTAAAAGCAGCATCTATATAGCTAAATTATATACATTTCAGCGGAAGCTACGCTGAATCGGCAAAAAAACTAATGAAATAAAATCTACCGCACGCGCCAAATTTTTGCTATGAGAGGTTTCCCTTTCCCACTCGTGAGGCTGCAGCTGCCGCACCGCCTTAGAATAGTTGGCCACAATCCCAAGAGTTGTCCTCTACGCATTCGGATTGCTATTCTTCATTGCCATTGGGTTCCCGGCGATCCGACATCTTTGAGATCCATTCCGCAGGCAGGGCAAAATTCAGATTTTGTCCGGTGCGCGATTGGAATGTTGTAATTCCGATCAATCTTCCGCTGCTATCGAATAAGCCGCCGCCACTGGAACCCGGTGAAATTGCCGCCGTAGTCTGGATGACAATTCCCTTCTCGGGAATGTCGCGCAACGAGGAAACGATCCCTTCGCTAATGGTCAAATCCAGACCCTGCGGCGCACCAATTGCGTACACTTTTTGTCCCACGTGGACATCGGCAAGGCTACCGATTTCAACCTGCTTGGCAGACAGTCCCGAAACGCGCATGCGGCATAGATCAAATTGCTCGTCCGCCACGATCACAGAAGCTGAATACATTTTTTCGGAAAACTGCAACTCCAACTGTGGACCGCTTCGCGTGACATGGCAATTGGTAATGACCTCGCCATCCCCCACGACGACACCACTGCCGGTGGCCAACAGCCGGTTTTGTCCATCCATGACATTAACGCGCGCAACGCTTGGCGCCAGAAGCGCATAAAGTGCTTCGGTCGACAAGACCGATCGCGGTGCTGCGACAGAGACGACGTCGCCATTTGCCTGATTTAGTCCTGGCATGCTCGTTGACCCCGCTACGTTCAACGGGCGAACAATCGTAACGGGCGCGACTGGCGCGGGTGTTGCACGAAACGATTTGCTTGCAATCCACCAACCCGCAACTGCCGCAAACAGCAACGCAGCGATGATCCAGTTTTTCCAATTTGTTTGCGCGCCCTCGTATTCGGTGACGGCAACGTACTCATTATTAGACGGCTTATTTTTCAAAGAAATATCATAGAACGTGCGTTTTTGTCGATTCGACAAAATCTGGAACGCTTCACGCAGCAACACTCGTTCGTTCGGGTCGTGGGCCAGGTTCAGGTCGAATTTCGCAACGGCATTCTGATAGGCGGCGACGATTTCCTCGGAACTAGCACCGGGCGCCACGTCGAGTATTTGATAAAGAGTCTTTTTCATGCGTTCTCGTATGAACGGTTTTAATGACAATTGATTGTCAATCGTCGCAGCAAAAACGAATAACATTGCAGGATAAGCAAGTGTACACGACATTTGAAAAATATTCGATTCAATCGCGGTGCAAACCGTTCGCTTTCCGGGGCTACGTCGGCGCTTGATACCACGATTGAAACAACCCGGATTGCGCGACCGGGCAGATCAACGACGCAATAAATACCACACGCGTCGACCGGGCGCAGCAATTTGGTAATTTTTCACAAATTCGTCATGTGATAACTCACAGAGATGCGCGCGCAAACCCGGTAAGATGGGCTATCTGCCCAACGGAATCGGAGCCGAACGAGCGCGAAGATTCGCACGGCAGTGAAGGTCGGCGCCGACATTGGCTGCGGCGCTTGCCAATCGAATATTCAGCAAGATTTTTGAGGAACCCATGAACCGCGATTTTAGCGAAATTACGTCCGAGGCAGCACCCAAATTCCTCGGCGACATCATCCGCACGAACCGCGATCACGCTGAATTGCGCCTCGCCAAAACGCAAGAAATCGATGCCTTGATCGGCACCATCGATACGACTTTGGAAGCCAAGGATGAAATCGGCAACTGGCGCATCGTATCGTTGATCGACAAGGAAAAACAAACTGCACAGTTATTGCTGATCGGCGACAGCCTGACCAGGAGGCACCCGGCCATCACGTCGCCGATACAGAGCATCGATTTGGTTCAAGGACTTGTGCTCACCAGAAGCCGTTCCGTCTACAAACTGGGAGATCGCGGCCTGGGCGAGCCGCCGGAAGAAGATCTTTTGTGTCTTTGCGCAGCGTTGCACCAATGGGGCAGCGGGGAAACGCTTGGTGTGCCGCATTTTTCGTATTGAAGGCTGGGCTGCTTTATATCGACGCCGTGCATATCCATGAAGCGCTTTCATAGTTTTGAAATTGGCACCGCCTTGCCGTTTTGAACCTTGGTCAGATGCACCTGTTTCAATCCTTGGTGATCGGTTTCGCCAAAGGAGATTTCCAGACCGTCAATATTCATATTCATGCGATTTAATGCCGCCACAAGACTTTCCCGAGTAAGATTCGGCCCGGCGGCCTTCACCGCCGCGACAAAAACCACGGCGTCGATATAGCCTTCCAGGCTCGCATAGTCGAAATGGCGAATCCCGGCGCCACGCATGTCGGCCTGGTATTGACGCACCAAGGGCACCGAAACGTCGTCCGGCGACGGCACCACCTGGGTAATGTACACCCCCTCGCCATTCAGGCCGGCGACCTTGATGAAGTCTTCCGTGCCGATGAAAGAGAGGCTGAGGAATGTGGGCCGCAACCCCGACTCTTTTGCCTGCTTGACGAAGGCCGCGCAAGCTTTATAGGCGCAGACCATGATCACGGCTTCCGGTTTTTCCGCCTTGAGCATGGCGATGCCGGCGTCGATCTCCTCCGTGTTGCGTTGATAGCGTCCCTCACCGGCGAGTTCCATATTACGCTTCTTGAGCGCTTTGAGCACCGCGTCTTTACCGGCTAGCCCATACGCGTCGGCTTGAATAAAGATGCCGATCCTTTTGATCCCCAAATCTTTGACGAGGTGCTCGACTTGCAATTCTGCCTCGGAAACGTAGGATGCCCGCACATTGAAGACTAACTGTTTCACCGGAGAGCGCAAGAATTCGGCGCCGGTGAAAGCGCCGAAAAACGGCACGCCAGCTTTCGAGGAAATCGATTCGGCCGCCTGGGAAGTCGGCGTTCCCACGAATCCGAACAAGGCAAATACATTGTCCTGCTCGATCAGTTTGCGGGTCGCGCCCGCCGCGCGGGTCGGCTCGTAACCATCGTCTTCGCTCAACAGAAGAATTCTCCGCCGCTCCACGCCGCCGGTCGCATTCACTTTGTTGAAATAGACTTCGCTGCCTTTTTTTACCGCGCTACCCAGTCCTTTCGCGGGGCCGGAAAGCGCATTCGCCATGCCGATTCGAATTTCCGTCGCGCTGACGCCGTTTTCTGCATGCGCTAGAGCGCACGCGCACAGCAGCGCGACGCCAACTATTTCAAACAACAGGTTTTTGGCGGTCGTCAACATTGTCTCGCTCCTTGCAGGATTCTTGCGATCCAGCGCATTCCTTTTCCTGCTTTATACCGGAGCGTCGCACTTGCAACCATCTACAAAAATATCGAAAGTATCCGCGATCGAGACAAGCAGCGAACCTGCAGCAGGTGCATCAAGCACCGCAGACGCGATCCCGGGTACTTTTCAGACGCCCCTGATATCACTATACCCCATGACGCGGCGCACAATGGCGGTATCTTTGTCGCCGAAGAACAATGCCTCCGTTGCTATCGGCGGGAAGCAACGCTTGATCGAGTTCGCTAACCAATCCCATCGCGAAGCAACCGACGGCGAGCAATCGATTTCGCCGCAGCTATTCCGGTGCCGTCGTATGAATCCAAATTTCGCCAATCAATTTTCATTGGTCGATCCGAGGAGTAAATCATTTTACGAGTATGCACATGCGAATCAATTCTTTTACAGAATGCGGCCATCACGGTTTAATAGAGCGCATCCATCAACGTGAGGCGATACAAAAAAATCTCGCCCATAAAAAAATATGCAAATGTATTCTTCTTCCTTTCAAGTTACCTCCTCCAGTTGCGTCAAACGGTCGCCCGCACGCGCCAAAGTCTCTCCCTGCTCGCAAACATGTCGCCGTATTGACGACATCTTCAATTGGGCACAAGGCCCGCAGCAGAATATTGCTTTGCGCTGAAATCGGACATCTTGTCCTGGTTTTATCGAGACGACGGCGCGTCGTCAAAAAAATTTCATTTCATTTCAAGGCCCCACATGTATAAAACGCAAGCATCGATTCCACACAAAAAAACCATTCTGCTGGCAGCACTGCTTTCCGCTTTCACGCTACCGGCAATTGCGCAACAGGCGACCCCGGTCGACGGCGCGGCTGCGGCAACCGAGACCGTCGTCGTGACAGGAACCCGCGCGCGCAATCGCACGGTCGCCGATTCGGAATCTCCGATCTATGTTCTGAACAACAAGGACCTCGGCAGCACCGGCTCCAACGAGTTGGCAACGGTGCTGTCGCGCCTGCTGCCGTCCTTCAATTTTCCGCGCCCATCGGGCGGCGATGCCAGCGACGCCGTGCGACCGGCGCAATTGCGCGGCCTCTCGCCGGATCAGACTCTGGTTTTAATCAACGGCAAGCGACGCCATACGTCTGCGGTGGTCAATGTGAACGGAACCGAAGGACGCGGTTCCGCTCCGGTCGATTTGAACGCAATTCCGCTGTCGGCAATCGATCATATTGAAGTATTGAGTGACGGCGCGGCTGCGCAATATGGCTCCGACGCCATCGCCGGCGTGGTCAATATCATCTTGAAGAAAGGGCCGAATGGCGGTGAAATCGAAGTCGGCGCAGGAGAATATTCGAAGCATGACGGCAAACAGGCCGATGTCCGTGCGAACGGTGGATTTGCACTCGGCAACAACGGATGGCTGCGCCTGTCCGCCGACATCGCCAACCAGGACTCGACCAATCGCGCGGGGGCCGACTTCCGCAATTCGTCTGAACCGCTGTATGGCCAGGTCACCCAGCGCTACGGCGACCCTGCCTCGCAACCGAAGAATTTCTTTTTCAATAGCCAGTATTCGCTCTCGGACGATGTCGAATTCTATTCGTTCGGAAATTATTCCGAACGCTTCACGTCGGCGGCGGCCACCTGGCGCACCGCGTACAAAAACGGCGCATTGCAAACACCGATCTTTCCAGACGGCTTCTTGCCTCTTGAGGATAGCACCTCGGTCGACCGCGCCTTGGTGGCCGGCGTCCGTGGCACGACCGAATCCGGCTGGCGCTGGGATACCAGTTTGAATTTCGGCTCGAATACCTTCGACCTCGACATCGACAATACCGTCAACCTGGCGATTGGCGCATCCAGTCCGACGCATTTCTATGCCGGTCAATTGACCAACGAGCAAACCTTGTTGAATCTGGACCTTGCCAAAGAGTACGCAGTGTCAGGACTTTCCGGGCCGTTGACCGTCGCCGTGGGGGCGGAAGCGCGGCGCGAACGATACGACATCGGCGCGGGAGATCCAGCTTCGTATTACCAATCCGGCTCTCAAGGCTTCAGCGGTTTCACGCCGAGCAATGCGGGCAGCAGCAGCCGCGACAGCGTCGCGCTGTATGGCAATCTGGAAGCCAGCATCACCAAACAATGGTCGGGCGCAATCGCGCTGCGCGGCGAGCATTACAGCGATTTCGGCGATACCGTTTCGGAAAAGCTTTCCACCCGCTATGTCATAACGGACGGCGTGGCACTCAGGGCAACGGCCTCGACAGGGTTTCGCGCGCCTTCATTGGCGCAGGAAAATTACACGATCACGTCAACCAACTTCTTCGTGATCAACGGCGTCAACACGCCGATCCAAACCGGCACCTTCGGCGTCAATACCGCCGCCGCCAAGGCGCTCGGCGCCGAGCCTTTGAAGGCGGAGAAATCGAACAACTTGAGTTTCGGCCTGCAACTTGATCCGATCAAGAACCTGACCTCGACGATCGACCTGTACGGGATCGATATCGATAACCGCATCCTGTATTCGGCCAATCTGGCATTGCCGGCCAACTTGAAAACCGAACTTGCCGCGCAAGGAAACTATGTCGGAGCGGCACGCTATTTCACCAATGCGCTCGATACGCGGACCGTCGGCGTGGACATCGTCACCACTTATCGGCTGGACTTGCAACAGAGTGGAAAATTCGATTTCACGCTGGGCTACAACCACAACAACAATATCGTGCGAGGCGTCGCCGCCAACCCAGCCTTGCTGGCGGCAAACGGGCTGACCTTGATCGATCGCCAGACCATCGGTCGGGCAACCGTTGGCTCGCCAAAAGACAAACTCAGCCTCGCCACCGATTACAAAATATCGGATTGGAATTTCCATGCGGTGGCGACGCGTTACGGAAGCTTTACCGTGGAACAAAACAACGCAGCGCTTGACCAGACATATAGCGCCAATTGGGTGCTCGATGTTGCCAGCAGCTACCATGTGGGAGCATGGAACTTTACCGCAGGAATCGACAACTTGACCAACCGTTATCCAGATCAGGTGACCTCGGCAGGCAACCTGAACAACAACGGTATAAACCCGTACAGCGTTTGGTCGCCGTATGGATTTAACGGGCGCTTCCTGTATGCGAAGGCCGCTTACAGATGGTAGCGTTGGGTAAATAGTGAATCTCGCCGTGGCTTCGATTTGCCAAAGCGCACGTCCGCACGGCGAGTATAAATCGATGCGCTCCCTACTTGGCGTTCGGCAGGCCCTCGACCAGCGCGCCCGGCGCGATATGCTTTTGCGAAAACCAGCCGAGCGGCGCTTCCAGCGCGTAGCGCACGTGCGAAGACCGGTTCGAGCAATGCTGGTCGTCGGTCTGCGGCTGCATATCTTCGATATTGATGATCTTGCCGGTTTCGTCGATGAAGGCGACCGATAAGGGCAGCAAGGTATTCTTCATCCACATGCATTCGAGCAGGGCCGGACGTCCCAGATCGAACAACATGCCTTCATTCGAGCCGATCCACTTGCGCAGCATCATGCCTTCCTCGCGCTGCGCTTCGGTGGTCGCCACTTCGGCCTGGATGGTGTAGAAGCCAATGGTAATCGGAATCACCGGCAACTTCATTTGCTGGGCGGCGGCAGTGCCGCCCACCAACATTGTCACAGCGGCAGCGAAGGTGCACAAGCTACGGAAATTCATCGGTTACCTCGGGCAAAGATATCAATATACACAAAATGGCCGGCGCCTGCACTTCTCGTTCACGCGCAACGGGCTCCACGTCTTTGCGCTACCATAACACTTTTCAACTCGCACATTGGAAATAAACATGCACGACCGGCCGCCATCACAGATTGCCGAATCGATAGAAGTCATTGCGTTCGATGTGTTCGGCACCGTTGTCGACTGGCACCAAAGCATCGCGCGGGAAGTCGACGCGATGCAATTGACGGTCGGCGGCGACGAATTTGCGCTGGCATGGCGCGCGGGGTATCGCCCGGCCATGCAGAAAGTGATGAGCGGCGAGCTCGGCTGGACCCGCATCGACGATTTGCATCGGCTCATTTTGGACGAATTGCTGCAACGCTTCGGCATCGTGCATCTGAACGAAGCGCAAAAGCGCCATCTGAACAGGGTATGGCACCGCCTCGCCGCGTGGCCGGATTCGGTGCAAGGCCTGACCCGCCTGAAGTCGCGCTACACCATCTGCACGCTCTCCAACGGCAACCTCGGCTTGCTGACCAACATGGCCAAGCGCGCGGGCTTGCCCTGGGACTGCATCTTGTCGGCGGAAGTGTTCAGAAAATACAAGCCCGATCCGGCAGTCTATCGCGAGCTCGCCGCGATCTTCGATCTGGCGCCAGAACGGGTGATGCTGGCCGCCGCGCACCAGGACGATCTGGCGGCGGCGCGCGCCTGCGGCTTGCAAACTGCCTACATCGAGCGCCCCGCCGAATTCGGCCCGAACAACTTGAAAGACGTTTCGCCCGATCCGGCCAATACGCTCCACGCCAGGGATATCGGCGATCTGGCTGGCCAGCTCGGCTGCTGAAGCGCGCCGGGACGGCTTATCCGCTAACCGCCGGTCGAGCCGGTCGTTATTTCTTGAAATGAAATAACGCCGCGCGCGCCCGCTGCCCGAAGCCTGGATCTTGCCCGACTCGACCAGCGTGCGCAACGCAAAGGTGAGGCGATTCGTCAGTTTTTGCACTTGCTGCCTGAGCAGAGGAAATTTCACAAAATTTGCGTCGCGGATATCGCCACGGCGGGAGCTCTCTACGGGCGGTGGAACAGTGTTTCCACGCCAAGTTCCAGCCATCCAGATATGCACGCAAGCTGCCGACTTTGGTTTTTGCAAATAATACAACTGGACATCATTGACAAAAATCCATTCTTTGCTTGGATTCTTTCGATAAGTTTCCATTTGTAACAAAAAGTCTGCACAATTCCCTTTCCATTTATCCGCCTTCCCTCTATAGTTAACCTTGTCTAGTCCTGCGGGTTGCGGGATTGGGAATCACCGAGGGCAAACCCATCGAAAGACGGGGACGCAAAGCCACCGGCCTACAGCGCACAAGCGCCATGGCAGCGGGGTTACCAACGAGGCGTCGATCTTGCACACGCAGCAAGCAGCGCACGTTGTCCAGTAGTGCCCTCGCCCACTTGGAGCGTCGAGGTCATGAAAAATAGTCCCACCAAATTTACTTTCCCTGCTCTCGGGGGCTGGATTCTGAGTGCATGTGCGGCTGCGGTGCTCAGCGCTTGCGGCGGATCTGGAACAGCAGACAGCCAATCGACTGCCCAGCAGGTCGCCGCCGCTCCGGTTGCCAGCGCGACAACCACCGTCCAATTGAGCGGCACGGTCGTGACTGACGCAGCGGCAACGCAGATTGCACAACCCGCATTCCACCTCGCCGCTGCGCTATTGGAAGAACCGGACGCGATCGACGCCGACGGTAGCTCGGCCTCGGCGCTACGTGGCGCGCACACCCAGGCGGTCGAATTCGAAGGCATGGCCACGCGCGGCTTGACCGTGCAAGCGCTTGAACAGGCGCGCCTGCAACACGCGCAAGCAAGGCCGATGGCAACCAGCGGCATGGTTGCGACGTACACGCCAGCGCAAATTCGCGCCGCTTACGGCATGCCGGCGCTGCCGGCGACCGGCAGCGCGCTCACAGCAACGCAGGCTGCGCAGCTTGGCGCAGGGCAGACCATCTACTTGGTCGACGCCATGTCGGATCCGAACATCGTCGCCGAACTGGCGGCGTTCAATGCAAAGTTCGGACTGCCGACCTGCGCCACGCAAACCATTGCCGTCAATGCATCGCTGCCACTGGCGGCGGCCACCAGCGGCGCTTCCGCCGCCTGCACCTTCTCCGTCGTCAACAGTACCTCGACCGGAACCATGACCGCGACCGCACCGGCCTATGACTCCGGCTGGGCCACAGAGATCGCGCTGGACGTCGAATGGTCGCATGCGACCGCGCCGCTGGCGCGCATCATCTTGATCAATACGCCCGATGCCAGCACCAGCAGCTTTACCGAGGCGATCAGCCTGGTCAATTCGATGGGTGCGGGCAGCGTGTCGATGAGCTTCGGCGCCCCCGAAGGCAGTTGGACGACGCAGGCGAACTCGGTGTTCAGCGGCGCGAACATGAGCTACTTCGCCTCTGCCGGCGACTCCGGCCAATCGGTGCAATGGCCGGCCGTCTCGCCCAGCGTCGTCGCAGTCGGCGGCACCAGCTTGACCTATAGCGGCTCCGGCGCGCGCTCGGAAACGACTTGGTCGGGTACCGGCGGCGGCATCAGCCAGTACACCGCCACACCCAGCTATCAGACCAGCGCCGTGCCGGACATGGGTACGCCGGCGCATCGCAGCGTCTCCGACGTCGCCTTCAACGCCGATCCCAATACCGGGCAGTACCTGGCCGTCATCCCCCGAGGCAGTTCGACCGTCAGTTGGGGCAGCGTCGGCGGCACCAGCATGAGCGCGCCGCAATGGGCCGGCATCGTCGCCGTGGCCAACGCCATCCGCGCGCAATCGTCGAAGGCGGTGCTGGGCGATCCGCACGCCGTATTGTATAGTCAGATATCCACCGTGGCCGGCACCTACGCCGGCGACTTTTACGACGTTACCACTGGGTCGGACGGCAACTGCTCGACTTGCACGGCCAAGGTCGGCTACGACCAGGTCACCGGCCTGGGCACACCCAACGTCACCAGCCTCCTGGGCACGCTGACCGGGGTTACCGTGGCGGCCTCGGCGCCGGTGGTTACCTCCGCCACCATCAGCGGCACGGTCGGCACGGCGCTCACTTTCACGGCCTCTGCGGTCGACGCCAATAGCGTCACATTCTCGATGAGCGGCGCGCCTTCCGGCATGACCATCACCAGCGCCGGCGCGGTCACCTGGAACACGCCGGTTGCCGGCACCTATTCGGTCACCGTCACCGCCAAGGATAGCAAAACCGGATTGAGCGGCTCGGGCGTCTACACCATCGTCATCTCGGCGGCAGCGGCCCCGAAGGTGGCCTCCGCGAGCATCAGCGGCAAGGTCGGCACGGCGCTGTCGTACACTGTATCGGTTACGGATAGCAACCCGGTCACCTACTCGCTGACTGGCGCACCGTCCGGCATGACCATCGGCAGCGCCGGCACCGTTACCTGGTCGACGCCAGTGGCCGGCGCCTACTCCGTCACCGTCACGGCCAAAGACAGCAAGACCGCGTTGAGCGGCACCGGCATATTGACGATAACAATCGCGGCCGCCAGCACCACCACCGCCGGCCCGGTCATCACCGCGCCGGCCATCACCGGCGTGGCCGGCAAGGCGCTGACTGGCACGATCAGCATTGCCGACCCCGGCGTGTCGTCCCTGTCGATTTCAATCTCGGGCGTGCCGATGGGAATGATGTTCTCGGCAAGCGGATTGACCCTCACCGCCAGTTGGGCCAATCCGACGCAAGGCAGCTACAGCATGAAAGTCTCGGTCACCGATTCGGCTGGGCGCAGCGCGCAAACAACGGTGCCGATCACGATTACTGCGCATTGAAACGCATTGAAACGCATTCAAACCAAGTTTCAGAGTTCGCTGAAACTCGTATGGAAATGGCGCCGGAATGGAACATCGCCCGGCGCTGCCTCATCCAGTTCGCGCGCATAGCGATGGCCGGCATAGACTGCATGCGCGATCAGGCCGGGCGCCAATGCGTCGCCGGCGCAGCGCACGGTCTGGATGCCGGCAGCCGTCCATTCGGCTTGCCGCGTCATCAGTTCCTGGTACAGCGCATCGTCCGGCAGGCGTGAGGTAATCGTCACCACCGACGCGCATGCCAACTCGGAAGACTGCCCTGACCAGACGTGCTCGAGACGCACCCCGTCGCCGTAAAATTCCACGATATTTTGCGATACCAGTTGCCGCACGCCGATTGCATGCATGCGCCGCTGGATATGCCGATAGTCGAGCGTGTTGCTGCTCCATGAAGCGATCGTATCGTCCGGCGTAACGTAGAACACCGCGCGCTGCTCGGCGCGCAGCTTGTCGGCGATGGTGCTGGCGTAATAGAAATAATCGTCGTCGAATACCACGACCGGGTCTTGCGGCAGCACGCCGTTCATCACATCGTCGGGCGTATACACGTTGCGCCGGTCGAACCCGGCAATACCCATGCCGTTGCTGCGGCCGAAGCCATCGCGCCGCCAATGACAGCCGGTGGCGAGCAACACGTGATCGGCGCCGAAATCGAGCACGTCCTGCGCGCCCAAGCGGCTGCCCAGATAGACCTGCACGTTGGCGAGCCGGTTGATCTGCGTCACGCGCCAGTCGCGCACCCGCCCCCATTCGGCCAGTCCCGGCAGGCGCGCCTCCTTGCCGACGCGCCCGCCCAGTTCGCCGCCGGCTTCCGACAAGTGCACCTCGTAACCGCGCTCGCCCAACGCCCGCGCAGCCTCCAGCCCGGTCGGACCGGCGCCGACCACCAGCACCCTGGCAGCCGACTTCTTCGGCGCGATGCGCTCCGGGTGCCAGTTCTTGCGCCATTCCTCGCCCATGGTCGGATTCTGCGTGCAGCGGATCGGCGTAATCGTGCTGTCGCCCGAGACGCAGATATTGCAGCCGATGCATTCGCGGATATCGTCGACGCGTCCTTCTTCGATCTTCTTCGGCAGGAAAGGATCGGCAATCGAAGGCCGCGCCGCGCCGATCATGTCGAGCACCCCGCGCTTGATCTGCGACACCATCGTATCCGGCGACGTGAAGCGGCCGACGCCGACCACCGGCTTGGTCGTGACTTGTTTGACCCAGTCGATGAACGGTTCCTGCGCACCCTCGCGCGCAAACCGCGACGGCACCGAGTCGTTATACCAGGCGGCGATATTCACGTCCCACAGATCCGGCAAATCGGCCAGCATATGCACGATTTCCCTGGCCTCGGTCATGGTCACGCCGCCGTCGCCGAGCAATTCTTCGGTGGCAAAACGCACTACCACGCCGCAGCTGTCGCCCACCGCGTCCTTGGTGTCTTCGATCACTTCGCGAAACAGCCGCACCCGGTTTTCCAGCGAGCCGCCGTATTCGTCGCTGCGCTGATTGCGTCGCTTCTGCAGGAAATGCATCGCCAGCGACAGATCGTGCGCCGCGTACACGTAGATCAAATCGAAGCCGGCGCTCTTGGCGCGCAGCGCGGCATTGCGATGCCAGCGCCGGTATTCGGCGATATCGCGCTTGCTCATCGCCCGCGCCTGCGACGGGTAGCCGTATTTGCTGGGCTGGTGCGACGGCGCAATCAACACCTCGCGCGAATACAGGTTCGACGCGGTCGGGCCGTTATGCGTCAGCTCGATACCGGCCAGCGCGCCATGCGCATGCACTTTGTCGCACATCAGGCGCAGCGCCGGAATATCGTGATCGTCCCACAGCCGCGCTTCCACATAGGGCGAGACATCGCCGGATGGATGGATCTCGCACTCCTCGGTGCAAACCACCGCCCAACCGCCTTCGGCCTTGACTTCGCGCATCGCCGCATGCGCTTGCGGCATCGCGTGGCCCATGCCATTGCAATGCGGGACCTGGAAAAACCGATTCTTGGCGGTGACCGGGCCGATTTTGACCGGCTCAAACAGAATGTCGTAACGGGGATCGCGGGGCATGGGTGGCTCTATCTAACTATTAAATTGCGGGCGATTGCGACACGGCAAAGCTCAACTAGTAGGGCGACAATAGCGCAGCGTATTGCGCCGCATGTTGCCGTTGTGTCCAATTGTATCGTGCTACGCTCACATACGGCGCAATGGATAAAGCACATTGCGCCCTACCTCACTGAAGCTCGTATAATCTACTCGTCACACAACGGGGGCGAAACTATGAAATGTATCACCCAAAACGGTGAGGCCAAGCTGATTGCGACCGGCGTTCGTTCTGACGAAGAGCGGCGGCAGAGCCTCGCGCTGCTCACGATATTGGCGCTCGGCAACTGCGAAATCGAGCAAGGACACTACCAACCCGCCAATGAAGTATTTGCGGAGATG
Organism: Burkholderiaceae bacterium; assembly: GCA_031291325.1. Taxonomy (GTDB): domain Bacteria; phylum Pseudomonadota; class Gammaproteobacteria; order Burkholderiales; family Burkholderiaceae_D; genus PKWO01. Next base: position 22,805 of record JARLJG010000063.1, read on the forward strand.
GACTTGGAGGACGGACAATGAGCCTAACCGTTTTCCGCTTCGAGTGACCCTGCACTGAATAACGCATGTCTACGTCGCAGGCAATTGCAGCGCCTGCACCACCGCCGCCATCGCCTCCGCGTTTTCGCCGCCCTGCTGCTGTAACCCCGCTACGACGCCGGCGCGATCCGCTGCCGGGCGGTTCTGGCTGGTCTTCCACTTGCCGACCAGTTTGTTGATCGGGATTTCGATGCCGACTATCGCACCCAGCATTTTCTCGATATAGGCATCCGGCGCGTCTGCGACTTTCCACGGTGCTGCTTGCGAGGCTTCGTAGCGGTCGGTCAGCCGCCCCACCAGCGCGCGCAGCCACGCCGCATCCTCGACGATCTTCAGCGGCCCGTAGGCATGCACCACCATGTAGTTATAGGTCGGCACCACTTGGCCGCTTTCCTGCTTGCTGGGATACCAGTTCGGCGAGATGTAGGCTTGCGCGCCCTGGAACACGACCAGCGCGTCGACCTCTTTGGCAAACTCGCGCCACACCGGATTGCTGCGCGCCACATGCGCGCGCAGGGTGCCGTAGGGTGCAGGTTCCGGGTCGATCTCGAATGGAATGTGGTTGGCTTCGAGCGCGCCGGCAGACAGCGTCACCAACGTGCCGAGGCCATGCTCGCCGATCAGGCGATGCAAGACTTCGGTGCGGGATTCTTCAAAATGCGCGGGCAGATACATGTTCCAAACTCCCAAATAGTCAGGAAAAATTTTTAACGCAAGCGCTCGCTCAAATCACCTTGTCCTCGCGCAGGCGGTCAATTTCGTCTTGCGTATAACCAAGCGCTTTCAGCACTTCTTCGTTATGCTCGCCCAGCGCCGGCCCCAGCCACTTCGTCATGCCGGGCGTAGCCGACATTTTCGGCGTAATCGCCGGCAGCTTGATCGGCGTGCCGTCCTTGAATGCATGCTGCTCGAACATCTGCCGCGCGATGAATTGCGGATCGCTCATCATGTCGCGCACCGAGTAGATCTTGCCGACCGGGACATCGGCAGCCTTGAGGATAGCCAGCGCCTGGTCGATGGTTTGCGTGTCGCACCACGCCTGGATTGCGCCGTCGATTTCCGCCGTGCGCGGCACCCGGCCATCGTTGCGCGCCAGTTGCGCATCGTTGGCCATATCCTGCCGCCCTATCGCTATCATCAAGCGTTTGAAAATGGCGTCGCCATTGCCGGCGATGACGATGTTTTCGCCATCGCCGGTGGTGTAGGTATTCGATGGCACGATGCCCGGCAGCGCGCCGCCGGTGCGCTCGCGCACCACGCCGGCGTGATCGTATTCCGGCACCAGCGATTCCATCAGGTTGAACACCGACTCGTACAAGGCGACATCGACCATCTGGCCCTGCCCGGCCACGCATTCTGCGCCGGACTTGCCGTTCCAGCGGCCGCCGCTCGCATCGCGGTGGCGCAAAGCCATCATCGCGCCGATCACGCCGTGCAGTGCAGCGACAGAATCGCCGATGGAAATGCCGACCCGCACCGGCGGACGATCCGCATGCCCGGACACGTAGCGCAAGCCGCCCATCGATTCGCCGATGGCGCCGAAGCCGGGCAAATCCTTCATCGGCCCGCTTTGACCGTAACCGGACAGGCGCACCATGATGGTCGCCGGATTTTCCGCTTTCAATTGCGCGTAGCCGAGCGCCCATTTTTCCAGCACGCCGGGGCGGTAATTTTCAATGATGATGTCCGCTTCCAACGCCAGGCGGCGTGCGATCTCTTGCCCGCGCGGATCCTTCATGTTCAGCGTCAGGCTTTTCTTGTTGCGCGCCTGCACCGACCACCACAGCGAGGTGCCGTCCTTCAGCACGCGCCACTGGCGCAACGGATCGCCGCCTTCGGGCGACTCGACCTTGATGACATCGGCGCCGAATTCGGCCAGCATGCGCGAACAAAACGGCCCGGCAATCAGCGTGCCGAGTTCCAGCACCTTGATGCCGGCCAGCGGGCCTGCGCCCGCGTTATCCGTGTTTCCCATCTTTTCCCTCTACGCCGAACGCCGATCCAGCATCGCGCGCGCAATCGTGCCGGCATCGACATATTCCAGTTCGCCGCCGACCGGCACGCCGCGCGCCAGGCGGCTCACCTTGAGGCCGCGCGCCTTCAAGGTTTCGCTGATGTAGTGCGCGGTCGCTTCGCCTTCGTTGGTGAAATTGGTCGCCAGCACCACTTCGCCCACCACGCCATCGGTGGCGCGCGCAATCAGCTTTTCCAGATGAATATCCTTCGGGCCGATGCCGTCCAGCGGCGACAAGCGCCCCATCAGCACGAAGTACAAGCCCTTGTAGGTCATGGTCTGCTCGATCATCAATTGATCGCCCGGCGTTTCCACCACGCACAGCAGCGCGGGGTCGCGCTCGGCGTCGAGACAAGTCTGGCAGACCGCGTTTTCAGTGAAGGTATTGCACTGCGCGCAATGATGAATCTGCGCCACCGCCTGCGACAACGCGCGCCCCAGCATCGCCGCGCCGTCGCGGTCGTGCTGCAACAGGTGGTACGCCATGCGTTGCGCCGACTTCGGCCCGACGCCGGGCAAGCGGCGCAGAGCTTCGGTCAGGAATTCGAGGCTGGAGGGCGACTTCATCGATGTTGCGCTTACGTCCGTTTAGAACGGCATCTTGAAGCCCGGCGGCAACGGCAAACCTGCCGTCATGCCAGCCATCTTCTCCTGCGACAGCGCTTCCGCCTTGCGTGCAGCGTCGTTGAACGCGGCGGCCACCAGGTCTTCCAGCATGTCCTTGTCCTCGGCCAGCAGGGACGGGTCGATGGTGACGCGCTTGACGTCGTTCTTGCAAGTCATCGTCACCTTGACCAGGCCGGCGCCGGACACGCCTTCGACCTCGATGGTCGCCAGTTGATCCTGCATCTTCTTCATATTGTCTTGCATCGCCTGAGCCTGCTTCATCAGCCCGGCTAATTGGTTCTTCATCATCGGTTGCTCCTGTTGAGTTGTTGAGTTGTTGATTTGGTGGAAATCGTCAATGGTTAGCTAAGTACCCCGATCGTCAGTGATCGAGGATTTCAGCGATCAATTTATTGTTTGATGTTACATACGGACGCTAAAATTGCGCTGCACGAGTCCCCTCCCCATGCAGGGGGAGGGTTAGGGTGGGGGTAGTGCGGTCGAGATACGTGTTGCCGTTATTTAGACGCACTACCCCCATCCTAGCCTTCCCCCTGCTAGGGGGAAGGGACTTGTTCATAGCATCTTCCAACGTCGGTGCGTAGCATCAGTTACTGTTTCAAATCGGCTTGCATCGGTGCTTGCATCGGCCTGATCGAGCCGGGCATGATGGTCGCGCCGAACTCGCGCATCACCTTTTGCACGAACGGATCGTTTTGCAGCAGCTCTTCGGTGCGCTTTTGCAGCGCTTCGCGCTCGGCCTGGGCGGCGGCATTGGCCGTGTGTTCGACCGGACCTAGTTCGGTTTCGATGCGCACATTGCGACCGAAGCGTTCGCTCAATGCGGCAGTCAGTTTGTCGACGCTGGCAGTCGAACGCAGCGTTTCCACCGCCACCCGCAAACGGAAAACCGGATTGTCGTTATTCACTTCGCAGCGGATCAGTTCACTTTGCTGCGCCAGCTGTTGCACCACGCCGCGTACCGGCAGCGCCGCTGCCAGTGCAGGCCAGTCGCCATCCCATTGCAACGCAGCGACCGGCTCCGGCTGGAACGGGCGCGAGGTTTTCGCAGGCGCTGGCGGCGCTTCAATGGCAACGGCAGCGCTGCTGGGCTTGGCCGGCGCGTTGCGCGGCGCTTGTGCTGTGTTTTGCGGCGCGGCGCTTCTCGCCTCGCTGCCGCTGGGGAAATCGTAGGGCGGCGGCTCCGACGGCGGCGCGTCGTCCAGCCACGGCGGTGGCGCGCTGGCGACCGGCGCTTCTGCACGAGGGCGCGGCGCAGCAGGTGCAGTCGCCGCAGGTGGCGTCGCTGCGGGCGCGGCCCGAGTTGGCGCGGACTTGCCGCCGCGTGCCGCTTCCAGCGCGGCGCGCGCCGGACTCATCGCGGCTGTTCTGGCGACCGGCGCGCTGGCAACCGCTGCTTGCGGCGCGGCGCTCAAGCGCGCGACCGGCGCTGCCGCCGGGGTTGACGCGGCAGGAGCACTCGCGCGCACTTCCCCGCCGCCGATGCCGGGGCGGAACGCCAGCATGCGCAACAGGGTCATCGAAAATCCCGCGTATTCGTCCGGCGCCAAACCGAGCTCGTTGCGGCCATGCACAACGATCTGGTAAAACAACTGGATTTCCTCGGCGTCGAACAGACCGGCCAGGCGCAGGATATCGGCGCGCTCCGGCAACTCTTCCGGCACTGCCGACGGCACGGTCTGCGCCAGTGCAATCCGGTGCAACAGGCTGCCGAGGTCTTGCAGCGCGGCGTTGTAAGACAAGCTGCGCGTGGCCATTTCGTCGGCCACCGCCAGCAAGCCGGCGCCATCCTTGACCGCCAACGCATCCAGCACCCGGATCAAATAGGATTGATCGAGCGCGCCCAGCATCCCCTGCACCGCTTCCAGCGTCACCTTGCCGGCGGCATAGGCAATCGCCTGATCGGTCAGCGATAACGCATCGCGCATCGAGCCGTGCGCGCCTTGCGCCAGCAAGCGCAGCGCCGGCGCCTCGAACTCGATGCCCTCTTGCCCCAGGATATTGTCGAGATGGCTGACGATATGGCCGGGCGGCATTTGCTTCAAATTGAATTGCAGGCAACGCGACAACACCGTCACGGGAATTTTTTGCGGATCGGTGGTCGCCAAAATGAATTTGACGTGCTCGGGCGGCTCTTCCAGCGTTTTCAGCATCGAATTGAACGCATGGTTGGTCAGCATGTGCACTTCGTCGATCATATAGACCTTGAAGCGCGCATTCGACGGCGCGTACACCGCCTGTTCCAGCAATTGCGCCATTTCATCGACGCCGCGATTGGACGCGGCATCCATTTCGATGTAATCGACAAAGCGTCCGGCATCGATGGCCACGCAGGCGTCGCACACGCCGCACGGCTGCGCAGTGATGCCCTTCTCGCAATTGAAGGATTTCGCCAGGATGCGCGACAAGGTGGTCTTGCCGACTCCGCGCGTGCCGGTAAACAGATACGCATGGTGCAAGCGCTGTTGTTCCAGCGCATGCGTCAAGGCCCGCACTACATGCTCTTGCCCGACCAGGGTATCAAAGCCTTTTGGACGATACTTGCGCGCTAGGACTTGGTAAGACATAGGGAAGCCAAAATAGGGATAGTTCCGGCATTTTACCCGACCTGCGGGTTCGATTCGCAATCGTTTGCAGCGCGCTCCTGAAGCGCCCTGCAAGCTATGGCGGACGCGGCATAGACGGCGGCGTCTCGTTTGACAATAAAGGCGAGCCTTGTCTGCGGCACTTGTGGGGAATAGCTGTGGCTGCTTCGTTCCCGACCTGACCAGGTTGGCCATGCCACAATGCGCAGGGGCCCGCCGAGCGGAATTTTACCAGCAAAGCGGACGCAGCGCGCAAAAGCGCGCAGAATTTTGCCGGGCAATCGCGCTGTGTATCAAAAAATTGCGCGAACGTCCCCTCTCCCGCAGGCGGGAGAGGGCTAGGGTGAGGGCGGTTGCCAAGTCAGGCGGCTTTGCGAGCGCCCTCCGCCTACAACCCCAACTCCTGCCAAATCCGATCCACCTTTTCCTTCACCTCTGCAGTCATCGAAATCGTTCGCCCCCACTCGCGGCTGGTTTCGCCCGGCCACTTATTGGTAGCGTCGATGCCCATCTTGCTGCCCAGGCCGCTGACCGGCGAGGCGAAATCGAGATAATCAATCGGCGTATTGTCGACCAGCACGGTGTCGCGGGTCGGGTCGACGCGGGTGGTGATGGCCCAGATCACTTCTTTCCAGTCGCGGATATTCACGTCTTCGTCGACCACGACGATGAACTTCGTATACATGAATTGGCGCAGGAAACTCCACACGCCAAACATGACCCTTTTGGCGTGGCCCGCATACGATTTCTTCATTTGCACCACCGCCATGCGGTAGCTGCAACCTTCGGGAGGCAGATAGAAATCTGTGATTTCGGCAAATTGCTTTTGCAGCAAGGGGACGAACACTTCGTTCAATGCCAGCCCCAGCACCGCCGGCTCGTCGGGCGGCTTGCCGGTGTAGGTCGAGTGGTAGATCGGGTCGCGCCGCATGGTGATGCGGTCGATGGTGAAGACCGGAAAGCGGTCTTGCTCATTATAGTAGCCGGTATGGTCGCCATATGGCCCTTCCAGCGCATGTTCGTAGCCGCTTGGATGCGATTCGTCTGGATAGATATGCCCCTCCAGCACGATTTCCGCCGAGGCCGGCACCCGCAATTCGCTGCCGATGGCTTTGACCAGGTTGGTGCGGCTGCCGCGCAACAAGCCGGCAAATTGATATTCCGACAAGCTGTCCGGCACCGGCGTCACCGCGCCGAGGATGGTGGCTGGATCGGCGCCCAACGCCACCGCAATCGGATACGGCTGGCCGCGATTGGTCAGCGCGTGGTCGCGGAAATCCAATGCGCCGCCGCGCTGCGCCAGCCAGCGCATGATGACTTTATTGCGGCCGATTACCTGCTGTCTATATATACCGAGATTTTGCCGTTTTTTGTGCGGCCCCTTGGTAATCACCAACCCCCAGGTAATCAGCGGCGCGACATCGCCCGGCCAGCAATGCTGGATCGGCAGCTTGGCCAGGTCGACGTCCTTGCCCTCCCAGACGATATCGTGGCAAGCCGCCGAACGATGCTCGTTGGGCGCCATATCCCACAACGATTTCAACAGGCTGCCCAGCCCCAACGCATCCTTGAATCCAGCCGGCGGCTGCGGCTCTTTCAGGGTCGCCAGCAAGTGGCCGATGCGGCGCAATTCGCTCACGTCTTCCGCCCCCATGCCGAGCGCCACACGACGCGGTGTGCCGAATAAATTGCCCAGCACCGGCATCGTGTGGCCGCTCGGGCGATCGAATATCAAGGCGGGGCCGCCCGCGCGCAAAGTGCGGTCGCAGACCTCAGTCATCTCCAAATAGGGAGAAATCGGGACCGAAATGTGTTTTAACTCGCCCAATCGTTGCAATTGAGCAATAAAATCACGTAAATCTGTATATTTCATGTTTTTTTTCGTTTTTTTCGTTTGTTTCGATTGTCGACTCTATTACTTAACTATTTTACCCAAGTAGTTGATTTTATTGAATTTTGTTGCGACGCAGCGAAAAAAGTAAGATATAAAAGTAATAGAAGTTGTTTTTGATAGTATTGACTTGATATAAACCCGCTCCTACAATTCGCTCAACTTGATGGAGAGGTACCGCTTCGAAGACCGAATGCGTCGCTAATTGTAGTTCTCATCATTTCACGGGATCGGGGTCCCACATGACATTTTAAGGAGTGTTTTCAAAAGGCGTCAGCCTTCCCCCCGAAAAAGTTGTTTGCTGCCGACAATGCGCCCAAGGGTCGCTATCGGCGATAGGCAAACAATCCGACGTCTACCGGACGCGCCATGCGGCGGTAGACGATGTTTCTGATTAACGGTCGGCACAGAAACCAGGCAGGATGGTCTGCAAGGATTCGTGCACGCCGCGACAATTCAGGAGTTTGAATGTTAAGTCGATTGAACCAGGCATCGCTGTTTCTTGCCCAAACCGGAGCGCAGTCCCGCGAGTGGACCGTCCTCGCCCGCAAAGCTGTAAAAGGTTTTCTTACCACCGCACATCGCACACTGCTGTTGCTTGGCAGCGGCGCCATTGTCGCCTTGTGCATGATGTTTTTCAATCCTACCCTGGCCGACCGGCTCAAAGCCCTGTCGCCTTTCGCCGAATCCGTTAAACCGCAAGTTGTCGCAGCGATCGCGCCGCCATTGACCAATTTGATGGATGCTCCAGCAAAACTGCTTGCTGCAGAGCCAGCGACAAGCGCAACGCAGCCGCTGACCGCAGGCGACTTGAAGTACATCGGCACACCGCAACAACAGCAGCGCGTCACCAATTGGTTATCCAAACGCTACCATGTCGCCGCCAATGCAACCGACATGCTGGTTGCCGCTTCTTATTCGACCGCGCGTGAAACCAAGCTCGATCCTCTGTTGATCCTGGCGGTGATGTGCATCGAATCGGGCCTGAATCCATTCGCCGAAAGCCCGATGGGCGCGCAAGGTCTGATGCAAGTAGTGTGGAAAGTACATCACGCGCGCTTCGATCAGATGGGCGGCGTGCAGGCGGCGCTGAACCCGGTCGCCAATATCCGTGTGGGCGCATTGATCTTGCGCGACTTCGTGGCGCGCGGCGGGTCGGTCGAAGCGGGACTCAAGTCCTACGTCGGCGCGGCAGCGTTCGACAACGATGCCGGCTACGGCGCCAAGGTTCTGGCCGAGTACCATCGCCTGCAAGAAGTCTCGATGGGCAAGAATGTGCCGACCACATTTACGCCAATCGCAACGACCGCTTTGAAGCAACATTCGTCGGATGGCGAGAGCGACGACAAGCCGCAGCCGCAAAACGAACCCAATTCGGCGGCGCTTGATGCCAAGCTAGCGCCGAGGGAGTCGCAAATCGCTGCGTTGTAAGAAACTTACTTGCGTGCGGCGAAGAAGCGCCGCATGCGGGCCACCGCTTCCTGCAGATTCTCGTAGGATGTCGCGTAAGACAGACGGATATAGTTATGCGCAGTGTGGGGGCCGAAATCCAGCCCCGGCACCAGCACCACGCCCGCCTCGTTGAGCAAGTCGATGGTCAAGCGGTCGGCGTCGTCGGTCAACGCGGAACAATCCGCGTATACATAGAAGGCGCCATCCGGCATCACCGGCACCTTGAACCCTAGCTCGCGCAGGGCCGGCACAATGAAATCGCGCCGGCGGCGGAATTCCTCCTTGCGCTCTTCATAGATAGCAAGCGACTCCGGCGCAAAGCAGGCCACGCCCGCATGCTGGGCGATGCTGGACGGGCAGATAAACAAATTCTGCGCCAGCTTTTCAATCTGCGGCACCATCACCTCCGGCACCACCAGCCAGCCCAGGCGCCAGCCTGTCATGTTGAAATACTTGGAAAAGCTGTTGATGACGACCACGTCGTCGCCCAGCGATAAGGCCGAAAAAGGCTCGGCATGGTAGCTCAAGCCCTGGTAGATTTCATCGACGATGGTAAAGCCATTGCGCTCCCGCACGGAAGCGACGATTTTGCGCAACTCGTCGTGGGTAATCGAAGTGCCGGTCGGGTTCGACGGCGAGGCTAGCAATACGCCGCGCGTTTGCGCTGACCAGTGCTCGCGCACCATTGCATCGGACAATTGAAAGCGTTGCTCCGGGCCACTGGGAATCATTTTGGCGACACCGTCGAAGGCCGCCACAAAATGCCGGTTGCAAGGATACGACGGATCCGGCATCAGCACTTCAGAGCCGATCTCGACCAAGGCGGCGCACGCCAGCAAGAGCGCCGCCGACGCACCGGCAGTCACGACGATGCGCGAAGATGGCACATTTAAGCCGTAGGTTTGCAGATAATGCGCAGAAATCGCTTCACGTAGCGCGATAATGCCGGTCGCTGGCGTGTATTGCAGCTTGCGCTCCGTCATTGCCTGCGCGGCGGCGGCCACGACAGCCGGCGGCGCGGTGAAATCCGGCTCGCCGATGCCCATGTGAATGATATTGCGGCCCTGCTGCTCCAGGACGGCGGCCATCTTCACCAACTCCATCACATGGAACGGCTCGATATGCTCGAGCCGCGAAGCCAAGTTCGTTAAATTCATGTCGACTGCAACCAGACCGTATTATTTCGTGGAGCCGAACTCGGCGCTGCGAAGCGTAGCGGCCAATTTATCCAGCACGCCGTTCACATATTTGTGGCCATCGATGCCGCCGAACGACTTGGTCAACTCGACCGCTTCGTTGATGACGACCTTATACGGAATTTCCAGATGGTTCTTCAGTTCGAACGCGCCGATCAACAAGGCGGCATGTTCGACCGGCGACAATTGATCGAGCGGGCGATCGATCAATGGCGACACGCCGGCGCGCAACTCGGCCACGCCTCGGATGACGCCATATAACAGCGAATCGAAGTGTTCGGCATCGGCCTTGTCGAAGCCGTGCGCTTCGCGGATGTGCGCTTCGATCGCGCCGGCATCTTCATTGTTCAACAGCCATTCGTAAATCCCTTGCAACGCAAATTCGCGCGCGCGATGGCGCGGCGTGCGGCTCTTGTTCGGGTTGGCATGGACAGATTTTTGGGTCATGGTTCGCAAACACCGCCGGCGGGAATCAGGGCTTAGGACTTGCTACAAACCCATGGCCCGCACAAGCGAAAAAGAAATAAACAATATTCGCCGCGCGCATTGCAAGCGACGCAGCGAACCGCAATTACAGTATGACCGGGCTTATTCGTCCTCGGTCGCTTCGGCCAGCTCTTCCAAAGCAATTGTCAGGTTGGCCATTTCAACCGCTACACGCGCTGCGTCGGTGCCTTTTTCGGCCATACGCGCTTCCGCCTGCTCGTCGTTTTCCGTGGTGAGCACGGCATTGGCGATCGGAATGCCGAAATCCAGCCCAACGCGGGTAATCCCGGCGCCGGCCTCGTTGGAAACCAATTCGAAATGATAGGTCTCGCCGCGAATGACCGCACCGATCGCAATAAGTGCGTCGAACTGCATGGTTTCCGCCATCTTTTGCAAAGCCAGCGGGATTTCCAGCGCGCCGGGCACGGTGACTTGCAAGATATCTTCTTCTTCGACGCCCAGATGCATCAATTCCGCCAGACAGGCCGACAACAAGCCGTGGCAAACGTCTTCGTTGAAGCGCGCCTGCACAATCCCGATACGCAAGCCTTGGCCAGCCAAATTGGTTTCAAATAGTCCTACGGTCATGGCATTTCCTTTATAAGAAGTCGAGGGCGCCTCTAAAAATTGCCAAAAGCGCCCAATCTCGCGTCTGCGGTGCTCTATGTACCTGCGTACATGTCCGCTCCTCGACGCGACCTTGAACACTTTCGCCAATTTTTACAGATGCCCTGAAGCGAACAAATCGATGGTCGCTCATTTCGCGTCCGGTTTTGCTTGGTAGCCGGTAACTTCAAGATTGAAACCTGTCATGGAAGGCATTTTCCTCGGACTGGCGAGCAATTTCATCTTGTTGACGCCAAGATCCTTCAATATCTGTGCGCCAATCCCGTAGGTGCGCAAATCCATGCGCGACGCCCGCGCCTGCGGACGGGGATCGGAATTGGTCAGCGCGGCAAACTGGGCGAACATCTGTTCCGCCGATTCTTCGCAATTCAACAACACCATGACACCGCGTTCAGCCGCCTTGATCGCCGCCATCGCCGACGCCATCGTCCACGAATGCGTGGTGACCTGTGTCTCCAGCATATCAAGAATCGTTACCGGTTGGTGCACCCGCACCAAGGTTTCGCTGCCGGCAACAACATCGCCATGCACCAAGGCCAGATGGGCGCCGCCGCTCGGTTTGTCGCGATAGGCGATCGCCCGGAAACTGCCGTGCACGGTTTGCATTTCACGCTCGGCAATGCGCTCGACGATGCTTTCGTGCTGGCTGCGGTAATGAATCAAATCGGCAATCGTGCCGATCTTCAAGCCGTGGTCTTGCGCAAATTGAATCAAATCCGGCAAACGCGCCATCGTGCCGTCGTCTTTCATGATTTCGCAAATCACCGCTGCCGGCGTCAAACCTGCCAGCGCCGCGAAATCGCAACCGGCCTCGGTATGGCCGGCGCGCATCAAGACACCGCCCTTTTGCGCCTTCAACGGGAAAATATGGCCCGGCTGCACGATATCGCTGGCCTTGGCGTTGCGGGCGACGGCAACCTGCACGGTTTTCGCGCGGTCGGCGGCGGAAATACCAGTGGTCACGCCTTCCGCCGCTTCGATCGACACCGTGAAATTGGTGCCGTACGAGGTGCCGTTGCGGGTCGTCATCATCGGCAGATGCAGTTGCTCGCAGCGCTCCTCGGTCAGGGTCAGGCATATCAGGCCGCGCCCGAATTTAGCCATGAAATTGATCGCTTCCGGCGTCACGAACTCCGCCGCCAGCACCAGATCGCCTTCGTTTTCACGATCTTCTTCGTCCACCAGCACGACCATGCGTCCGGCGCGCAATTCGGTGACGATTTCCTGCGTTGTTGAAATTGACATAAATTAAATCCTCGTAGACCGCTATTTTAAAGGATTTAATCGGGTTGCAGTAACGCGCAATCAGCGAAAGCCGGGCATCAAAGCAAAACGGCGCGGTTGTGCCCGCGCCGCCCAACACAATATGCGATCCGATTGCTTATTTGAACAACACTGCCGTTTTCTGCACAGTCACCCAAGCGCCCCAGGCAATCGGCAGCAACACCGCCGCCCAGGCCAGCACAGCGACCAGCATGCTGCTCTTGCTGCCGTCGTCGGCAACCGCAACGCCGGTCGCATTCGCCAATTCGCGCTCGTGCGCCAGTTTCCGTTCTCTTGCCAGTTGTTCTTCGCTCATGAAATGCTCGGCGGAAACCGGGCGTATCAGCAGGTTGCACAGCAAGCCGGCCACCAGCAAACCGGCCAACACGTACATGGTGACATCGTAGGCTTGCGCCTTCGGCACGCCTTGCGCGAGCTGATATTCGCGCAAATAGTTCACCAGCACCGGGCCGAGGATGCCGGCGGTCGACCAGGCAGTCAGCAGGCGGCCATGGATCGCCCCTACCATCTGGGTGCCGAACATGTCGGCCAGATAGGCCGGAATCGTCGCAAATCCACCGCCATACATCGAAAGAATGATGCAAAAACTGACCGTAAATAACAGCAAGTTACCGCCATGCGAGAGGGTCGGCACCGCTGCATACAAGACAATTCCAAGGATGAAAAACACAAAATACGTCGCCTTGCGCCCGATATGGTCGGACAAAGATGCCCAGACGAAGCGACCGCCGATGTTGAACAAAGAGATCAAGCCGGCAAAACCCGCCGCAATCGATGCAATTGTCGCTTTTTGCGGCCCGGTCAATTCGTTGAATGTCGCCTGCACGCCGATCAATTGGCCGGCGAACACTTCTTGCAAGATTGGCGACGCCATCCCCAGCACACCGATGCCGGCGGAGACGTTCAACATCAGCACGGCCCAGATCAGCCAGAATTGCGGGGTCTTCATCGCCACGTTCAAATGCACCTGCCCGTGCGTAATCATCGCGTTGCCCGCCCGCTTGACCGGCGGCGTCCAGCCGTCCGGCTTCCAGCCGAGCGCCGGCACCCGATAACCCAGTGCGCCGCCCATCATGAAGACGAAATAGATCAGCGCCATCACCAGGAAGGTTTCCCAGACGCCGACCGAAGTCGGTGTCGCGAAATACTTCATCAAGCGATCCGCCAACGGCGCACCGATCATCGCGCCGCCGCCGAAGCCCATGATGGCCATGCCGGTCGCCATGCCGCGCTTGTCCGGGAACCATTTGATCAGGGTCGACACCGGCGAGATATAACCCAGGCCCAAGCCGATGCCGCCGATTACGCCGGAACCGAGCCACATGATCCAGATTTGATGGGTATACACGCCCAGCGCCGATATCACCAATCCGCCCGCCCAGCATAGCGCGGCGACCACACCTGCGCGGCGCGGGCCGGCATGTTCCAGCCAGCCGCCCCACAATGCCGCCGACGAGCCGAGAAAGACGAAAAACATCGTATACATCCAGCCCAGCATCGAGATTTTCCAGTCGCAGGTGGTGGTAAAAATCTCGCTGAAAAAGCTCAAATCCTTGGGGCAGGTAATCGAATCCTTGATGCCGATGGCCTTCGACAACGGCAGCCAAAAGACCGAAAATCCATATGCCATGCCGATGCAAAGATGAATCGCCAAAGCTGCCGGTGGCACCAGCCATCGGTTGAAACCGGAACCGGCAACGGTGCGGTCTTTCGCCAAAAACGGTATGTCTAACATGTCTCTCCCTTACACTGTCGAACGCAATTTTCCCCCACGCGTTTGACGACGCGGACGTTTCACGAAATTTTATTATTGGCTCGGACTGAAAACTGCCGAGTGCCGTTCAATATGCGTCGATATCACGCAAAAAGCAATCTGCACTGCACAAGCGCAGCCCCGGAGGGCCGCGACAAATCATTGCCGAAGTATTTTATCAACAGCGCAGCAAAGCGCGCTTGCGAAACCGAACCGCCCGCCGCAAAGAAACGGCGAGGTCAGGTATTTTGAATCGTGATGGTCGGGAACTTGCTCGTCATGTCCTTGGCTTTTTCCGCGACCTTGATGGCGACCTTGCGCGCGATGCTCTTGTAGATTTCGGCAATGGTTCCATTTGGTTCGGCCACCACCGTCGGCGTGCCGGAATCGGCTTGCTCGCGGATCGACATGGTCAGCGGCAGCGCGCCAAGGAAATCGACGCCATACTCCGCGCACATCTTTTCGCCGCCGCCGGAACCGAAGATCGGTTCCGCATGGCCGCAGTTCGAGCAGATATGGGTGCTCATGTTTTCCACGATGCCGAGAATCGGGATGCCAACCTTCTCGAACATTTTCAAGCCCTTTCTGGCGTCGAGCAAGGCAATATCCTGCGGCGTGGTGACGATCACCGCGCCGGTCACCGGCACTTTTTGCGACAGCGTCAGTTGCACGTCGCCAGTGCCCGGCGGCATGTCGACGATCAGGTAGTCCAGGTTGCGCCAATTGGTTTGCTCCAGCAATTGCTGCAAGGCTTGCGTGACGATCGGGCCGCGCCACACCATCGGCTCGCCTGGATCGACCATGAAGCCGATGCTGGAAACCTGCAAGCCGTGGTTTTCCAATGGTTCCATCGTTTTGCCATCGAGCGTCTCGGGCTGGCCGGAAATGCCCATCATCATCGGCTGCGAGGGGCCGTAGATGTCGGCATCGAGTATTCCCACTTGCGCGCCTTCGGCTGCCAGCGCCAGCGCCAGATTGACCGCCGTGGTCGACTTGCCGACACCGCCCTTGCCGGACGCCACCGCGATGATGTTTTTCACGTTCGCCATCAATTTGACGCCACGCTGCACCGCGTGCGACACGATTTTCATGGTGACATCGACATCGACGGCGCTCACTTCTGGCAATGCGCCGACCGCCTTTTGCACCGCAGTGCGGATCATTTCGATCTGGCTCTTGGCTGGATAGCCGAGTTCGACATCCAGGCGCACCTTGCCGCCGTCGACCTGGATGTTTTTCGCCGACTTGCTGGAAATCAGGTCTTTGCCGGTATTCGGATCGACCACTTGGGCCAACGCAGCTTTTACCGCTTCAATTGTGACGCTCATTACTGCTCCTGGAAATTAATCGCAAATTGCCCTACAGTCTAAACCAAAGCGGCGATTCGGACTCCGTTCTGCCGCATTTCGCGGCAATTTCACTGTCCGATAGGGGAAAACACGCGCGCACTGCTAAAATTAGGGTTTCGCCCACGTTTCATTACCATTCAGTCAAGTTCGACCCTATGAGCACATCGCCGCGCCAGTTATTCGTCACTACCGCCCTTCCCTACGCCAATGCGGGTTTCCACATTGGCCACATCATGGAATATATCCAGGCCGACATCTGGGTGCGGTTTCAACGCATGCAAGGACACGAAGTGCATTTTGTCTGCGCCGACGACGCCCACGGCGCGCCGATCATGATCGCCGCCGACAAGGCTGGCGTGACGCCGCAGGAATTTGTGGCCGGCATCGCGGCGGGCCGCAAGCGTCCGCTGGACGGCTTTCATATCGGCTTCGATAACTGGCATTCGACCGACGGCGCGGAAAACCATGAATTGTCGAAAGAAATCTACCGCCGCCTGCGCGACGACGCCAAGCTGATTACCACCAAGACCATCGAGCAATTCTTCGACCCGGTCAAGAACATGTTCCTGGCCGACCGCTACATCAAGGGCGAATGCCCGAAATGCGGCGCCAAGGATCAATATGGCGATTCCTGCGAAGTATGCGGCGCGGTGTATGCGCCGACCGAATTGAAGAACCCGTACTCGGCCTTGTCGGGCGCGACGCCGGTGATGAAATCGTCGGAACACTATTTCTTCAAATTGTCCGACCCCAAATGCCGTGAATTCCTGCGCCAATGGGCGTTGGCCGGTAATCGTTTGCAACCGGAAGTCGCCAACAAGGCCAAGGAATGGCTGGAAGGCGATAACGGCCTGGGCGATTGGGACATCAGCCGCGACGCGCCCTACTTCGGCATCGAAATCCCGGATGCGCCGGGCAAGTATTTCTATGTGTGGCTGGATGCGCCGATCGGTTACCTGGCGTCGCTGAAGAATTATTTCAACAAGACCGGGCGCGATTACGATGCCTTCATGGCCGATCCGACTACCGAGCAATACCATTTTATCGGCAAGGACATTACCTATTTCCACACGCTGTTCTGGCCGGCGATGCTGCATTTTGCCGGCATGAAGGTGCCCAACAATGTGTATGTGCATGGGTTCATCACGGTAAACAACGGCGAAAAGATGTCGAAGTCGCGCGGCACCGGCATCTCGCCGCTGCGTTACCTTGACATCGGCATGAATCCGGAATGGCTGCGCTATTACATCGCCGCCAAGCTTAGCGCCAAGGTCGAGGATATCGACTTCAATCCCGACGATTTCATGGCGCGCGTCAATAGCGACCTGGTCGGCAAATACATCAATATTGCAAGCCGCTCCGCCGGCTTCATCGCCAAGCGCTTCGACGGCAAGGTGACCTCCGATTGGGCTACCGATGCCGATCCGTTCCTGGCTTCCCTGCGCGGCGCCGCAGCGGAAATCCGGACGCTCTACGATCAACGCGAATACGGCAAGGCTTTGCGCGCGATCATGGAGCAGGCCGACCATGTCAACGCCTACGTCGATGCCAACAAGCCGTGGGAATTGGCGAAAGACCCGACCAAGGATGCCGCGCTGCAAGAAGTCTGCAGCCGCCTGCTGGAAGCGTTCCGCATCTTGACGATTTACTTGAAGCCGGTCATGCCGGCGCTGGCGGCGCAGGTCGAGGCGCTGTTGAATCTGCCACCGATGCAATGGGCGGATATCGGCGTGCCGCTGCCACACCATCACCGCATCAACGCTTACCAGCACTTGATGACGCGAGTCGACCCCAAGATGCTGGACGCGCTGTTCGAGCCGCCTGCGGAAGCGGCCCCGGCAGCAGCGATAGAGGCCGCTGCCGACAGCGCAACAATCGAAGAACTGGCGCCGGAAATCAAGATCGAGGATTTCGCCAAGATCGATTTGCGCATCGCCAAGATCGTCAATTGCGAGCATGTCGACGGTTCCGACAAGCTGCTGCGCCTGACGCTGGACGTCGGCGAAGGTCGCTTGCGCAACGTGTTTTCCGGCATCAAATCGTCGTACCAGCCGGAAGAACTGGTCGGTAAACTGACCGTGATGGTGGCCAATCTGGCGCCGCGCAAGATGAAGTTCGGCATCTCCGAGGGCATGGTGCTGGCCGCTTCGGCTGCCGACGAAAAAGCCGATCCGGGCATTTACGTGCTCAATCCGTGGCCGGGTGCGAAGCCCGGCATGCGGGTGCGCTAGTCCTGTCGGTGTGCCAGCGCACCGATCTATCCATACAGAACGTCTAAAGTTCCCAGCATTCGTTGCTTCCGACCAAACGTCAATCACGTTTGGCGGATGCGGCTGGCCATCGGCCAAAGTCCGCGATTTTTAGCGCGTACGGCCAATCGATGTCAACCGAATCAGGCAATCAGTCGTTATCACAATATTATTGATTCATTGAATATTGATTCATTGAATTACCTTTTCCAATTGCAACAGGTCGTTCCAGCCAGGAGTCTCCATTGAAAAAACTCGTTATTGTCAGCGCGATATTATTGCTCGCCGGATGCGGAGAGAAACCGGCATCCGATACCTCGGTGCCGGCGGCCCCGCCAAGCACGGACCAATCGAGCAATCAAGCTCCAGTGCAAACAGAACAAGCGCCCGCGCAAACGGAATCGCAGCCTCGGAACGTCTATCAGCGCCCGCCTGCGCCACGGCAAGAAAATCGACAAGAAAATCGACCGGAATATCGGCAGGAAGACCAGCGAGAACGACAATACGAACCCTCGTCCGAGACATACGTCCCTGACGAACCGCAGCCGGTCGTCAGCGTCTACGTCGATGCGCCGCTGGAACAGCCGGCTCCGGTTCTCGTCGAGTGGGCGCCGCCGCCGATGCTGGTGGATACGCCGCCGCCGCGTCCTTCGGACGACGACGAGTGGACCGGAGGCTACTGGGTCTGGCAAGGCAATTGGGTCTGGGCGCATGGGCGCTGGGCGCCGCCGCCGCGTCATGGCTATCGCTGGAATAATCCGTACTATGAACATCGCGGCGACGCGGTGGTGTTTGTCGATGGATTCTGGGGCGCTCCCGACGTCCGCTTTGTCCCGCCTTCGCCGAGTATGCAAATTGCCTTTGCCGCGGTGGCGCTTGGCGTAACGGCTGGCCGGCGCCCGGAAGGACCGTCCGGAGTCTTCGTGCCGGCGCCGCCTGGCTCGCACTACGGCTTGATCGTGCCGGCGCCGCTTGGCACGTCGCCGGCCGTGGTGGTCGGCGCGCCGCCGATCATTCGGGGCGGCATGCACATTACCAATAACGTGCATACGACGAACACCACCAACGTGACGAATATTACCAATGTCACCATCGAGGCTCCAGCGAACGCCACCGCTACCGGGCACGCGGTGAATGTCGCCGTTCCGGCACAAGCACACCTGGCCGCAGCGCAACATCCGGTAGTCAACGCTGCCGCCCCCCAACCGGCATCAGCCAAACCGATTCCGGCCTACGCTGCGGGCCGCCCTCCGGTTGCACTGCCGCCGCCGCAGACGGTGCGTGCCGTAGTTCCGCCTTCGTTATCG
Organism: Burkholderiaceae bacterium; assembly: GCA_031291325.1. Lineage (GTDB taxonomy): Bacteria > Pseudomonadota > Gammaproteobacteria > Burkholderiales > Burkholderiaceae_D > PKWO01. Next base: position 41,664 of record JARLJG010000063.1, read on the forward strand.
AATGCCCACCCATCGGCTGCAGCGCAAGCGCCGTCTGTGCCTGCCGGCGCACCCGCCCAGATGCATGCACAGCAAGTTGCTCCGGCGCCGCAGCAGGCGCCTGCGGCAGCGGCGGTTCATCCCGAGCACAATGCCGGCGGCCCGAATCGTCAGCAGCCGAACGCAGCGCAACCTGCTCCAACAGGGAGACATGACACGGCTCCCTCATATCAGGAAAGACCTGCGCCTGCGTTCACAGGCGCAACCGCCCCGGCGCACGCCCAGCAAGCTGCTCCCGCATCGCATGCGGTCAATGCGGCCCCGGCGCAACAGCATCAAGCTGCAGAAGCGGTGGCTCCCCCGGCGCACAATGCCGGCAGCCCGAATCATCCACAACCATACGCAGCGCAACCTGGGCCGATGGAAAGACATAGCCCGCCGCCGGCGGCAGAAGCCAAACCTGCGCATACCGAGCTGCGCCCTACAGTTCCGCCAGTGCAGGCGAGACCCGCGCAGGCAGAGAATCGCCCTGCGCCGCCGGAGGCAAGACCTGCGCCCGTCATGCGTGCGGAGCCTGCGCCGCAAAGGGGGATTGCGCCACCGCCCAGAGCCGCAGCGCCGATCAATCAGCCCGCGCCGCACGTCGCCCCGCAAGGGAAACCTGAGCCTAAGGAAGCCAATCCGAAAGAAAGAGAAAAGCAGTAAGGACGCGCGTCAGCCGATGCTGGCAATTTCCATCAAGCGGTCGTTCTCATATTTCGCAAACGCCTCTTCGATGATCTTGCACAGCTCGGCCTGCTCCCAGGGCTTGTTCAGGAATTTGTAGACCGCGCCGAGGTTGATGGCGTCGGCGACGACGCCGACGTCGGCATGGCCGCTCAAGATGATGCGCACCGTGCGCGGATACATGCGCCGGATCCGGCTCAGAAATTCGATGCCGGTCATTTTCGGCATGCGTTGATCGCAGACGATCACGCCCACTTCGTTGGTGGCCAGCAAATCGAAGGCGTCCACCGCGCTGCGCGCGCGCAAGATGCGGCAGGCCTGAGCATTCAGCGAGCGCTCAATGGCGCTCAAGACTTTCGCTTCGTCGTCCACCAGCAATAGCGTGCGCACAGTGTGCTTGCGGCCCAGTCTATCCATCGGCAGACTGCGTTGTTCAAGCAGCAGTTCGGCGCATTGTTCGTCCGATACGGCGGCGCTGAAGTAATTCCCCTGCATTTCATCGCATCCGCGATCGGCCAGCAGTGCCAATTGACTGCCGCTCTCGACGCCCTCGGCGGTCACTCTGAGATGCAGGCTATGCGCCATTGAAATCACCGCATCGGAAATCGCCAGATCTTCGGGATTGCGCTCGATATCGCGCACAAAGCTTTGATGCAGCTTGATGGTATCCAGCGGAAATTGCTTGAGAAAGCTCAGATTCGTATAACCGGTGCCGAAATCGTCGACCACCAGCCGCACGCCCAAATTGCGCAAGGCAGTCAAGACGCGGATGGTCGAGTGCGGGTCTTGCATCGACAAAGTCTCCGATATCTCCAGCTCCAGGGATTGCGGGCTGACGCCGGTTTCCTGCAATACCGTCGTGACCAGATCGGTAAAATCGTTTTGCAGAAATTGCAGGCTGGAGATATTGACCGCAATCGGCAAGTCCGCCACCTTGCCCTGTTGCCATTCCTTTTGCTGCCGGCATGCAGCGCGCATCGCCCATAGCCCGATTTGCTGCATCAATCCGATCTCTTCGGCCAACGGGATGAAACGCAGCGGCGCCACCATACCCAGCGTCGGATGATTCCAGCGCAGCAGCGCCTCCAAGCCGACCACCTTGCCCGAGCGCAAATCGACCTTGGGTTGGTAATGCAACACGAATTCCCCGCGCTCCAACGCGCCGCGCAAGCTCTGTTCGAGGGCCACACGTTCGTTGATGTGCGCTGTCAATTCGTCGGTAAAGAACTGAAAATTATTACGCCCCAACTCTTTGGCGCGATACATGGCCGCATCGGCGTTTTTCAACAAGGTTTCGACATCGAGCCCGTCCTGCGGGAAAAAGGAAAAACCGATGCTGCATGTGGTTCTGATTTCGCTGCCGTTGACGACAATCGGCTCGGCGATACTGTGCAAAATGCGTTGCATCGCGTTCACGGTGATATCTTCGTTGGCCTGGTCGTACAAGACGACGACAAATTCGTCGCCTCCCAGACGCGCAACCGTGTCCGAATCGCGCACGCACAAGGGTAGCCGGCGCGCCACTTCGACCAACACCTGGTCGCCGACTTCGTGTCCAAGGCTGTCGTTGATGAATTTAAACTTATCCAAATCGATATAGGCCACCGCCACCCGCCGCTCGTAGCGTTCGGCATGCTTGACCGCTTGCTGCAACCGGTCGATCAGCAGATTGCGATTCGGCAAGCCGGTCAACGCATCGTGCCCGGCGCGAAAACCGAGCAAATCGTATACATGCTTTTGCTTCAGATGGAATTGGATGCGCACCAGCATTTCGTCGAACGCATAGGGTTTGGTCAGGTAATCGACGCATCCCAGCTCGAACGCCGCCACCTTGCTGGCGGTGTCGTTGGCCGCAGAAACATACACGATGGGAATCTCGGCGTTGCGTGGCGTCGCTTTCAGGCTTTGGCAAATCGCGAAACCGTCGGCGTCTGGCTGGCCGATGTCGAACACAATCAAATCGGGAGCGTGCAGTTCAATTTCGCGCAACGCTTGCGCACCGTCGGCGACAACCCACACCGTATAACCCTGCCCGGCAAGCATGCCGGACAAAGCTTCCGCACTCGAAGACGAATCGTCAACGATCAGGATTGCGTCAATCTTGACATCGACTAGTTCACCCATCGGTTCACCTCGACGCATCAACAACCGAATGCAGTCCCCAACGCGGCGCTGGAAAAAACCAACGCGCACTTGCCCTCGGTTAATAGCTTGCCCCACGATAATACTGCGATTGTGGTCCGCACTCCATAAAAAATTGCAAACCGCCGAATACCGAGAATCGTAGAAAGATAAGCAACAAAATAACCAAATGATTGGTGGCATTGCAAGAAGAATTGACGAACGCACAAGACACTGTGCAATCGCTGTCGAATATCGGGCAAGACAAGGTAAAATAGCCGGTAGATACCACCTTTATGACCAAGAAGATCATGATCCTCCCGCCGAAATTCCAGACCTACGAATCCGAAGCCAGTCAATTCATCAATCAATTGAAGAAACAGAATCCGAAGCTTGAAGAATCGCAACGCGCCGGTCGCGCGCTGCTGTGGGACAAGGAACCGATCGATCTCGATTTGAAGCGCCGCGCCGACGAATCGCGCGTGAAACAGCAGCCCTACGTCTATCACAGCAAGTAATCCGCTTGCAATGAGCAATGCGCAGGACGCGCTGCTGGCGCAATTGCCATCCAGCGCCCCCGACCTGGTTCTCGAAGGCCAGCCCGATTCAACGCCGAACGTGATCGACGGCGTCGCTTTCGCGCGCCTGTACGGCGAACCGCTGTTCCGCCTGCCGAACGACTTGTACATTCCGCCGGACGCGCTGGAAGTTTTTCTGGAAGCGTTTGAAGGCCCGCTGGACTTGTTGCTGTATCTGATCCGCAAGCAGAATTTCAATATTCTCGACATCCCGATGGCCCAGGTGACGCTGCAATACCTGGAGTATGTCGACCAAATCCGCGCCAACAACCTGGAATTGGCAGGCGAATACCTGCTGATGGCGGCCATGCTGATCGAAATCAAGTCGCGCATGCTGTTGCCGGTCAGGAAGGCCGAAGCCGGCGAAGAAGCGCACGACCCGCGCGCAGAACTGGTGCGCCGCCTCCTCGAATACGAACAGATCAAGCTGGCCGCGCAACAGCTCGACGCGCTGCCGCAGATTGGCCGCGACTACGTGCGCGCGCAAATCTACATCGAACAAAGCCTGGTGCCGCGCTGGCCGGAAGTCAACGCGATCGACTTGCAGGAAGCCTGGGCCGACGTCTTGAAGCGCGCCAAACTGACCGCGCACCACACCATCAGCCGCGAAGAGTTATCGGTGCGCGAGCACATGACCGGCATCCTGCGCCGCTTGCAATCGGCCAAGTTCGTCGAATTCGCCGACCTGTTCGACCCGGCGCGCGGCGTGCCGGTGCTGGTGGTCAATTTCATCGCGCTGCTGGAGTTGGCCAAGGAAACGCTGATCGAAATCACGCAGGCCGAAGCGTTCGCGCCGATCTACGTGCGCCTGGCCTATGCGCCGACCTGAGAGCCGGTATGAATGAAAACCGAGATAACAATGGAAACGATTTATCGGGTGTCGACGACTTCTCTTCGATCAACTGCCCTCACCCCCGCCCCTCTCCCGCCTGCGGGAGAGGGGAGTAAAGCGCGTAACAGCATATAAAAGGCATTGCATGAAAATCATTTCCTCGATCGAAGAATTACGCGACCAGATGCGCGGGCAATTGCGCACCTCGTTCGTGCCGACCATGGGCAATCTGCATGAAGGGCATTTATCGCTGATGCGTTTGGCGCGCAAACATGGCGACCCGGTGGTGGCGTCGATCTTCGTCAATCGCCTGCAGTTCGGCCCGAACGAGGATTTCGATAAATATCCGCGCACTTTCCAGGCCGACGTCGAAAAGCTGGAAAAGGAAGGCGTATATGTGTTGTTCGCGCCGACCGAGAGAGACCTTTACCCGGAGCCGCAGGAGTTCCGCGTGCGCCCGCCAGACGATCTGGGCAACACCTTGGAAGGCGAGTTCCGCCCCGGATTCTTTACCGGCGTCACGACCGTCGTGCTGAAGCTGTTTTCCTGCGTGCAGCCGCGCGTTGCGGTGTTCGGCAAGAAGGATTACCAGCAATTGATGATCGTGCGCAATATGTCCAAGCAATTCGCGCTGCCTACCGAAATCATCGCTGCGGAAACCTTTCGCGCGGCGGACGGCTTGGCGCTCTCCTCGCGTAACGCCTACTTGTCGCCGGAAGAACGAATCGAAGCGCCGGTGCTGTACCAAACACTAAACGAAGTCGCCGACGAAGTGCGCTCCGGGCACCTCGACATCTGGGAACTGGAACGCAAGGCGATGGCGAAATTGGCCGACCGCCTCTGGAAACCGGACTATATCTCGATCCGTCGCCGCTCCGATTTGCAGCCGCCATCGGCCGGCGATATCGCCAACAAGGAGCCGCTGGTGGTGCTGGCGGCGGCGAAACTGGGCGTGACCCGGCTGATCGATAACCTGGAAATCTGATTTACTTGCTCCAATTGCCGAACCACGGCGCGTAACGGACGGAGAATCTTCGCCGGCGCCGCAGATAGCTCCAAGGAAAGCGGACATGATTATCATCCTGTTTATCATCCTCATCACGATCGGTCTGGCACTGTGGTTCTGGCTGGCCTCGCGCATCTCGCAGGTCAGCAATACCGGCGCCCTGCTTGGCATGTTCCTGATCGTCCCCGCCTTTTACTGGACTTACAAGCTGTGGAACAACCCCCGCGCGAATCTGAAAACCCCGGCCATCGCGAACCTGATCGTCAACCTGATCGGCCTCCCCGCAATGTTTCTCTTCAGCACCCACTACGCGACCAGCCAGATCGCCGAAGCGTCGATCGCGAAAGACAATCCGCAAATGACGCACTGGTGCCAGGAGCAAAACGACGCGGTATACGATCCTGTGTTGAAACTATGCGTCGAACCGACCAAGGCCGACGTGCAAGCGCAAGAGCAGCGCGACAACTTGATGGGCCAATTGGAGCAGCACTTGCATCGGCATGGCGTGGCGGGCGAACTCGACCGTAGCGTCACGCCTGAAATTACCGCATTGAAGAATCTGCCGGACGTGGTCGATGCAGCAAGCTACCAATTCTCCCAGTCCGGCACCGCACAGCACCCGCCGCTGATGCTGCTTTGCCTGTCCGAAGTGGCCTGCAACCACATGGCCAACAAACAGAAAAAGGATGGCAGTCCGAATATCGCCGTCGGCAAAGGCAAGTTGATGCTTTGGTTTGCGCCTGACGCTGTCGACAACATGCTCCTGAAAAAAATCAAGGCGGCGGTGGCGACCTTCAAGCCGACTTGAAGCACATATTGCAGCGCATCAATCGTGGGACCGCTGCCGCCCAAAAATAATGCGCTGCCGAGCCTGAGTAAGTGCTGCGTAAGTTCACCAATCTATACTCAAACAATAAAAACATCGGCTATAGCCACCATGCGCAGGCGCGGCATCGTCTGTCGGAGAACAATTGGCCACGGACTGACAAGGCTCTTGTATCTCTGGCGCTCGCTCGGTCAGAAAGCACAGCGCTTGATGTGCGTCGCACATCCGATACCGGCCCCACCCGCCATAATACGAGGAGACAACATGCACCATTCCTATTTCGCCAGAGCGCTATTTGCCATCGGATTTGCATTGAGCTTGTGCGCCGCCAGCGCGCACGCCGAAACCGGCGTCACCGAGAACAGCATCAAGATCGGCATGTCCGGCCCGTTCTCCGGCGCGAACGGCGCCTACGGCACTGAAATGCGCACCGTGATCGAGCAAGTCTTCAATCAGACCAATGCCGCCGGCGGCATCAATGGCCGCAAGCTGGAGCTGGTAGCGCTCGACGACGGCTACGAAACCGAGCGCGCGGTCGCCAACACCACCAAGCTGTTGCAGGAACAAAAGGTATTCGCGTTGACCGGCTACTACGGCTCCTCGACCACCACCGCGTCGATGCAGGTTTTTTCCGCCGCCAAGACGCCCTTGATCGGCACCATCAGCGGCGCCGACAGCCTGCGCAATCCGGTCAATCGCTACATGTTCAATGTGCGCGCCAGCTACGCCGACGAAACCGAAGCGATCGTCAAGCAACTGGTATCGATCGACATGAAAAATGTCGGCGTGTTCTATCAAAACGACGGCTTCGGCAAATCCGGGCTGGATGGCGTCACTGCCGCGCTGAAGAAATACAACATCACGCCCAGCGTGGTGGCGACGGTCGAGCGCAACTCCATCGACGTCGACAAGGCAGTCGCCGCCTTCGCCAAGGCGCGCCCGCAAGCCATCGTGATGGTTACCTTGTACAAGCCGACCACCGCCTTCGTGCGCAAGTTGCACGAGGCTGACGTGCATCCATTCCTGGCGACACTATCGCCGGTCGGCGCCGACACGCTCGCCACCGAATTGGGCGACAGCGCGCGCGGCATCCTGATATCCCAAGTCATGCCCTACCCGTGGGACGACACCAAACCGATCATCAGGGATTATCTACGCCTGATCAAAAAATTCGACAAGAACGCGAAGCCGTCTTACTACGGCATCGAAGCCTACGTCAATGCCATCGTGCTGATCGAAGCAATCAAATCGGCAGGGCGCGAACCGACCCGGGAAAAGCTGGTCGATGCGCTGGAAAACATGCGCGACCTCAACCTCGGCGGCTACCAAGTCAGCTTTTCGGCAGCCAACCATAGCGGGTCGAAGCTGGTCGAAATTACGGTGTTGGGAAGCAAGGGAAAGGTGTTGCGGTAGCGGGTGCCACCCAGTCCGTCAATTGGCATCTGGTGAGTTACTTTGCAGATAAATATCAACTAATAGGTGATACAGCGGGCGTTAAGGTGGTCGGCTTGCCAGCTTGATATTGAAACGACAATGTTCGTTAATCGGATTCGTCTTATGGGTCTTATGGCCTAGGTAGATCATTTAATCTAACGCGTTCAACAATCATACGCGCTGCCTGAATCGGTGAAAAATCTTTCAAATCAACATATCCATCGATCTTAAATGATCCGGAAATTTGAGCATCGTCGAAGCGCATGAACATAATTGCATGGTCGCTCTTGTTCATAATTATTGTTCGAATAGCACGCCACTCCAAGCCACACCATTGCTTGGTTTCATAATCCGCAGATAAAAACACAACGACCAAATCTGAATTGTTCAAATATATCTTCTGCAACAACGTATCGAGATTTGGACGGGCAAGTTGAGCGGTGAAATCCCTATCGTAAAATACGGCACCGGCTCCAAGTCGCTTTTTCAATTCCTCAGCAATTTCTGCAATGTATTCGCGTCGTTCCCCAGGAAACGAGAGCGCAACTTTGAAATTAATTTCTTCCACTCGCCCTGGTTGCCCGCCTTGATTTACAAATGTTTCGTTAGCCAGTCCAGCAGCAGCAAGAATGCCAAACAGGTCTTCGTCCTTGACTGCCCAATGAGTGCGATTTAGTTCCCAATCCCCAATATCGAGCTGAATCAGAAGGTCTGATTTTGCGGAAAATTTAAATGGCGGAATGTCGTTCTCGAATTCATACTCGACAAGCAGCGTTTGACCACGCTCCTTAATTCGGCGGACGTAACCCACACGAACGTATTCTTCGGTGCCTTCGTAGGCGAATAGCGCAGGAAATGACTTTAGTTCTTCTATTACGGCGGGGGTGAATGTCTTGAAATGTTCGCGTAGCGTTTCAACGGTGTATTCGCCGAATCTATGACGGTCGTACTCATAAGCAGGAACGTCCCAAGCGCCTAGTTTCGATGTAATCAGAAGGTTATACATATTCGATTTCTTTCAGCGGTATGGCCGAGGACGAGACTGTCAATGTTCCACATAATGCTAGGGTAAATCCAACACCACAATTTGGAAAGCCGAATCGATAAACTGTATTACTCAAACCTGAAACTTTTTTTCATCCCAACTGTTGGAACATTTCCATCAAATAAAATTGTATTACCCTCACTCTTAAGTGTTAATGCATACCCAAGGTAGAAGATTGGAAAGTGCATCATATGTGCCAGCGTCTGAAGCTGACACATCCGAAACGGATTAAAGAAAAGCACCCAATTGTGCGCTTTTTTATGCATGAATTAAATTCAAAATTTTCCACATAAAAACCACTATCAAAAAAATCATAACTCCGTAAAACGGTAGCAATGTTTTTGAAATGGCGACTGTCAGAAAACAGTCAACTTCTTTTCTGTATACGGTTGCATTCATGGTGAATAAGTCGCTCTTTACTGTGCCATCTGCAACCTTCTCGTACAATTTTCTATACATTTTTTCTTGATGCAGAAAAAATGTGTCCATCCACCAAAAAATGAATAGTGGAATAAATGCTAGATAAGCGAAATTTGTATTCGCCTTATCGGCCGACAAAGCAAAGATTGCAGCAATTAAAGCAACAACCCATCCTTTGATTAAGAATGAGTTATTCCCCATTCTATTGATAACACCCTGGACGAATCCAAGATGTGCAATTTTTTCATCCATTTTCATTCCTCACAATTTCATTTCGTACAAATAATCTAATGAATTGTCGCCCGTTTTATTGCAGTTATTCCACTTCCTCATATGATCTCCATTCAGAAGAATCAAGTGTTTCATATCAAGATCATATTTAATTGGTGCCATAGCTTCATCAAGTGCATCGGCACGTGCCTCCATTGCTTTTTTGAACATATTATGCCTAGAAGGTATATTTGTTCTAAGCAATCGCGTTGCTTCTATTTCCGCATAAATCCAAGGAGACTCCGTTCCTTCTTTTTCAATACATCCCTTGCATGAAATTGAATTCGGGGTATTTAAAAAAATGATGCATTCGCATTGATCAATCATCTTGTTGAGTGATGTTGCAAGCATCATATTTACATGACTTGTGGTTCTATTTCGGTTTTCGTAACTGTAATAACCATCGTCTTTCAAGCAAAAGTTTTTATCAAATTTCTTTAGCAATTTATCAGAATAGCCCCACACGCAAGAATCTATAAAAGAGGATATTCCAAGTTTATGACCCAACCAACCTGACAAGCAAATTGCCAACTCTTCATCTTTGTGCGAGTGAGAAATGAATACTTTCGCATTAATTTTTGGAAACCAATCGTCCATAATTTTTTTGGCGAACAAGCTTCCATCATCATCACAAAATGCATCAAGCCCTTCTCTTGCTGCCAAATTATTGTTCTTGTTTATAGCCTTACCTTCATCCAAAAATTCACGAAATATGTTTGATTCAACTCGCAAACTGTATGCTTTGTACATCAAGCCCCCTTGTGTATGTATGATGAATTTTTCAGGATTACTTTTTCCCAGTTTCTTCATCCAGCTTTCGCAGTTGAACAAGCTTCTCGCCAATCTTGATCTCCAAACCTCGTGCAACCGGCTGATACCACCCCGGCTCCGCCATGCCATCCGGCAAATAGGTTTCGCCGGCGGCATACGCGTTCGGCTCATCGTGCGCGTAGCGATACAGTTTGCCGTATCCCAATTCCTTCATCAGCTTGGTCGGCGCATTGCGCAGATGTTCCGGCACCTGGCGCGATTTGTCTTTCGCCACGAAGGCACGCGCTGCGTTGTAGGCTTTGTAGACGGCATTCGATTTGGCGGCGCAGGCCAGGTAGATCACTGCTTCCGCCAGTGCCAATTCGCCTTCGGGACTGCCCAGGCGTTCATAGGTTTCGGCGGCGTCCAGCGCCAAGCGGAGCGCGCGCGGATCGGCCAGGCCGATATCTTCGCTGGCCATGCGCACGATGCGGCGCGCTAAATAGCGTGGATCGACGCCACCGTCCAACATGCGCACGAACCAGTATAGCGCGCCGTCCGGGCTGGAGCCGCGCACCGACTTGTGCAGCGCCGATATCTGGTCGTAAAAAGCGTCGCCGCCCTTGTCGAAGCGCCGTAGCGCGTCGCCCAGGCACTCGGCCAGCAAGGCGGGATCGACTTCTTGCTGTTGCTTGGCTTGCGCGGCGCGGGCGACGATTTCCAGGTTGTTGAGCAACTTGCGGCCATCGCCGTCGGCGCTGGCGACGATCATCTGGCGCGCGTCGGCATCGAATGCCAAGCCGTGCAACTCGCCGTCGCAGGCGCGTTGCAGCAAGGTCGCCAAATCGTCTTCGGTCAGCGATTTGAGCACGTAGACGGAAGCGCGCGACAGCAACGCGCTATTGACTTCAAACGAGGGATTTTCGGTGGTCGCGCCGATGAAGGTGAATAGTCCGCTTTCGACGTGCGGCAAGAACGCGTCTTGCTGGCTCTTGTTGAAGCGATGCACTTCGTCGACGAACAGGATCGTGCGCCGGCCCGAATTGGCGCGCGTGACTTGCGCCCGCTCTACCGCTTCACGGATATCCTTGACGCCGGACAGCACCGCCGACAAGGCGATGAATTCGGCATTGAAGCTATCGGCCATCAAGCGCGCCAGCGTGGTCTTGCCGACGCCCGGCGGGCCCCACAGGATCATCGAATGCGGTTCGCCCGACTCGAACGCAACCCGCAGCGGCTTGCCAGCGCCGAGCAAGTGTTGCTGCCCGATTACGTCGTCCAGCGTGTGCGGGCGCAGCCGTTCGGCCAACGGTATATTTGTCATGGGCTAGGCCGCGCCTGCATGCTGATTAGCAATGCTTATTGTTGAAATAAATCCGCCCCTTTCGGCATGACGAACTTAAATTGTTCGTTGCCGATAGTCGGATTTTTTTCGAATTTGGTGAATGCCAGCGCCGAGGTCTGGCCGAAGGAATCGGTCAATTCCATGGCTTGCGGTTCGCCGTTGCGTAAACCGATGCGGATATGGTCGAAGGTGGTGTCCTTGGCCTTGGGCGTCGCCACCAGCCATTCCAGGCCATCCTTGGCGCCGTCTTCCTTGAGCACGAAATTCTTTTCCAGATCGTTGCTGCCGAATAAAATCGCCGCCGGCGACGAGCCGAGCGCATTGCCCAGCTTCTTGGTGGTGACCTGGTTCAAATCCTTGTCGTAGATATACAGTTGCACGCCGTCCGATTGCAGCATTTGCTCATACGGCTTTTGATAAATCCAGATGAATTGCCCCGGACGCGCAAAGACGAAGGTGCCGGTCGATATCTTGGGCGCCTTGGCGCCGGGCTTGGCCGCTGCGTCGGCATGCACCAATTGCTGCGTGAACTCGCCCTTGGCGGCCTTGGTGCCGGTCACGAATGCCTTGAATTGTTCCAATGCCGACGCGTGGGCAAAGCTCGGCAACGCCAGCGCGCCTGTCAGCAATGCGCCTGCCGCAGCGCGCACCAATTGGTTCAAGTCCATATTCACGTTCAGGCTCAAATAATATTTTTTCAAAATCGTTTTCCTATTCTGCGGTATTGCCTGCGGGCACCAGGATATCGCGGTTGCCGTTCGATTGCATCGAGGACACCAGCCCGCTCTGCTCCATTTGCTCCAACAGTCGCGCGGCGCGATTGTACCCTATGCGCAAGTGGCGCTGCACCAGGGAAATCGATGCGCGCCGGTTCTTCAGCACCACGGCGACCGCTTGATCGTACAAGGCGTCGGCCTCGCCGCCGCCAGCGCCGCCTTCGGCTGCGCCACCCTCTGCGCCCTCTTCCGCGACGCCGCCTTCCAGGATGCCTTCGATGTAATTCGGCTCGCCCTGCGCTTTCAAATGATCGACCACGCGATGCACTTCTTCATCGGACACGAAAGCGCCATGCACCCGCACCGGCAAGCCGGTGCCGGGCGGCATGTAGAGCATGTCGCCCATGCCGAGCAAGGCTTCCGCGCCCATCTGGTCGAGAATGGTGCGCGAATCGATCTTGCTGCTGACCTGGAACGCGATGCGGGTCGGGATGTTGGCCTTGATCAAGCCGGTAATCACATCCACCGATGGCCGTTGCGTCGCCAGGATCAAATGGATGCCGGCGGCGCGCGCCTTTTGCGCGATGCGCGCGATCAATTCTTCGACCTTCTTGCCGACCACCATCATCAAGTCGGCCAATTCGTCGATGATGATGACGATGGTGGGCAGTTTTTCCAGCGGTTCGGGCGCGTCCGGCGTCAGGCTGAACGGATTCGGTATCTTTTCTTCGCGCTTTTCCGCATCGGCGATTTTCTGGTTATAGCCGGCCAGATTGCGCACGCCCAGATTGCTCATCAACTTGTAGCGCCGCTCCATCTCGCCCACGCCCCAGTTGAGCGCATGGCCGGCGTGCCGCATGTCGGTGACCACCGGCGCCAGCAGATGCGGGATGCCTTCGTAAATCGACAATTCCAGCATTTTCGGATCGATCAGGATCATGCGCACCTGGTTCGGATCGGACTTGTACAGCAGCGACAAGATGGTGGCATTGATGCCCACCGATTTACCCGAACCGGTAGTGCCCGCCACCAACAAGTGCGGCATCTTGGCCAAGTCGGCCACTACCGGATTGCCGGCGATATCCTTGCCGAGCGCAATGGTGAGGTTGGATGCGCTGTCGTTATAGACCTTGGAACTCAGGATTTCGGTCAGGCGCACGATTTGGCGCTTCGGATTCGGCAATTCCAGGCCCATGTAATTCTTGCCGGGAATGGTTTCGACCACGCGGATCGAGGTCAGCGACAGCGAACGCGCCAAGTCGCGCGCCAGACCGACGATCTGGCTACCCTTGACGCCGGTCGCCGGTTCGATTTCATAGCGCGTAATCACCGGCCCCGGATAGGCGGCCACGACCTTGGCTTCGACCCCGAAGTCGGACAGCTTTTTCTCGATCAAGCGGCTGGTGAATTCGAGGATCTCGACGCTCACCGTTTCCCGCGACACCGGGGCTTCATCCAACAGCGACAGCGGCGGCAAATTGGTATCGGGCATGTCGTTGAACAAGGAGGTTTGGCGCTCCTTCTCGACGCGCTCCGATTTCGGCACCGACACTATCTGCGGTTCGATACGGATCGGCGGCGCTTCCACGATCTTGGCGCGCTCCTGCACGACCGTCTCTTCGCGCTTGACGGCAGCCTCCTGGCCGACCTTGCGATCCTGGCGGGCAGCATACACATTCATCACGCCGTCGACCGCAATCTCGATCGCGCCGCCGATGCGCTCGGCCAGCGTCAGCCACGACACATGGAAGAACAGGCTGAAGCCAATGCCGAACAGCAAGAGCAGGAACAAGGTGGCGCCGGTAAAGCCAAAGGCATTTTGCGTCAGATGGCCGATCACGTTCCCCAATACGCCACCCGGCACCAGCGGCAACTGCACCTTCAACGTGTACATGCGCAAGGATTCGATGCCGACGCTGCCCAGCATCAGCAAAACGAAGCCGGCGCCGCGTATCCAGGTCTCCTGCCGATGCATCGGCACGACCTCCTGTTGCAGCAAAAATTTTTGCGATAACTGCCGATATCCGAGCCAGGAAGCGCGCAACAGCCACACGTTCCACCACCATGCGGAAAATCCAAATATGTACAACAGCAAATCGGCCAGCCACGCGCCGACCTTGCCGCCCCAGTTGAACAGGTGCGGTGTTATCTGCGAGTGCGACCATCCGGGATCGTTCCTGGAATAGGTCATCAGGATCAAGATCAGGTATACCGTGAGCACGCCGAGCGCAAACCAGCGCGCCTCGGAAAGCAGCCTGACCAGCCGGTTCGGCAGCGGCTGCGCGGCAGACGTATCGGTATTGCGAGTATAAGCTTGAGTCGTTTTCGTCATAAATCCGTCGGTGCTTGCGCCAAAATTGACTAGAATTGCCGGGGCGACGCATGATTTGCCTGCGCCCGCCCCTGTTCAATTGGCATGTTCGACTATAATCTTAACCCGGATGCAGCATCAATTGCGCGAGCAGTCGTTAGTCTTTTGTTCAGGCCGCTGGATTTGCCGCAAATCGCCCTCATATCGTCGAAATCGCACCATTAATCGCAGGTAATTTTATGTCAACAACCAAGCATGCCCATGTTTTGATTCTCGGTTCCGGCCCCGCCGGCTATAGCGCAGCGGTGTACGCGGCGCGCGCCAATTTGAAGCCCGTGTTGATTACCGGCGTCGAACAAGGCGGCCAGTTGATGACCACCACCGAAGTCGAAAACTGGCCAGCCGATCCGTTGGGCGTGCAAGGGCCGGAATTGATGGAGCGCTTCCTGCAACATGCGCAGCGCTTCAACACGGAAATCATTTTCGACTATATCCATACCGCCAAATTGAGCGAAAAGCCGATCCGCTTGATCGGCGACTCCGGCGAATACACCTGCGACGCGCTGATTATCGCCACCGGCGCCTCGGCCCAATACCTCGGCTTGCCGTCCGAGCAAGGCTTCATGGGCAAAGGCGTGTCGGCCTGCGCGACTTGCGACGGCTTTTTCTACCGCAACCAGGAAGTCGCAGTGGTCGGCGGCGGCAATACCGCTGTCGAAGAAGCGCTCTATCTGTCCAATATCGCCGCCAAGGTGACGGTTGTGCATCGGCGCGACAAATTCCGCGCGGAACCGATCTTGATCGACCGCCTGCTGGCCAAGGTCGCCGAAGGCAAGGTCGAAATCAAGTGGAATCACACGCTGGACGAAGTAACCGGCGACGACAGCGGCGTGACCGGCATGAAGATCAAATCGACGGTCGACGGTAGCGTCACGCCGATCAAGTTGCATGGCGTCTTTATCGCCATCGGCCACAAGCCCAACACCGGCATTTTTGAAGGCCAGCTGGACATGAAGAACGGCTACATCAAGACCAAAACCGGCCTCGAAGGCATGGCGACCGCCACCAGCGTGCCCGGCGTATTTGCCGCCGGCGACGTGCAAGACCAGATATATCGGCAAGCGATTACCAGCGCCGGCACCGGCTGCATGGCCGCTCTCGACGCGCAACGCTATCTGGAAGAGCAGCACTGATCGGCTCTCGCAGACAGTCATGGCAGCCTACAAGGATTTCAGCGATCTCAAATCCCTGCGCAAAGAGTTGAAGGCGCAGGAGGAGGCGCGCCAACTCGCCGAAGCCGAACGCGCGCGCCGCGCCCAAGCCGCCGAACAGGAGGCCAGCCTGTTTCGGCGCAGCGTCGGCGCGGTCGCGCCGCTGGCGAAAGTGGACAAGGCCCTGCTGACGCCGCCGCGCCCCGAACCGATCGCGCGCCAGCATCTGGCCGACGAGCAAGCGGCGCTGCGGGAATCCCTGTCCGACGACTTCAGCCCGGAAACGCTGATGGAGTCCGACGAAGCCTTGAGCTTTGCGCGCAACGGCATCGGCCCGGACACGTTGCGCAAACTGCGGCGCGGCCACTGGGTAATCCAAAGCCAGATCGACCTGCACGGCATGCGCAGCGACGAGGCGCGCGATGCCCTCGGCGAATACTTGCGCAACGTCGCCAAGCGCGGACTGCGCTGCGTGCGCGTGATCCACGGTAAAGGGCTGGGATCGCCGAACAAGGAGCCGGTATTGAAAAGCAAGGTGCGCAAGTGGCTCGCGCAAAAAGAAGAAGTGATCGCCTTTTGCCAGGCGCGCGCAGCCGATGGCGGTGCGGGCGCGCTGGTTGTTCTATTGAAGGCGCAATAAGCTACGCATGTTTGTGGGTAATTCAAAGTGCGTGAATAATATCAATTCAGTGTGCAAAATCCTTCGTCATTCCCGCGAAGGCGGGAATCCATAAGCCGTTAGCTAAGGCTGATTCCCTATGGGTTCCCGCCTTCGCGGGAATGACGGAGGAAGATAATGACGCTTCCTCCCAACTTTGAATCACACCCCGCATGTCCCTCATCAAAATCATTGAAGTCATGGCAATTCTGGTCGGCGCTTTCTCCGGCCTGGTCGAAGCGCGCACCAAGAAGATGGACGTGGTCGGCGTGTTCACGGTCGCCTTCATCACTGCCTTCGGCGGCGGCACGCTGCGCGACGTGCTGCTCGATATCCGCCCCTTGTTCTGGGTGCAGCATCAGGAATATGCAATCCTGATCTTTTTCATGTCGTTAGTCGCCTCGCCGCTGTTGCGCCACCTGCGCCATATCGTGTCGGAACGCCTGATCGTGGTGGCCGATGCCTTGGGCCTGGGGCTGTTTTCGATTGCCGGCGTGTCGACCGCGCTGCATGCCAATATGCCGCTATTCATTGCATCGATGATGGGCGTCATTACCGGCACCTTCGGCGGCGTGTTGCGCGACATCGTCTGCAATCAGATCCCGATGGTGTTGCGCGATGGCAGGCCGTATGCGCTATGCTCGTTCGCCGGCTGCTGGATCTACCTGCTGATGCGCAAAGTCGAGATCGACCCGACTTTCGCGCTCTGGTTCAGCGTGCTGTTTATCGTCCTGCTGCGGCTATTGACCTGGTTCAAGGACGTGCGGATAAAGTAAAAACTGGCGTCGAGCGACGCCAGAATCCTCGTCTCAACTGAACTTACACTGCGTCCGCGCCGGTTTCGCCGGTGCGGATGCGCACTACCTGCTGCACGTCCTGCACGAAAATCTTGCCGTCGCCGATCTTGCCGGTGCGCGCCGCCTTGATGATGGCTTCGACCGCGTGCTCGGCTACCTGATCGTCGACCACCACTTCCACTTTCACTTTCGGCAGAAAATCCACCACGTATTCGGCGCCGCGATACAGTTCGGTATGGCCTTTTTGGCGGCCGAAACCCTTGACTTCGGTGACGGTCAAGCCGGTCACGCCGACTTCGGCCAAGCCTTCGCGCACTTCATCGAGCTTGAAGGGTTTGATGATTGCGGTCACTTGTTTCATGCGATTCTCCTATTAATAAATACCTTGGCGTAAATCTGCTCAACCGGCAAATTGCCCACAAAGCCGCTCGCCCATTGTTTCAAGTATATGAGTTTTTTGACGGATGCGTGACGAATGATTTCAGGGCATCGTTAATCGCGGAATTTCGACGTGATCGGATAGCGCCAATCGCGCCCGAACGCGCGATGCGTGACGCGTATCCCGATCGGCGCTTGCCGGCGTTTGTATTCGTTGATCTTGATCAGGCGCACGATGCGTTCGACATCTTCGGATCGATAACCGGCTTGAACGATCTCGGCCGTGCTCTGGTTTTCTTCCATAAAGCGCTGCATGATGCCGTCCAACACCTCGTACGGCGGCAACGAATCCTGATCAGTCTGGTCCGGGCGCAGCTCGGCAGATGGCGCGCGGGTTAAAATCCGCTGTGGAATGACGTCGGAAAGCGTATTGCGATAGTCGCACAGCCGGTAGACCAGGGTCTTGGCGATATCCTTGATGACGGCAAAGCCGCCCGCCATGTCGCCGTACAAGGTGCAATAGCCGACTGCCATTTCGCTCTTGTTGCCGGTTGTTAACACAATCGAGCCGTGTTTGTTCGACAGGGCCATCAAAATCGTGCCGCGTATCCGTGCCTGGATGTTTTCTTCGGTCGTGTCTTCTTTCAATCCCGCGAATTCGGTGGCCAAGGTGCCGCGAAATGCGGTGAAACAGTCGTTGATCGATATTTCGTCATAGCGCACGCCGAGGCGCTGCACCATCTCGCGCGAATCCAGCCACGATATTTCGGCGGTATAGGGCGATGGCATCATCACTGCCCGCACACGATCGGCGCCCAGCGCATCGACTGCCACTGCCAGCGTCAATGCCGAATCGACGCCGCCCGACAAACCGATCAAGACGTGCGGAAAGCCGTTCTTTTGAATATAGTCGCGCACGCCCAGCACCAGTGCCTTGTACACTTGCGCTGCGACCGGCAATTCGTCGGCAATCGCAGCGGGCAGCGGATCGGCGCCGTCGAATTCGACGATCTGCAAATCTTCCTCGAAATGGCGCAGGCGCGCGCAGAGGCGACCATCGCGCCCCATCGCGAACGAATCGCCGTCGAATATCAATTCGTCCTGGCCGCCGATCAGGTTGGCGTAGACCAGGCTCATATCCTGAACGACCACGTTGGCGCGCATCGTTTCATAGCGCAAATGCTGCTTGTTCATGTGATACGGCGAGGCATTCGGCACCAGCAAGACTTGCGCGCCGGCAGCCTTGGCGCGCGCCGGCGCATGCGCAGACCAGGTGTCTTCGCAGATATTGATGCCGAAATTGACGCCCTTGACTGCAAACACCAGCGGCACGTCGGCCGAGGAAAAATAACGCTTTTCGTCGAACACTGCGTCGTTCGGCAGATCGTATTTGCAATAGGTTCCGGCCAGTGCGCCGTCCAGCAACACCGAGGCAGCGTTGAAACGTGCATCGCCGCGCCGGATCGGATGACCGACCACCACGTGCAATCCTGCCAACGGCGCCAGATCGGCGCGCAACGCATCCAACGCTTGTGCGCATTTTGCGTAGAATGAAGGACGCAGCAGCAAATCTTCCGGCGGATAGCCGGCCAGCGACAATTCCGGCGTGACCACGATATCCGCACCTAGTGCGGCAGCGCGTCGGCAATAGGCGACGATTTTGGCGGAATTCCCGGCAAAATCGCCGACTATGCTGTTGATTTGGGCGATGGCTACTTTTACTGTCATGATTGCTGGAGCGATTTCAACGATGTCAACGGTTTCAACGAATGAATTTTTTGGATAATACCCAGTGAATTATCGCACGCGTATCGTTACTTCTCTCGCCGACATCGGTCAAGCGCGCTGGGATGCCTTGCTGGCGCAGCAAAGCGACGCCAATCCCTTCCTGTCTTTTGCCTTCTTGCACGCGCTGCACGAGAGCGGCAGTGCTGCCGCCGACAGCGGCTGGCAGCCGCAATTCCTGACGCTGTGGCAGGGCGAGCAACTCGCCGCCGCCATGCCGCTGTATCTGAAATGGCACTCGTACGGCGAATATGTATTCGATTGGGCCTGGGCCGACGCCTATCGCCGCCACGGGCTGGAATATTATCCGAAGCTGCTATCGGCCATTCCGTTTACGCCGGTGACCGGCGCCCGCCTGCTGGCTTGCGACGCCGCCGCGCAAAGCGCATTGATCGAAGCGCTGCAACACCTGCAACAGGCGCGCGGGGTATCGTCGACCCATGTCCTGTATCCGCCGCAAGCGCAGGCCGAAGCCCTGCGCGACGCCGGCTTCATGGTGCGCTACGGGGTGCAATTCCATTGGATCAACGCCGGTTACGCCAGCTTCGACGATTTCCTGGCGACGCTGGAGCGCAAGAAGCGCAAAAACATCCGCACCGAGCGGCGCAAGGTCGAGGATGCCGGCGTGAGCTTCCGCCAAATTGCCGGGTCCGACATATCGACCGAAGAATGGGAATTTTTCAAGCGCTGTTACGACCGCACCTACGCACTGCATGCGTCCACGCCCTATCTCAACCTGGAGTTCTTCCTGCGCATCGGCGCTACCATGCCGCACAACATTTTGCTGATCCTGGCCCTGCGCGACGGCGCGCCGATTGCCGCCTCGCTGGTCATCCACAGTGCGGATACGCTGTACGGACGCTATTGGGGCGCGCTCGAAGATATCCCTTGCCTGCATTTCGAGACTGCATATTACCAGCCGCTCGAATTCTGCATCCGGCGCGGCCTGCGCTGTTTCGAGGGCGGCGCGCAAGGCGAACACAAGATGGCGCGCGGTTTCCTGCCGCAAAAGACGTGGTCGGCGCACTGGCTGGCACATCCGGCTTTCGCCGACGCGGTCGAGCAATTTCTACAACAGGAAGCCGGCGGAATCGATTCCTACATGGACGAGTTGACCGAAAGAAATCCCTTTAAAGCCAGCCCGGAACATGCCCAAATTCGCCAGAAAATCGCGCAGGATTTTGATTCGTAAGAGAATTTTCCCGAAGAGCGTTGCGACCAAGGAGACAGCAAGCTTCTTGCCCACGCGCGCGTCTTGCACCTTGCGCCGCGTGGGCAAAAAAGCGTGCACATTCCTACTAGATTGAACTACGTGTGGCCGCGCATCATCATCATTGGCAGTGCGACGGCGGCGACCATTCCAATTACCATAAGCACGATCATGACCAGCGCCAGCACACCGACAAACTTCCAGAATTTTTGCTGCTGTTGCAATGCCGCTTCCATGTCCTCCGCCCGTCCGTCCCTGACCAGCCTTCCGATGGCCGACGCATACTTGACAAGGTAGGTAGCCGGGAAAATATACGCCGCAGACATGACGAGATACACGACCCCCATGCCAGTGAATATACCCTGCGGCATTCCCGGCGCGCCAGACGCCATCATTGCCCCGCCAAATATCATGCCAAGTGCGCCAATGACCATGAATCCGGCGCCGATATACATCAAGATCCCAATCAACTGCACCCAACCCTTGGTGCCGCGCAAAGCGCTCACCATTTCGTCAGTAATTGCTCCCACTTTGATATTGTGGTCAGCCACGTTGGACTGCGGTGGAGAATATGCGTCTATCATGCGTGCCTTTCATTGGGTTGGATTTCTTTCATTTTCTTATCGGTAGCGCGACGCCCTGCATGCGCTTGGCCGGTCTACGCCAACCATTATATACATAACAACATAGCATTCAATTGCGCAGCACTGTGACCACGAAAATTACGTTCAATCCAGGAAACGTCAAACATTGTTAAATGATATGCAAATTGCAATTTTTCACTTGTTAAACCGTCCATATCAAGGCATCATTTAGCATATGATGCCAATTCCTGCGCGAACCAGCTCCCCGACTCACAATACCAACCGAATTGCGCGTTACTACCTGGTGCGCGAAATTGGACGAGGCTCGTTTGGCGCAGTCTATCTCGCCCGTGACCCGATCGTGGACCGCAACGTCGCAATCAAGACTTGTCATGTGCGCGGAAATTCCGCCGAGGACAAAGACGCCATACAGCAATTCATCAATGAAGCGCGCGCGACGGGGCGCCTTTGTCATCCCAATATCGTGACCATCTTCGACGCCGGCGACGACGGCGGCGCCGCTTTTATCGCGATGGAATATTTGCAGGGAACCTTACTGAGAAAACTGCTGGAAAGCGGTCATGCGTTCAGCGCCAAAGAAATTGCTGCTATTTGCGGCAAACTGGCCGACGCGCTCGCCCACGCGCACAAGAACGGGGTGATTCACCGCGACATCAATCCATCGAATATTTTCGTGCTGGACGAGAATCAGCCGAAGATTTTCGATTTCGGCATCGCGCGCGCGCCCAATCGGATTCAACTCGAAGAAAATGACAACAAGCCGTACACGCTATTCAACAATAACCTGATCGGCACGCCCAACTACATGTCGCCCGAACAAGCCACCGGACGCCAGGTCGATCACTTGACCGACATCTATTCGCTGGGCGCAGTGATGTATGAAATGCTGGCCAACCGCCGCCCCTTCCAGTCCGACAGCACGGAAACCCTGCTGGAATCGATTGCCTACAAAGCGCCCCCCGCGCCGCACGAATTGAACAAGGCGGTGCCGCTGGCGCTGTCCCAGATCGTGATGAAGGCGATGAGCAAGCGCCCGGAAAAGCGCTATCAAAGCGGGCAGGAAATGGCGCACGACATCCATCTTTACCTGACGCGCGACGGGCACGCGCGCAACAAGGCGCCGCTCGCCGCCAGTCAGGAAAAGGCGCCCTCCGCGCCGCCACCGCGCTTGCGCGCGCCTATCGTGCTAGCGGGTCTGCTGGCGTTGGCAGTCGCCGTCATCGCTTATTTCCGGTTTCTCTGAACGCGGGTCGAAGCGCTAACGCGAATTCAGAGCAGCCAACACCTGCCCCTTCAAGGTCTTGATCAGCGCCGCCTCGTCGGCGGGAACGCCTTCCGGCGCCGGCAGCGCGCGGTCGGCGTAGAAGAATCCGAACGGCTTCCTTTGCACCACCAGCGGCAACACGATAAAGCTGCGCGCATCGGGCAGCAGGCGGCGATGCCAGGCAGGAATCAAATCGCGGATTTTCGCCGATCCGGCATCGGCAATCATCAGATCGGCATCGTTTTCCATGGCCAGATGAAAAACGTCGCGCGCATTGGCAGCCGCAAACACGAAACCGTCCTGCCGCGCGCGATTATTTTCGCCCAGGGAAATCCGCGCGCGATACTGGCCGGTCTTCACATCCCTGATGCAAATCGTCGCAAACCGGAAGCCCATGCCGCGATAAATCGTCTCCAGCACCAGCATGATCAAATCGTTCACCTTGCAGCGGCCAGATGCCATCATCTCGCTCACGTCCTGGATGCCGGTCATCAATTGCGCGCGCGCGTTGAGCGGCTTGCCGCTCGGATGACGCGCATCGGCCCGCAACGCGTTGCTGTCTTCGATGATGCTCATCAGCAATTCGCTGGGCAGCCCCGCCTCGGCCATCTCCGCCAGCGAGGTATCGTCGCCGCCGTCCGGGTCGGCTTCGTCTGTCTGCTCCAGCGCGTCATCGGCGGGGCACGCCTCAGTCAGGCAGGCTTGATCGGTCAACACACGCGCCTCTCGCGCAACCAGACTGAACATGACAGCCAAACTCTCGCGGTCGAGATTCAAGGCCGTGCCGAATCGGGCCAGCAAGGCCTTGCAGGCCGCCTCCTGCCCATTCTCGTTGTCGCGCATCTTGGGTATCAAGTTGGCCGCCGCCGTGCTGAAGGCGACCACCTGCTGCATCCACTCGCCGCGCGTCTTGGGCGCGCGCAATACGCCTTGCGGCAGCGGCGCGAGCGCGCTGACGATGGTGTCCGGGATTTGCCACTCCTGCAGCACGGATTCTCCCAGGAGATCGAAGCTGCAGCCCAGCACCTGCATCGACGCTTGCGTCGGCGTATGGCTGCCGCTTTCGATCAAGGCCGCAATCTCGCTATACAAGACGTGGTCGTGCGCCGCCACCAACAGGCGCCCCATGTTCTTGAACAGCGCTGCGACGGCGACTTCTTCGGCATCCTTGAAGTGGCTGCGGCGCGCCATTTCACGACCGAATATGCTGGCGCTCAACGCCTGCGACAATTCGGCGCGCACGCTCAAGGCCCGGTTGCCGGACATGCTATCGACCAGCAACATGGCCAGCGCGCATGTCTTCACGGTGTCGAATCCAAGCATGAAAATCGCCTTGGAGATGGTCGTCACCGGCGCGCCCGAATAACTGCGATAGACCACGGTATTGGCGATGCGCAAGATCTTTTGCGTTAACGCGACGTCGGACAACACGAAATAAGCGAGTTCGCGCACCGCCTCGTCGTTCGACGATGCCATCTGCACCACGCGCGAAATCGCGCTGCCGAGCGCTGGCAGGTCGGTGTCCTCGCCGATGCGTTGCAATAGCCGGTTGCGCGCGCTAACGACATCGTCGTCGGCCCAAAAGTCCAAAGGCGAAGGTGATGAATTCGGATCGCTCGGTTGCACTTTTTTTCCTCAAATTTCGACGCGGCGCGGGGAATTCGCCGCACTCACATGCAAGCATAACCCCAGAAGCAGCGCTATGCTCACCCAAAAGAAAAAAGCACACCGAAGTGTGCTTTGCGTTGCGCTTGGGTCGATTAAAAGGCCGGCTTTTCCAACGCTTTGTTGTAGGCTTCCACGCCGGCCATGATTTCGGCCTTGGCTTCTTCCGGGCCGAACCAGCCTTCGATCTTGACCCATTTGCCTTTTTCGAGGTCTTTATAGTGCTCGAAAAAGTGTTGAATCTGTTTCAGCCGCATTTCATTCAAGTCTTCCGGTTTTTGCCAACTGCTATACAGCGGCAATACTTTGTCGACCGGCACCGCCAGCAGTTTCGCATCGCCGCCGGCTTCATCGGTCATCTTCAACACGCCAATCGCGCGGCAGCGCACGACCACGCCTGGAAACAGCGCGTACGGAGTAATCACCAGGACGTCGACCGGGTCGCCATCGTCGGAAATGGTATGCGGAATATAGCCGTAGTTGCACGGATAATGCATCGCGGTAGCCATGAAGCGATCGACAAAAATCGCACCGGACTCCTTGTCGACTTCATACTTGATCGGGTCGGCGTTCATCGGGATTTCGATGATGACGTTAAAGTCGTTTGGCAGATCGCGGCCAGCGGGAACGAGATTCAAGCTCATGTTGCACTTTCGGTAAAATAAAAAAATTACAGACCCGGTATTATAACGGGAATTGACGATTCCATGCTGCATTGCAGCAGCCGATTAGACAAGCCGGCACGCCTTGCCAACCCGCTTACAGGATACTCGCTTGCGCGCATTGCCGGTAGTGCGCGGCTGCCTGCACCGGCTGTTCCAGCGCCTCGTGCAACTGTGCGAGTTTCAGATGGGCGTCGCGCAGGGTGGACGGCTCGATGGCGTCGGCCAATGCCTGCTCAAGATGGCGCTGCGCCTTGCCCCACAATTTCTGCTTCAAGCACAGCGTCCCCAGGGTCAGCGCCAGCTCGGCATCGCCGGCACGCTCGGCGCTCCATTTTTCGCAGCATTCGATTTGCGCCAGCAAGGCCGGCGACCCTTCGGCAGCAGCCGATTTGCGATAGGCGCGGATCAGCTTGTCGTCCCACTCCGCGTTCAATGCTTTCTCGACGATGGCGCGCGCCTCGTCGTGCAAACCGCGCGTATGGAAGGTGTCGGCGGCGCACACCGCGACGTACGACTTGACCCGGTCGGTGGCAGGGATGGTTTGCCACAGGTTGCGGATCGATTCGGCATCGTGATTGCGATCTTGCAGCAGATCATGGTAGGCCAGTTCGCGCAGGCGGCGCGACAACGCCGGATGCAGCGCATTGTGATTGTCCAGCGAACGCACCAGGCGCAGCACTTCAGTCCAGTTGCGGGCGCGCTGGTTGGCTTTCAGCGCCAGCCGCAGCGCATGGATGTGGCGGGTGCCGCTGGCATTCAATTCCTTGACGGCAGCTAGCGCCAATTCCGGCTGATGGTCGTCGACCAGCAATTCGATGGTCGTCATCAGGCGCGCGGTTTTCAGCGGAATATCGTCCTGGATCGCCGACAACCACAGATCGCGCCGTTCGGACTGTCGCATCCGGTGCACGGCGCGCGCGGCAATCAGCGCTGCCAGCCCGGCATTGTCCGGCGAATCCAGCGCCCGCTTGGCGGCTCTTTCGGCGTGTCCGAAACGCCCCTCGAACAAGGCTTTCAACGCCTCGCGCAGTGCGCGGTTGCCTTCCCGTTCGCGTTTTTCCCGCCGATAGGCGGCCACCTTGCCTGGCAATTCCCGGGTGGTATTGATCGCGTTCCAGACAAAATGCAATACCAGGAACAGCAATACGGCAAGCAGCAGAAAAAGGTTGAGCGACAAATCGACCCGCGTCGGCGGATAGAAAAAGACGACATTGCCGGGATCGAAGCGCGCCCCGACGGCCAGGCCGATCGCCACGAAAAATAATGCGACAACAGTGAGAAAAATGCGCATTATTTGGCCTTGTAATTGCGCACGGCGTTCAGGCTTTCGGCCAGGGTCGGCATGTCGATAGACAGATTGCTGCTTTGCACTTGCCTGAGCAAGGCTTGCGCGACTTGCGTCTGCTTGGCGCGGGTATCGAAATACTTGCCGATTTCATCTTGCGCGGCCAGCATGTCGCTGCGGAAAGCCGATTCATTGCGTGACAGCAGCGCCAGTCGCGCATTCAACAGACGCAGCTTCAAGTTCTCGCGCGCGTAATAGGCTTGGGTGGGCGACAACAGCAGCGCATCCGGCGTGTCCACCGTGCGCACGCGGATCAATTGCCTGATCTCACCCCACATTTCAGCGGTCCAGCTTTGCCATGTGTCTTCCAGAATGACCGACCAGTCGCGCTCGCGGCCCTTGGCCGCCGTGCCCAGCTTGGCGTCGATACGGCGCGAGGTCTTCGGCTGAGTCGCCGGCAAGGACGGCTTTTCGTCGGACAACAAAGGCATGCCGTCGACTTCGCTGATAAGGCTGTCGAGCCGCAACGCAATCCCGGTCGTATCGAGCGCCGGCAGCGCTTTCAATTGATCCATATCCTTGGCAATGGCGCGGCGGATCGTGATGAATTGCGGCTTGTCCGAGCGCGACAGGCTGCGATCGGCGTTTTGCAGCGCGATCAACGCGCCCGGCACGTTGCCGGCCAATTGCAATTGCTGGCTGGCGGTCGACAACACTTGCTCGATCTCAGCCAAGGCCCAGTCGTCGCGATTCTTCGACAAGTCCTGGTAAAGCTGCTCCAGCGCCACTTGCTGGCTTTGCGCTTCGACCTGCTTGCTTTCCAGCACGGTGACCTTGGCTTGCAACTCCCTGGTCGCCTCTTCCGCATTTTTCGAGACCAACTTGGCTTCGGCGTTGATCAAATCGCCTTGCTGCAGCCGGTTGGCCAACTCCAGGCGCAATTTGCCGATTTCGTCGCGTGTCGTCCACCATTGCACTATTAGCAATAATGCCAAGCTGCCGACGGCAATGCTCATCCAGCGTGGCGTCAGGCCGATACCCGCAAGCGCTTGCGGCGCAGGGGTTGGGACGAGCGGAACCGTTCCCGCCTCGGTCGGCGAGGAGGAAGCAGGTGCTGGAGGGATCGGTTCAGGATTTGATTGTGATTCGTTCATGCTTTGAATTGTAACGCGGCGAGCAAGCGTTCGTCGCCTGATCCTGTCTGTAGTACGTCGAGAAAACCCTCTTTTTGCGCAGTTTCCGCAATACGGGCGTGCGGAACAACGATTCGCTGCTGTTGCATTTTTGCGACGCCAGCCGGATCATCGAGTTGCGCGGCCATGTTGACCAGGATGCGCAACGCTTCCGAGCTGGTCACAATCCAGTCGTTTTTCCGTTCCAGAAGGGTTTGCAACTGCTGCCGCAATGCGGCGGAAAAGGCCGGTGCGCTGCGCGTATAGGCCGCGACTTGGGTCACGGCGACGCCCTGTTCGCGCAAACGATCGGCCAGCAATTCGCGCCCGGAGTCGCCACGCACGATCAAGACCTTGCGCCCGCGCAGCGCGGCCATGTCGAGTTCTTCCAACAGCGATTCGGAATCTGTGCGCTCGGCGTTTTTCGGGCTGTAGATGACGGCATCGGCGCCGGTCACGCCGTGCGCGGCCAGCGCCAGCTTGCTGCCTTCGCCCATCACTGCAATCGGCACCGTTGCCGGCCACTTGCCGATGTGGGCGAAAGCGGCGTCGATTGCATTCGGGCTGACGAACGCCACCAGCGCATAGTCTTCCAGCGCGGCCAGTGTGGCCTGCAGCGCTTGTGGGTCGTCCAGCGGGTGAAT
Organism: Burkholderiaceae bacterium; assembly: GCA_031291325.1. Lineage (GTDB taxonomy): Bacteria > Pseudomonadota > Gammaproteobacteria > Burkholderiales > Burkholderiaceae_D > PKWO01. The sequence goes on from JARLJG010000063.1 coordinate 69,362, forward strand.
CTCCAGCAGCGGGAAAATCACGGCCTGACGCCCTAGCGCAGTCACGCGCTGCGCCAAGCCGACCGCTTGCGCCAGCGGACGGGTAATGACTACGACGTTTGTTTGGTTTGCCACCAGCGTTGCCTGAGAATCTGATTATTATCTATACTCCCCTCTCCCGCAGGCGGGAGAGGGGCCGGGGGTGAGGGCGTTTGATCGAAGAGGGAAAAGAATAATTGTGAGGCACTTCCTATCTAATCCCCCGACACAACGAATGAAAACGATTTTTTTGTGTGTGTTGAAGACTTCTCTTCGATCAAACGCCCTCACCCCCGACCCCTCTCCCGCCTGCGGGCGAGGGGAGCAGAGCGTGCGAGCTTAATTATTCCGCTTTTCCGGCATTAGCCGCTTGCTCTTCCGCCTTGCACACCGCCAGGATGGCAGCCGCATCTTGCGCGCTCAGCAAATCGACCACTTGTTGCCCCAAGGCTTCCGGCTCGTCTGCCGATCCGCTTACCTCGGCGGTAGCAATGCGGGTACCGTCCGGCGTCGCCACCATCGAGCGCAGACGCATCGTGTCGCCGCTGACTTCGCCGAAAGCGGCCAGCGGTATCTGGCAACTGCCGCCGAATTTGCGCGATACCGCACGTTCGGCGGTAACCGCCGCAGCGGTAGCCCGGTGATTGAGCGGCGCCAGCCACGCGTGCAGATCGGCGCGCGCGGCATTGATTTCAATCGCCATCGCCCCCTGCCCCGGTGCCGGCAGGCTTTGTTCTGCCGAAATGAAGGCGCGGATGCGCTGCGGCAAGCCGAGGCGCTTCAAGCCGGCAGCCGCCAGGATGATGGCCGCGTATTCGCCGCGATCGAGCTTGGCCAAGCGGGTGTCGAGATTGCCGCGCAACGGGTGGATCACCAGATGCGGAAAGCGTGCCGCGATCAACGCCTGACGGCGCAAGCTGCTGGTGCCGACTATCGCGCCGGCCGGCAATGCGTCCAGCGACGCGTAGTCGTTGGAGACGAAGGCATCGCGCGGATCTTCGCGCTCCAGGATGGCGGCCAGCTCGAACCCGTCCGGCAATTCCATCGGCACATCCTTGAGCGAATGCACCGCCAAGTCGGCCAGACCGTCGGCCATCGCCACTTCCAATTCCTTGACGAACAAGCCCTTGCCGCCCACCTTGGAAAGCGCACGATCGAGGATTTGGTCACCCCTGGTGGTCATGCCCAGAATTTCTATATTGCAGTGCGGATATAATAGTGCCAACTGCGCCTTGACGTGTTCGGCTTGCCACATCGCCAAACGGCTCTCACGCGAGGCAATGACTAACTTGGATGGGACGGATGCTTTCAAGACAGGCTCTTTCGATTTTGATATTACTATTGACTCATTGAATTCCCGTAATTTTACCCCGAATTGCGCTGCACCTCCGTCGAATCACACCTCAAACTTTTTAAGAAAAGCCGCTCAAAATCGTCCATTATGGCAAAACAACCTAATCCTCCTGTACGCGCCGCCAAGGCAAGCCTCGACAAAGACGCGCCATTGAAAGAAGATATTCGCCTGTTAGGCCGCATGCTGGGTGATGTATTGCGCGAACAAGAGGGGGATGCGGTCTTCGCCGTGGTCGAAACCATCCGCCAGACGGCAGTGCGCTTTCGCCGCGATGCCGACCCGCAAGCCGGCGCCGACCTGAACAAGCTGTTGAAGAAACTGACGCGCGACCAGACCATTTCGGTGGTGCGCGCATTTTCCTATTTCTCGCATCTGGCCAATATCGCTGAAGACCAGCACCATAACCGCCGCCGGCGCGCGCATTTGCTGGCCGGTTCCGCGCCGCAGCAGGGCAGCATCGGCTTTGCGCTGGCAAAACTGGACGATGCCGGCGTGACTGGCGCAGCGGTGCGTACATTCTTCAAGGATGCATTGATTTCGCCGGTCTTGACCGCGCATCCGACCGAAGTGCAGCGCAAGAGCATCCTCGACGCCGAACATGCGATCTCCGCGCTGCTGGCCGCGCGCGACCAGCCGGCGACGCCGAAAGAGCGCGCCAACAACGGCGCATTGCTGCACGCCCACATCGCCACGCTTTGGCAAACCCGCATGCTGCGCTTTTCCAAGCTGACCGTGGCCGACGAAATCGAAAATGCGCTGTCGTATTACCGGATCACCTTCCTGCACGAATTGCCGGGTTTATACGACGATATCGAGAGCGAAATCGCCGCCCAATTCCCGCAACGCGCCAACGGCAACCACGAGGAATTAACGCCATTCGTGCAAATGGGAAGCTGGATCGGCGGCGACCGCGACGGCAACCCGAACGTCAACGCCGGCACCATGCAGCACGCGCTGACCCGGCAATCGACCACCATCCTCGATTTTTACCTGGACGAAGTGCATGCGCTGGGCGCGGAACTGTCGATTTCCAACATCCTGGTCGGTGTCAGCCCGGAGGTCGAAGCGCTCGCCAAAACTTCGCCGGACCATTCCGCGCATCGCGTCGACGAACCGTACCGGCGCGCCTTGATCGGCATCTACGCGCGTCTGGCCGGCACTGCGCGCGCGCTGGGCGCGACCAATATCCTGCGCCAGGAAGTCGGCCCGGCTGCGCCCTACGCCAACGCCGCTGAGTTTACGGCAGAGCTGCAAGTAATCGCCGACTCCTTGAAAGCGCATCATGGCGCGGTGCTGGTCAAACCGCGCCTGGCGATGCTCAAGCGCGCTTCGGAAATCTTCGGTTTCCACCTGGCCACGCTGGACATGCGGCAAAGCTCGGACGTGCACGAGCGCGTGCTGACCGAACTGTTTGCGCGCGCCAAGGTGGAGCCGGCTTACGCAGAACTGAGCGAACAACGCAAGACCGAGTTGCTGTTGTCCGAACTCGCCAAGCCGCGCCTGCTGTATTCGCCGTATATCGACTATTCGGACGAAACCAATTCCGAACTGACGATTCTGCGGGCGGCGCGCTCGATCCGGCAGCGCTACGGCGAACGGGCGATCCGCAACTACATCATTTCGCACACCGAATCCGTGTCCGATTTGCTCGAAGTCTATCTATTGCAACGAGAAACCGGCTTGCTGCGTAGCGAGTGTGACGGAGCCGATGCCCCGCAAGACATCGCGTTGGAACTGATGGTGATCCCGCTGTTCGAGACCATCCCGGACTTGCGCTGCGCCGCGACCATCATGGAAAGCCTGATGGCGATCCCGCAGGTCGCGCGCCTGATCGCCAAGCAGGGGCAAATCCAGGAAGTGATGCTCGGCTATTCCGATTCCAACAAGGATGGCGGCTTCCTGACCTCGAACTGGGAGTTGTACAAGGCGGAAACGCAACTGGTGCAGGTATTCGACCGCGCTGGCGTCAAGCTGCGCCTGTTCCACGGGCGCGGCGGCACCGTCGGGCGCGGCGGCGGCCCCAGCTACGAAGCGATCCTGGCGCAACCGGCGGGCACCGTCAACGGTCAAATCCGCCTGACCGAACAAGGCGAAATCATCGCCTCCAAATTTTCCAACCCGGAAATCGGCCGGCGCAACCTGGAGTTGCTGGTCACCGCCACGCTGGAAGCGAGCCTGATGCCGAACGAAGCCGACCCCAAACGCGCCAAGCGGCTGGGCGAGTTCGAGGCCGTGATGGAAGAACTGTCCGAGCGCGCCTACAAGGCGTATCGTAACCTGGTCTATGAAACACCCGGCTTCACCGACTACTTTTTCTCGGCCACGCCGATTGCCGAAATCGCAGAATTGAATATCGGCTCGCGCCCGGCGTCGCGCAAATCGACCCGCCGCATCGAAGACTTGCGGGCGATACCCTGGGGCTTTTCCTGGGGCCAGTGCCGGCTGCTGCTGCCGGGCTGGTATGGCTTCGGCAGCGCGGTCTCAAGCTGGCTGCACGAAGGCGACGCCAGCACCAAGACCAGGAAACTGGCGACTCTGCGCGCGATGTTCCGCGAATGGCCATTGTTTGCGACGCTGCTATCGAACATGGACATGGTCTTGTCGAAGACCGATATGGCAGTGGCCTCGCGCTATGCCGAATTGGTGTCCGACCGAAAATTACGCAACAGCATCTTCAAACGGATTTCGGTCGAACATGAATTGACCATCAATTGCCTGTCCAGCGTCACGGGCGCCAAGGAGCGCCTGTCCGGCAACCCGACGCTGGCGCGTTCGATCCAGAATCGCTTCGCCTACCTCGATCCGCTGAACCACTTGCAAGTCGAATTGATCAAGCGCCACCGCGCCAACTCGGTCGATGGCCGCAAGCAGGATGAGCGGGTGCATCGCGGCATCCATTTGTCGATCAACGGGATTGCAGCAGGATTGCGCAATACCGGCTAAGATTGACGCAAGCACCGGGGCCATCGCCCCGGATTTACGCTGAAAGGTCAATCATGCCGAAAGCAACCTGGCACGGCGCCGTCATCGCCGAAGCTGCCGGCGATGAAGTGGAAATCGTCGAAGGCAATACTTACTTTCCGATCGCAACGGTGCATCGGGAATTTCTGCAGGCCAGCGACACGCACACAATTTGCTCTTGGAAAGGCACAGCCAGTTACTACCACGTCGTAGTCGCTGGCGAGGTGAATAAGGATGCAGCGTGGTACTACCCGGAGCCGAAAGATGCAGCCCGGCAAATCACCGGCTACGTCGCTTTTTGGAAAGGCGTCCAGGTGCTTGCATGAGGCCGGCATCGCATTGCAAAGCGGCGCATCTACTCAAAGGCGCAAACTGATGTCATCCGATTTCGTCGACTATGTGAACGAATTATTGGCTCCTCTTGGAAGCGTGCGCAGCAAGCGCATGTTCGGAGGAGTCGGCATCTATATCAACGATTATTTTTGCGCGCTCATCGCCGACGATTGCCTGTATTTCAAGGGCGACGACGACAACGAAGCAGAGTTTGCCGCGTCCAAATGCCCGCCATTTACCTACGAGAAAGATGGCATTGTGCACGCAATGCGCTATTATCGCGCCCCCGACGAGGCAATGGACAACCCCATGGAAATGGCACGCTGGACCAGACTCGGATTGGCCGCTGCCATGCGAAAGGCGGTTGCGCCGAAGCCGAAGTCAAAAAAAACACCGACCGGAGCAAGCCCGAAATCGCGTCCGACACGACTCGGCTAGCAAAAATGGAATTCGTATTTCGTGATTGGTTTTTGCTTGCGCGCTGCATCACGGATCGGGGCTATAGGCTTATCGATATGTTGTATTTCCGTTAGCACCCCTATGCTCACGTTGACGATACCAGTCATTTTGTCAGATAAAGGTCTGCTTTGTCGACTGTCTCTTGACCTCGATTGAAAGCGCTTCTATCGCTAGTGGCGACCACAATTATTAGTACAACATCGATTAAAGCTCCGAACAAACCTCCCATCTGCATCGCCATGGTCATGAACGAAAAGGCATAGAGACCGACAGCAGCTTTTAGAATGCTCAAGAATATATTTGAACCTAGGGCCCAATAAAAAAGCTTTATTGCGTTTTGTTTCAGTTGAAGTAGCCAGATGGAGGCGAATAAATAAAAGGCCGAAATGAGCGCCTTGGCACTGCCCGCGAAGATGGACCAACCACCAAACCATTCGGGCACATCAAACATATTTTTCATCACATTCAGCATTGGTGGATTTGGTATAACCCGATTGTCGCCAACGTTATTGGCTTGATTGATACCTCGTTCAGCTTGATTATTATTGGATTGAGTCAGTGATTGCTGCTGCACGGCAGTCCACATCTCTTTTTGCATTTTCATTATTTTGGGCATCATAATCTCCTGTCCTCCACCCAGTATGCCCAAGCAACCAAAGATGATGCCAAGCACTCCGACTATGGTGACCCAAGTTGGTTTTTTCATGTTCTTTTCCTGTTTATGATCAGCCAAAAGCGTGAAAAATCAATTTATATAAATGGATATGGTCATGCAATAAATTACTTGAATGCATCGATTTGGCCGACCTTGCCACAGGCCGGTTTCGGCCGATAGTACCTATTCAATCAATTTTACCTCTATATTACGAGCCACATATTGATTGCTCGCATCAACCACGAAATACGGATAGCCGTGCAAGTCAATCATCAAATTGCGGCGCCGACCAGTCACCCACGCTTGTTCAACAGCGCCTTGACGACCGGCCATTGACGCCGCGAAATCGGCAGGCGTTCGTCGATGCCGCGCAAGATGACTTGCCACGATTCCTGCGCTTTTTCCGCACCGGCGCCTGGCTCCAGTTCAAGAATGCCGCGTTCGACGCCGACAATCGCATGCCGCGCGACCAGTGCGTTGCGATGCACGCGCACGAATTGTTCGGCCATTTCCTCTTCGATCGACAGCAGCGATTCTTCCAGCACGAATTCGCGCTCCTTGGTGCGTACGGTCACGTATTTCAATTCGGCCCGCAGGTAGACGACTTCCGAGACCGGCACCAGCAGCACGCGCCCGCGCTCCTGAATCGAGAAATTCTGCCGCCGCAGGTGCAGATCGCTGGCGGCGACGGCAATCTTGCTCGGTTGCGGCGCGCTGGCGGCACGCGCTGCGGCGGCGCGACGGATCGCATCGGCCAGACGCTGGGCGCGCACCGGCTTCAACAAATAATCGACCGCATGCACTTCAAATGCCTTCAGCGCATAGGAGTCGAAGGCGGTGACGAAGATCACCGCCGGACCATTTTGCGCGCGCGCCTCGAAATAGGCGGCCAGATGGGCTGCCAATTCGATCCCGTTCATGCCCGGCATCTGGATATCCAGCAACACGATATCGGGCGCAAGTTCGGCAATGCCGTCCAACGCAGCTTGCGCATTGGCGGCCTGCCCGACCAACTGGTGCGGGCACTCGGCGGCGATATCCGACAGCAAGGTGGTCATGCGCGCGCGCGCCGGCGCTTCGTCGTCGACGATGAAAATGCGCGGAATCATGCGATAGCCCTCATCAATCGCCCCGCACATAAGGGAAATGCATGCGCACCTCGAATTTTCCGTTTTTTTCCGACACGCTCAATTGCGCCTCGACATCGTAAAGCAGCGCCAGCCGTTCGCGGATATTCTGCAAGGCCATATGGTTGCCGACCTTGGCAGCCGGCCCCGCTTCGCCGAGATTCGGCAGCGGATTGCTGACGAATATGTCGATACTGTCACCGCTGCGCGTCAATTCGATTTCGATCAGCACCGGCTCTTGCACCGGTTCGACGCCGTAATGCACTGCATTTTCCAATATCGGCTGCAACAGCAAGGCCGGCACCCGCGCCCGGTGCAACACCTTGTCGCTGATATTGGCCGCCTTCCATTGCACTTGCAAGCGCTCTCCCAGGCGCACCTTTTCGATCGACAGGTATTGCCGGCACAGGCGTATTTCTTCTTCCAGGCTGGTGACGTCGCGCGTGTCGCGCATCAAGACCCGGAACAAATCGGCCAAATCTTCGAGCGTAGTCTCGGCTTGACGCGGCTCGGTGCGGATCAGCGACAATACCGCATTCAAGCTATTGAACAAAAAATGCGGCCTGATGCGCGCCTGCAAGGCCTGCAGCCGCGCTTCGGCCAAGGCGGGGGAAAAGGCGCGGGTGCGCAATTCGAAGTAATGTTGCGTCAAAGCACCAAAGGCGGCGGCTATCCAGACTCCCTGATTCACGGTCAATATATTCAAATCGTCTTGCAAGGCCGGCCCGGATACGATAAAGCGAACCAGGCCAGCGGTAATCGCCGCCGGCACCAAGGCGCACAAGACCCGCTGCGTCCAAGGAGCGATGGTGCGCACGGTGCGGCGCAATCCGCACAAGGCCAATAGCGACGCCAGACAGGCCGGCTCGGTCAGCACCGCCGCATCCAGAAACGCCAGCAAGCCGCCGCCATGCACGATAATTGCCATCAAGACCACGCCATTGACCGCCAGCAAAACGCGCACCATCACGCCGATATTGCAGCAATCGGGAATCACGTTCTCGATTTTAGGGGGAGTGGGAGCAGTTGTTTGCGGCATGGGTCGGTTGACGTTGGGTGCATATTTATCAATATAACCCGTCATTCCCGCGAAGGCGGGAACCCATAGCGACTCAAATCGAGCGAATGTCTTATGGATTCCCGCTTTCGCGGGGACGACGGCGAGTTTTTACGTAAATCGCCAGAACTTAACAGCACTAGCCCATCAGTACCACAAAGTGCAAACTACTTCAATTTCGATCTCGGGTCGAAACCAAAACCGGCTTGCTCTATAATCCTAGGCAAATTAACTGGAATTCACCATGACAGCACAACTCTCCAAAAAAGGCGAGGCCTGGTCGGCGCGCTTTTCCGAACCGGTTTCCGATCTGGTCAAACGCTACACCGCCTCGGTGTTTTTCGACAAGCGCCTGGCGCAATGCGATATCGACGGCTCGCTGGCGCATGCCGAAATGCTGGCCCAGCAAGGCATCGTCAGCCGCGACGATTATGCCGAAATTCAACGCGGGATGCAGCAAATCCGCGACGAAATCGCGTCCGGCAAGTTTGAATGGCTGCTCGACCTGGAAGACGTGCACCTGAATATCGAAAAACGCCTGACCGAAATCATCGGCGACGCCGGCAAGCGGCTGCATACGGGCCGCTCGCGCAACGACCAGGTGGCGACCGATATCCGCCTGTATCTGCGCGGCGCGATCGACGATATCCTCGGCCTGCTGCGCGACCTGCGTCTGGCGCTGCTGGATTTGGCGGAACAGCATGCAAGCACCATCCTGCCGGGCTTTACCCATATGCAGGTGGCGCAGCCGATCACGTTCGGCCACCACATGCTGGCCTATGTCGAAATGTTTGGCCGCGACGCCGAAAGAATGGCCGATTGCCGCAAGCGCGTCAACCGCCTGCCGCTGGGCGCGGCGGCGCTGGCCGGCACCACCTTTGCCATCGACCGCGAGCGCGTCGCCGCCACCCTGGGCTTCGACGACGTTTGCCGCAATTCGCTCGATGCGGTTTCCGACCGCGACTTTGCAATCGAATTTTGCGCCGCTGCGGCGCTGGTAATGACGCATATTTCGCGCATGTCGGAAGAGTTGGTGATCTGGATGAGCCCGCGCGTGGGCTTCATCGACATCGCCGACCGCTTCTGCACCGGCTCCTCGATCATGCCGCAAAAGAAAAACCCGGACGTGCCGGAACTGGCGCGCGGCAAGACCGGGCGGGTGAACGGCCACCTGATCGCGCTGTTGACGTTGATGAAGGGCCAGCCGCTGGCTTACAACAAGGACAACCAGGAAGACAAGGAACCCTTGTTCGATACCGTCGATACATTGGTCGACACCCTGCGCATCTTCGCCGACATGGCCGGCGGCATCACGGTCAAGCCGGACGCGATGCGCGCGGCGGCGCTGCAAGGTTATGCGACGGCGACCGATCTGGCCGATTATCTGGTCAAAAAAGGTTTGCCGTTCCGCGATGCGCACGAGGCAGTGGCGCGCGCGGTGCGCAAGTGCGTCGATCAAGGCCGCGATCTGGCCGACCTGAGCCTGGCCGACCTGCAAGAGTTTTCGGCGCTGATCGAAGCCGATGTGTTCCACGTCTTGACGCTGGAAGGCTCGGTGGCGGCGCGCGACCATATCGGCGGTACTGCGCCGAATCAGGTGCGCAAGGCGATTGCGTTGCTGCGTGCGCAATTGGGTGCTGCGTAGTCCGAGGTGAGTCGATAATTCAGGCTGTTCCGGCTTTTTGTGGGTAGAGAAATGTGTTCGAGCAAGTTTGCGCAAAAAATATCCTCGTCGTTCCCGCGAAGGAGGGAACCCATAGTGAGGTAGCTCACGTGAATTCAGCATGGATTCCCGCCTTCGCGGGAACGACGGAGGGTAGTACCGGCGCTGGATTGATGATTTTACCCACCACTACTCAGATGAGCCACAATTCAAAAAAGGGAGATAAATCGATGCGATTCAATTTCACGTTGAGCGCTTTGCCTGCATTGTTCGCTGCCATGATGTTCGCCGCAAGCGCCAGCGCCGCCGACATCAAACTGGGCGCAGCCGAAGCGCTGACCGGCCCGGCGGCCAAATACGGCGTGCCGATCAAGAATGGCTTCACGCTGGCGATGGACGAAATCAACGCCAAGGGCGGCATCAACGGCAACAAGCTGGTGTTGGTCAGCGAGGACGAGCAAGGCAAGAAGGAAGAAGCGATCAACGCCTTCAAGAAGTTGATCTTTCAAGAGAAGGTGTTGGCGCTGTTCGGCCCGACCCTGTCCAATTCGGCCTTCGCCGCCGACCCGATCGCCAATGCCGCGAAAGTGGTCGTGTTCGGCACCAGCAACACTGCGGACGGGATTACCGCAATGGGGCCGTTCACCTTCCGCAATTCTGTGATGGAAGCCGACGTCTTGCCGGTTTCGACGCGCGGCGCAGTGCGCCATTTCGGCATCAAGAAAGTCGCGGTCATCTACGGCAACGACGATGCGTTCACCAAGAGCGGCTACGACGTGTTCAAAGCCACGCTGGCCGAGCAAAAAATTCCCGTTACCGATACCGAAACCTATGCCAAGGGCGATGTCGATTTCAAGGCGCAACTGACCAAGATCAAGGCCGGCAACCCGGACGCGATCGTCTGCTCCTGCCTGGCGGAGGAAGCCGCCAACATCATCCTGCAAACCCGCACACTGGGCATGAAGCAACCCTTCATCGGCGGCAACGGCTTGAACTCGCCGAAGCTGTTTGAAATCGCCAAGGATGCCGGCGAAAACACCGTGATCGGCAGCCCGTGGTCGGCGGAAAACCGCGCGCCGGCCAACCAGGCGTTTATCGCGGCGTACAAGGCCAAATTCAACGCCGACCCGGATCAATTCGCCGCGCAAGCCTACGATGCGATGTACATCGTCGCCAGCGCCGTCAAAACGGTCAAGTTGAGCGGCAATCTCGCCGCAGACCGTATCGCACTGCGCAACGCGCTGCCGGCGGTCAAGCATGACGGCGCGACCGGCAAATTCGCCTTCCGCCGTGCAGCGCCGAAAGACGGCAAGGAAAGCGGCTACGACGCCGAGCAGGAAGCCATCGTGAATATTGCGGTGCATGGCAAGTTCGTTTTGTTGAAATAAATTGCGATGCCGCTCACGTTCCTACGTTTAATATCACGCAATTGCCAAGACCCTGCTTTGCTCCCCTCGCCCGCTTGCGGGAGAGGGGCTGGGGGAGAGGGAGCGCCACGCATGACGCCAAGCTCGAAATATTCTTTTGCAGTGGACATGCAATTGTGAAGTCTTCTCTCTTGCGAACACCCTCTCCCCCACCCCTCTCCCGCAAGCGGGCGAGGGGAGTTCGGTCATTTCGTTGTGCGGGCAACTTTAAGCATCAATGTTAGACAGAGTTAGAGGGAAATATTTGCCCAATTTAAAATCAACCGATGCTCGCACAACAACTCATTAACGCCCTCTCGCTAGGCAGCGTCTACGCGCTATTTGCGCTGGGCTTTACGCTGGTCTTCGGCGTGCTGGGCGTCATCAACCTGTCGCACGGCGCGATCTTCATGCTCGGCAGCTATACCGCACTGCTGCTGGTCGATAAATTCGCCGTGCCGCTGTGGCTGGCGTTGTTGCTGGCGATGCTGGTCTCCGGCCTGATCGGCTTGCTGGTCGATTTCGTGGTGCTCAAGCCGCTGCGCGCGCGCAATGCGCCGCACCTGGCGCCGATGATCGCCACCATCGGCGTGGCGATCATGTTGACCAATCTGGCGCAAGGCTTGTTCGGCGCGGAAAACAAGCGCTTCCCGCAAGGCACCGTGCCGGAACAGTCGCTCGACTGGGGCAGCGTGCAGGTGACGACGCTGCAAATCGCCATCGTCGTCATTTCGTTTGCGCTGATGCTGGTATTGCTGGCAGCAATGAAGCGCACGCAACTCGGGCGCGCGCTGCGCGCCATCGCCGAATCGCCGAAAGCCGCCTACCTGCTGGGGATCAATGTCGAAGGCTTGTTTTATCTGACCTCGTTTGCCGCCGCCGCGTTGGGCGGCGCTGCCGGCGTGTTGATCGGCTTGTCGTTCAATGCGATCTCGCCCTTCATGGGCCAGCCGATGCTGCACAAGGGTATCGCGGTCATCATCCTGGGCGGCATGGGTGACATACGCGGCGCATTGATTGGCGGTTTGTTCCTCGGCTTCGTCGAAGTGTTGAGCGTGGCCTATATCTCCAGCGACGTGCGCGACGGCGTCGCCTTCGGACTGCTGTTTTTGATTTTGCTTGTCCGCCCCTCCGGGATGTTCGGCAAGGTGCTGGAACGCAAGGCTTAGGAGAACATCGCTATGGCAGAATGGTGGGACGGATTCTGGTCGACCTATAACACGGTGGTGTTCGGCATCGGCGTCAACGCTATGCTGGCGCTATCGGTTTACCTGACGCTCTCGTGCGGCTTGCTGTCGCTGGCGAACGCCGCCTTCATGGGCATCGGCGCGTATGCGGCGTCGCTGGTGACGATGCAACTGGATTGGCCGTTTCCGCTGGCGCTGGCAGCGGGTGGCTTGCTGCCGGCGTTGGTTGCGTTGATTATCGGCATTCCGACGCTGCGGCTATCCGGCGTCTATTTGGCGATGGCGACCCTGGGCTTCGGCGAAATCGTGCGCGTGGTCATCTTGAATTTCGACTTTACCGGCGGCCCGATGGGCTTGAACGGCATTCCGCAAAAGACTGAGTTCTGGCATATTGCGCTCTTGCTGGCTGCAACGCTTTACCTGCTGTCTTGCATGCGCCGCTCCAGGATCGGGCGCGCATTCGAGGCGATCAAGGCCGACGAAATCGCGGCACGGCTGATGGGCATCAACGTAACCGGCTACAAGCTGCTGGCCTTCGTGCTCGGCGCGGCGATTGCCGGCGTGGCCGGCGGACTCAACGCGCACTACACTTTCACCATCGGCCCCGCCAATTACGGCTTTGAAAATGCGGTCGATCTATTGACGATGACCGTCTTCGGCGGCACCGCCAACCTGGTCGGGCCTGTGCTGGGAGCAGGAATTCTCGGCTTGCTGCCCGAGGTCTTTCACGAATTGAAAGATTACCTGCTGGCCTTCAATGGCTTCATCTTGATCGTCGTGATCCTGTATCTGCCCAACGGCATTTGGGATCCGCGCCGCATGCGTGCGTTTTGGCGGCGGCGTAAAGCGGCAGCCGCAGCGAGGGCCGGTTGATGCTGGAATTCAAAAACGTCAGCAAGCGCTTCGGCGGCTTGCGCGTGCTGGAAGACGTCAATTTCACCGTGCCGCAAGGCGGCATTTTCGGCTTGATCGGCCCCAACGGCGCGGGCAAGACCACCGCCTTCAATCTGGCCACCGGCTTGCTGCGCCCGAGCGGCGGCGGCATCACTTTCAACGGGCAAGACTTGTCGAACGTGCCGCCGCACCGCATTACCGAACTCGGCATCGCCCGCACCTTCCAGAATATCCGCGTCTTCAAGGAAATGAGTTTGCTGGAAAATGTCGTGGTCGGCATGCACGACCATCTCGATTATTCGTTTGCCGACCTGCTGTTCAAGCTGCCGCGCTATCGCCGCGTCGAAGCACAAGCCAGGGTGCGCGCGCTGGAATTGCTGTCCTGGGTCAAGCTCGACCACAAGGCCGAACTGAGCGCCGACAGCCTGTCCTACGGTGAACAGCGCAAGCTGGAATTCGCGCGCGCATTGGCGACCGAACCGAAGCTGCTCTTGCTCGACGAGCCGGTCGCCGGCATGAATGCCAGCGAAAAAACCGAGTTGATGACCGAAATCGTCAACATCAAGAATCGCGGCTTCAGCATCTTCTTGATCGAGCACGACATGCGCTTCGTAATGGGCTTGTGCGACCGCATCGCGGTGCTCAACTTCGGTCGCATCATCGCCGAAGGACTGCCGCAGGAAATCCAACGCAATGCCGACGTGATCGAAGCCTATCTCGGCCGCGAAGACATGGAAGACGCCGCATGAGCGAGATATTGCGCATCCGCGACCTCGCGGTTTCCTACGGCCACATTGAAGCCGTCAAGGGCATCAGCCTGTCGCTCAACGAGGGGGAAATCACCGCGCTGGTTGGGGCCAACGGCGCGGGAAAAAGCACGACGCTGTTGGCGCTATCGGGCTTATTGAAAGCGGCGCGTGGTGAAGTGCTGCTGGACGGCGAAGATGTCGGCAAGTTGCGCGCGCACCAGATCGTGCGGCGCGGCATCGTGCAAGTGGCCGAAGGCCGCGCCATCCTGACCACGCTGACCATCGCGGAAAACCTGAGCCTGGGCGCGTACACCCGCAGCGACCGCGCGCAAATCGCGCGCGACCTGGAATGGGTGTACGCACTGTTTCCGGTGCTGCAAAGCCGCCGCGCCGGATTGGCCGGCAACCTCTCCGGCGGCGAGCAGCAAATGCTGGCGATTGGCCGCGCATTGATGTCGAAACCGCGCGTGCTATTGCTGGACGAACCGTCGATGGGCCTGGCGCCCTTGATGGTGCAGGAAATTTTCCGCGTGCTGAGGGAAATCAACCGCACCGGCTTGACCATCCTGCTGGTCGAGCAAAACGTGCGTCAGGCCTTGCGCATCTCACAGCAAGGCTATGTGCTGGAAAACGGCAGCATCGTCGCCCATGACAGCGGCGCGAATCTATTGCGCGACCCGAAGGTGATCGACGCCTATCTGGGCGGCTAGCCGGACCGCAAAAATCCGGCGAAAATCGGACATTGTTTTCGCCATTCCGATGTGGCAAGATTCGTCAACCACTTCTCTGGGGCCAACTCAATGATCCGCCAATTTCTTGCCTTGGTCTGCGTGCTTTTTTGCACCGCGTCGTTCGCACCATCCAATGCGCAGACAAGCGCCGGCCTGCCGCCAACGCCGGCCGGCAAGATCGATCTGGTCGGCGGCGACGCCCGTATCCTGCAGGCCGGAAAACAAGTGCGGCGCGCGGCGGTGGGCGATACCGTGTACGAGGGCGACATCCTGACCACCGGAAAAGACAGCGAATTGCATGTGACCATGCAGGATACCGGCTTCATCGCATTGCGACCGAATACCCGCATCAAGATCGACAGCTACAAGGCCGACGGCGGCGACGACGACAAAGGTGTATTCAGTCTGGTGGTCGGCGGCCTGCGCTCGATCACCGGCTGGATCGGTCGCTACAATCAAAGGTCGTACCAGGTGCGCACCCCGACCGCCACCATCGGCATCCGTGGCACCGACCACGAAACACGCTACATCCCGCCCGGCTCCCCCGACGGCGAACCCGGCACCTACGACAAGGTGTTTGCCGGCGCAACCTCGATACAGACCAGCGCCGGACTGGCGGACGTGACCCCCGACCATGCCGGATATGTATCCGACAATGCCGGCCAGACACCGCAAGTCTTGCCGCGCATACCCGCATTCTTCCGCCCCGGCCCGCATGAAGACTTGATCAACAAGAAGCACGCAGAAATCCAGAAATGGATCGAGCAGCGCCGCGAAGAACGGCGCAAGATCGTTGCCGAGAAACTGGCGGCGCTCAACGCGGCACGCGAAGTGTTGAAGGCGCAAAACGAAAATAACAAAGCCAGCGCGGAAGAACGCAAGGCTGCCACAGAAAAACAACAGCAAGACACCGAAGCGCAACTCGCGGCATTGCGCGAAAGGCAAGAAGCGCTGAAGAACCGGCAAAAGACAATTCAAGATGCGCGCACGCAAATCAGGGAAAAACTTGTCGCCGGCATGAGCCGGAACCTGCGCGCGCAATTGAAGGGCGTGCGCGAAAACGCCGAAGTGCTGCGCACGGAATGGCAGGAACTCGCAGCGGCCTACAAAGCCGTCAACGAGAAAAGTCAAGCGGCCAACGAAGCAAGAAAGACCGAGGGCGAAGAACAGGGCCGGCGCACCCAGGCGCGCCTCGCAGAATTTGCAGACCGCTCCAAAGCATTACAGGAAAAGCAAAAAGCGCTACAGCAACGGCGCGAAGCGCTACAGGCAAAGAACGCCGCCGGGCAGGAAAAGAACGGCAACCTGAACAGCGAGCGCAAAGCCGTGCGTGAAGCCGGCGAGGCCGCCGACCAGGAACAGAAGGATCTTCTCACGGCACAGAACGATTTGTTCGAGGCCAACGTCGCGGCGAACGAAGCTCGGATACGCGCAGGCGACGAGCAGCGCCACGGCACCGCAGAGCAGCAAACGGCATTGAACGAGAAAGAACTGGCGCTGCAGAAAAAGCAGAGCGCGCAAGAAGCCAGACTGCTGGCGATACAAGAACAGGCTGCAAAAGAACAAGGGCAGACAGACAACTTGCGCGACCTGCTGCAAACCGTGCGCGACGGCATCGAAGCGACAGCCAAGGAACGGCAAGAACTGCTGGAGGCGCGCATGGCGCTACGCAAGAGAAACATCGAAGCGATCGACGAACGCCAGCAGGCAGCGCTGGCGCAATTGCAAGAAGTCAAGGAAAAGCACCGAGCAATGCGCGAAAAAGCCATCGACTTGCAGCAGGAGCGCGAATCGATGCAGGAAGAAATCAAGACGCTCTACGAGCAAGAGCAAAAGCGCTATCGCGAGGAATTGAAGGCGGATCGGCAATTGAATGCGAACGAGAGTGCCGGGGAACGGGCGAGTGTGGAGCCGTAGCGAAAGCTGAGGCAGATCGCAGCGCAACTCGGAAATGCGCGCGCCCTCGTCCAATCTTCGCCGTCGCCGTTTTTGCAAAGACGACAATCAATTTGTATATTCAAGCAACACATAATATAATTGCAACGATTATTCCCCGGTCAACGATTATCGAATGACCGAGGTTGGCAACTTGCGAACCACACTCAAAAAACAAACAACAACATTTGGCGCGCTGCACGCCAGACGCCCAAGGGAAAGGTAATTCCATGATCTGGATCGGTGCGATAGTCGGCGCATTGCTGGGATTTGCATTCGAGTCGTTTACGTGGGGTTTCTGGTTCTGCATTATCGGCGCGGTGGCCGGTTTTATCCTGAACGACCAGCGCAAGAAACAGTTGTTGATGTCGAACGCGCTGGTCAAACGCGTCGATGAATTGCAGCAAGAGGTGGCTAAACTTGGCGCGGCGCTCAACGCCATCGAAAGACAGTCGCCAAGCGCCGGCAAGGCGCAAACGATGGCTGAGATTGCCGAGCCGCCCAAGCTTGAACAAGTACCATCGCCGCTCGCCCCGACCAAGGCCGCACTGCCGCAGGCGGCGGAAATTCCCGCGCCAGTGCCGAAGCCAGCAAGCGTCCCGCCGCCAAAACCGACACCGCAGGCGGCGACTGCCGCGTCGGCCAGTCGAACCACCTCCCCGGCTGCACAAGCTGCGCCATCGCGCCCTGCCGCCGCGCCAACTCCGAAGAAGCCGCCGGCGCCGCCGTCGCAGCTCGAACTTCTGGTGAAGCGCTGGATTTTCGGCGGCAATCCTATCGTCAAGATCGGCGTCTTGATTTTATTTCTCGGTCTGGCGTTCTTGTTGCGTTATGCGTCCGAGCATGTGGTGGTGCCGATCGAATTGCGCTATGCCGGCGTGGCGGCCACCGGCATTGCCTTGCTGCTGGTCGGTTGGCGTCTGCGGCTGCAAAAAGACAATTACGGCCTGATCCTGCAAGGCGCGGGCATCGCGGTCATGTATTTGACGCCTCTGGCTGCGATGCGGCTCAATGGCTTGCTCCCGCCCGAATTGGGTTTTGCAGTGCTGGTCGGCGTCGCCTTGCTGGCCGCCGTGTTGGCGATACTGCAGGACTCGCTGCCGATGGCGATGGTCGGCACGCTCGGCGGTTTCGCCGCGCCGGTATTGGTGTCGACCGGCCAGGATGCGCATCTGGCGCTATTCCTGTTCCTCACCGTGCTCAACCTGGGTATCGCTACCGTGGCCTGGTTCAAGGCTTGGCGCGTATTGAACCTGATTGGCTTTGCCGGCACCTTCACCCTCGGCTTGGGCTGGGCCGAAAAGTTTTACCAGCCGTCCTTGTTTTCGGCGACCGAACCGTTCCTGTTGTTGTTCTTTGCGATGTATGTGCTAGTCGCCTTCCTGTTCGCGCGCCGTGTGCTGGCGCAAACCAACCTGGCGGAAAGCAGCCAATTCGGCGCGCAGATCCGGCAATCGGCGGCGCAACTCAATTATGTCGATGGCGTCCTGGTGTTTGGCGTGCCGTGCGCCGCTTTCTCGATGCAATATGTGTTGGCGCAGCAGTTCGCCAACGGCCCTGCCTTTAGCGCACTCGGTTTCGGCCTGTTCTACGCGGCGCTGGCGATGCTGTTGTTCCGCAAATCCGGCATGCGTTATGTATTGTTGACCGAAACGCTGATCGCGCTGGCGGTCGTCTTCGGCAGCCTGGCGATTCCGCTCGGGCTGGATCAAACCTGGACGGCGGCTGCCTGGGCCATCGAAGCCGCCGGCCTGTATTGGATCGGCATCCGCCAGCAACGCTTGCATGGCCGCATATTCGCGCTGGTCGTCTTGCTGCTTTCCGCGATCCGGTCGCTGTCGACCTTCGACATCGGGCCGGATGTCGCCGTGTTGAGCGGCTCGACGCTCGGCTGCCTGCTATTGGCCGGCAGTTCGGCCTGGATCGCATGGTTGATCCGCAGCCGCAGCGCGTTGGTGCAGGCCGGCGAAAAAACCTGCCGCCCGTGGATCATTGCGTTAGGCGTATTGTTCCTGGCATTGACGCCATTCACGCTAATGCGCATGCAATGGGCCAGCCCGGCCTTGGCAGTCATGGGCGTCGCGCTGCTGTACTTTGCGCTGCGCTGGTCGGAACGCCTGCTGCAAGCGTTCGCGTGGTCGTATCAGGCGCTGGCCGGCCTGCTGTTTCTATCGACCTTGCGGCTGGCCGATGGCGGCTCGGCATTGACCAATGGCGTTACCGGCCTATTCACGGTCAGCTTGATCGGCGCCAGTATGCTGGCCAGCTTTTGGCTGTTCGTCCGGCAGCGCAGCGCCGCCCCGCGCGATGCGGTGGCGCAAGCCGCTTCTTTCGGCGTCGTGGCGACGAGTGGATTATTGGTCGGCATCGTCTTCATCAATGTTGCGCCATTGTTCGTCTTGCCGTGGCACTACGCGGCGCTGATCTGGCCTCTCAGCGGCTTGTTGACGCTGTGGTGGGCGGTGCGCATCCGTCACTTGGCCGCCATTATCCTGGCGTTGATCCTGCAAGTGATCGCGGGCCTGGTCCACTTCGGCAGCCGGATAATTCCGTCCTACATCGAGCCATCCAATCCGACGCCCGATCTGAAACCGTTCATGCATAGCGGATTCTGGGGGCCGATCCTGATTTCGCTGGCCGCATTCGCCTGCGCCCGCCTGCTGCACGCTTCGCTCGCGCGCCTGACCAGCGCCGCGTCAACCGCAAAGAAGCCTTCCGCCGCCCTGCCGGAAGCGACGCTGGGCGCAATCGCTTTGCTGTGGTCGGTTGCATGGTGGGCCTTCGGCTGGACCGATGAAATTTATCGCGTGATCGCGCCGCAATTGTTCACCTCGGCGATGCTGGCGCTGACCATCGTCACCGGCTGGCTGTGGAGCGCGTTGGCGCGCCGCTGGCGTTGGCAAGAACTCGGCTGGACGACCTTGCTGTATGTGCCGGCGCTGATCCTGATCGCCGCCGATGCGTGGGCCTTCGGCGACGCCCATCCGTTAAGCTCGTGGGGCATGCTGGCATGGCCGCTGGCCTTGTTGATGCACGGCTATTTGCTGCGCCGGCAAAGCGCGTGGGTCGATGCAGCCAGTAGCGCGGCAAAACTGAGCCATGTGGTCGGCGCGTGGCTGTTTGTGATTCAGGCGGCAATCGAATTGCGCTGGCGCTTCGCCCACCTGGGCGACGCCAACAGCGCTTGGCCGCTATTGGGATGGATGATTGCGCCGGTCGCCTATCTGCTGCTGTTGACGCGCAGCCGCGTGCAACAG
Organism: Burkholderiaceae bacterium; assembly: GCA_031291325.1. GTDB lineage: Bacteria > Pseudomonadota > Gammaproteobacteria > Burkholderiales > Burkholderiaceae_D > PKWO01. The sequence goes on from JARLJG010000063.1 coordinate 89,148, forward strand.
GCATGGCCGGTGCGCGAGCAACGCGATGCTTACCTGCTGCTGTCGGCGCTGCCGGTCGTGGTGTATCTGCTCGGCTGGGTCTGGATCAGCAATGCCATCAGCCCCGGCGACGCCTCGCCGCTGCCGTATGTTCCGATTATCAATCCGCTGGAAATCGCCCACTTTGCGGTGCTGTTCGGCGTCTTCCTGTGGTTTTGGCCGCTACGCGAGCATGCAGCCCTGCGCAACGGTTCGCCGGTCTTCATCGGCATCGCGATGGCGACCGGCTTGGCGATGCTGACCGGCGTCGTCGCCCGCACCTGCCATCATTGGGGCGACGTGGCGTGGAACGGCCAAGACATGCTGGCTTCGCATCTGTTCCAGACCGCGTTGTCGATCGTCTGGAGCATCGTCGCGATTAGCACCATGTTGATCGGCAATCGCCGCCGGCATCGCTGGGTGTGGATCGTCGGCGCCAGCTTGATCGCGGTAGTGGTGGCCAAGCTGTTCCTGGTCGAATTGGCGGCGCGCGGCAGCCTGACGCGCATCGTGTCCTTCATCGTGGTCGGCTTGCTGTTGCTGGTGGTCGGATATTTCGCGCCCTTGCCGCCGCACCGCGAGGTCGAAAAAACCGGCGAAAAAAATAGCGAAGAAAGTGGAACGCCACAATGAAAATCGTCAATCGCGCCGGCCAGCGCCTGTTGATTGCCTGCACCCTGTTGTTCGGCGCAGCGGCGCTGGCCCAAACTGCGCCGATAAAGCCGGAAGCATTCGCCTACCATACCGGCATCGACCTGTCGGCCAACGGCGGGCCGTTTTATCAAGTCGCGCTGCCGCTCCCGGTCTATCAAGGCGTGCAGCGACAAGACCTGGGCGACTTGCGCGTCTTCAACGGTCAAGGCGAGACGGTGCCGCACACCTTGATCCGCGCGCAATCGACCGCGGTCTCGCAAGATAAATTCATCCGCGTCCCGTTGTTCCCGATCACGCAATCGAAAGCCGTCCAGGCAGCCGACGGCGAAGTGGCGCTCGACGTGCAGCGCAAAGCGGACGGCACGCTGATCGCCGTGCCGAAGACTGCCAAGCCGGACAAGGAAGTCGCGCTGGTGCAAGGAGCGATACTGGATATCAGCCAGATCAAGGAAAGGGTGCGCGCGCTGCACCTGGAAGCGGGCCCCTCGACCGTGCCGTTTCACGCGTTCGCAGTTGAAACCAGCGACGATTTGCAGCAATGGCGCAACCTGTTGAGCGACGCGCAATTGGTGCATCTGCAACAGGGAGGGCAAGTCATCGCAAAGGACACCTTTGAATGGGATGGCGCAGCGGGCAAATACCTGCGCCTGGTATGGCGCGAGCCAACCCAGGCGCCGCCGCTGGTCAGCGCCAGCGTCGTGACCACGCTCACCTCGTTCAACGGCGCGCACATGCTTTGGACCGAGCCGATCGCCGCCACCGTCAGCGAAGCCAACGTCTACGATTATCCGGTGCCGGGCCGCTTGCCGCTGGAGCAGATACGCATCGGCCTGCCGCAAACCAACACGCTCGCGCCGCTGCAAGTGCAACGCTATCTGGCGCCCAGCCCGCAGCGCCAGCACGGCGCATGGGAAACCCTGACCCAAACCGTGGTCTACCGCCTGCAATCGCCGCAAGGCGAAGTGCGCTCACCGGATATCGAACTCGACACAGCCCCGCTCGACCGCCTGCGCCTGACGGTCGACGCCAGCAGCGGCGGCATCGGCAACGGCGCACCGACCCTGCAAGTCGGCTTCGCCCCGCAAACCCTGGTATTCCTGGCGCGCGGCCAAGGCCCGTTCACGCTGGCCTGGGGTTCCAAGACGGTAGAAACCGCCGCGATGCCGGCAGCAACGCTACTGCCGAACTTCAGCGCCGACAAACCGCTGGCCGCCTCGGCTGCCACCCTGCAAACAATCGCCGCCATCCCGCTTAACGCATTGCCGGACAGCGACAAAGCGCCGGCCAAGGCTTCCAAGGGCGTGTTGTGGGCGGTGCTGGTTGCCGGCTTGCTGGTGCTGGCTGGGATGGTTTTGATGTTGTTGAAGCAGATGCGGCAGGGGCAGCAGGCGAGGAAATGATTGGTGTTTTTTGACGCGGCAAGACACATCCCGGTTTGGTAGGCTGGGTTATAAACCCAGCAGACGCGGCACGATTTGCGCTAGGTTTATAACCCAGCCTACGGCCCTTCGTTGAATTTTGCGCAAACCTATTCGACTCGCGTGTTAGCCTTCGTTAATAAGATATGGCTCGAGACAAATCCTTGGTTCAAATTGCAGCCGGAATCCCACAATAGCATTTTCGCCGCCCTTCAAATATCTCGCAGATTTTAGTTGCCCAACAAATTCGAGATACTTGCCGCGTTTATCGTTGACTACGTGAATCTCCTTGCAACCTGCCAAATCTAACTTCACCAAAGGCAATTTCTGTGCAGGGACCGAAAGTTCGAGTGAAATATCTCCATCGTTGGTAGAGTCACAGAGCACCACTGTGGCGACTGGCGTGACGAAATGATACGTAATGTTTCCAAACTCGTCCTCGTCAATTTTTGAGGCCAGATCAAAAATTTCAAGATAGTCCAATCTTTCTTTGCCAGCCGCTATTATTTCGTTGTCGCTTTTCATGGTTTGCCTCGCCTAAATTGCGCGGTCAAGTAGGGAGCAGATTTTCTGCCCACGCATTTGGCATACTTCGCGCCGATAAAATTTCTCAACTCCGTTTTATTAGCCGCGCCGCGTGGGCACTACGGCGTGCCCACGCCATATGAATGGTGAGGATCAAAGTCAACATGGAAACTGGGCCAGGTAGTAATGCGACCACAGCGGTTGCACGGCATATCCATCGCAAACCAGTTCCGCACGTGCAGGGTTTGCTAACCAGGCTGCTGACTGCCGCCCCGGCGGTAACGCGACTTGGTCACTTTCGTCGTATACCAAACCTCGCGATGCCCAGATCATTCCGCCCCAGTTGAACACAGCTAGCCGAGGTTGATCGGTGTGCGGTAACGATGCAATCTCGTTGTCATAGTAGGGGCGAGCCACCACGAAATGCACTACGTCCCCTGAATAAATGCAAAAGTGAATGAAGCCTAAGAGGTTAAAGGAGACGCCTATAATCGCAAGTGGGAGTATAGCCGCTTGCAGACTTTTGAACCACAATCCCCGCGCCACAAATCGCGAGCATATAATGGCAGACCAAGTGCCAACCGCTAGCCAAATTAGGAGAAAAGCAGGTATTCCTGCTATAACATAAAACAAATTGGCTCCGAATGGAGATGCTTCCAAAAAGACCAAGGCGATCGGGAGGCCGATACCGAAATAGGCTATCGCGCGAGGAATTTTATTGGAGCCAGCGCCCATTGTTTGTTCTATCCGAGAATTTACAAGCTTCGCCACTCATAAAGGAGCGCCTTGGCCGCTACGCCCCCCACTGCGGTTTACGCACCATCGCCCCACCATCGCCAACAGCAGCAAACCCACATCGCTTAAACCACTTCAGCAGCCGCTCCCTATCCGTAGCCTCGTCCAGCGGCTGCGGATTCGCCACGATCTGATACTCTAGATCGTCGGCAATCGTCACCAGCACCCGCATCGCGCTTTTGCCTTGGCCTTGGCCGGGCGTCTGCGCTTCGATCTTGTCCAGCGAAATCTCGCCGTCCTTATCGGTGGCGGAGAGTTCGATGGTGACGAGATCGCCCAGCCTGATTCTGGCCAAGGTCGTCTGCAAGCGTTCGATGAATTCGTCTACCGATTCAACTGCCATATGTGCCCCTTGTGCGCGGCGATTGCCGCCCTGCGTCAGCCGCCCGCTACCGTCATGCTCTCGATCAAGATCGAGCCGGTTTGCTTGGTGCCGCGCACCAGCACGTCGGCGCCGACGGCGACGATTTGCTGGAAAATCTCTTTCATGTTGCCGGCAATCGTGATCTCTTCCACCGGGTATTGGATCACGCCGTTTTCCACCCAATAGCCCGATGCCCCGCGCGAATAATCGCCGGTGACGTAGTTCGTGCCCTGCCCCATCAACTCGGTCACCAGCAAGCCGGTGCCGAGTTTTTTCAGCATGGCCTTGAAATTGTCGGTCGATTTGGTCTGCGACGAGGTCAGCGATAAATTATGCGCGCCGCCGGCGTTGCCGGTGGTTTGCATGCCGAGCTTGCGCGCCGAGTAGGTCGACAGGAAATAGCCTTGCACCACGCCATCCTTGACCACCGCGCGGTGTTGCGTCTTGACGCCCTCTTCATCGAACGGAGCCGAGCCGACCGCGCCGACCACATGCGGATCTTCGACGATTTGGATATGCGATGGAAAGACTTGCTTTCCGAGCGAATCGAGCAGGAAGGTGGATTTGCGGTACAGCGCGCCGCCCGAGGTCGCTTGCACGAAGCTGCCTAGCAAGCCTGCGGCCAGCGGCGCTTCAAACAGCACCGCGCATTTGCGGGTATCGAGCTTGCGCGCATGCAGGCGGGCCAGCGCGCGTTCGGCGGCGTAGCGCCCGACGGCTTCCGGCTTGGCCAGCTTTTTCGGGTTGCGCGCCGACGAATACCAGTCGTCGCGCTGCATGTGCGCGCCCTTGCCGGCGATCGGCGCAACCGATATCGAGTGGCGCGAATACGGGTAGCCGCCCATGAAACCGCGTGTGTTGGCGGTAACGAAGTGCGATTGCTGCGCATAGACGTTCGCGCCCTCGCTGTTGGTGATGCGCGGATCGACCGCGAACGCTGCCGCTTCGCAGCGTTTCGCCAGTTCGACCGCTTCTTCGGTCGACAGCAGCCACGGATAGCATAGCTTCAAGTCCAGCGGGTGCGTTTCCAGCGTATCGGCGTCCGGCAGGCCGGCGCAATCGTCTTCGGCAGTAAAGCGGGCGATGTTGTAGGCGGCATCGACCGTGGCGCGCAGCGATTGCTCGGAAAAGTCGGAGGTGCTGGCGTTGCCGCGCCGCACATGGCGCTCTTCACCCAGGTAGACGGTGACGCCGATGCCCTTGTCCTTGTTTTGCTCGATGGTTTCGATTTTCCCCTTGCGCACGCCGACCGACAGGCCGCTGCCTTCGCTGATCTCGACGGCGGCGTTGGATGCGCCCTTTTCTTGCGCAAATCGCAACACATCTTGTGCAAGTTGCTGCAATTGCTCTTGACTATGGATAAATACGGAATCGCTCATGGGCTGGTTTTCTTCGGAATTCGGCTAAAACGGTTATGATAGCAGTCGTTTACCGAATGGCCCATAACATCATGCCAAATCCCAATCGAGGCTCTTGCGGCTTCCAATCCAGCGAGTTTGAGCAAGAATACGACCGCCCCTCCAAATCGCAACTGAAACGCGAGATGACCGCCCTGCAAAAGCTGGGCGAAGACCTGGTGGCCGAGCCGCGCGACCGCGTCAAGCGGGTGCCGATGCCGGAAGACGTGCGCGACGCCATCCTCGAATGCCAGCAGATCAAGGATCATGAAGGCCGACGCCGGCAAATGCAATACGTCGGCAAGAAGATGCGCTCGCTGGACGAAGACGAAATCGCCGCCATCCAGCGCACGTTGGATAGCTGGAAAGGCTTGTCCAAGGCCGATACCGCCGCCATGCATGCGCTCGAAAAGAAGCGCGAAAAACTGCTGGCCAACGACGCCGCGCTGACCGAATTGCTGGGCCAGCACCCGCAACTGGATGCGCAGCAACTGCGCACGCTGATTCGCAATGCGCGCAAGGAACAGGCGGAAAACAAGCCGCCCAAAGCGTACCGCGAAATTTTCCAGATTTTGAAGCAATTGCAGGCCGACAAATCGGCGCTCGCCAACGAGCAGGGCGACGCGGCGGACGAATCCGAGCAAGACGATGACGCGGCAGAGGACTGATCCCGACGAATTGCTGATCGGGCTGGTCTCGATCTCCGACCGCGCTTCGGCTGGTATGTACGAGGATCAGGGCGTGCCGGCTTTGCGCGACTGGTTCGGCGCGGCGTTGACCAGCCCGTGGCAAATGGCGACCCGCCTGATCCCCGACGAGCAGGCGGTGATTGAACAAGCATTGATCGAGCTGGTCGACGAAATCGGCTGCGATCTGGTCTTGACCACCGGCGGCACCGGCCCCGCGCGGCGCGACGTGACGCCGGAAGCGACGCGGGCAGTCGGCACCAAGACCCTGCCCGGCTTCGGCGAACAGATGCGGCAAATCAGCCTGCATTTCGTGCCGACCGCGATCCTGTCGCGGCAAGTCGCGGTGATCCGCGAAACCGCCGACCACGCGGCGCTGATCCTGAACTTGCCGGGCCAGCCGAAATCGATCAAGGAAACGCTGGAAGGCTTGAAGGATGCCGACGGCAAGCAAGTCGTGCCCGGCATCTTCGCCGCCGTGCCGTATTGCATCGACTTGATCGGCGGCCCGTACATAGAAACCGACGAAGCGGTGTGCAAGGCCTTCCGCCCGAAATCGGCAATTCGCGCCAAATAATTTCAACCCTTTTCCCTATTGCGCCATGACCCAGCTACTCGAAACGATCCAGATCGACAGCACCTCCAACCCCACCGTTTCCGTCATCTGGCTGCACGGCCTAGGCGCCGACGGCAACGACTTTGCGCCGATTGCGCGCGAGCTGGATTTGCGCGGCTGCCCCGGCATCCGCTTCATCTTCCCGCATGCGCCGACCATGCCGGTCACCATCAACGGCGGCTACGTGATGCGCGCCTGGTACGACATCCTCGGCACCGACCTGGTGCGGCGCGAAGACGAAGCCGGCCTGCGCAAATCGCAAAAGCTGGTCGAGCAATTGATCGCCAACGAAAAGGCGCGCGGCATCCCCGCCGAACGCATCATCCTGGCCGGCTTTTCGCAAGGCTGCGCGATGACCTTGCAAACCGGCTTGCGCCATCCGGAAAAACTGGGCGGCTTGCTCTGCCTGTCCGGCTACGTGCCGATTTACACGACGGTGGCAGCCGAACGCAGCGCCGCCAATCAAGACACGCCGATTTTCATGGCGCACGGCAGCGGCGACCCGGTGATCCAGATATCCCGCGCCACGCAATCGCGCGACTTTTTGCAATCGCTGGGCTACAAGGTCGAGTGGCACGAGTACGCGATGCCGCATGCGGTCTGCCCCGAAGAAATCGACGATATCGGTGCTTGGTTTCGGCGGGTGCTGGCTGCGTAAGCTTGTCGTCACTTATGCTGGGCAAAAACCCAGTCTCGAATAGCGTCGATGGTATAGGCGATGCGCCACGTGTTGACATGGTTGCCGCCGCCATCATCCGACTCGCCGGGCGGCACAACGCTTCCCTTTTCCAACGCCACGTAGTTGACGGCATTGCCTTCGGCTGCCATTTTCTTGACGGCTGCATCGAATTCGGCGGGTGAGGAACGTCCGTTCCAGACGGCGCGACTGACTTTGGCGCCACCCTTCTCCAGCGCGGCCGTGACGGCATTCTGTCCGGGATAGGCTTTCAAGTCGCCTTCCGAAACGACAATCCACTGCTTTTGACCGACCAGCGGCTGCACCTTCGCCGCGTCCCATTGGCCGGCGACGATGAACGACGCGGCGAACAGGTTCGGGTATTTGATGTTCATGGCGATGGACATCATGGCCCCGCCCGATTGGCCCGTGGTGTATAGCCGGTTGCGGTCGATATTGTACTGCTTCGCCACGAAGTCTAGCAGGTCGATGGTCGTGTCCAGATAGCTTGATGCCTCGGATTTGTCGTTGACGACCCAGGTGGAATATTGCGGAGCGAGCACGAAGGACTCGTGCCTGGCCTGGTCCGAAGGGCTGGCCCAGGCCACCGCGCCCAAGCCTTGCACCAGAGTGGTGTCGGTGCGCGTGCTGGTCGCGCCGGCATCATGCATGAAGAGAACCAGCGGATACGACTTGTTCTTGTCGTAGTTCCTGGGAACGAACAGGTTATAGCGCAGCAGGTCTCCGGTTTTCGGGTCTTTGTATTCGCGCTGCACGAAATCGTCGACCACCAGATTCGCCACTCTTCGCGTGGCGACCGCTTTGGCGCTTGCAGCGTATGCGTCACCGCCGGCTGTAAAGACCGGGCCGCGCTGGATCAGCGCTGCCTTCGCCGTCTTGCGCGTCGCGCTCATTTTTTCGTGCCCGTAAAGACGGGCATCCGGGTCGTCGAGCGAGAGTTCGACGATGACATATCTGCCATTTTTGCCTTGCTCGGCGGGCGATGCAGAGGTATTCGCGTAGGCTCTGACGACGCGTCGTCCTTTCACCTCAAAGGTGGACGCGGATAGTTTCGCGGTCTCGATGTCCTTGTCATATTCCACCGCAATGGCCGTGAACTTTTGTCCGTCGCCGAATACCTGCGTAATGGCGACGACGTCCTTGATGTGGGACGGCGCGCCTTCCGCGCAAAGCGCTGCGTTCGCAGCGATCAGCAGTACCGCGCCAAGTCCGGCGGAGGTTGCCAGAAATTTTCTTCGAGAATGCACTTTTTGCGCTCCGTCAGTGTGCTTAGGGGTCGATGAATTCATTTTGCAGTCGTCTTAAAGTTATTTTTTCAGGCCTCGCAAACACCGCAAGTAATCAGCGCGCGCCGAAAATCACCTTCAACGCCTTGCCCTGCAACGCGCGATTTCCTGCGACCACGCCATCGAGAGTGGAATCCGGGCCGGCAACCTGAACGCCGGCGCTGCGCAGTTCGCCGATCAATTGATCGACCGGCTTGCCCGACAACGGCGCCACCGACGATAGAGGCGCCTTCATTACTGCCTTGAGCGCCAGCGCCGGCGGTGCACCGCCCTCGCGCCCTCCATTGGAAAACGAGAGGAACGAGCCGGCAATCACCAGCGCGCTGACCGCCAAGATACGTTGACCCATGCGTCCGACCAGGAAATGACGCTTGAAGGCATTCCAGTTGGCGACCGCATGCGCCGCCACGCCAGCCACCATGAGCCAGCCCAGCCACTCGTGCGCAGTCTTGTTCAGCCCGGAATCAAGATGAAAAAACATCAGGATGCCGGTAACGGCCATTAATCCAAACGATCCAATCGTCAACGGGGTAGCCCAGTCACGGGAAATCTTAATCATTACGTTCTTTCGATTCGGGATTACGAGATCGCCCGGCCGATACGACTGGGCAATCGTTCCACATGTGTACATTTGTTTTGTCGACCACTGCCGGCGCGAGTCGCGCTTGAGAACGGTCTGTCGTTAGTTTACTGCGAAGAATTTCTGGCGCAAGCGAATTTACTCTGCTTAACCTGTGTGAATGAATTGTGTTATTTGTGAATGGCTTTGATTAATCCTGCGTAGCTATGACGCCTATTCCGCAGAATGCGAGGCCGAGCTATCGCGTTGCCCGCCCATTCGCATAGGACGCTCCCGCGAGCCGCTGGTCTCGAGCCTTGTAGCACAACCGTCGATGCTGCCATTCCCATCGGCGAAGCAAAACAATTCTGGTAATTCTTCTATCCTATTACCGTTTTATTTTGTCCATCAAAGACGACCATCCGGCAGAAGCGGCGCAGGCCGGAACGAGGTTGCCCGCTTTCTCGGTCGTGTCGATATCGAGAAATCCGAAACTAAATTTGACCACGTTGCGGGCGGCATAGGACCGCTCGACAACTCGACGGGCCTACTTAAACACCACCGTCTTATGCCCATTCAACAAAATCCGGTGTTCGACAAACCATTTCACCGCGCGCGCCAGCACCACGCATTCGACATCGCGGCCGATTGCCGTTAGTGTCTCCGGGTTCATCGCGTGGTCGACGCGTTCGACATCCTGTTCGATGATCGGGCCTTCGTCGAGGACGCCGGTGACGAAGTGGGCGGTGGCGCCGATCAGCTTGACGCCGCGTTCGTGCGCCTGGTAATACGGTTTCGCGCCCTTGAAACTGGGCAGGAAGGAGTGGTGGATATTGATCGCCCTGCCCTTCAATGCATCGCACAGCGACGGCGATAGAATCTGCATGTAGCGCGCCAGCACCACCAGGTCGATGTCGTTGGCGTTGATGATTTCCAGTATCCGCTGTTCCTGCGCCTGCTTCGCTTCGGGCGACGCGCCGATGGCCAATGGCAGGTGGTGGAACGGGATGTTGTAGCTAGCGGCTAATTGATAGAAATCGGTATGGTTGGAGACGATTGCCGGGATTTCGACCGGCAATAGGCCGCTCTTGTAGCGGAACAGCAAATCGTTCAGGCAGTGGCCGATTTTCGACACCATCAGCATCATGCGCGGTTTCTTGTGCGCGTCGTGTAATTGCCAGTTCATTTGCATGGTCGCGGCCAATGCGGCGAAGGCCGCGCGCAACGCTTCATCGGTGACGGCGGCGTCTTCCGACGAAAAATGCACGCGCATGAAAAAGGTCTGCGATTGGGCATCGCCGAATTGCGCAGAATCGATGATGTTGCAGCCGTATTCGGACAAGAAACCGGAGACGCGGTGGACGATCCCGCGTTGATCGACGCAAGACAGGGTAAGGATGTATTCCGGATGCTTCATAGTCATGATTTTGCGAAAGCTGACGGCGAAAAGGGCTTATTGTCGCACGATGCGACGCGCTCTCGCAAAAAATCCGCCCTTGTATGGGGCGGACGGTGCTTGCTCGGAGTGGCCTAGGATGCCGCTGCCGGCGCTTGCTGCCTGATTTGTTCGGTCAGCGTGGGCACCACGACCGCCTTGACGTGGCCGGGAACGTCCATCTGCACGTCGCCGGACAACTGCCCGCCTTCTTCGACCACCAGCTTGCCGTAACGGATTTTGCCGGAGACCTTGCCGGTGGAGCAGATCACCAGCTTTTCCCGCACCGTCAATTCGCCGTCGAAATTGCCGCGTATTTCGGCGAGGTCGATTTCCGCCGCGCCCTTGAACGCGCCTTGCTGGGAAATCTGGATCACGCGCGAGTAGATGGTCGCTTCGACGAAGCCTTCTACCACGATAGTGTCGCAATCGGTGATTTCGACGCCCTTCAGCTTGATGTTCGGGCCGACGATCAATTTGCTGCCGCCTTCGTCGTGGCTGACGACCGGCACTGGACTGGGCGCTGCTGCCGCCGCAGCCTTCGCACTCTCGCTTTGCGCCACCGGCGAGGCCGCCGTCTGTCTGCCGGCAGTGCTTTGTCCAAGCGTGCTGCTGGTGCTCAACGGCGGGTTAAGGGCATTGCCGCTCGCGCCCTCGCGCTTGCCGAATAAGGTATCTGATCGAAGCATGTTTCCTCCTGGAATCGTAATTGGGATAAAGCCCGTTGGTTGGGTCGCGCAATTATCAAAAAGTTCACTTTTTTTACAAATCACAAAAAAGCACGACCGTTCAAATTGAGGTATAGTCGACAAATTCCATTTACATCAGGAGACAAACATGACCACATTGAACAACCAGCAATTCCGCCTCGCTGCCCGTCCGGTCGGCTTACCGAAGCATTCCGATTGGAAATTCACGTCCGAGCCGGTGCGAGAACTGGCCGACGGCGAAATTCTGGTGAAGACGCTGTATCTGTCGCTCGACCCGGCCATGCGCGGCTGGATGAATGAGGGCAAGTCGTATATCCGTCCGGTGGCGATCGATGAAGTGATGCGCGCCGGCGGCTTGGGCAAAGTGATCGCATCGAAATCGCCGAAGTTCGCAGTTGGCGACATCGTATCGGGCGCCATCGGCGTGCAGGACTACTGGGTCGGCGCGGCCAGCGACAAGACTGCGGGCTTCTACAAGGTCGACCCGAAGGCTGCGCCTCTGCCCAAGTATTTGAATGCGCTCGGCATGCCGGGCATGACCGCTTATTTCGGCTTATTGGATGTGGGCTTGCCGAAGGCCGGCGAAACCGTGGTGGTATCGGGTGCAGCGGGCGCCGTCGGCCAGACCGTCGGCCAGGTTGCCAAGCATAAAGGCTGCCGTGTGGTCGGGATTGCCGGCGGCAAGGACAAGTGCGATTTCGTGGTCAACGAGTTGGGCTTCGATGCCTGCATCGACTACAAGAGCGGCTCGCTCAAGGATGGCTTGAAAGAGCATTGCCCGAACGGCATCGACGTGTATTTCGACAATGTCGGCGGCGATATCCTGGACTTGGTGCTGACCCGCATCAACCTCAAGGCACGCATCGTGATCTGCGGCGCGATCTCGCAGTACAACAACACGACCCCGGTCAAAGGCCCGGCCAATTACCTGTCGCTGCTGGTGAACCGGGCGCGCATGGAAGGCATCGTGGTGTTCGACTACGCCGACCGCTATCACCTCGGCGTTGCCGAAATGGCGAAGTGGATGCAGGAAGGCACGTTCAAGACGCGCGAAGATATCGTCGTGGGTTTGGAGAAGTTCCCGGAAGCGCTATTGATGCTGTTTGAAGGTAAGAACTTCGGCAAGCTGATCTTGCAAGTCGCCAAGGATTGATAGAACTGTACTAGAGCTGCACGGACGAAAAAAACGCCGCTGAAATAATCAGCGGCGTTTTCATTTAGGACGCAATCAGTTGCAAGATTTAGTTGCAGGGTTTAGTTGCAAGATTTAGTTACGAACGACGCGTTTGTATTCGTTGGTGCGGGTATCGATTTCGATCACGTCGTCCTGGTCGACGAACAGCGGCACTTGAACCGTGTGGCGACGCGCTTCCAACACGTTTTCGATCTTGGCTTCCTTCAACACGTTGCCAGAAGTATTGCCCTTGACTGCCGGTTCGGCATAGACAATCTTGCGCGCGATGGTGATTGGCAATTCGACCGAAATCGCCTTGCCGTCATAGAACACGGCTTCGCATTCCATGCCGTCTTTCAGGTAATTCACGGCGTCGCCGAGGTTTTCCTCTTCGATTTCATACTGGTTGTATTCTTCGTCCATGAACACGAACAAAGGATCGGCGAAGTAGGAAAAAGTCACCGGCTTCTTGTCGAGCACGACGACGTCGAATTTGTCGTCGCCACGGAAAACGTTTTCCATCGGCGAATTCGTCAACAGATTCTTCATCTTCCATTTGTAGGTGAAGCCGGTGCGGCTGGAGCCGTTAACGTCCGAGCGCAGCACGATGAAAGGCTTGCCATCGACCATGATAATATTGCCAACGCGAACTTCTTTTGCAGGTTTCATAATTGTACGTAAAAATTAAGTTGTATAAAGATTATCTGTAGCTCGTTGGATCGCGTTAACGTGAGCACACAATTAATCGAAAAGCGATGCGGATAAACCTGTGATTATACCTTGTTTTCCAAAATTCCGACCCGCCGCGCAGCGATAAACGCGATCAAATTGGCGGCAAAATCGCCATTTTCCAGCATTTTTCGCTCCCACTCGAGCGCCCGCGATGTCATCTTTTCCATATCCGCATGAAACGCCTGCCAAACGGCGGGCCAGCCGGCCCGGTCGTCGCCCGCCGCGCCATTCCAATGCAGCGACATGGCAATCAGGCTTTCCAGGCCGTTGGCATAGCGTTGCAAGAACGCGCGCAGCTTTTTGTGATGCAGGTTTTCGTCTTGCGGATAGATATGCCAGACGAAGGGCTTGCCGGCCCACTGCGCGCGCACGAACGAATCTTCCCCGCGCACAAAATTCACATCGCAGGCCCATAACAGCTTATCGTAATCCGCTTGTGCGACGAAAGGCAGCACGCGCACCGTGAGCGCGCCGCGCGTTGCCGCCGCTCCGGGCAGCGCTGCCGCCCCGAGGAAGGCTGCAACCGCATCGGCGGCGACGCCTTCCGGCACCAGACAGGTGAGTGCCGCATCGCCGGCTTGCCATGCATCAAACAGCGCAGCCACCGGCGCATGCGGATAACAAAACAACGACACCTTCAACGCGCGCATTTCTGCCGCCGTCACGCCCAGCTGCGCGAGAAACGCGGCGCTTGCCGCCGGGTCGGTTTGGAATTGGCGTCGCCGCTCGCCCAGCGACGCTTCGCGCAGCAAGCCGCCGGTCTTGTTGGTAAAACCGGGAAAGAAAAAATATTTGGTCAACGGCAAGCGCGGATGCGACGACGGCAAGGTATGGCAACCCTCAACCCATTCTTCCGCGCTCAAACCTTCCAGGTTCAGCCACACCGGGCGCGGCTCGCGCCGTGCCATCGCGGCGATATAGCCTTCCGGGATATCGCAGCCGAAAAATTCGACGACGATATCGGCGATGTCGGCAACATCGAATTGCATCGCCTGCCCGCGCCAATGGCGCACCGTCACGCCGGCCTGCTGCTGCACGTCGGCGTCGATTGCCGCCTCCGGGCAAATCCGCTGCAGGCTTGGCAAATGATCGACCCACAAAGTGACGGCGATGCCATGCTCGTGCTGCAACTGCCGCGCCAGACGCCAGCAAATGCCGATATCGCCATAGTTATCGACGACTTTGCAAAACAGCGCTAGCGATGTGGGTGTTTGATTTACGAACGACATGACAGGACTTGATAAAGTATGTTGACGAAGTTTACCCGCAGTTAATCGCTCGCGCCGAATTTCATGCGAAAAAGACAAAATACGATGTGAGAACTGCATTGGCTTTTGCCTACAAGGGCGACAAAGCATCTCCTATGACGCATTGCGTATCGCCGGCGGCTTGACGGTGGCGCTGCTGGGCTGAATCGATGCAGCGCGCCGATCGGTTATCATGGCGATCTCGCCTATTTGGATCAGAAAGGGAAATGCAGAATGCCGACCATCAACGTACAACTGTTTGAAGGACGCACCATCGAACAAAAGCGCGCCTTCGTCGAAGCGGTGACGGAAGCAGCTTGCAAAACGCTGGCCTGCAGCGCGCATGCGGTGGACATCGTGTTTCACGAAGTCAAGCGCGAAAACTGGGCCAAGGGCGGCACCTTGTGCAGCGATCCCCGACCCGAGCCGGCGCAAAAGCCTTAGCGATCAGTAGTGCGGCGGCTTCTCATGCGCAATATTGCGCTCGCCGCCGTCATCCGCCGGCTCCGGCACGCGCCGCATCAGCGCCGCATACAACACTTCCAGGCGGTCGATCTTTTTCTGCTGCTCGTAGACCACCTTGTTCAATTCCTCCAGCATATCGTCGGAGCGAGCCAATTTTATTTCGATGTCGATCAAGCGGTCTTCTTCCATGATGCAAATCTCCGGGGCAATGTCGTTCAATGCGGGCAATGGTAGCGCATCGTTGGGGGAATGGGGATCGAAATCGAATAACGATGGATTTCCTTTGATACGTCTTTGACGTATCATGCATCTATGCTCACAACAACCGAAGCGCCGACATTCCAACGAGGCGGAAAAATGCAATCGAAAAAGCCTATGGACGATAAAGGGCTGCGGGCCTGGGAGGATTCTCGCGACATGGCCGCAGAATTGGAGCAATCCCATAACGAAATGCTTGCCGGGCAAGGAAAGCCGGTGCCTGTCTCTCTGGTTGCGGCGGTACGCATGCAATCGGGCCTGTCGCAGAGTCAATTTGCCAAACTGTTGGGCGTATCGGTGCGCACCTTGCAGGAATGGGAACAAGGCCGGCGGCATCCCTCCGGCGCGGCACAAACGCTACTGACGATTGCGCACCGACATCCTGAAGTGTTGCAGGAGCTTGCGGCGTAATGGCCGGGCGCATTTGGTAGGGCGTCAATAGCGAAGCGTATTGCGCCGCATGTAAAAGTGAAATATCCTCATGCAGTGTTGTCTTCACAATTGACATTCGCACGCATATCGATATGGCCGGTGACAGAGCGGGCATATTCGGTCGCGCGAATTGAACATGCGG
>JARLJG010000064.1 GCA_031291325.1 Burkholderiaceae bacterium
CTGAAACACTTGCTTTGCCAGATCGATCCCAATTCGTTTAATATTCATTTGGACTCCTCCTCTGTTTGCTGATTTCGGTTAACCCCTCATCAGTTTGGCACATAGATGCCGTAGGGGGAGGAGTCCATTCCATTGCCCTACAAAATGCGCCCTATGGACTCGACCGAATCGAGAATATCCACCTCGCCCCACGCATCATGACCACCGGCGCATAGCCTCAACAAATACGCGGCAATTGTTCTCCAGACAGCCAGTCGACCACACGCCGTCCGCCAAAGCGGGTTTGCATTTGCACGAATTGGCGAGCATCCTCGGTGACCACGCCGATTTTCGCGGCAGCGGTGCCGAGCGGATGCGCGCGCATCGCTGCCAGCAAGGCATCGGCGTCTTGCGGCGCGCAGATCGCAATCAGCTTGCCCTCGTTGGCGACATACAGCGGATCGAGGCCGAGAAATTCGCAGGCGGCTTCGACTTGCGGCGCTACCGGGATCGCGGCCTCTTGCAGCAACATGCCGACGCCGGATTGGCCGGCGATTTCGTTGAGCGTGGTGGCCAGCCCGCCGCGCGTGGGGTCGCGCAGCACGCGCACGCCGCGCACCGCTGCCAGCATCTGCGCGACCAAGCCGTGCAAGGCAGCGGTGTCGGAGCGGATTTCCGTCTCGAAGGCGAGCGACTCGCGCTTCGACATGATCGCCACGCCATGATCGCCCATCGTGCCGGATACCAGAATCACGTCGCCGGGGCGGGCCGCCGCGCCGTCGATGACCACGCCGGGCGGCACCACGCCGACGCCGGTGGTGGTGATGAACACGCCGTCGCCCTTGCCGCGCTCGACCACCTTGGTGTCGCCGGTGACGATAGGCACGCCGGCATCAAACGCGGCCCGCGCCATCGATTCGACGATGCGCTTCAATTCGGCCAGCGGGTAGCCTTCTTCGATAATGAAGCTGGCCGACAAATACAGCGGTCGCGCACCCGACATCGCCACGTCGTTGATGGTGCCATGCACCGACAGGCAACCGATATCGCCACCGGGAAAGAACAGCGGCGACACCACATGCGCATCGGTGCTCATCACCATGCGGCCCGCCGGCGCGGCAAAATTGGCTTGATCGTTGCCCTGGCGCAGCCATTCGTTATCGAAGGCGGCGACGAATAATTCCTGGATCAATTGCGCCGACGCCCGTCCGCCGGCGCCGTGCCCCATGTCGATGCGCCCTTGCTTGAAGTCGAGCGGGCGCACATAGTTTTTCTTGACGATTTCGTTCATGCAGCAGTCACCGCGATATCCTTGAATCGGCCATACGAATAATGCGCGGCGCATGCGCCCTCGCTCGACACCATGCAGGAACCCATCGGATTTTCCGGCGTGCAAACGGTGCCGAATATCTTGCACTCGCTGGGCCGCTTGACGCCGCGCAGGATCGCGCCGCACTCGCATGCCTTGTTGTCCGGCACCGGCTTGTACGCCAGCCCGTAGCGCCGTTCCGCGTCGAACTGCGCATAGGCCGGGCGGATGCGCAACGCGCTATTCGGCACTTCGCCCAGGCCGCGCCATTCGAAGGTGGCGCGCATCTCGAATACTTCCGCCATCAGCGTTTGCGCGGTCAGATTGCCGCGCGGACTGACTGCGCGCGTAAATTCGTTTTCCACCACGCAACGGCCCTGGTTGACTTGCCGCACCAGCATCAGGATGGCTTGCATCACGTCGAGCGGCTCGAAGCCGGCGATCACCACCGGCTTGCGGTACTTCTCGGCAGCGCCCACGTAAGGATCGGAACCGATGACGATGCTGACATGCGCCGGGCCGACGAAGCCATCGATCGCCACGCTGCCGGTTTCGCGCACTTCGGGCGACTCCAGGATATGCGCAATCGCCGCCGGCGTGAGCACATGGCAACATAGCACGCTGAAATTGTCGACGCGGCGCGCATGCGCATCGCGGATCACCAGCGCGGTCGGCGGCGTGGTGGTTTCAAAGCCGATAGCGAAGAACACGACTTCGCGTTGTGGATTTTCCTGCGCGATGCGCAGCGCATCGGCGGCGGAATACACCATGCGGATATCGCCGCCGCGCGCCTTGGCCTTGATGAGCGACATGCCGCCCGAGGCCGGCACGCGCATCGTGTCGCCATAGGTGCAGACGATCACGTTGCGTTCCAGCGCCAACGTCAACGCGTGATCGATGCGACCGATCGGCAACACGCACACCGGGCAGCCGGGGCCATGGATCATGCGCACGTTTGCGGGCAGCAATTCGGCGACGCCATAGCGCGAAATCGCATCCGTGTGGCCGCCGCAAAATTCCATGAAGCTATAGCTGCGCGCCGGCTCGGCTTCGGCAGCGATGCGCGCCGCGATTTTGCGCGCCACGTCGCCGTCGCGAAATTCGTCGATATATTTCATGTCGGCACCGCATCCGCATCTTGCGAGGCGCTCAGTTCGCCGAACAGTTCCAGCGTGCGCAGCGCCTCGTCGGTATCGAGCTTGCCGATGGCGTAGCCGACATGCAGGATCACGTAATCGCCGACTTGCACGTCATCGAGCAGCGCAGTGGAAATTTCCTTGCGTATGCCGGACAATTCGATCACCGCCTGCTGGCCGGGAAGGACTTCGACGATTCGTACCGGGATGGCTAGACACATAGGAGGGCCTTGATAAGTTTATGCGGCGCGCGCTTGCACTGCCGCCATTTGTTGGCGCGCGACCCAGGCCTGGCCAAGCGCCAAGCCGCTGTCGCCGCAAGAGGCCGTCCGAGGCAGGCATACACGCAGCCCGCGCTGCGTCAATGCTGCGCTCAAACGCTCACGCAAAATACGATTGAAGAAACAGCCGCCGCCAAGCGCAACTGTGCGCACGCCTTGCGCGCGCGCAGCTTGCTCCGCCCATTCCGCCAGAGCGCGCACCAGGGTCAGATGGAAAAGCGCCGCGCCGCGCGCGACTGCTTGCGGCTCGCCGCTATCGGCCAGCGCGAATAGCGTCGATAGCAAGGGCAGCAAGTTAAGCGCACCATCTTCCGCCAGCTTGTAATCGCTGCTCGCTTCCAGTTCGGGATGCGCGATCAAGTATTCTTCCGCCAGCTTTTCCAACGCAATCGCCGCTTCCGCCTCGAACTTTTGCTTGACGCCGATGCCCAGCGCACCCGCCGCTGCATCGAACCAGCGGCCAGCGCTGGTGGTCGGCAAGCAATTGGCGCCGCGCGCAAGCATCGCCTGCACGGTTTGCGCGGCCATCTGACCGACTGCATCGGCGTAGCGTCGGGTAATCTCGTCATCGCGCTGCAACGCATGCAATACCGCAGCCGCCATGCGCCACGGCTCGCGCGCGGCGGTATCGCCGCCGGCCAAGCTCAGCGTCTGCAAATGCCCGAGCCGCCGCCACGCCGCGCCATCCACCCACAACAGCTCGCCGCCCCAGGCGACGCCATCGGTGCCGAGGCCGACGCCATCGAGCGCCAAGCCGATCACCGGCTCCTGCAAGCCATGCTCGGCCATCGCCACGCCGATATGCGCATGGTGATGCTGCACGCCGATAGCCGGCACGCCGAGCCGGTCCGCCAGCGCCAACGCCACGCGGGTGCTGAAAAAATCGGGATGCAAATCGTGCGCGACCGCAGCAATCGTGCCGTCGGCCAGCGCCGCCAATTGCTCCACCGACGCCTCCAGCGCGATGCAATTGTCCGGGTCGCCCAGATCGCCATGCAGCGGCGACCAAGACACGCTATCGCCTTGCAACAGGCAGGCGGCATTCTTGAGCCAGGCGCCGCAAGCCAGCACCGTGCGCGGCGCTGTATCCGAGGTCGGCGGCAAGGCTTGCGGCAACATCTTATCCACCCGCCGCTTGCGCCTTTAGCGCCGCCAGTTCGGATTCGAGTTCGGCGATGCGGTTATGCAGCCGATCCAGCGGCGCGGCTTGCGGCGAGGGATTCCGCTTGCCTTGCCCGGCATCGATCCAATCCAGCCACGCTTCCATGCCCTGCCCGCTGGTGGCCGACAATTGCAACACTTCGATGGCCGGATTGATGCGGCGCGCGTACTCGATGCATTGCGCGACATCGAACTTTAGGTACGGCAGCAAGTCGGTCTTGTTAAGGATCATCAATCGCGCGGCGGCGAACATGTCCGGGTATTTGAGCGGCTTGTCCTCGCCTTCGGTCACCGACAGGATCACGACCTTGGCGGCCTCGCCCAAATCCCACAGCGCCGGGCATACCAGGTTGCCGACGTTTTCGATGAAGAGTATGCCGCCATTTTCGCCACTGGCGTGCGCGTCGGCATGATGATCGTGTTGGTGATCGTGTTGATGATTGTGCAAAGGCAGGCGCGCAAACGCCGCGCTGACCATTTGCGCATCCAGATGGCAGCCCTTGCCGGTATTGATCTGGATCGCCGGCGCGCCGGTGGCGCGGATGCGGTCGGCATCGTTGCTGGTTTGCTGGTCGCCTTCGATCACCGCCAGCGGCACACGGTTGTTGCGCGCCTTCAACGCTTCTATCGTCGCGCATAGCAAGGTGGTCTTGCCAGAACCGGGGCTGGAAACCAGGTTCAATGCAAAGATGCCATGGCCGGCAAAATGCTGCCGGTTGGCGAGCGCATATTGATTGTTCTTCGCCAGGATATCTTGCTCGACCTGCACCATGCGCGCCGCCGGCTTGTGCGCATGGCTATGCAGCAAGCCGCCGTGCGTATGCGCGTCGACTTGCACATACGCATGGGAATGGGTGTGAGGGTGATCGTGAGTATGCGCATGCGGATGTGCATCGCCCTCGATCGTCGTTTCGCCGTCGCCGCAGCCGCAAGTTACACACATAGGCCTACTCCACTTCCAGTTCTTTGACTTTCAATTCCAGGCCGCCGGTCGCTTGCACCTGATAACCGTCGCACAGCGGGCAGGCATCGTAGCGCTGCTCGATCGCCACCGTCTTGCCGCAAGCCTGGCACCAGCCCTCACCGGGCGTCTCGACGATTTCCAGGCGCGCGCCGTCGGCCAGCGTATCCTTGAACACGGCATCGAAGCAAAAGCGCAGCGCCTCGACTTCCACCCCGGCCAACGCGCCGATCTCCAGCCACACGGTCTTTACCCGCGTAAAGCCGTTGGCTTTGGCGCTATCTTCAATTACCTGACGCACGCCGTCAGCCAGCGACATTTCATGCATGCACAACCTCGATGTGATACAAAACGCAAGGAGCCGCGCGGATAACAATTTCACCCGACCTCAGCAAACGCAATAATCTTCTACCTTGCTTGCTGCGTCCAGTTTATCCGATGTAGCGACAGCCCGCGCGATCTGCCGCAACGCACAATAAAATTTCACATCGTGAATGCACATTTCATAACTCGAAGTGAATTTGATCCATATCAAAGCCTTCCCGACCGCGCACTCCTATATTGAGCGTCACCTAAAAGAATTAGCGACTTGCCCTAAAGGAGAAGTGCATGCTATTTCAGACGCGAATACACGGAAGAGGCGGCCAGGGCGTCGTCTCCGCAGCGGAAATGCTGTCGGTTGCCGCTTTCCTCGAAGGCAAGCATGCGCAGGCATTTCCGAGCTTCGGCTCGGAACGCATGGGCGCGCCGGTGATGGCATTTTGCCGCATCGACGTGAAGGAAATCCGCCTGCGCGAGCCGGTGATGAAGCCGGATGCGCTGATTATCCAAGACCCCACCTTGCTGCATCAAGTCGACTTGTTTTCCGGCGTGTCGGCGGACGGCTATATCCTGATCAATTCGACCCGCAGCTTCGACGAACTCGGCATCGGCGACTTCGTAAAGGGCTACCGCGCCGAACGGCTGTGCACGGTGCCGGCCACCGAACTGGCCTTGAAGCACGTTGGCCGCGCCGTGCCGAATGCCGCGCTGCTGGGCGGCTTTGCGGCCATCAGCGGCATCGTCAAATTGGAATCGGTATGCGCCGCCATCCTCGATAAATTCCCGAAAAAAATCGCCGACGCCAATATCGCGGCCACGCGCGAAGCCTATCTATTGGTTCAGGAGCAACTGAAGGAGGGACACCATGCTTAAACAAGTCGAAGGCTCGCATGCGATGGCGGAAGCCATCGCCTTGTGCCGCCCGGAAGTGATTTGCGCCTACCCTATCACGCCGCAAACCCACATCGTCGAAGGCCTGGGCGAGATGGTCGACTCCGGCGAGTTGAAGAACTGCGAATTCATCAACGTCGAATCCGAATTTGCCGCGCTGTCGGGCGCCATCGGTGCGTCGGCTGCCGGCGTGCGCACCTATACCGCCACTGCCAGCCAGGGGCTGCTGTTCATGGCCGAAGCGGTGTACAACGCCGCCGGCCTCGGCTTGCCGATTGTGATGACCATCGGCAATCGCGCCATCGGCGCGCCGATCAATATCTGGAACGACCATACCGATTCGATGTCGATGCGCGACGCCGGCTGGATCCAGATTTATGCGGAGACCAATCAGGAAGCGGTCGATTTGCATATCCAGGCTTTCCGCCTGGCGGAAGAATTGTCGATGCCGGTGATGGTGTGCGTCGACGGCTTCATCCTGACGCATGCGTATGAACGCATCGACGTGCCGACGCAAGAGCAGGTGGACGCTTATCTGCCGCCGTTCGAGCCGCGCCAGGTGCTCGATCCGCGCGCGCCGGTTTCAATCGGCGCGATGGTCGGGCCGGACGCCTTCCTCGAAGTGCGCTATCTGGCGCATCATCGGCAAATGAGCGCGCTGGAATTGATTCCGAAACTTTCAGCCGAATTCAAACAGCAATTCGGACGCGAATCCGGCGGTTTAATCAAGACTTACCACTGCGAGGACGCCAAGACCATCGTGGTCGCGCTCGGCTCGGTGATGGGCACGATCAAGGACGTGATCGACGAGATGCGCGCCGATGGCTGCTCGATCGGCGCGGTGTCGATCTGCTCATTCCGCCCTTTCCCCAGCGAAGAGTTGCACGCCGTGCTGCAACACGCGAAGCGCATGGTGGTGCTGGAAAAATCGCTGGCGGTCGGCATCGGCGGCATCGTTTCGCACAATCTGCGCATGGCGGTGTCGGGCATTGCGCTGCACGCGTACACGGTGGTC
Source organism: Burkholderiaceae bacterium (assembly GCA_031291325.1). Taxonomy (GTDB): domain Bacteria; phylum Pseudomonadota; class Gammaproteobacteria; order Burkholderiales; family Burkholderiaceae_D; genus PKWO01. The sequence goes on from JARLJG010000064.1 coordinate 7,055, forward strand.
GCCGGCCTCGGCGGGCGCGCCATCACCAAGGATAGCTTGCGCAAGCTGTTCGACAAGGCCTTGAAAGACGACTTGGAGGCGCTGACCTTCCTCGACTTGAATCAAGAAATCGTCAACCGCGAACTGGAGCGTGAAAAGCAGGCACGCCGCTCGGGGCCGTCGGCCGAAAACATCTTGCGCGACCTGGGCGTCGCCGCCGCCTTCCGCTGAAAGGTCCGTCATGGAAATGCAACAAGTCAAGTTTTACCAGACCGGCACCTTCACTGTCGGCAACCGCCTGCTCGATCAGGATCAGCGCTCGGTGCAAGCCAACATGGCGCGCACCAATTCGCTCAATTCCGGCCATCGCGCCTGCCAGGGTTGCGGCGAGGCGCTCGGCGCGCGCTATGCAATCGACGCCGCAATGCGCGCCGCCAACAATCAAATCATCGCCGCCAATGCGACCGGCTGCCTGGAAGTGTTTTCGACGCCTTATCCCGAAACCTCGTGGCAGATTCCGTGGATTCATTCGCTGTTCGGCAACGCAGCCGCGGTCGCCACCGGCGTGGCGGCAGCGATGAAGGTGCGCGGGCGCAACGATGTCCGGGTCATCGCCCAGGGCGGCGACGGCGGCACCACCGACATCGGCTTCGGCTGCCTGTCCGGCATGTTCGAGCGCAACGACGACGTGCTGTATATCTGCTACGACAACCAAGCGTATATGAATACCGGCGTGCAGCGCTCCTCGGCGACGCCGCCGGCAGCGCGCACTGCCACTACGATGCCGGTCGGGCCGGAGCCGGGCGCGCGCTTCGGGCAAGGCAAGAACGTGCCCTTGATTGCGATGGCGCACGGCATCCCTTACGTCGCCACCGCATCGGTGGCTTACCTGCACGATCTGGAAGAAAAAGTGACCAAGGCGATGTCGATACGCGGTGCGCGCTATATCCATATCCTGGTGCCCTGCCCGCTCGGCTGGGGCGCGCCCTCGCACGAGACGATTCACCTGGCGCGGCTGGCGGTGGAAACCGGCTTGTTCCCGCTGTTTGAAGCAGAGCATGGCGACGTAGTCAGTTCGACCAAGATCAGGCATCGCGTGCCGGTAGAGGAATACCTGACGCTGCAAAAGCGCTTCGCCCATCTGTTCGGCAAGCAGCCGGCAGTGGAAACCATTGCCCGCATCCAGGCGATGGCGGACAAGAACATCGAAAAGTTCAAATTGATCGAGGAGCGTTGAGATGGAAAAGCCGTTTGCGATTACCCTTGATGTCGGTTCCTCGCTGGCCAACCATACCGGCACCTGGCGCACCACGCGGCCAGTGTATGTGGATCGCCTGCCGCCTTGCAATAATGCCTGTCCGGCTGGGGAAAACATCCAGTCGTGGCTGTTCCACGCGGAGTCCGGCGACTATGAGCAGGCCTGGCGCGAATTGATGAAAAACAATCCGATGCCGGCGGTCATGGGCCGCGTCTGCTATCACCCGTGCGAAACGTCGTGCAATCGCGGCCAGCTCGACGAGACGGTGAACATCCATGTGGTCGAACGCTTCCTCGGCGACGAAGCCTTGAAGCGCGGCTGGAAGATCGACACCGCGCCGGCCACCGGCAAGCATATCCTGGTGATCGGCGCGGGACCGTCCGGCCTGTCCGCCGCTTACCATTTGCGCTTGCTGGGGCACGCGGTGACGATCTACGAAGCGGGGCCGCTGACCGGCGGCATGATGCGCTTCGGCATTCCGAAATACCGGCTGCCGCGCGATATCCTCGATGCCGAAATCCGTCGCATCGAAGACATGGGCGTGACCATCAAGCTCGACAGCAAGGTCGACGACGTGCTGGCGACCATGCAGGAAGGCGGCTTCGACGCCGTCTTCCTGGCGGTCGGCGCGCATCTCGCCAAGCGCGCGTACATCCCTGCCGGCGACGCCGGCAAGATACTCGACGCGGTATCGGTCTTGCGCGGCATGGAAGAGGCGGACCGGCCCTTGCTGGGACGGCGCGTGGTGGTCTATGGCGGCGGCAACACCGCCATCGATGTCGCCCGCACCGCCAAGCGCCTGGGCGCGGAAGAATCGATCATCGTCTACCGCCGCACCCGCGAGAAAATGCCGGCGCACGATTTCGAAGTAAAGGAAGCGCTGGAAGAAGGCGTGATGATGAAGTGGCTGTCGACCATCAAGGAAGGCGTCGAATCCGGCTTCACGGTGGAAAAGATGGCGCTCGACGACAAGGGCTTTCCGCAGCCGACCGGCGAATTCGAGACCATCGAAGCCGACTCCCTCGTGCTGGCGCTGGGGCAGGATGTCGACCTCTCGCTGCTGCACAACGTGCCGGGATTGATTACGCAAAACGAGATGGTGCAAGTCGACCGCACGATGATGACCTCGTATCCCGGCATCTTTGCCGGCGGCGACATGGTGCCGTCCGAGCGCACGGTGACAGTCGCAGTCGGCCACGGCAAGAAGGCTGCCCGCAACATCGATGCCTGGCTGCGCGGCACCACCTACCAACCCGCGCCGAAACATGGCGTGGCCACCTTCGACAAGCTCAACACCTGGTATTACAGCGATGCGCCGAAAAACGTGCAGCCGGTGCTCGATATCATCCGGCGCCAATCGACCTTCGAGGAAGTGCTGGGCGGCTTGAACGAAAGCAATGCGTTGCTGGAAGCGCGCCGTTGCCTGTCATGCGGAAATTGCTTCGAGTGCGATAACTGCTACGGTGTCTGCCCCGACAATGCGGTCATCAAGCTCGGGCCGGGCAAGCGCTTCAGCTTCAATTACGATTATTGCAAGGGTTGCGGCATCTGCGTCGCCGAGTGTCCGTGCGGCGCAATTACGACGGAGGCGGAGAAAATCTAGCGAACTTGCTCCGGTCGATCCTGCGGCATGACTTGTCTGTTAGCGCGCGCATTACAATAGCGATTATCATGAACATGCATCTCTGTCGAAGACATCGAAGGAATATTCCGCCATGAGCAACGCCTTATTCGATCCCGCGCCCGATTTCGACCAGCCCATTGCCGTACTCAAACATTGCCACGACAAAATACGCAAACAACTGAAGACGCTGGAGAAATTGTCAACGCATTTACCGGAATTCGGCGCAAATCTTGATGCAAAACAAGGCGCGATTGCCATTTTGCGGTATTTTAACGAAGCTGCCCCCAAGCATCATGCCGACGAGGAAGAGGATTTGATGCCGATGCTGCAAAGCACGGCGACGGACGAAGATGCCATCCGCCTGCATGCGTTGATGCCGGAAATCTTGCTCGAACATCGGCAAATGGAGGCGCTGTGGGCAAGCCTGGCGCAGCAATTGCAGCAAATTTCCGACGGCGACAACGTAGAACTGTCTGACGATGCCGTGAAGCAATTCGTCGGGCTGTATACGTCGCATATGGAAAAAGAAGAAGCCAATATCGCGCCGATGGCGAAAAAGCTTTTCAGCGCGGCGCAAATGGCGCAGCTGGGACAAGCGATGCGGAGTCGGCGCAGTATCGATCATTAATTTTGGAAGCCAACATGTCTATTGCACATTTACGAAAAGAGTATTGCCAAGCCAGTCTGTCGGAAAACGATGTCGATCCCGATCCGATCAAGCAGTTTTCAAAATGGTTCGACGAGGCGCTAAAGGCCGAAATCCCCGAAGCCAATGCGATGAGCGTGTCCACCGTCGGCGCCGATGGCAGGCCGTCTTCGCGCATCATCTTGATCAAGGATTTCGGGCCGCAGGGCTTCGACTGGTTCACCAATTACGAAAGCCGCAAGGGGCATGAACTACAGGACAACCAGTTCGTTGCGCTGCTGTTTTTCTGGATCGGCCTGGAACGCCAGGTGCGCATCGAAGGACGGATCAAACGCCTGTCGGCAGAAGAAAACGACACCTATTTCCATAGCCGCCCGGTCAAGAGCCAGCTTGGCGCGCATGCGTCTGCGCAAAGCGCGCCGATCGCCAATCGCGAGTTGCTGGAAGCGAAATACGTGCAGGCCGAACAGCAATATGGCGAACATCCGCCGCGTCCGGCCCATTGGGGCGGTTACCGCGTCGTTCCCGACGCCATCGAATTCTGGCAAGGTCGGCCATCGCGCATGCATGACCGCGTCCAATATCGGTTGCAGCCGGACGGCACTTGGCAGCGCACGCGCCTGCAACCTTGATGGGCGGGTGAATTCAGTCGATCAGTCGACTAGCTTGGAGGCGAAACTCTGGCGGAATTTCGCCACTTTCGGCTCCACGATGAACGCGCAATATCCTTGCGACGGGTGTTGCCTGAAATAATTCTGGTGGTATTCCTCGGCCCGATAATACGTCTCGGCCGGGCTCAACTCGGTCACCAGCGGCGCATCCCATACGTTGGCCATTTCGGCGATCACGTGGCGGGCGATTTCCTGCTGTTCGGGCGAGTGAAAGTAAATCACCGAACGGTATTGCGTGCCGACATCGTTGCCTTGCCGATTCAGGGTCGTCGGATCGTGGATCGTGAAAAAAATTTCGAGTATTTCGCGGTAACTGACCACAGCCGGGTCGAAGCTGACGCGCACGACTTCCGCATGCCCGGTGGCGCCGCTGCACACTTGCGCATAAGTCGGGTTGGGAACCCGGCCGCCGGTATAGCCGGATTCGACCGCGCGCACGCCCTTCAACTGTTGGTACACAGCCTCAAGACACCAAAAACAGCCGCCGCCTAAAGTCGCGATATCAAATTGATCACTCACAGCTTTTTCCTTCACGAATGCATCAAAGTTGACCGGTACCCGTATTTTAGGCTGAAGAGCGGCGATTGTTTTGCCTTCGTTCAGCGCACTGTTGTCCTGCTCAAAGTTACTAACATTGGTGGATATTAGAACACATTGCCGGAAAGGTGTTCCGCTAACGCCATGCAAATCGCTTGAATTCATTTATTGAGTGCAGTATTCTGCACTTATGGATATTGCCAAAATGATTAATAAAGTGTAAAAATTTGACACTGGAAGAGTAAGAAATGATCGCGCTATCGCAATACCCGCAGCTGCGATTTATCGCATGGAATCGCCGAGACACAGACGTGATCGATGAAGCGGAAGCGTTTGCCCTATACGAATCGAATTGGCGCTTTGTCGACGTGAATTCGATGACAGCCGATGAACATCGTTTGCTCGATATGCTGACCAAGGAATATGGACACGGGGTGTTGCTTGTATAGCCGCCCCCACCACCAGCGTATTTTGAGCTTGCTGCAAAATATGGATGGGAATCTTTTGCAAGAAACCCAGTGCTATTTCGGCGGCGGCACGGCGATTGTGCTGTCGCTTGGCGAATACCGCGAATCGGACGACATCGACTTCATGTGCGCGTCGGAAGAAGGTTACCGGGTTTTGCGCAATATCGCGTTTGACAAAGGATTGGCCGGTTTTTTCTCCCATTCGCCGCGACAAATTCGTGACCTGAAGTTCGACAGATACGGGATTCGCACCTTCGTTGAAGTCGATGGCGTGGCGATAAAAATGGAAATCGTACGCGAAGATCGCATTTCCTTGTCAGGCGAACTTAACCCAGTGTTGGGCGTGCCAGTGTTGTCGCACACGGATATGTACGCTGAGAAGCTCTTGGCCAACGCAGACCATTTTGCGGACGCATCCACCGCCAGCAGAGATATCATCGACTTGGCGATAATGATTCGGGAATGGGGGCCAATTCCTGATGAAGTATGGACAAAAGTTAAAAAGCCATATGGCGAAAGTGTTGAAAAATCGTTTGCGAAGGCCTGTCAATTGATTGAGAAGCCGGACTACCTCGCCTCATGTTTGAAAAAGATGCATATGGATTCGTGCTGGCTGGATCGTGTCCTTGCCGCGCTGGGCATGGAGATGAAAATACCGGGAGACGACCATTTTTTGGTTCCTCGTTCTTAAATCGTCAAAGTCTCTTCTGCAATAGCACGAAACAGCAGAACGAAACAGCAGAAAAAAGCAGCCGTTGCCTAAAATAGTTGCCGGCATTAAACTGCGCGAGTTCAAGTCGAAGTGCCATCAATCGAGACCCCGCTACCGATGTACATGTGGATAACCAGAATTCTCGCCGGTTCGGCAAGAGCCAAAAAGGCGATGCAATCTGCGGGTTTTGACGCGCAACCGCCACTAATTGACGCCAATGTCGCCGGTGACGAGCAAAAAAAACAAGGCGATCTCTTCCTTGACCAAGGCAACTGGGAAATGGCCGCCGCCTGCTATCGGGAAGCAATCGGCAAGAATCCCGGCAACGCCAACGCGCACAACAATTTGGGGCTGGCACTGGCGGAACAGCGTCAATACGATGCAGCCAACACACATCTCGGCGTGGCGCTCGCATTGAATCCGCAATTGTTCAACGCCCATTACATCCTGGGAACCATTGCGCGAAATTTGGGTGATCCAGACCAGGCTATCGAGCATTTCGAGCGCGCGGTCGCAACCAAGCCGGATTTTGCCGAGGCGTTCAATTGCCTGGCGCTTCTGTACCGGCAGCGCGGCGAGCTGCAAAAATGCATAGCCTGCTATCGCCGGGCGCTGGCCATCGATCCGCTTTCGGCGGACACCCATTCGAGCCTGTTATTCTCGCTGCAGTTCGACTCGACGCTTGCGCCCGGCGCGTTGTACGCCGAGCATTTGCGCTTTGCGCAGCGTTTCGAGCTGCCATTGAGCCAGTCGAGACAAGCGCATACAAACGACAAGAGTCAAGATCGACGCTTGAAAATCGGCTATGTCTCGGGCGATTTTATTCGGCACCCGGTCGCGCTGTTCATGCTGCCGGTTTTAACCCATCATGACAAAGCGCAATTTGAAATCTATTGCTATTTCAACTTCGCCGGCGGCGACGACCTTACCGAGCGCTTCGTCGCGCTGTCGGACCACTTCATCCCATGCGCGGCGATGACCGACGACGAACTTGCCGGGCGCATTCGTGCCGACGGCATCGACATCCTGGTGGATCTCGCCGGCCACACTGGGCGCAACCGGCTGCTGACGTTTGCCAGGAAGCCGGCGCCGGTTCAGATTACCTACCTGGGCTATGTCGATACGACCGGCCTGTCGTCGATCGACTATCGGCTTACGAATACGGATGCCGATCTGCCGGAAAACGATCGCTACAATAGCGAAAGACTGCACCGATTCGCCGACAGGCTTTGGTGGACCTACCAGCCCGCGCCCGATTTGCCGGAAGTTTCCGCGTTGCCCGCGCTGGCCAACGGCTTCGTCACCTTTTCGTCGAATAATCAGATCGCGAAAATCTCGCCGCCCTTGCTGAATGCATGGGCCGCGATCCTGCGCGCCGTCGCCGATTCGCGTCTGGTCATTATGGGAATATCCAGCGATGGAGCGGAGCGCAAGCTGCAACAGCAATTTGCAGCGCTCGGCGTGGCGCCGGAACGGCTGACATTTCGACGCTTTGCGCCCCTCGGCGAATATCGACAGCAATTGCTGCAAACCGACATCAGCCTGGACAGCTTTCCGTATAACGGTGGAACGACCAGCTGCGAGTCGCTGTGGTTGGGCCTGCCATTGATTACACTGAAAGGCCAGTCCTTCGTGTCCAGAATGGGCTTTGCCTTATTGTCGGCGATTGGCTTGCCTGAATTGGCGGCGAACGATTACGCCGAGTACGTCGACATTGCCGTGCAATTGGCGCGCGACCTGGAAAGATTGTCGGCGTTGCGCCACAGTTTAAGGGAGCGTGTGGCCAAATCGTGTCTTGGCGACGCTGGCGGATTCACATTGAGCCTGGAGCGCGCGTATAGAACGATGTGGAGAGAATATGCCGCCAAGGCATGAACAGCAGATTTTTAGAGATATCCTTTTTCAATACCTGACTCATCCAAATCGGATCAAGGCCACCCCATGCTACATGCAACCACCCTGGTAGATTCATTGAAGCGCGAACTCAAGGCGCGCGGCATTACCTATGCGGACTTGGCGGCACGCATCAAGATGTCGGAAGCCAGCGTCAAGCGCATGTTTTCGCAAAAGAATTTCACCTTGCAAAGGCTCGATCAGGTGTTGCAGGCGGTCGGCATCGATTTCCAGGACATCGCCACGCTGGCGCACGACGAGTCGCAATTGATTTCGCAACTGAGCTACGAGCAGGAAAAAGAAATCATCGGCAACCCGAAAATATTCGTGGTGGCGGTCTCGGTGCTCAATCTGATCGGCATCGAGCAAATCGTCAAAGTGTATGAGATGAGCGAAGCGGAAGTACTCAAGCAGTTGCTGCGCCTCGACAAAATCGGCTTCCTGGAACTGCTGCCGAACAATCGCGTGAAGCTCCTGGTTTCGCGCACCTTTCACTGGATACCGAACGGCCCGATACAAACTCATTTCCGCGAACTGGCCTATAGCGACTATCTGGACTCCAAATTCGATGGCGAAGACGAAGTCATGCAATTGGTCAATGTGATGCTGTCCAAACAATCGATTGCCGCGCTGTTGAGCCGGCTCAAGCAAGTGGCGCGCGAATTTTCGCAATTGCACCAGGACGAGGTGAAGTTGCCGTTCGACGACAAGACGCCAATCAGTATCCTGGTCGCTGCCCGGCCCTGGATGCCGCAATCGTTCAAGACCTTGGTGCGCAAGGAAATGCTGGCCAACACGATAGGCGGCAGAAAGTAGGCTTTTTGGGCATAATGACCGATCGTTCACTATAGGATTGGTTAAATGCACAAGACGCGCCCGCAAGCTCCCGAATTCGACGCCCGTCACTTCCGCAACGCGCTGTCGCAGTTCGCCACGGGTGTCACCATCATTACGACCCGCCTGCCGGACGGCAGTTTTCTCGGGCTGACCGCAAGCTCGTTCAACTCGGTATCGATGAACCCGCCGCTGGTGTTGTGGAGCCTGGCGCAGAAGGCCAACAGCTTGCCGGTATTTTCCGGAAATTCCCATTATGTGATCAACGTGCTGGCTGCCGGCCAGACCGACTTGGCGGAGCGCTTCGCGCGCCGCGTGGATAACCGATTCGAGGGCGTCGAATACCAGCTTTCGCGCACCGGCTTGCCCATTTTGAATGGCGCGGCGGCGTGGTTCGAGTGCCACAATCGCAGCCGCTATCCCGAGGGCGATCACGTCATTTTTGTCGGCGAAGTCGAACGCTGCGACCTGCAAGCGCAACCGGCGCTGGTTTTTCATGCGGGGCGCTTCGTCGCCACCACCGAGTGAGCGCAACAGGCCGTATTGCGGGCGTACAATATGCGGTGCAGGCGCCCGAATTCCGATAGGCAACGAGCGACGCTGTTTACACTGAGACCGGCGGCATTATTCAAACAGGAAAAGCAATGAACGCACCCCAACCCACAACGAAAGCCCAATTTCATTGGGACGACCCCCTTTTGCTCGACCAGCAATTGACCGAAGACGAACGCATGGTGCGCGACGCCGCGCAGGCGTACTGCCGCGACAAGCTGCAACCGCGCGTGCTGGATGCGTTTCGCAACGAGCATACCGATCCGTCGATTTTCCGCGAAATGGGTGAACTCGGCTTGTTGGGGCCGACCATTCCCGAACAGTACGGCGGCCCGGCGTTGAACTATGTCTGCTACGGCCTGATTGCGCGCGAAGTCGAACGGATCGACTCCGGCTACCGCTCGATGATGAGCGTGCAATCGTCGTTGGTGATGGTGCCGATTTTCGAATTCGGCACCGAGGCGCAACGGCAAAAGTACCTGCCCAAGCTGGCAACCGGCGAGTGGATCGGATGCTTCGGCTTGACCGAGCCGAACCACGGGTCCGATCCAGGGTCGATGGTCACGCGCGCCAAGAAAGTGGCGGGCGGCTATAGTCTATCCGGCAGCAAGATGTGGATTTCCAATTCGCCGATTGCCGATGTCTTCGTGGTCTGGGCCAAAGACGATGCGGGCGAAATTCGCGGCTTCGTTCTGGAAAAAGGCATGAAGGGCCTGTCGGCTCCGGCAATCCACGGCAAATTCGGCTTGCGCGCGTCGATCACCGGCGAAATCGTGATGGATGAAGTGTTTTGCCCGGAAGAAAATGCGTTCCCCGACGTGCGCGGCTTGAAAGGGCCGTTCACCTGCCTGAATTCGGCACGCTACGGCATCGCCTGGGGCGCTTTGGGCGCAGCCGAGGCTTGCTGGCACACTGCCCGCCAATATGTGCTCGACCGCAAACAATTTGGCCGACCGCTGGCCGCCAATCAATTGGTGCAAAAGAAGCTGGCCGACATGCAAACCGAAATCACGATGGCGCTACAGGGCTGCCTGCGCCTGGGTCGGATGAAAGACGAAGGCACGGCGGCAGTCGAAATTACGTCGATCATGAAGCGCAATTCCTGCGGAAAATCCCTGGAAATTGCGCGGGTGGCGCGCGACATGCTGGGCGGCAACGGCATTTCGGACGAATTCGGCGTGATCCGTCACATGGTCAATCTGGAAGTGGTCAATACCTATGAAGGCACGCATGACATCCATGCGTTGATTTTGGGCCGCGCGCAAACCGGCATCCAGGCATTTCAATAGACCGGCGCTTCACCCAAAAAAAACCCGCACACAGAAAATCTGTGTGCGGGTTTTCGATTTTTGGGCGCAGGCGTCAACGCCCTGCGATGCACTTAGAAACGGTAACCGACCACCAACGAAGTAACGACCGGGTTCAGCGTTGTGCCAGCCGTTTGTCCGGTCGATAAATGAACGGTCGTATTGATATACGTCTTGCCGATCATTCCCTCGGCGAACCATTTGTTGTTGAATGCATAGATCAAACCAAGTTCCGGGGTTACGCCCCATGCGGCATCGACGGTAAAAGTGGTAGGCGTTTGCCCGGTATTGGAAATCCCGGTAAGCGTTCCTGAACCGGTTTCGTCGTAGAACTTCGCATAGGTTACTCCCAGGCCGACGTAGGGGCGCAACGGTGCATTGGCGTCCAGGAAACGATACTGCGCAAATACTGTCGGCGGCAATAGCTTCAGCGTTCCGAGCTGGCCCGAGCCTTGCAGCGCGCCGGCACCGGATAATTTGTACTTGTACGGCGTGCCGATGCCTACTTCAACGGAAATGTGGTCGGTGTACGCGTACGAAATATCGACCAGCGGTTGGGCGTCGCTGTTGAGCGAGGTTGTGCTGTTGACGATGCTGGGCGCGCTCATCGGCTCGGTGGCGCCCTTCGGCGCGATATTATTGATGCCGGCAGCAACCGACCAGGTGCCTGCGGTCTGGGCCGAAGCCGCCGCGCAGACGCCAAAGGCGATGGTGGCGAGCAGGGTTTTCAGCGCTGCCTTGGATCGCGTATTTGTGTGATTCATCGTGTCTTTCATGTATGTCTCCAATCCCTTTTTATAAGGAGCGGTCTTATCCCGGCACTTGGTGTTGCCGGTGGATCGACCGCCGTTCACTCTCGATTATTACAACCATCCTCGGTCTGCCATCTGCGTGGCGATATACTTTGCCAGCAAAGAATAGCCATAGGGAGACGGGTGAACCGTATCGGCGAACAGATAATGGGAAACGTCGCCAGAAATCACGTTTGACGTATTGCATACCAGCGACGAGCCGAGCGGATTGGCGGTCGACGCGAGATTACAAGCAGGCGTGGTCGCGTTGGTGATCCCGTATTGGCTTGGATTTTGCGTATTCAAATGGTTCTGCGTATTGGCATCCACATACAAAATGCTGGAACTGCTGGCCAGATTGTTTTGCAAGGTGGTATTGAAGGTCGCCACCAGGGAATTCATCAGTGCCAACCCGGCTGGGCTGAGCGAATTGCCCAACGGGGTCGTGCCGATATCAGGCACGTTGACCACGGTCACATACTTTGCACCGTTGCCGACAAGCATGGTGTTCACATACCCTGCCAGCTCTTTGCCCGCCTGCGCCATTGCTGCGATTGCTGCGTTTGCGCCGGGACTCGACAAACCTGCCGCATTTCCGGCTGCCGTGGCTTGCGCAGTGAAATAGGCGGTAACCAACTCGGTTTCAGCTTGCGCGACGCAATTCGTAGCCTGTGCATTGGCCGGCGTGCAGGTGCCGGCAGTGACATCGGCCGTTACCTGGGTGGTTACCGCAGCACTGACTGCTGTCGCGCTGCCAAGCGATGCCTGCCACAATTCGCCTTCGGCCTTCGTGGCAGCACCTCCGGTCGCGCTGAAGTAAGCAGAGACCAGTTCCGTCTCGGCCTGCGCGACGCAATTGCTCGCCTGCGCATTGGCGGGCGTGCAGGTGCCGGCAGTGACATCGGCGGTGACTTGCGTCGTCACTGCAGCGCTTACCGCTGCCGCACTGCCAAGCGACGCCTGCCACAACTCGCCTTCTGCTTGCGTGGAGCAGTTGGTGGCCTGTGTAGTGGTCGGAACGCAGCTGCCTGCCTTGATATCGGCCGTGGCCTGGGCGGTCACATCTGCCGTGACCTGATTGGTCACCAGCGTATCGACCGCCGCAGTTCCCGCTGCGACAGCGCTGGTCGCGTATTGGACAAACACATCATTGGCTCCAGCCAATACGAACACCGCTTCGGTGCCGCTGAATTTGCCGCCGATGGCATTCAAATGGTTTTGAATCTGTGTAACGACCGGAACGGTCAATTGACCGAGCACAGCCGATCCGCCCAAAGTGCTGGCAAGGTTTGCATTGCCCGGGCCATAGGGCAAGGTTACGCGCGCTCCGCCCTGGGCGTAGCCGTAGCAGCCGGCATGATTGGTGACGGCAACCGAGAACCCGTCCGCAGCCAGCCCTGACAAGCCCGTTTGCGCCGGGCACGGGGCGGCCAGACTCAACGACGCAGCCATCAATTCGGTCCAGTTCTGTGCCGTGGGAGTCAAGGTATTGACTGTAAATTTCCCGCCGTGCAAGGCTGCGACAGCGCCAACATCGTAGGTACCGACATCGCTCAAACTATCGCCAAACGATACCTGGGAAGAGAATTGGATTTTGGTGCTTTGATTGCCGCCGGAGCTACCGCTTCCGCAACCGGCCAGAATAGCGGCCGACAGCACGGCAACCGCAAGTTTATATTCACGCATTTTGTCTCCCGAAAATATATATTATTTTACAAAAAAAAGAACACTCGTTCTATTTCCCTGCGACTAGTATGTCATCGTTCTGACAACTTGTATAGGGCATCCCAACAACAAGGCATCCGACCAACTTGCCTTTTATCCCAACACCGCTGACGAACCAAAAGCCGCACGCCGCAAACGATCGTTTATCCCTTGCCAACGATCGTCTTGCGGAGGCGTCTCGATCAAAATAACATCGGCGCCGGTCGCATCCATTTTCCGCAACGCCGCATACATTTCATGTGCGTAGCCGAACGCATCGGACGGCATGACCTGTTGTGCGATCGTACCCGCAAATGGTTCAATTGCGCGTTGTATCAGCACAACACGCAGGCCCCGTTGGTTTAATTTTTTCAACGCAGCGGGCAGCTGCGCCAGCTCGACCAAGGCCACCGGGGTGCGTGGCGCGTAGTGCGAATCGAGCGCGCCGGATACGCGCGGCGCCGCTGCGTCGGCAGACTGCGGCGCAACGCCGAGCACGGCTTCGATTTGCGCAGCAGTAATCTGTCCGGGGCGCAACAACGCGACACCGCCGCGCGACAAATCGACTATTGTCGACTCGATCCCGACTTCGCTCTGGCCACCGTCCAATACGCAGGCCAGTTCAGCGCCGAATTCGTCGCGCACATGCTGCGCCGTAGTCGGGCTGACGTGCCCGAATTTATTTGCCGAGGGCGCCGCCACGCCGCCCCGCCCACCCTTGAATGCGCGCAACAATGCCTGCGCGACCGGATGCGATGGGCAGCGCAAGCCGATCGAGTCCTGCCCGCCGGACACGGCGCTCGGAATATGGTCGGCGCGCTTCAAGATCAGCGTCAACGGGCCGGGCCAAAACGCCGCGATCAATTTATGTGCATCCGCCGGAATGTCCTTGGCCCAATAGCCCAGATCCGCCTCGGGCGCCAGGTGGACGATGACCGGATGGTTGGCAGGCCGGCCTTTGGCCGCATAAATGGCGGCCACCGCTTGCGGATTTTCGGCATCGGCGCCGAGTCCGTAGACCGTCTCGGTAGGAAAAGCAACCAAGCCGCCGGATTCGAGAATCGCGGCGGCTTGGTCGATAGCAGCAGGAGTAGCGTTCATGTCTTGTTCGGATAGCCTGCCGTCGCGCTTCGACGGCAAGGCGACCCGCGTCGATTCAATGGGATGACTGCGCAGTGAATCAAGTCGTCAAGTCGTCAACAACCGCAAGGCTTCCGCATATTTCTCGCCGGTTTGCTGCGCCACTTCAAGCGGCAGACGCGGTGCCGGCGCCTTCTTGTTCCACGGCTGCGTTTCCAGCCAGTCGCGCACGAACTGCTTGTCGAACGAAGGCGGCGAGATGCCGACCCGATAGCTGGAAGCAGGCCAGAAGCGCGACGAATCCGGTGTCAGGATTTCGTCGATCAAATGCACCACGCCATTGGCGTCCAGGCCGAATTCGAACTTGGTGTCGGCGATGATGATGCCCTTGGTCGCCGCGAATTCCGCAGCCTGCGTATACAAGTTGATCGCCGCATCGCGCACCTGGCGGGCGACATCGGCGCCGACGATTTTTTCGGCTTCCTCGTAGGAAATGTTTTCGTCATGCTGGCCGGCCGGCGCCTTGGTCGATGGCGTAAAAATCGTCTGCGGCAGCTTTTGCGCTTCCTGCAAGCCGGCAGGCAAGGCAATGCCGCACACCGCGCCGGTCTTTTGGTAATCTTTCCAGCCGGAGCCGATCAGATAGCCGCGCACAATCGCCTCGATCGCCAGCGGTTTGAATTTTTTGACGACAATCGCGCGCCCTTCGACTTGCTCGCGCTCTTCCGGCGTCACCACCGATACGGCGTCGATGCCGGTTTCGTGGTTCGGCATCAAATGGCCGAATTTCTTGAACCAGAAGTTCGACATCGCGGTCAAGACCTTGCCCTTGTTCGGAATCGGATCGTCGAGGATCACGTCGAATGCCGACAGCCGGTCGGTCTGGATCACCAGCAGCTTATCGTCGCCGACGGCGTAGATATCGCGCACTTTTCCGCGATGCAGGAAAGGCAGGGACTTGATGTTGGTTTGCAATACGCTGGTCATGATGAAATTTCCATTAATTTAAATCGGGGAGTTTGGCGTTGCGCACTTTATCGGCCTGCGCCGCGCGGAAGGCGATCAGTTTCTGTTTGACGGCATCGTCATGCAGCGCCAGCATCGCAATCACCGACAGCCCGGCATTGGCAGCGCCCGCTTCGCCGATGGCCAGCGTGGCGACAGGAATGCCCTTGGGCATTTGCACCATCGCCAGCAGCGAGTCCAGACCTTTCAAGTATTTGGATGGAATCGGCACGCCGAAGGTCGGCAGTATCGTCTTGGCGGCAACCACCCCAGCCAGATGCGCAGCGGCGCCGGCGCCGGCGATGAACGCCTGGCAACCGCGTGCTTCCATATCGACGATCCAATCTTCCAATTCAGTCGGCGTGCGGTGTGCAGACAATGCGCGCGCTTCGTAACTGACGCCGAAATCCTTGCAAACTTGCGCGGCTTCTTTCATCACGTCCCAGTCGGAAGTGGATCCCATTACAATGCCAACCAATGTTTTTTCAGTCATGATTTATTCGTGCAAATTAAAAATAGAAAACCTGGGCGCTGCAATACTACCGGCACCCAACAAAACAAAACCGTATTTTACAGGGATGTGCGCATTCACATGTTGCGCACGATACTGCTCAGGGCAATTGCGCCATCACCAAAACCATAACACTCCCTCTCCCGCAAACGCTGGTCATTACCCACAAGTGCATGCAAGGGCTTGGCTCCTCTCTGCCCGCTTGCGGGAGAGAGGCAGGGAGAGCGGGTTTGTCAACCGCATAAAAACCCCCTCCCCTACCCCCCTCTCCCGCAAGCGTGCAGAGGGGAATGCAGCGCCATCACTTGTGGGTAATGACCAGCCCGCAGGCGGGAGGGGGTGAGGGCGTATGCAAGAGCGTATGCCGCGTCGCTTTTCGAGTATCTAAATAAATTGTCATTTATTTTGTCATTCAAGCCATCTTGTCTTGACTGACGCCCTCACCCTAGCCCTCTCCCGCCTGCGGGAGAGGGAATATCCTTGATTATCGAAGGCACAAGTTTAATTGACAACTTGCGCCAATTCACCCTTCTTGTACTTTTCCGCGATCTTGTCCAGGCTCAGGGGCTTGATGCCAGCAGCGCGGCCTTCGCAGCCGAAAGCCAGGAAGCGCGCCTTGCAAACCTTCTTGGCCGCTTCGCGCGCCGGCTTCAAGTAATCGCGCGGATCGAATTTGGATGGATTCTCAAACAGGTAGCGGCGAATCGCGCCGGTCATCGCCAGGCGGATATCGGTGTCGATATTGATCTTGCGCACGCCGTGCTTGATGCCTTCCTGGATTTCCTCGACCGGCACGCCATAGGTTTCCTTCATGTCGCCGCCGAATTGGCGAATCTCGGCCAGCAATTCCTGCGGCACCGACGACGACCCGTGCATGACCAAGTGCGTATTCGGAATGCGGGTGTGGATTTCCTTGATGCGCTCGATGGCGAGGATGTCGCCGGTCGGCTTGCGCGAAAATTTGTATGCGCCGTGCGACGTGCCGATGGCAATGGCCAGCGCGTCGCACTGCGTCAGTTTGACGAATTCCGCCGCCTGCGCGACGTCGGTCAACAGTTGTTCGCGTGTCATCTTGCCGTCGGCGCCATGACCGTCTTCCTTGTCGCCCTGCATGGTTTCCAGCGAACCGAGCACGCCAAGTTCGGCTTCGACCGTCACACCGATCGCATGCGAAAACTCCACCACCTTGCGCGACACTTCGACGTTGTATTCATAGCTGGCGACCGATTTGCCGTCTTCCAGCAACGAGCCGTCCATCATCACCGACGAAAAGCCGGAACGGATTGCCGTCATGCAGACCGCCGGCGATTGCCCGTGATCCTGGTGCATGACCACGGGAATATGCGGATAGGCTTCGACCGCAGCCGAGATCAAATGCCGCAGGAAAGCTTCGCCCGCATATTTGCGCGCGCCAGCCGACGCTTGCATGATGACCGGCGCGCCGACTTCGTCGGCAGCTTCCATGATGGCCTGCACTTGTTCCAGATTATTGACGTTGAATGCCGGCAAACCGTAGGCATTTTCTGCTGCGTGATCGAGTAGTTGACGCATGGATACGAGAGGCATGTTGGTTCTCCAATACAATAAAAAATTAAGCCAAATTCTTAATACTCGCCGATCTTCATGATCTTCAACGCATTGGTGCCGCCGACCTGCCCCATCGGCTCGCCCCAGGTCACCACGATCATATCGCCGTTTTTCACGACGCCTTTCGACAACAACAGGTTTTGCGCCGCTCTTAATACTTCGTCGCGGTCGTTGGTCTGCGCCAGCTCCAGCGTGTGGACGTTGCGATACAGTGCCGCCTTGCGTTGCGTGCCGACGCTGGGCGTAATCGCAAAAATCGGCACGTCGATATCGTGCCGGCTCATCCACAACGCGGTCGAACCGGACTCGGTCAGCGCGGCAATCGCCTTGACCTTCAAATGGTGTGCAGTGAATAAAGCGCCGTAGGCAATCGATTGATCGATGCGGGTAAAGGTCACATTCAGGAAGTCGGCGTCGAGCTTGCAATCCTCAGACTTTTCCGCTTCCAGGCAAATCGCCACCATCGCCGCCACCGTTTCGATCGGATACTTGCCGGACGCGGTTTCAGCCGAGGTCATCACCGCGTCGGTGCCGTCCAGCACCGCATTGGCGACATCCGACACTTCGGCGCGGGTCGGCACGGCATTGACGATCATCGATTCCATCATCTGGGTGGCGGTAATGGCCAGCTTGTTGGACGCGCGCGCCATGCGGATCATGCGCTTTTGCAGCGCCGGCACGGCGGCATTGCCGACTTCCACCGCCAAATCGCCGCGCGCCACCATGATGCCGTCGGACGCATCGAGGATTTCCTGCAAGACCGGAATCGCTTCGGCGCGTTCGATCTTGGCAATCATCAAGGGCCGGTGGTCGTAGGCCTCGCCGGCGATATTGGCCAACTGCCGCGCCATGACCATGTCGGTCGCGCTCTTGGGAAAGGACACGGCGACATAATCGGCGCGGATGCTCATCGCCGTCTTGATGTCTTCCATGTCCTTGGCCGTCAAGGCCGGCGCCGACAAACCGCCGCCCTGGCGGTTGATGCCTTTGTTATTCGACAATTCGCCGCCGATCTTGACCGTGGTGTGGATCGCGCTGCCGACCACTTTATCGACCGTCAACACGATCAAGCCATCGTTGAGCAGCAAGACATCGGCCGGTTTCAGGTCGCGCGGCAATTCCCTGTAATCCAGCCCCACCTGTTCCTGGTTGCCCAGCGTGCAAGCGGCGTCGAGGATGAATTTCGCGCCGTTTTCGAGCTGGATCTTGCCGTTTTCGAATTTGCCGACGCGGATCTTCGGCCCTTGCAAGTCGGCCATGATGGCGATTTCGCGGCCGCAATTTGCCGCCGCCTGGCGCACCATATTGGCCCTATCGATATGGTCCTGCGCCTTGCCGTGCGAGAAATTCAGGCGCACGACATCGACGCCGGCCCTAATCATGTGGGTCAAGGTATCGAGATCGCTTGATGCAGGGCCTATCGTGGAAACAATCTTGGTGGCACGACGCATACGCAGTTCCTATCGACAAAAGGTTGGCGAGACAAGCTAGACGCCACGGCAAATCCGGGTTGGACCGCCGTGGATTGGATCAGCGATAAATCAATGGCCTGCCCGTTCCTCCAAAATAGCGACTGCCGGCAAGGTCTTGCCTTCCAGAAATTCGAGGAAAGCGCCGCCGCCGGTCGAAATATAGCCGATCTTGTCGGTGATGCCATACTTGGCAATCGCGGCCAGCGTATCGCCGCCGCCGGCAATCGAAAACGCCGACGATCCGGCGATTGCCAGCGCCAGCGTCTTGGTGCCTTCGCCGAACTGGTCGAATTCGAAGACGCCGACCGGGCCGTTCCAGACCACCGTGCCGGCCACGCCGATTTGCTTGGCCAACAATGCCGCCGTCTGCGGGCCGATATCGAGGATCAAGTCGTCGTCGGCGACATCGGCCACCGCTTTGATCGTTGCCACGGCAGTCGGCGCAAATTCCTTCGCGCACACGACATCGACCGGAATCGGCACCGACGCGCCGCGCTTGGCCATCATGTCCAGAATCTCTTTGGCTTCGCCGACCAGGTCGGCTTCAGCCAGCGATTTACCGATCTTCAAGCCGGCAGCCAGCATGAAGGTATTGGCGATGCCGCCACCGACGATCAGGTTATCGACCTTGTCGGCCAGGGTTTTCAAAATACTCAACTTGGTCGAGACCTTGGAACCGGCGACAATCGCCACCAGCGGATGCGCCGGATGACCAAGCGCCTTGCCCAACGCATCGAGCTCGGCTGCCAGCAGCGGGCCGGCACAGGCGATGGGCGCAAATTTGGCGATGCCGTGGGTGGTCGCTTCGGCCCGATGGGCGGTGCCGAACGCATCGTTGACATAGATATCGCACAATTTGGCCATTTTTTGCGCCAATTCGTCGCTATTTTTCTTCTCACCCTTGTTGCTGCGGCAGTTTTCCAGCAATACCACCTGGCCCGGCGCCACGTCGACGCCGTCGACCCAATCCTGCTTCAAGGTGACCGGCTGGCCCAGCAATTCGGACAAACGGACAGCAATCGGCGCCAACGAGTCCGATGGTTTGAATTCGCCTTCGACCGGACGACCGAGATGCGAAGTCACCAACACCGCCGCACCAGCTTTAAGCGCATCGCGAATTGCCGGCACCGAGGCGCGGATGCGTGTATCTTCGGTGATATTGCCCGCATCGTCTTGCGGCACATTCAAGTCGGCGCGGATGAATACGCGCTTGCCTTGCAGTTGATGGGCGTCGATCAAATCGCTTAAACGTTTGAATTGCATGGCATTCAACAAAAAAGTGGGTGGAAAACGCGCTATTTTACTCCACCCGATCAATGAACAAGCCGATTTCCATACACCCAGCAAGGCAATTGCTTGAAGCCGGCCTTGGATATTCTGCATACGAAACCTTTATGCCGGCCCGAATCCGTTAAAATTACGGCTTCCGCTAATCGATTCATCCTGCAACTATATAGAGAAGCCACCATGAGCGAAGTAAATACAGCAACGCCGGCAGTCGAGCTTGGCGACAAGGACCTGCCCGCATTTTGCCCCAACCCGGCAATGCCGTTGTGGTCGTCGCATCCGCGCGTGTACCTGGAACTCGATCATCACGGCCACGCCAAATGCCCGTATTGCGGGACGGAATACAAGCTCAAGCCGGGCACGGTAGTCAAAGGCCATTGACGGTGCAGCGGTCCCTTGATGTCGTCCGCACTTATTTAGTAAAGATTGGTTGCTGGTCGGTTTTGCTATGCCTGTTTTCGGTGCCGATCAACAAGCCGGCCACCAATATTTTCATCTTCCTGGCGCTGGTATGCTCGCTGCTCGGCACCCGGGCAGTTGAACGCTGGCGTCTGGCCGTCAGGCAGCCAGTCGTCATCGGTGCGCTGGTTTGGTTGGCCGTGCTTGGACTCAGCGCACTGTATGCGCCGCCCGGAGAGGAGCAGTGGAAAGCCCTGCGCGCCGGCGTGGCCCTGCTTTATCCGCTGATTGTCGCCAGTCTGCTGGAAACGCCGCAATGGCGCACCCGAGGGATGCAGGCGTTCGGCTTGGCGGCCAGCCTGATTCTCCTGGTGTCCTGGTGCCAGTTCATCGGCCTGCTGCCGGAGCGCGCAGAGGCGGCGCATAATCCCGCCTTTCTCTATACCGTGTTCAAGGATTACACCCAGCAGGGCATCGAATTCCTGGTGCTGGCAGCAATGGCGGCGTCGTTTGCCGAGGTACAAAGCGAGCGCAAGCGCAAGATTCTTTTATGGGCGTTGGCCGCCGCCGCAATCGTCGATGTCGTATTCCTGCTGCAAAGCCGCACCTCTTACCTGATAGTCGCGCCCTTGCTGGCGTTTTGGGCATGGCGACTGGTCGGCGGCCCGCGAGCCGGTTGGCGCCGCATCGCGCTTGGCGCGCTGTTGCTCGCCGCCTGCGGCGCGGTGGCGGTGATGACGCCGCGCGTGCAACAGCGCTTGCTGCAGGCCAAAGAGGATGTATCGAATTATTCCGATAAGCGCCAAGCGACTTCGATGGGAATTCGCCTGGAATTGTGGCAACGCACGCTGCCCATTATCGCTTCCGCGCCGTTGTTGGGGCATGGCCTGGGGCAGTGGCGGTCGGAATATCAAGCCGAAGTGAAGGATTTCCCAAATTATGACGAATTTCGCATGGGTCATCCGCATCAGGAAGCGCTGCTGATCCTGTCGGAACAAGGGATCGTCGGGCTGGCCGTGTTTGTCGCGTTGCTGATTTTGCTGGCGCGCAATATTGCCCGCCTGCCGCCGCCACAGCGTAGCTTTTATGCCAGTTTGCTACTGATCTATGTCACTGCAAGCCTGGCAAATTGCATCTGGGCCGATTTCTCGCATCGGCACGTGTTCATGACCTTGCTGGCATGCATTCCCTTCATTGCCAAGCGGAACAATTCGGCAACGCCGACGGTCGCCAATCCATGAGCGATTACGACGATCTGGTGACCGTTGTCAGCGTCACGTTTGAAAGCATCGCGCTGGCCGATACGCTAGCGGCCACGTTGCGCCACTTTCGGCACGTCGTCGTGGTCGACAATGCAAGCCAGGATGGCAGCGCCGATGCGCTCGCCGCACGCTTGCCGCACGCGCAGATCGTCCGCAATTCGGTCAACAAGGGCTTCGGCGCTGCCAACAACCAGGGCGTTGCGCTGGTCACCACGCCGTACGCGCTACTGCTCAACCCGGATTGCGAAATCGAGCCGGAGGCAATGGCTTGCCTGCTTGCCACCGCGCAACGCTACCCGCAGGCCGCGATTATCGCGCCGCAAGGATGGCGCTCGAAGGACAGCGTGCAACCGTCGTATCGGCAGGCGTTTTACGAGCATCGGCCAAAACGCCCGTACTGCATACCGGACGGCACCTGTTCGGCCAAATGGCTGCACGGTTGCTGCCTGCTGGTGCGGGTCGATGCATTCAGGGAATTCGGCGGCTTCGACGAACGTTTCTTCCTGTACTACGAGGACGACGACCTTTGCCTGCGCGCATTGCAAGCCGGTTACGACTGCTTGCTGGAGCCGCAGGCGCAAGTGCTGCATGTCGGCGGTGCCTCGTCCACGCCATCCTGGCGCACCGATTTCTTCAAGCAATTCCATTTCTTCCGGTCGCGTCATCTCATCATCGGCAAATACCTTGGCAAAGCAGCGGCTTGGCGCTACAGTGCAAAAACCGTATTGGCGGCGCCGCTGGCAGTGTTACTCTATACACTTTTGCTGCGCCGCAAACATGCGTTAAAATGGCTGGCTTGGGGCTGCTCGTCCTGGCTGCGCCCTTTCCGATAATCGCACACATCCCCATCATGGCCAAAATTCGCAAACAGTTGGGAACGTCGGAAGACACCGAAGCGGCGTTTTACGATGCCATCGGTCGCGCCGACATCGAAGCGCTGATGGCCTTGTGGGCCGACGAGGAAGATATCCTGTGCATCCATCCGGGCGCAGCGCGTCTGGTCGGCCATGTTGCCATCCGTGCCTCGTGGGAAGCCATGTTCGAACGTGGCGGCGTGCCGATTCGCCCGCGACAACTGCGGGTCACGCAAAACGTGATGATGGCAATCCACAGTATCGTCGAGGAAATCGAACGAACCGACCACGAACATCAAGATATCCACATCGTCGCCACCAACGTCTATTTGAAGACCCCGCACGGCTGGCGCATCGTTGCGCATCACGCCTCGGTCGCCCCCGGCTCGGTCGGCGGAGAGCCAGCCACCAGTTCCCTGCTGCATTGATGCATTACCAGGCGCCGCGCTGGCTTCCCGGCGGACATTTGCAAACCATCTATGCGGCCAAATGCATAGCGGCGCCGACGCTGGCCTATCGGCGCGAGCGCTGGGATACGCCGGACGGCGATTTTATCGATGTCGATTTTATCGACGGCCAGCCCGCCAAGCCGTTCGTTGTGTTGTTCCACGGGCTGGAAGGCGCGTCCGACAGCCACTATGCCAAGTCGATCATGGCGCATATCGCCACGCTCGGCTGGTCGGGCGCGGTGCCGCATTTTCGCGGCTGTTCGGGCGAGCCCAACCGCGCGCCGCGCTTCTACCATTCCGGCGATGCCCAGGAAATCGACTGGATCGTGCGCCGCCTCGCCTCGCATCCACGTCAAAACGGCAACAAATTTTATGCGGCCGGCGTTTCACTGGGCGGCAATGCACTGCTGCGTTGGCTGGGCGAATCGCAACATCAGGCTGACATCGTCGACGCCGCCTGCGCAATCTCCGCGCCGCTCGACCTGGCAGCGGGCGGCGCGGCGCTATCGCGAGGATTCAATTTGGTCTATACCCGTGTGTTCCTGCAGACCTTGAAGCCAAAGTGTTTGCTGAAACTGCAGCAATTTCCCGGCTTATTCGACCGCGACCGCATGCTGCGCGCGCGCGACCTGTATGCGTTCGACAACGTTGTCACCGCGCCTCTGCATGGCTACCGGGATACCGACGATTACTGGCTGCGCGCGAGCGCCAAGCATATCTTGCCCGATATTACCGTGCGCACGCTGGTATTGAATGCTGAAAACGACCCGTTCCTGCCGAAACGACACCTGCCCCGCGACGCGTCTGCGCATGTTACGCTGGAATATCCAGCGCACGGCGGTCATGCAGGATTTGCTGCGGGGTCGATGCCGGGCCACCTGAATTGGCTGCCGCAACGAATTGTGAACTTTTTTGGTTAGTATCCTCCCGCAAGATTGGTTCGTCGACCTTCGATTGGTGGCGCTGCGCGGTATGTGGGCGCATTGGTGCGGGCGCGAAAAATAATTATTCGCTATTGGCGGCGGATTGAAAACGGCACATTCATTCTATAATTTTTTTGATTTCTTTAGCTCTTCCTGCTGTTCATTCCATTCACTCTTGAATTCGCGTTCGCGGGCGTCGATTACCGCATTGTCGTAAAACGATGCATCGGGGGCTTTGCGCGCAATCGATAGCTGTTCTAGCGCCGACAGCAATCCTCCGTTCAACGCGTACGACTCCGCCAGCGCCAGGTGCTGCAGCGCCTGCTTGCCCTCGGCCGCGTATGCCTTGGCCAAAAGGTCCTGGATTTGCGGCTCTTCCCGATATAGCTGCGCTTGATCGCGCAGATAAATGACGGCGTCGCCGTTGCGCCCCTCGGCCATCAAGCAATTTGCATATTGACGAGCGATGCCGCGCGAGAGAGGAAATTTCTCGCGTGCCAGCGCTGCCAGCTTCGCCGCTTCCGCTGCTCGACCTGCTGCAAGTCGAATGTCGATTTCCAGGCTATCGAAGATCGCTTCAAAGGTCGGCTGCGCAGTGGTCGCCTGCGGCGTCGCTTTGACAGCCACACGCGCTTCCCGCAACAGAGTTTGCGCCCGGTCGGCGGCCCCTTCTTTGAGTGCAATAAACGCCAGTCCATATTTGGACGGCGCTGTCTGCGAACGCGGATTTTGCGCGAGCTGGTCGTCGAAAAATGCCGCAGCGTCATGCAATCCTTGCGTGCTGTCGTCTTGCAGCACCCGCAAGCGGGCGCGTATCAATTGGAAATCCAGGCTGTCCACATGCTGCCGATACGGCAAGCTGCGAATGCGCGCTTGCATGTCGGCGATGCGTTCGGTGGTCATCGGATGATTCTGCAAAAAGGACGGCACTTCGCTATACACCCGCGTCGCCTTTTGCATCCGGCCAAAGAACGTCACCATGCCGGAGGTGTCGTAGCCTGCGGTCGATATGATTTGCAATCCGACCCGATCGGCTTCGCGCTCGGCGTCGCGGCTGAAACTTAACTGGCGCTGAATCATCAACCCTTCGCCCCCAATCGCCAAGGCGCTGGCAGCATCCGGGCTGGAGCGCGCGGCAAGCACTGCCGCCAACATGGCGGCCAATGGAATTAACATGTCCTGGCGCTGCTGGCCCAGCATGCGGGCAATATGGCGCTGCGCGATGTGGCCGATTTCATGGCCCAGGACGCCGGCCAATTCCGACTCGCTTTGCGCCGCCAGCACCAGTGCCGAATGCACGGCAATGAAGCCGCCCGGCAAGGCAAAGGCATTCAAGGTCGAATCGCGCACGGCAAAAAATGAAAAATCGTAGTTGGCTTCGCCGCGCACTTCGGGCTTGGCATCCACCAGGCTTCCGCCCAGCATATTCAAATACTCCAGCAGCGGAGCGTCATCGAGATAATCCGGGTCGCGTCGGATTTCGCGCATGATTTCCTCGCCTACCTTGCGTTCCATCACAGGCGTCAGCTCGGCGCGCTCGGTATCGCCCAGCGTCGGCAAGTTTTGAGCACGCGCAGTGCTCGTCATCGCAACTGGCAATGCGCATGCCAGCATGATCGAAAATTGAAGTAGGGTTCGTCGCATCATGCCATTCGACTATCGATGGGTGGGCAGTGTCTCGCGTGCATCAAAATTTATGGGTGGTCCCAGGGTGTTATGATACCTGCAAGCGCAAAATGTTCACGTATTTCGGACTATCAATCGATGAATCCTCCAAAAAAGCACGATATCGGGCCAACCCAACCGGGTGAGCTGACTCATTTCGACGCCGCCGGCCAAGCACATATGGTCGATATCGGCGACAAACAAGAAACCAGACGAGTGGCAATTGCACAAGGGACAATCAAAATGCATCCCGATACGCTCGCCGTCATTGCCAGCGGAAGCGCCAAGAAGGGCGACGTGCTCGGCGTCGCCCGCATCGCGGCGATCATGGCCGCCAAACGCACGGCCGATTTGATTCCGCTTTGCCACCCGATCGCATTGACGCGCGTCGCGGTCGATTTCACGCTGGACGCCGAGAATTCGTGCGTCGTCTGCGCGGTCGAAGTGGAGTCGTTTGGCAAAACCGGGGCCGAGATGGAAGCGCTGACGTCAGTCCAGATAGGTTTGCTCACCATTTATGACATGTGCAAAGCGGTGGATCGACAAATGATCATTTCGCAGGTCCGCGTGGTGCATAAACGCGGCGGCAAGTCCGGGGAATGGACGGTGCAGCCGTTCTCGACGGAACCGGGGCGGGGATGAAACTGCGAAGTATCGCATCGGCGAAATCGATGCGGCATTTTCATATTTTCAAAGAGTCATAAGGGCATCTCTAAAATATGCCAAAAGTGTCCAAGGTTGAGTCGAGGAGCGGACATGTACGCATGTACATCGAACACCGCAGACTCAAGATTGAGCGCTTTTGAAAATCTTGAGGAGGGTGTAATTAGTTTTGTGTAAATGGTCATTTGGCAGGAGACTGCCTGTATAAAGGAAACAATGACCTACGTAAAACGCACCAAGCGGGCCAAGCCCGATCCCGAATTGGTCAAACTGGCTGACAGCCTGCTTGCCAA